>NZ_JACHOF010000021.1:0-70616 GCF_014199765.1 Xanthomonas sp. 3058 | reverse complement strand
CATCTCGGCCAGAAAAATCTCGCGCCGGGTCTGCTTGCGCTTGCCCAGGCCCTCAGCGTCACCGAACGTCAGTTGCATGGATCACTCCTCAACATCAGGCGGGTAGTGTCGCGTATCTGTGGTGCGTTGTTCAGAGGTTCCTTAGGACCTTCATTCATGGCGCAACGCTACCTGCGCTCCTAGATGTTGGGCTATTAAAACTTCGCACGAATCAAAAATATTATTATTTCGAGGCATTGCGCCTTGTTTCCAGCGGACGCTGGGAAGGGAATCTGAGCACCTGCACGACCTAGCAATTCGTGCTAGCCGCTTTTGGCGTGGCGACTTAACTAACGCGAACCAGTTGCCTAAGAGCCGCTAACAAAACCTAGCGAGCGCCTGTCAGTGAGTGCAGTGGTTTTGTCGGTCGTATCTTGGTGGATGCAGTCAGAAGCACAGATCAAACACTGAGTGGGTCGAGGGCGCGGTGCCCTCACCGCTCGCGGGACACGCCGTGCATCCATCCCTGGAGGCTCGGTGGCGGCATCCATGCCGCCACACGGTCCCGCAAGCGGCGAGGACACCGCACCAGAGACTCCGCTGGTTGCTGTGTTTAAACCCATGCATGCCGACCATCTCGACTGGTACTTGCCCGCCCAGCGTCGCGGGACCTTACGCGGCATGGATGCCGCGTAAGAGCTTACAAGGACGTCCTTGCAGCGTGTCCCGCGACGCTGGGCGGGCAAGGGCCCTGCAGCCAGGCCGCAGATCAGCCGGCCTGCAGTAGGCTGACGCGAAGTCGTTTTGTTAGCCGCTCTTAAACTAACGCGAACCAGTTGCCTATGTTATTTCACTGGGCAACTGGCAGACCTTGGAGCGATATGCCACGCATCACGTGACACGGCAATGCAAACAGCACGCTCTACAGTGCAGCCGTGAGCCGCTCGGCCACCCAGCGTTCGGCGAAGCCGTCGCCACGCGCGTTTTCCAGAAAGCCGCAGTGGCCGCCCCAGCGCGCGATTTCCAGTTGCGCATGCGCAGGCAACTTCCAGGCGGCGAAGTCGCCGAACGGAATCACCGGGTCGTCTTCGGCCATCAGGATGGCGCACGGAATCTGCAAGCCGGCCAGACGTTCGCCGGCGATCGAATAACTGTCGAAATACGCCTGCAGCGAACCATGCCCGGTGTGTTGCTCGGCCAGCCAGGCCATCAGGCCACGCATGTCCAGCGCCAGGGTGGCATCGTCGTAACCATGCTGCTCGGGGAACAGCTTGCGCTTGCGCAGCAGCGAGTCGCGCCATTTACGGCGGAAATACCAATCGTAGAACTGCGGGCCGTTTTCCAGCTGCAGCATGGTCGCGGCAGGATCCAGCAACGGGCACACCGCCGCCACGCGTACCAGCGGCAACCCGGCGGCCGGCGCGCGCAGTGCCAGCCGCAGCGCAAAATTGCCGCCCAGCGAATATCCGGCCGCCAGCAATTGCGGCGCAGGAAACCGCCGCCACAGATCGCCTGCTGCGTTGACCACCTCGTCGATACGATCGGAGTGGAACAGATCCACGTTGAGGTGATGGGTGCCGCCGTGATCGCGGAAATTGAGCCGAAAGACCTGGTAACCGAGTCCCAGCAGGCGTGCTGCGGTCAGCCGCATGTAATTGGACTCGGCGCTGCCTTCCCAGCCGTGCAGCAATAGCACCGTACCGCGTACCGGCGCGTCGCCGGGCGGGATGCTCATCCAGCCCTGCAAGCGCACGCCGTCGCCACCGTCGAGAATGTGCTCGGTGGTGACCGCACCGCTGGCAGCCAGCAACTGGCGGCTGCGGATCCGCCGCAATGCGCTGCTGCCCAGCACCGACTGCACATGTGGATTGCGCAGCCAGCGCGGCGGCAGATAGTCGGAGGCGTTCATGCGCTCATCGGGCCAGAGAAGGTTGCGCTGGCCGCAGGGGCGATGAGCATGCGCATCGCCGGCTCAGGACTCCATCGCGGCGATGATGCGTTGACGCGAGGTATCGGCCAGGCGACGACGTCCTTCGATATCCAATGCGCGAATCGGTTCGAGAAAATGCACTTCGGCCAGCCGCGACGGCTCGCCGAGCAGGCGCACGATATTGGCGAAGAAGCTCTCGCGCTCGCCGAACGCCACCACCGCCTGCGCATTGCCGCGCTCGCCATAGCGCAGCGCCACCGGCTGCACCGGCACGCCGGCCTCGACCGCCGCCTGGAAGATGCGCGCATGGAACGGGCCGACCTCGGTGCCGCCACGGGTACGCCCCTCCGGGAACACTCCCACCGGCTTGCCGCTTTGCAGGCGCAGCAGCATCTCCTGCAGCACACCGCCCAGCGACTCGGTATTGCCGCGCTGATGGAAGATGGTCTGGCCCTTGGTCGCCAGCCACCCCACCAACGGCCAGCCGGCGATTTCGCGTTTGGCCACGAAGCCCATCACGCGCTGGCTGTGCAGCATCGAGATGTCCACCCAGCTGACGTGATTGGCCACGAACAACGTCGCACCCGGCAGCGGCGTGCCGAAACGCCGCAGGCGAAATCCGAAGATGCGCATCAGGTTGCCCTGCCACCAGCGGATCATGCGCTCGTCCAGGGTGTCGTCGCGTCCGGTACGGATGCGCGCCAGCGGCGGCGCCACCACGCATAGCATGGTGATCGGCAGGCAGATGCTCAGGTGCATCAGCAACAACGGCACCCGATACAGGTACCGGAACCAACGCGTCGCGCCGCCAGCAGCACGCGTGGCGTCCAGGGATGACTCGCTCATTGACGGAACGGAACCGGTACCAAAGGAAGGAAGCGCGACTATTGTGACAGCAGCTCGGCCATCGCGCAGTGCCGGCGACGGGCGGCGCTGTTCCACCCATGTGCTTGCAAGACATCCTCAGCCATTGAGGCGCGGCACCACCGCCAGGGTCAACCGCGACACGCACACGCGCTTGCCGGCCGGATTGTCGATGGTGATGTCCCACACCTGGGTGGTACGCCCCACATGCACGGCTCGGGCGGTACCGGTGACCAAGTCCTGATGGGCGGCGCGCAGATGGTTGGCGTTGATCTCCAGTCCGACGCACATGTGGGTGGTCATATCCACGCACAGGTTGCCGGCGCTACTGCCCAGGGTTTCGGCCAGCACCACCGAGGCGCCGCCATGCAGCAGGCCATACGGCTGCTTGGTGCGCGCATCCACCGGCATGGTGGCACGCAACCAATCGTCGCCGGCATCGGTGAAGACGATGCCCAGATGCTCGGTCAAGGTGTCGCGACTGGAGGCGTTGAGGGCGGCCAGATCGACGGGTTCACGGAAGGTCATAGGCTGGGGATTGGGGATTGGGGATTGGGGATTGGGGATTGGGGATTGGGAATCGGGAATCGGGAATCGGGAATCGGGAATCGGGAATCGCAACAGCGTCTGCGGCCGGGAAGTGTGGTTCAACTGTCGCCCACTGCCTCGGCTCCGAGGGTGCTGCAACGGTTCATGCAGGTTGTCTGGGTGCTGCGGCCGACATCATCGCTGTGCGGCGTCAACGCTCGGCCTGCCTCCATGCGCCGCGCAACCTCTCGCCATCACAGCGGCCGGTTGCCGACCTACCCGATCAAAGAATCGGCACCAACCCGGCGCCGAAGGCGGTCAGCATCCGGACCAGCAGCCACTTCGGGCCGACGTTGACCTCGGGGAAATCGCCCACCGCCACATAGCACTGCCGGAATTGCGGATCCTGCCGCTTGAGCGGGAACGGGCAACCCGGCCCCGGCTGGAATTCGTAATTGGTGGCATAGCGCCAGGGCCAGAAATCCAGCACCGGCAAGGCTTCCGACACTTTGCCCACGCTGTAGTTCAATCCGCTCAGTACCGGCGGTTTTTCGCGCGAAGCCACCGTCCAGGCGTTTTCCGGGGCGATGTCGCGTTCGATGCTGGCCGCCAGCGCCTGCGCGAAGCGCACATCGTCGATGACCACCGCCGCTTCGGTGTTGTAGTTCTCGCTGCGCGGATCGAAGTTGTGGGTGCCGATCACGCCGATGCGGCGATCCACCACCAGCGACTTGGCGTGCAGGCCCATACGCGCACCGGCACGGGTCACCGGCAAGGGTTTGTTGACCGCACGCGTGCCCAGAAACGAGGGCCGCGTCTCGGTGCGCAACACGCGTCGATCGACTTCGCTGCCACCCGGCACACGCCCACCTGTCGCACCGCGCCTCGCAGTGCGCGCCGTCGCATCGGCGCCACCGCCGCCGCCGCCGCCGCCGCCACCGCCAATCCCGCGCATCGCGTTGCCGGCCGCGCTGCCGCCGATCAGGCGATTGACGCGACCATCGCCGCTGGCAGGCTCGGAGGCGGCATTGAGCGGGTCCGGCACCAGGTTGGCGTAGTCCACCGGCGCATCCAGCGGGAACGGCTTGTACTCATAGATGTTGAAGCCCAACTCGCGCAGGTTGCGGCGCTTGAACTTGTAAGAAAGCGCATAGACGATCGGGTTGTCGGTGGCGGCCAGGCTGTTGGTGGAAACCACGATGCGCGGCGGTTGCGGGCGTTTGCGCAGGTCGCGGAAGATCGCCTGGGCCGCATCGGACAGCACCAGATACGGCGTTTGCAGCAACACTTCCTGTTGCGCGCCGGCGATCAGGCTGTCCAGCTCCGGCGCCGTGGACACCGCCTTGGCGGCGTGTTCCTTGCGGTGTTTCTGCGGCAGATCGGCTACGTACAGCACGCGCTGGACCGGCATGGCGGGCGTGACGAAGGCATCGCGCACGAATTGCGGGTCGCGGGCCTCGCGGTCCACGCGCGCCACCCGATCGGGGCGTTGGACGTCGGCCGCCGGCATCGTCGGGGCGCCCTGCTGCAGCAACAGGCGTCCGACATCGTTGAGCCGCTCGGCTGGCACGCTGCGCCGCGCACGCCAGAACGCATCGAAATTGGCCGCCATCGCACGCACTTCCGGCCCGGCCAGAATCACGTCGCGGTCGCGGAAGTTGTATTCGCTGTCCCAGTCGTAATAGTCGTCCTGGTAATTGCGCCCGCCCACCACGCCGAGTACATCGTCCACCACCAGCAACTTGTTGTGCATGCGCTGATTGAAGCGGCGGAAACAGCACGCGACGCTGCCGACATAGTCGAAGTAATTGAGCTTGACCTTGCCGAAGGTGGGGTTGTAGATGCGCAGCTGCAGGTTTTCGTGGGTGCTGGCCAGCGCACCGAGGATCTGCAGATCGGCGATCGCCGACAGCTGGTCGATCAGGATGCGGACCTTGACCCCGCGCTGGGCGGCGTCCACCAACGCATCCAGCACCATGCGCGCGCTGTCGTCCTTGTCGAAGATGTAGGTCTGCAGATCGATGCTGCGGGTGGCGCTGCGGATCAGGTTGAGCCGCGCAACCAGCGATTCCTCGCCGTGATCGACGATGGTGGCGTAGTGCCGTGGCGCGGCCGGCGTCGAAGCGGTGATCGCATCGCCGCCGAGCGTGCGCAAGGGCGAGACCTGGGCGCAATGATTGGCCTGGGTGCAATTGACTGCGGTACTGCGTGCGGCAGCGGCGATGCCGGCGGCACGGTTGCGTTCGATTTGCGACAGGCCGGCGCATCCGGTGCCGAGCAACAGCGTTGCCAGCACAAGCACCCTCAACAGGAGCGTCACGGGCGCCGCGCCTCCTGCAGCCGGCCACGCAGAATGAACGTCACCCTGTCGCCCAGGGCCATCTGCCACGCATTCATTCCGTACCGTCCACGCAGCACCGTACCTCGACTGATCACATCGCAATCATAGCCCGGCCGTGCGCATTCAGCCGCCGCCACATGCAGGGTCTCCACATGGGTGATTCCGCGAATGGTCAGGTTGCCGGTGATGTCGCCGCCCTTTTTTACCGCTTCTTCGGTATAGGGAAACGACTCGAACTCCACCACCGGATACTGTTCCACATCGAAAAAATCCTCGCCGCGCATCCACGAGGTGTAGCGGTCCTTGCCGGGAATTTCCACCTGCGTGGCATCCAGACGGAAGCGCACCTGCTGGCGTCCCTCGGGCGACTCCACCACCTCACCGTGAAACCGCGGGAACAACCCCTCGATCTTCATGCCGAAGCGGGTCTTGATTTCGAATCCGAAGCGCGATTGCACCGGATCGATGGAATGCAGCTTCTGCTGCGCCATGCAGGGCAGCGCGACCCAGAGGACGAGCCAGGCGTACCAGCGCAGCGATGGGGTCACGGATCAGGGCCACCAGAAGGCGGTCAGGCGCGCGATGCCCGGCTCGATGGCAGCGTCCAGCGGCAATGCCAGCAAGGCGATGGAGGCGGTCGGCATGCCTCGGTAATCGCCGGTCTGCCCGCTGTGCATCAGCGCGGCCAGGCGTTCCAGGCCGGGGTTGTGGCCGACCAGCAGCAGGCGCTCGGCCTCGCGGTGTTCGTCCACCAGGCTGGCCAGGGTCCCGGGTGTGGCCTCGTAGATGCGCTGATCGAGGCGTTGCTCGATATAGCCGGTGAGCTCGAGCACCGCTTCCAGCGTTTCGCGGGCGCGCCGCGCCGGGGAGCACAACACGCGGTCCGGCACCAGGCGCTGCTCGCGCAGCCACCGGCCAGCCGATTCGGCCTCGGCGATGCCATGCGGGGACAGCGGGCGATCGAAATCGGCCTGGCCGGTGTCGGCCGGTTCGGCGTGGGCGTGTCGCAGCAAGATCAATTCGCGCATGGAATCTATCCGGTTCTAGGATTTCTTGAGCCACTTGAACAGCGGCTCCCAGTCCTGTTGATGGTCGCGCACCTGCGCCGAGCGGTAGTCGAACAGGCTGCGTCCCAGCCCGGCCATGACCACATAGGCCTGGGTATCGCGCAGTTGGGCCACCAGCGGGTACGGCCAGGTGCCGATCATGTCGGCCGCCTGTTGCGAGGTCTGGGTCCAGGGGCGGGCGCGATTGAGCACCAGGCCCACCGGCAATTTGCGCTGGTGCACGCGCGGCACCTTGGCTAGCGTGTTGAGGAAGCCGACCACCGCTTCGATATCCAGCGCCGAGGACAGCACCGGCACCACGATGGCATCGACGTGGTCCAGAAACCCACTGAGATCATCGGCCATCGCCCCGGCCGGGGCATCGATGATCAACTGGTCGGTGCCATCGGGCACGGCGGCCTGCCAGCTGCGGCGACGGGTGGCATCGATGGGCAGCACCGCACTTTCGAGACTGGCGCGGCGCTGCGCCCAACGCGTGGACGAGCCTTGCGGATCAGCATCTGCCAGCACTGTGCGCTGGCCCTGCAACGCCGCATGTGCGGCCAGATTGGTGGCGATCGTGGTCTTGCCGACGCCGCCTTTGGAGCTGGCCACCAGGACTGTCTTCATGCACGCCTCGCTTCCGGGAGCAAGCCGGCAGCGTACACCGCGCGCGGGTGAGGAAGTAGTCGAAACGTGTTAAACGCGACAACGCACTGCAGGCGCCAGGGTCACGCGCGTGCGGCCGGCGGGCGAAGATGCGTGCGCGGCGTGTGCCTGGCGGATGCCTGCAGCGTGTCGTCAGTTGCCCTGCGTTGCATTGGCGGTGCTGTCATCGCAATGCAGCATTGCACCGCGATGCGCTCGCTTGCGCATGCGTGCACTGCTGTCCACGCTGCTGAACCGCATCGCATCACGCCGCCAGACGCGCCAACAGCCAGGCCCACCCAGGCAGGGTCAGCAATGACAGCAGGATGCTGTAACCGACCATCGCTGCGGCCAGACGCGGTGCAAGCCGATGCGAGATGGCCAATGCGGCAGCGGTGATCATGGTCGGCATGGCCGATTCGAGCACGTTGGTCTGCAACACCTGCCCGTGCAGGCCGAGCGCCCAGGACAGCGGCAGCGCCAGCACCGGCATCAGCGCCAACTTGAAGACCAGACCCACCGCCAGCGGCTTGAGTTCCTCCGCCGGCAGACGCAACTGTAGCGAGAAGCCCACTGCCAGCATCACCAGCGGCAGCATCGCATCGGCCAGGCTTTTCAGTCCTGAGCCGATCCAGGTCGGCGGGTGTTCCGGCATCAACGTCAGCGCGAACAGCAGCGCCCACAGCGGCGGAAACCGCAGCATCCGCAGCAGGATGATGCGCGTGGTGGGCGGCGTGTCGCCGCTGTAGCGCGCCAGCACGTACAGCCCGAAGGTGGACAACAGCACGAAGGTGCCGAACTGGTCGTAGGCCACCGCATACGGCAAGGCCTGGTCGCCGATCAGCGCACGCACCATCGGAAAACCGATGAAGCTGGAGTTGGTGAACACCACGCACATCAGCAGCGCGGCGTATTCCTCGCGGCCGAACCGGAACACACGGCTGCAGCCCCACAGCAGCGGCACGATGATGGCGGTCAGCAACCACGGGGTGGCGATCACACCGCCCAGCGAGGCATCCAGATGCAGGCGCGGTACATAGGTCAGCACCGAGGCAGGCAGGCAGACATACAAGACGATGCGATTGAGCACCTCGGCGCTGTTAGCTGGCAGCACCCGCAGGCGGGCGAACAGCAGGCCGAGCCCCAGCATCGTCAGAATCAATGCAAATGCATCCACCGCCATGGCGTGATCAGGTCCGTCGGAAAGCGACGCACAGGATCGCACGGCGCGCGTGGCAGGCCTGGATCTGCGGCGCGTTGGCCTGACGCGCACCTGCACATGCGGCCGCCCTGTGCGGTTTCCCGCAGCCGCTATAGACGCAAGCCGGGGTCAACCATGCAGACCGACCATCTGCACGGCCCTTGTCCGTTCACCGCCGCGGCACCGTTGGCGACATGGATGCCGACAAAGCGCCCACAACGGTGTAGTGACCACGTGTCGTGTGATGGTGGCGGGTACCAGGCAGCACACGTCGCTCCGTCGCGGCGTCATCCACACCGTCTAGTGATGCCCTATAGAGCTAAAGGGGGGACTTGCGACGGCCGGTGATGGCGAATGGGCGCGTCCCTGGGTGCGCAGTCGCGACAGCCGCACGATAGGTGGAGCAGTCGGTCGCCAACGACGTCCATACCGCTCGCTTCGAGGACGACGCACGTTGCGCAGGCCGCTTCTACGCGAACGCAACCCTTGCGGCAGATGGCCCACCGCAGATGCTGCCGATGCACCCATCGCGCTGCGGTGGTTTCCCTCCATGCGATGCCGCTTTACGGGAACGCAGGCGGGTTGGCCTTCCAGGCGGCGAACACCTCGGCCAGCGTGGCGCGCTCTGCCTCGCGCCAGTCCGGCAATTGGCTGGCGTAGTTGGCGGGGCTGCTCCAGCGATCCGGCCAGGTGCGCACAGCGGCGGCGTACCACTGGACCGCCTCCTGCTTGCGATCGGCGCGCCACAGTGCCAATGCGGCGGTGGTCGGCAGCCATTCCGGGGCGAGCGGGCGGCCGTTGGCCAGCGTGGCCCACTGCTGCAGCGCCTTGTCGGGCTTGTCGGCGCGCAACAGATCCCAGCCGTAATTCCAGGTGATGGTGCGATATTGCTGGCCACCGTTGGAGACCAATGCCAATGCGCCCTGGTAGAGCTCGTCGCCCAATTGGGTGCGGCCCCCGGCGTAGGCGAGCGATGCCAGCTGTGCGCGTGGCTCGGCCGCGCGCGCCTCGCGCTGCACCATCGCCGCCAACCGGTCGACCACCGCATCGCCCTGACCCTGCACGGCGACCACGGCCTTGGTCGTACTGCGGTCTTCGTCGAAATAAAATTCTTTGGGCTTGGGCAGGGATTGCGCCTGCGCCAACGACCAAACGCCTCCGAGCAGGGCCAACGCAATGGCCCATGCGAACTTCGTTCTCACCGGTTTTTCCCCTTGCGACACACGACAAACCCCAACCCGGTCCCATCCTAACCTCAGTATCGCCGCGATGCACACTCGCCGGCCAAGGACGTGAATAGCGGCTGTTACACTTGCGATGCCTTTGGAGCCCCGGGTTCCAGCCACCCTTTCCGGGCACGCCATGACCAGTACTGCCGCACTTTCTTCCCCCGACGCTGCCAACACGCCGGAGCTCGGCCAGCTGGATGCGGACTACTCACTTGAGCACAAGTACACGCGTGCCGATGGACGCATCTACTTGTCCGGCGTGCAGGCGTTGGTGCGACTGCCGCTGATGCAACGCTTGCGCGACGATGCCGCCGGCCTGAAGACCGCCGGTTTCATCAGCGGCTATCGCGGCAGCCCGTTGGGCGGTTTCGATCTGGAGCTGTGGCGCGCGCGCAAGCATCTGGACGCGGCCAAGGTGACCTTTACCCCCGGCCTCAACGAAGACCTGGCCGCGACCATGGTCTGGGGCACCCAGCAGACCAACCTGTTCCCCGGCGCCACCGTGCAGGGCGTGTACGGCATGTGGTACGGCAAGGGCCCGGGCGTGGATCGCAGCGGCGATGTGTTCAAGCATGGCAATGCCGCCGGCACCTCGCCGCATGGCGGCGTGCTGGCGCTGGCCGCCGACGACCATGCCTGCCGCAGCTCGACGCTGCCGCATGGCTCGGAAGAAGAATTCGTCAGCGCGATGATGCCCATCCTCAACCCGGCCGGGGTGCAGGACATCCTGGACATGGGCCTGCTCGGTTGGGCGATGAGCCGTTACACCGGGCGCTGGATCGGCTTCAAGACCATCGCCGAGACGGTGGAATCGTCCGCGTCGGTGGAGGTGGATCCGTTCGCACGCAGCATCGTGCTGCCGGAGGACTTCGCGCTGCCGCCGGGTGGCTTGAGCATTCGCTGGCCCGATCCGCCGTTGGATCAGGAAATGCGCCTGCACCGCTATGCGATCGCCGCCGCGCAGGCCTTCGCGCGGGCAAACCAGATCGACAAGGTAGTGCTGGATTCGCCGCATGCACGGCTGGGCATCGTCACCACCGGCAAGAGCTACCTGGACGTGTTGCAGGCGCTGGAATACCTGGGACTGGATGCGCAGGCCTGCGCGCAGATCGGTATCCGCGTGTACAAGGTCGGCATGACCTGGCCGCTGGAGCCGGTGGGCATCAGCGCGTTCGCGCACGGGCTCGAAGACATCCTGGTGGTGGAAGAAAAGAAGGCCTTCATCGAGCGCCAGATGAAGGAGTTGTTCTACAACTGGCCGGCCAGTGCCGGTGCGCGGCCGAGCATCGTCGGCAAGTACGACGAGCATGGCGCGTGGATCCTGCCCTCCACCGGCGAGCTGACCCCGGCCACGATCGCGGCGGTGATCGGCAAGCGCATCCAGCGCTTTGCGCTGCCGTCCAGCGCGATGACCGACTCGATCGAACAGCGGCTGCGCTGGATGGAGGCCAAGGAAGCGGAAATGGCTTTGCCGCGCGCACTGTTTCCGCGCGTGCCGCATTACTGCTCCGGCTGCCCGCACAACACTTCCACCGCAGTGCCGGAGGGCTCGCGTGCGCTCGGCGGCATCGGTTGCCATTACATGGTGACCTGGATGAACCGTGCCACCGACACCTTTACCCACATGGGCGGCGAAGGCGTGACGTGGTCCGGGCAGGCACCGTTCACCGACACACCACACGTGTTCCAGAACCTGGGCGATGGCACCTATTTCCATAGCGGCTCGCTGGCGATCCGCCAGTCGGTCGCTACCGGCGTCAACATCACCTACAAGATCCTCTACAACGATGCGGTGGCGATGACCGGCGGCCAGCCGGTGGACGGCACGCTCAGCGTGCCGGACATCGCCCATCAACTGCACGCCGAAGGCATCCATACCATTGCGGTGGTCAGCGACGACATCGGCAAATGGACGCGCCGGCGCGAGCGTTTTCCCAGCGAGGTCGCCTTCCACGATCGCAGCGAACTGGACGCGGTGCAGCAGCACCTGCGCACGATCAAGGGCGTGTCGATCCTGATCTACGACCAGACCTGCGCCACCGAAAAACGCCGCAGGCGCAAGCGCGGCAAGCTGGTCGACCCGCCCAAACGGGTGATGATCAATTCGCTGGTGTGCGAAGGCTGCGGCGATTGCGGGGAGAAGAGTTTTTGCGTTTCGGTGCTGCCCAAGGACACCGAATTCGGGCGTAAGCGGCAGATCGATCAGTCCGGTTGCAACAAGGATTATTCCTGCGTGTCGGGCTTTTGCCCCAGCTTTGTCACCGTGCACGGCGGTGCGCCGCGCAAGGGCAAGCAACGCGATACCAGCGCATTGCTGGACAACCTGCCGGCGCCGCCGCAACGCACCACGCTGGAACAGCCCTGGAATATCCTGATCACCGGCGTCGGCGGCACCGGGGTGGTGACCATCGGCGCGTTGCTCGGCATGGCCGGGCATCTGGAAGGCAAGGGCGCCACGGTGCTGGATCAGACCGGCCTTGCGCAAAAAGGCGGCGCGGTGACCACGCATATCCGCATTGCACGCCAACCGGACGCGATCCACGCGGTGCGCATTGCCGCCGGCGAAGCGGATCTGGTGCTGGGCTGCGACATGGTGGTGGTCAACGATTACTGGGCATTGTCCAAGGTCCGCGACGGCCGCACGCAGGTGGTGCTCAATACCTACGAGGCCATGCCGGGCACCTTCACCACCCAACCGGATCTGCAGTTTCCCGCCGCCCAGATCATCGCCGGCGTGCGTACCGCACTCGGCGGCCAGGAGCCGCTGTTGCTGGATGCCACGCAATTGGCAACCGCGCTGCTGGGCGATGCGATCGCCAGCAATCTGTTCGTGCTCGGTTACGCCTGGCAACACGGGCTGGTGCCGTTATCGCATGCGGCGCTGATGCGCGCGATCGAGCTCAATGGCGCGGCGGTGGCGATGAACCAGCAGGCGTTTGCGTGGGGGCGCCTGGCCGCGATCGATCTGCCGGCGGTGCGGCGTGCGGCGGGTTTGCGCGACGCAGGCGAGCTTGCGCATGCGCATGCCGATACGCCGCAGGCGCGCCTGCCCGGCAGCTGGGAAGGACACGATCTTGGCGGTCAACGGGCGCCGCGTGCCTTGCCGCAGAACAACGGCAATCCGCTGCATGACGATGTCGATGCACCGACCCATCCGCTCGACGACGAGCAGCTGGCGCAGTCGCCGGACGACGCCACCGCGCGCCGCGTCGCCTTCCTCACTGACTATCAGGATGCCGCCTACGCGCAGTGTTATCGCGCGCTGGTCGAGCGCGTGCGCACGCAGGAAACGCAGCGCGCGCCCGGCAGCAGCGCGTTGACCGAAGCCGTGGCGCGCTATGCGTTCAAGCTGATGGCCTACAAGGACGAATACGAAGTGGCGCGGCTGTACACGCGCGGCGACTTCCAGCGCCGTCTGCAGCAACAGTTCGAGGGCGACTACACCCTGCGCTTCCATCTGGCGCCGCCATTACTGGCCAAGAAGGATGCGCATGGCCATGCCATCAAGCGCGAATACGGGCCGTGGATGTTCACTGCGTTCAAGTTGCTGGCGCGGCTGAAATTCCTGCGCGGCGGCAAGCTGGATGTGTTCGGCTACAGCGCCGAACGGCGTGGCGAGCGCCAGCTGATTGCCGACTACCTGGCGACAGTGGACACCCTGCTGGAACGCCTGGATATCGACAACGTCGGCCTGGCCGCGCAGATCGCCAGCATTCCCGAACATATCCGCGGCTATGGCCATATCAAGGAAGCGCATCTGCGCGAAGCAAAGGCGCGCGAAGCCGCGCTGCTGGCGCAGTGGCGCAATCCCAAGGCGTTGCATGTGGTGCAGGCAGCTTGATCAAGACGTAAAGCATGGTCGGTTACCTCTCCAGATAGGCAACTTATAGGTTGCTTCTATAAAAAGCAACTTATAGCTTGCACTTCGATAAGGAAAGCTATAGCTTGCTTAATCCGACGATCATGCGCCAGCAACGATGGCTATCACCGCTTTCCCCATCCAGAAAGCGCAGCAACTGGGTCCTGTGCTCAGGGCGCTGCGCAAGCAGCAAGGCCTGACCCAGGATCAGTTGGCCGAACAGTTGGGTATCACCCGGCAAGCAGTCAGCGCACTGGAGCGCAAGCCTGAGGCCGCCACATTCGAACGCCTGATGCGCGTATGGGCGATTCTAAACGTGGAGGTTTCGCTGAACCCGCGCAACGACAGCACCTCGAATCCTTCCGAAGAGGCTTGGTAAGCCGTGGCCGAACTGTGCGTATGGATGAATGGATTGCGCGTCGCGCGTTGGCGAGAGGATGTGCAGGGAGCGCGGCTGACCTACCTCTCCGAATGGCTCCACTCGCCCCAGGCACGGCCACTGTCCCTATCACTTCCATTGTTGCCCGAAGGGCAATCGCATCGCGGCGATGTAGTCACCCGTTATTTCGACAATCTGCTGCCCGATAGCACGGACATCCGTCGTCGTATGCGGGAACGTTTCAAAACCGACTCGGCCAGCACATTTGACCTGCTGCAGGCTGTCGGCAGCGATTGTGTCGGCGCAATCCAGTTGCTTGCAATTGATGCCGAACCCGAGCATATGCGCAGCATCCAGAACAGAGCACTGACCGATACCGAGGTTGCCGCTGTGCTGCGCGGCGTCACCGCGCCCCTGCTACCGGGCCAGCATGGCGATAACGACGACTTCCGGCTGTCATTGGCAGGCGCCCAGGAAAAAACCGCGCTATTACATCATCAGCATCAGTGGTGCGTGCCCCTGGGAAGCACACCGAGTACGCATATCTTCAAGCTACCGCTGGGGCTGGTCGGCAACATGCGCACGGACATGCAGGCCTCAGTCGAAAACGAATGGCTGTGCGCGCAACTGCTCGCCGCATTTGGTATTCCCGTGGCTGTCACCACGATGGGAAGATTCCAGGAACAGCGCGCCCTGATTGTTGAACGTTTCGACCGGCGTCTATCGCCGGACGGACAGTGGTGGATGCGCCTTCCCCAGGAAGACCTGTGCCAGGCATTCGGTGTGTCTTCGTCGAAGAAGTACGAGAGCGACGGCGGCCCCGGCATCGTGGCGATCATGGAGTTACTCCGGCAGTCGAGTCAGCCTTCCGACCGTGAAATCTTCTTCAAGACGCAGATCCTGTTCTGGCTGATGGCAGCCACCGACGGACATGCCAAGAATTTCAGTCTGATGATCGAGTCAGGCGGACGTTTCCGCATGACGCCGCTCTACGACGTTTTATCCGTTTATCCCATCCTTGGACGCGGCGCACAGCAGCTGGATCCACATCGCGCGGCATTGGCGATGGCCGTGGCTGGCAAAAACCGGCATCGTCGCTTGAAAGATATCCGCCGTCGCCATTGGAACGACACTGCACGTGCCTGTGGGGTGCGTGCTGGTGCCGAACCCTGGATCGAAGAACTATTGGAACAGCTGGAAAGCGCATTGGATCTTGTTGCAAACACGCTACCGGCAGAGTTTCCGATGTCCCTGGCAGAGACTGTCTTCAGCGGCATGAGAGAAGCGGCCAAGCATCTGCGTGAGATGCCAGCTGATCGCTAAGCGCAGCCGAACACACCTTTTGGCTGTTCGGACTCTGCGCTGCAACCTTACAACGGACGCAACAAGCGCAGACCAAACCAGTCCTTCGCATCGTTCCAACCGTGGGTAACTTTTAGCCCGGCAGCCGCAGCAAGTTCGGCGAAGCGGGCGTCGGTGTATTTGTAGCTGTATTCGACCTGCATCGCTTCGCCTTCGGTAAAGTCGAACGCCTTGCCGCCCACGCGCACGCGCTGCGCGCGTTGGCTGATCAGAAAGGTTTCGATGCGACCGCGCTCGCGCGCATACACCGCGTGGTGGCGGAAGCCCTCAAGATCGAAATCGCTGCCGATTTCGCGGTTCAGCCGCGCCAGCAGGTTCAAGGTGAATTCGGCAGTGACACCAGCCGCATCGTTATAGGCGGCCTCGATCAGCGCGGCATCCTTGTCGAGATCAATCCCGATCAACGCGCAGCCATCGCTGCCCATGGTCTGGCGCATCGCATCCATCAACTCGATGGCGGCAGCATCGGTGAAGTTACCCAGCGTCGAACCGGGGAAGAACACCAGATGCCGGCGCGCCGGGCGCTGCGCATCGGGCAACCGCAGCGGCTTGGTGAAGTCGGTGCAGACCGGCAGCATCTGGATCTGCGGGAACTGCTGCGCCAGCCGCGCAGTGCTCTCGAGCAAGGCAGTGCGCGAAATTTCCAGCGGCGTGTAGGCCACCACATCGCGCAGGCCCTGCAGCAGCAACTCGGTCTTGCGCCCGCTGCCGCTGCCGTATTCGACCACATGCACGCCGGCCCCGATCGCCTGCGCGATCGAAGCCATGCTGGCCTCCAGCAATGCCAGTTCGGTGCCGGTGAGGTAGTACTCCGGCTGCTGGGTGATCGCTTCGAACAGCTGCGAACCGCGTGCATCGTAGAAATACTTCGACGGCAGGGTCTTGGGCGTCTGCGACAGACCAGCCAACGCATCGGCGGTGATGTCGTCCGGCTGCGGGCGTAGATCGGTCAGCGCGGCATGCGCGCGTTGGGTGGCATGGGCGGCGGCGTTCAAGACAGATCCTTGGCAAGGCGCACGCCGGCAAACTGCCAGCGCGCATCGGAGGGGAAAAAGTTGCGGTAACTGGCGCGGATGTGGCTGGCCGGCGTGGCACAGCTGCCACCGCGCAGCACCCATTGCGCATTCATGAATTTGCCGTTGTATTCGCCCAACGAGCCGGGCCACGGCGCAAAGCCGGGATACGGCAGATAGGCGCTGCCGGTCCACTCCCAGACATCGCCGAACAGCTGTTGCAAGCCGGTATCCACCGCTTCGGCGCCGCGTGGATGCAGCGCATCGGCATCGACAAGATTGCCCTGCACTGTCACGCCGGTGGCGGCTTGCTCCCATTCGGCTTCGGTGGGCAGGCGCGCGCCGGCCCACCGTGCGAAGGCATCGGCTTCGAACAGGCTCAGATGGCATACCGGCGCGTGCGCATCGCGCGTGCGCCAGCCGTCGAGGGTGAACTCGCGCCCCTGTGCATCCCAATACAACGGGCGCTGCCAGCCTTGCGCCTGCACCATCGCCCAGCCGTCGCTGAGCCAGGCACCGGCACTGCGGTAGCCGCCAGCGTCGATGAATTCCTGGAATTCGGCATTGGTGACCACGCGATGCGCCAACGCATGTGCACCGACCAAGACACGGTGACGCGGCGATTCGTTGTCGTAGGCAAACGCATCGGACTGCGGCCAGGCCGCAGCACCGATTTCCACGATCTGCTCGTCACGCGCATGCCAGCGCAGCGTGCTGGCGATGGCAGCAGGCGGTGCCGGCGCATCGCGATACGCCGGCTGCAGCGGATTGCTCCACAGCGCGTGTTTGATATCGGTCAACAGCAGTTCCTGGTGCTGCTGTTCGTGCTGGATGCCGAGTTGCACGATGGTGCAGGCTTGGGCATCCAGCGACCCATCGCGCAAACGCTGCCGCATCTGCGTATCGACCGCCGCACGGTAGTCGCGCACCTGCTGCAACGACGGGCGCGACAACACGCCGCGACGCGCGCGCGCATGCATCGGTCCCACGCTCTGGTAATAGCTGTTGAACAGAAAATCCCAGGACGGATCGAACACGCGGTAGGCCGGATCGGTCTGCAGCACGAAGCGTTCGAAAAACCAGGTGGTGTGCGCCAGATGCCATTTGCTCGGGCTGGCATCGGGCATGCTCTGCACCATGGCGTCTTCGGCGCTCAAGGGTGCGGCAAGGCGATCGCTCAGCGCGCGGGTCTGCGCGTAGCGTTCCAGCAGCGTCAACTGCTGTTGCTGGAGGTGGCCCAGCAGAGGGGAGAGTGCAGACATTCCCATATGCTTGAGGAGCGCCCGTGAACGCGCCGTGTCGGCAGCGTGGCAGCCAGCGGTAAGCTGTTGGCATGTCATCTTTTACTTTGTCCAGCCTGCTTGCATTGCCCATCGAATGGGAGCAACGCCATCAGGCATTCGCATTGCCTATCGGTATCACGTATCTGGATGCTGCCTCGCGCGGTCCGCTGCTACGCGCGGTGCAAACGATCGCGCATCAAGCGGTGGATGCGCTGGCCACGCCGTGGCAACTGCCGTTCGATACCTGGCTACAGGACATCGAAGGATTGCGCGCGCTGGCCGCAGGCCTGTTCGACAACGATGCCGACGGCGTGGCGATGCTGCCCTCGGCAGCGCATGGTCTGGCCACCGCCGCACGCAATCTGCCGTTGCAACGCGGCGAGGCGGTGCTGCTGCTGGAAGGCCAGTTCCCGTCCAACCTGTTGATCTGGCAACGCCGCTGCGCCGAGATGGATGCGCGCATCGTGGCAGTGCCGACGACAGCGAGCCCGGCGTTGACCGAGACGGTGCTGCAGGCCATCGCCGACACGCCGGCATTGCGCATCGTGACCTTGCCGCATGCGTACTGGCTCGACGGGCGACAGCTCGACCTGGACCGCATCAGCGCAGCGGTGCATGCACGCGGCGCGGCGCTGGTGCTGGATCTGAGCCAGAGTCTGGGCGTGCTGCCGACCGACCTGCCGCGCTGGCAGCCGGACTTTGTGGTCAGCGTCGGCCATAAATGGTTGCTGGGGCCGATGGGATTGGCCTGGCTGTGGGTGGCGCCGCAGTGGCGTGCGCACGGCGTGCCGATCGAAGAACACTGGATCGGCCGCGATGCCGGCAGCAGCTGGGACTTTCCGGCCACCAACGCACCGCCCTACCGCAGCGGTGCACGGCGGTTCGATGCGGGCGGCGTTGCGGATCCGTTGCGGATAGCGATGGCGACCGCCGCGTTGCAACAAGTCACTGCATGGCAGCCATCGCGCATTGCCGCTGCGTTGGGGGCGCTCACCTCGCGTTGGGACGCGGCCCTGCATGCACGTGGATTGGGCAGCTGGTGTACGCCCGGTCACGCAGCGCATCTGACAGCCTTGCAGCCGCCAGCAGCCCAACTGGATGCTGTGGCGGCGACGTTTGGCAAACATGCGGCGATCTGCACGCAGCGGCACGGACGTCTACGCATCGCACCGCACCTGACGGTCACCGAGCAGGCGCTCGCCGGCTTGATTGCAGCGCTGCCGGGTGGGTGATGCTGAGCGGCACCGCCGCTCGCTCGCGGTGTCGCCCAGCATCCGTTGCGGCGATGGCCGGCCATTGAGCTTTCAAGGCCTCATCGCGCGCCAGCGCTGCTACGGTTCATGGCACGCGTTGCGTGGTGGGCATGCGGGTGATGGCACGCGGATGACTCATCGCATCCGGCTTGAGTGCGCGCGCACCACACACCTGCAGCAGCGCATCAGCCGCGCTGGCTGAGCCGCAACCCGCGCGGCGTCACCCAGCGTTCCACCCCTTCGAACACCGCCTGCACGATCAGTGCAAGCACCGCTGCAGGAATCGCGCCTTCCAGAATCAAGCCGATGTCATCCAGGCGAATGCCGGTGAGAATCGGTTGGCCGTAGCCACCGGCGCCGATCAAGGCGCCCAGCGTGGCGGTGCCCACGTTGATCACCGCTGCGGTCTGGATGCCGGCCACGATCGTGCGACGTGCCAGCGGCAACTCCACCCGCCACAAGCGCGTCCACGCCGGCAGCCCGATCGCTTCGGCGGTCTGGCGCAACTCGCGCGGGATCGAGGTCAGGCCCGCATGCGTATTGCGCACGATCGGCAGCAAACTGTAGAGAAACAACGCGGCAATCGCCGGTTTGGCGCCGATACCGAACAACGGAATCATAAAGACGAACACCGCCAACGAGGGCAAGGTCTGCAGCACGCCGGTCAACGACAGCACCACCTGCCCGAGCCGTGGCCGCCGTGCCGCCAGCACGCCCAGCGGCAATGCGATCAACAACGCAAACCCCAACGAGATGCCGACCAGCGCCAGATGCTCGCGCGTATGCCGCAGCAAACGCGCGAAACGCGTGTCGGCTGCGGAAGCGGGTGCAACGCCCAGCCATTGCGCAGCCACGGCCGCCTCGGACTGACGCTCCAGCTTCACCTGGGCATTGAGCCGCTGCATGGTCGCCTCGTCGATGCGGCCTTGCAGCCCCTGCAGTGCCTTGAGCATCGCTGGCGAACGTTGCGCCAGGTCCTTGCGATACAGAAACACTGCCTGATACTCGGGAAAATACCGGCGGTCGTCGCGCAGCACCTGCAGCTGGTAATACGGAATTTCCGCATCGGTGCTGTACAGATCGGTGACCTCGATCGCCCCGCTCTGCAGCGCGCGATAGGCCAGATCGTGATCCAGCCCGGTCGCGGTCTGCGGCAATGCATAGGCGGCGCGCACGCCCGGCCAACCATCGGCGCGCTGCATGAATTCGTTGCTCAGGCCGATGGTGAGCGACGGATGCCGTGCCAGATCCGACAGCGTTGCGATGCCAAGAGCCTGCGCACGTTCGGCACGCATGCCGAAGGCATAGGTGTTCTGGAAGCCGAGCGAGTCGGTCATCGCCAGGCCGCGCGCGTCCAGTGCGGCGCGCAGTTCGGCTTGACTGGCCTTGGGTAACTGCAGCAGTTCCTGCGCCAGCGTGCCGGTGTATTCGGCGTACGCATCGATCTGGCCGGTCTCCAGCGCGCGCCACAGGATGCGCGTGCCACCGAGCTGCGCGCGATGTTGCACATCCACGCCGTCACGTTGACCTGCGGCGGTGGCGATCTCGCCCAGCAGGACGGCTTCGGTGAAGTTCTTCGAACCGATCGTCACCTGCGCGGCCTGCGTGCCGACGCTGCAGATCAGCACTGCCACTGCGCACAGCAGGCGCGCGATCATGCGGCGTCGCCGATGCTGCGCTGCGCGGTGAGAAAGCGCCGGACGAACGGATCTGCCGGTTGTTCCAGCAAGTTGCGCGCACTGCCCTGCTGCACAACGCGGCCTGCGCGCATCAGCACCAAGGTGTCAGCCAGGTAGGCCGCTTCGGCAACGTCGTGCGTCACCAGCACCACGGTCTTGCCGAGCTGGGCGAACAGTTCGCGCATCTGCGCCTGCAGGTCGTAACGCACGATCGGGTCGAGCGCGCCCAGCGGCTCGTCCAGCAGCAGGGCCGGTGGATCCAGCATCAGCGCCCGGATCAATCCCACCCGCTGGCGTTGACCACCGGAGAGCTCGGCCGGATAACGCGCCAGCAGCGCCGGCGGCAACTGACACAGTGCGCACAAGGCCTCCAGACGTTGATCGATACGTGGCCGCGTCCAGCCCAGCGTCTGCGCCAGCAACACCACATTGCTGCGCGCATCCAGATGCGGAAACAGCCCGCCTTCCTGGATCACGTACCCGATACGCTGGCGCTGCGCCAGCAGGCTGGCGCGTTGCAGCGGCGCGCCATCGAAGGCGACCACGCCGGTATCGGGCCATTCCAGCCCGACCAGCATGCGCAGCACGGTGGACTTGCCGGCGCCGCTGGGGCCGATCAACGCGGTCGTAATGCCGCTGGCGAAGTCCAGCGAAACCGCGTCGAGGGCGATGGCCTGGCCGTAGCGACGGCTGACCTGGTCGAGAGTGAACATGCGCTCGAGCTTGCCGAACGCCGCGTCAGATGAGCGCGAAGGCGCGCATCAGCGCGGCGGCGCCAGTAATTCGCGTGCGCTCAGATAGCCGTCGCCATTGGCGTCCTGGCGCGCGAAGCGTCCGCTCAGCGTGGCGCGATGCGCGGCGCGGGTGATCGGCTTGCCGCGACGACCGGGGAGTTCGTCGCCCTGCAGCACGCCATCGTGATCCAGATCGCGCTGATCGAAGGCGTAACTCATCCAGGCCAGATATTCGTCGCGACTGACCCGGCCATCGCCATCGGTGTCCATGCGTTGCAGATACTGCTGGCTGTCCTGCACCTGAGCCTGCGCGGAAAGCAGCGGGGCGCATGCACTGCATGCGATCAGCACCCCGCGCATCATCACGCCACGTACGTTGTTCGTCGGCACGAGCGCACGCGCGCCGCCGCGCTTACGCCCCACTCAGCGCATAACCCTTGAGGCGTGCCGCATAGGCCTGCAACGCGGCATTGCCGCTGGCCTCGGCTTCGTGGCACCACTGCTGCAGCTGCTTGAGCCGTTCGGATGCATCGTGGCTGCGCGCTTCCAGCACTGCGGTCAATCGCGCGCGGTAGTCCACCAGCGTGCGCATGCGCGGGCGCTCGGCCACCCAGCGCTGCAACTGCGCGCGCGCATCGGGCTTGAGCCAGCGCCCGTCATCGACCAGGCCCTTGCGCAGGCGGCGCGGCAGCAATTGGCGCAACTTGGCACCGGTGGCTGCGGCTTCTTCGCGCAGTGCCGGGGTGAACACATTGCGCTGGTAGTCGGTCATCGCCTGGAAACGATGCGAGAGCAAGGCCTTGAGCGTGTCGGCATCGGGTACGGCGATGTTGGGGCGGATATCCAGCGACGGCGCCACGCGCAGCACCTTGGCCAGACCAATCGCCTGCAGCCCGCGAATGGCGATCCAGCCGATATCCAGCTCCCAGCGCCGCATCGAAAACCGTGCCGAGCTGGGAAAGGCGTGATGGTTGTTGTGCAGTTCTTCGCCACCGATCCACAGCGCCCACGGCGTGAGGTTGGTGGAGGTGTCGGCCGATTCGAAATTGCGATAGCCCCACCAGTGGCCCAGGCCGTTGACCACGCCGGCCGCCCAGAACGGAATCCACGCCATCTGGATCGCCCACAGCGCGATGCCGGGCAATCCGAACACCACCGCGTTGACGATCAACAACACGACCGGGCCGGCGTTGGCATGCGGGGTGTAGAGCTTGCGTTCGATCCAGTCGGTCGGTGTGCCCTTGCCGTACTGCTCGATGTCGGCGCGCTGCGCGCGCGCTTCGCGGTACAGCTCCACGCCGCGCCAGAACACCTGGCGGATGCCCTTGGTCTGCGGGCTGTGCGGGTCTTCCTCGGTCTCGACCTTGGCGTGATGCTTGCGGTGGATGGCCACCCATTCGCGGGTGATCATCGAGGTGGTGAGCCAGGTCCAGAAGCGGAAGAAATGCGCCACCACCGGATGGAAATCCACACCGCGATGGGCCTGGCTGCGATGCAGGTACAAGGTCACCGCAAAGATGGTCAGCTGGGTGAACACCAGCAGCACCGCCAGCATGCCCCATACGCCCAGCCCGGCCACGCCGGAGGTCAGCAGGTCGATGATCGGTTCGGACAACATCGGCATTTCCACAGCAGCGCCATTTGTTTTTGGTAGGTAGAGACATGATGGGGGCGATGGCGGCAAACTTCACCCTTCGGATGCGTAGGGTGCGCTCTACATTTCTAAAGCGGTTCACTCGCTCCCTTTCCTTAGACTGCGCTTGATGTCACCCGTATGACTGCTGCTGCCGATTCTGCTGAAACGCGTGTCGCTGTTGCGAACGCCACCCCGTTGATCGAACTCGACCAGGCCAGCGTGATGCGCGGCCAGGTGCGCGTGCTGCATGCGCTCAGCCTGCGCATTGCGCTGGGACAGCACACCGCCATCCTCGGGCCCAATGGCTGCGGCAAGTCTTCCTTCATCAAGTTGATCACGCGCGAGCTGTATCCGCTGGTGCGTGCCGATGGCCAGGCGGCGGTGAAAGTGCTTGGGCAGACGCGCTGGCAGGTGGATCGCCTGCGCGCGCAGTTGGGCATCGTCACCAGCGATCTCAGCGTGAACCTGGCCGACATGCCGGGGCTGGATGTGGAAAGTGCGGTGCTGTCCGGTTTCTTCGCCAGCTATGTGGTGCCACCGCACCGCGAGATCAGCGACGAGATGCGCGCGCGGGCACGTGAGGCATTGGCACTGGCGCGCGCCTTGCCGTTGCTGGACCGCCAATTTGCCGAACTGTCGGCCGGCGAAAGCCGCCGCGTGCTGATCGCGCGCGCACTGGTCAACCGCCCGCAGGCGCTGCTGCTGGACGAGCCCTCCACCGGCCTGGACCTGGTGGCGCGGCAGCACCTGCTCGACAGCATGCGTCACCTGGCCCAGCAAGGCATCACGCTGGTGCTGGTGACCCACCACATCGAGGAGATCGTGCCGGAGATCGCGCGGGTGATCCTGCTGCGCGCCGGCACCGTCGTGGCAGACGGCCCGCGCGATGCACTGCTCACCGACGCCAGCCTGTCGGACGTGTTCGGCGGCCCGGTGCGGGTGCAACGCGATGGCGAACGCTATTGGGCAACCGTCGGCGAGTGAGCCGGAAGAGCGGTCGTCTGCACACCGTGCGTTTTCGTCAGGATGCAGACAGCACTGGAAGCGCTGCTTGTTCACGTTGCAGCACCCGCGCCGGCCACGCAACACCGCCGCCACCCGCCACCTGCGCGATGCCGGCCGCATCATGCACCGCAGGCAGGGCGGCATCCTCGCGGTGACATGCCCAGACGCCGCCGGGCGTCGGCCGCACTCGCCGGCCATCACACCGCCGCGATGCAGGTGCGCGGCGCAGTGCCGCAACGCCACGCTGCCGCCGCGCCAGACTCGCGCAGCGGCGCATGACCTTGGACACGGGACGTCGGCGTGGGCACTCGGCTTAGACTCGACCCACGCACAGACAGGAGTCGTCCCGATGGCCCAATGGTATTTCCATGTTCCCGGACAGGCCGAGCGCATCGGCCCACTCGACGACGCCAGCGCCCGCGCACACGCCCAGCGCCAGCCCGATGCGCTGGCCTGGCGCGACGGACTCGACGGCTGGACGCCGGCCCGCCAGTTGGCCGAGTTGCAGGGCGGCAGCAGCCTGCCGCCGCCGCTGACCGGTGCGGCCGGGCGCGCCGATGAGATCGACTACCGCATCGTCGGCAACGACATGCAGTTCGTCGAGGTCGAGCTGGATCCGGGCGAAAGCGCCATCGCCGAGGCCGGCGCGCTGATGTACAAGGACGCCGCGGTGCAGATGGACACCGTGTTCGGCGACGGCTCGCACACGGGGCAATCGGGCGGCGGCGGGCTGATGGGCAAGCTGTTGTCGGCTGGCAAACGCGTGGTCACCGGCGAGAGCATGTTCACCACCGTGTTCACCCATGCCGGCAGCGGCAAGGCCAAGGTGGCGTTTGCCGCGCCGTATCCGGGCACGGTGCTGGCGCTGCGCCTGTCCGAGCACGGCGGGCAGCTGATCTGCCAGAAGGACAGCTTTCTGGCCGGCGCGCGCGGGGTGTCGCTGGGCATTGCGTTCCAGAAGAAAATCCTCACCGGCCTGTTCGGCGGCGAGGGCTTCATCATGCAGAAACTCGAAGGCGACGGCTGGGTGTTCGTGCATGCCGGCGGCACCGTGGTGGAACGCGAGCTTGGGCCCGGCGAACGCATCGACGTGGACACCGGCTGCGTGGTCGCCTATCACGCGGGCGTGGACATGGACGTGCGCCGCGTCGCCGGCCTGAAGAGCATGTTCTTCGGCGGCGAAGGCGTGTTCCTGGCCACCCTCACCGGGCCCGGCAAGGTCTGGCTGCAATCGCTGCCGTTTTCGCGCATGGCCGGCCGCATGCTGCAGGCCGCCCCGCAAGCCGGTGGTCAGCAACGCGGCGAAGGCTCGGTACTGGGCGGATTGGGGCGATTGCTGGATGGGGATAACCGGTTCTGATGGTGGACGCGGTCTGGCCGCGTCCGGCGGCCGGTAGGGGGCGCAGGATCCATGCGATGAACATCCGCCAGCGGCAACCGGGTTCGGTTCGCTTCGGAGGAACACCTGTCCTGATCGACTGCCGGCGCCCCTCCCCCATCCGCCCTGCGGGCACCTTCCCCCGCACGCGGGAGAAGGGAGGTCGCGCGCGGAAGTCCGGACGTTGCTACGGGGGAAATCCGTCCTGCCGGCAACCTCCCCCGTACTTGGGAGAAGGGATGTCGCGCACGGAAGTCGGGACGTTGCTCCGGGGAATCGGGATGTCGCACTCCGGCGTAGGAACGTCGCCAGCGCACGCGTACTAGCCCCTCTCCCGCGTGCGGGAGAGGGGTTGGGGTGAGGGGACGGCGCGAAGCCACACCTGGAATGGCATGAATCCAAGCTTCGCGCACCCTCATCCGGCACTGCGCACCAGCTTTCCCCACCGGGAGAAAGAGCAGCAGCAACTTGTAGCACCAACAGCCTGTGCAAGTTCTCGATCACCTCCACCATCGACCAGCCACCGTCGCGGCAGCGACCGTGACAGCACGCGTGTATTCTCCCTCGCCGTCCATCCAACATTCCGTCGCCATGACCGCGCTCCGTCGCCCACGTTTCCTCGCCCTGCTGTCGTTGCTCGGTCTGCTCTGCGCCTGCGGGGGCGAACCGCGCCCCGCCACCCCGGCGCCGCTCGTGCAGGCGCCTTCTGCGAGCGCGGCCAAGCCGGTGAAGATCGGCGTGGCGCTCGGTGGCGGTGCGGCCAAGGGCTTTGCGCATATCGGCGTAATCAAGATGCTGGAAGCCAACGGCTTTGCGCCGGTGGTGGTGTCCGGCACCAGCGCCGGCAGTGTGGTCGGCGCGTTGTATGCCAGCGGCATGGATGCGTTCCAGATGCAGGAAAAAGCCGTCGCGCTCGATCAAACCAGCATCCGCGACGTGCGGCTGTTTTCCGGCGGACTGGTGCAGGGCCAGAAGCTGCAGGACTACGTCAACGAACAGCTCGGCGGCAAGCCGATCGACAAACTGCGCAAGCCGTTTGCGGCGGTCGCCACGCGGCTGGAAGACGGCGAGCGCACCGTGTTCGTGCGCGGCAATGCCGGCCAGGCGGTACGCGCGTCCAGCAGCATTCCCGGCGTGTTCGAGCCGGTGACCATTGGCCAGTATCACTACGTCGATGGCGGCGTGGTCAGCCCGGTGCCGGTGGACGCTGCGCGCCAGCTCGGCGCCGAGTTCGTGGTGGCGGTGGATATTTCCAGCAAGGCCAGCGGCAAGAATCCTGGCGATCTGCTCGGCACCGTCAACCAGTCGATCTCGATCATGGGCCAGCGCCTGGGCGAGGCCGAACTCAAGCGTGCCGACGTGGTGATCCGGCCCAAGGTCAGCGACATCGGCTCGGCCGATTTCAACCAGCGTGCCGCCGCCATCCTGGAAGGCGAGCGCGCCGCCATGGCGGCGATGCCGCAGATCCGCGCCAGGATCGCGCAGTTGCAGGCACAACGCAGCAGCGCCATCCGCACCGCAGCCGATCAGGCTGCCGCCGCCAAGGCAGAGGCCTATCGGCGCTGCCTGGAAGAGCGCTCGCGTTGGCAGAAACTGCGCGGCAAGGACGAGGCCTGCGTGGCGCCGTGATGCGGATGCAGTGCGAGACCATGCGGAGCTGAGCAGGTGCGGCGCGTCTGTTTCGAGGCGCGCGCTTTTTTAAAGCCGATGTGTAGGGCGACTGCGTTGTTGATGCCTTGTGTTGATACACCGCGCGTGTGCCGGACGGGTCGCGGCCGGGGCCGCTGCTACGAGGCGGGGTGGTCTTCGGGTGCATTGGCCAACGTCGGCACGGCCAGCACCGCTCTTGTAGGAGCGGCCCTGGCCGCGAGGCCTTACCCGTAGTAACGCCTGGACTTCACGGGCAACGCCTCGATCCCGGACTTCATCGGCAGCGCCTCAATAGCGCCAACGCAACGACACGCTGACAAAGCGCGGCTCTCCGTAGTTCTGGTAATCCAGGTTTGCCCAGTAGGTCTTGTCGAAGGCGTTGCGCACCGCCAGCGTGGCGGTCCACTGATTGCTGATGCGGTAGTTGGCGTTGAAGTGCACCAAGGCGTACGGGTTCTGCACCACGGTCACTGGTGAGGTGGCACCGGTTCCGTCGCCGGTGGGGCGCTCGATGTTGAAACCGCGTACCGCGCTCTGCCAGCTGACGCCACCGCCGATGCTCAGGCGCTCCCAGGCACCGCGCAGGCGCAGCTGCGTGGACAGCTGCAGATAATCCTCGGGCAGATTGGCGTAGATCGCATCGGTGGGCGGGCGCGTCACCTTGACATGGGTAACGCCGGCATTGACGGTCCAGCCGGGCAGGAGTTCGCCGTTGACATCCATTTCCCAGCCACGGCTCTTGGTGCCGTTGATGCCGATGTAGGCCGAATTGCGGTCCGGCAGCGAGAATTCCGGTTGGGTCATGTCGCGTACGGCGAAGTTGTCCTGCTTGGCCTCGAACACGGCGGCAGTCGCCATGGCGTGGCCGTCGAACAACTGCGCCTTGATGCCGGCTTCCAGGTTGGAGCCTTCCACCGGGGCGAGCAGGTTGTTGTCCTTGTCGCGGTAATCCTGTGGGTTGAAGATTTCGGTATAGCTGGCGTAGAGCGACACGTCCGGCACGATGTCGTAGACCAGTCCCACATACGGGGTGACTTCGTCGCTCACCTCATACCGGCCGCTGGTGCCGGTGTAGGCGCCGCTGGCATCGAAGGCCTGGGTGCGGGTTTCCCAGGAGCTCAGGCGCGCGCCGGCGATCAGCGACAGCGGGTCGGCCAGACGCAACCGCGTGGAGGCATACACGCCGCGCTGGGTGGTGCGCCCTTCGCTGCGGGAGCCGGTGCGCGCATAGGTCACTTCGGACGCATTGCCATCCCAGTTGCGGATGTTGGGGATGAAATAGCAGCGCTCAGGTGGACCAAAGGGGTTGGGGCAGGTCGCCCAGTCATCGGGATAGGTCTGCGCGACACCGTAGGAGGTCG
The DNA here is from genome assembly GCF_014199765.1 of Xanthomonas sp. 3058. Taxonomy (NCBI): domain Bacteria; kingdom Pseudomonadati; phylum Pseudomonadota; class Gammaproteobacteria; order Lysobacterales; family Lysobacteraceae; genus Xanthomonas; species Xanthomonas sp. 3058. Next base: position 42,258 of record NZ_JACHOF010000021.1, on the reverse strand, counting down.
ACTGCAGATCCTGCCAGCTGCCGCCGACCACCACATCGTGCTGGCGGCCGAACAAGGAGAAACCGCCGGACAGGTACACGTCCACACCATCGCGGCTGTCCTGCGTTTCGCCAACGCCGGTGCGCAGAAAGATGCCGCTGCCGTCGGCGGCCGGATAGCCGGTGCCGTAGACGCGCAGGCTCTGCACATCGCCCTTGGTGTGCGCGTAGTTGACGCGCAGCAACCAGTCCTCGCCGAAGCGCTGTTCGAGGTTGGCGAAGGCGGTGCTGGTTTCGCGCTGCCAGCGGCTCCACTTGGGCGCCATGTTGGTCGAGCGCGGCAGATTGGCCGGCGAACCATCGGCGGCGAAGAACGGCACCGTGCCCCAGGTCGAGCCGACGGGGGTGTTGTCCTGGCGCTGATAGCCGACGGTGAGCGTGGTGCTGTCGGTCAGGTCGCCTTCCAGCACTGCCATGCCCGACATCTTGTTGTCGTGGTAACGGTCGTAGTAATAATCGCGATCCTGCCAGGCCGCCACTACACGGCTGCGCCAACGCCCGTCGTCGGTCAGCGGCGCATTGACGTCGGCCTGCATGCGGCGAAAATCCCAGGTACCCGCACTCACCGCAAACGAGGCATCGAAGTCCTTGCCCGGACGCTTGCGCAGCAGGTTGACCGTGGCCGAGGGAATGCCTGCGCCGGTGAGCAGACCGTTGGCGCCGCGAATCACTTCGATGCGATCGTAGAAGACCGTGTCGTATTCCTGATTGGTCGCGCCGCTGTAGGTGGGCAAGCCATCGACCTGGAAGTCGGTGATCTGGAAGCCGCGCGCGAAATACAGCGGGCGCTGGGTGTCGTAGAACGACACGTTGACGCCAGTGACGTTGCGCATCACATCGTCGATGCTGAACAGCGATTGCTCTTCCAGCCGCTGCAGCCCGATCACGCTCACCGATTGCGGCGTTTCCTGCAGGGTCAGCGGCAGGCGCGTGGTGGTGGCCGGCTGCGCGCGGCTCACCGCGCCGTTGACGTTGACCTGATCCAGCGTCTTGGCATTGCCCGCATCGGCGGCCGCATCAGCGCGGGCGGCGCAGGGCGTCAGCGCCAATGCGCACAACAAGGCAGCGGACAACGTGGCCAGAGGAACGGAGATGGGGGGCATTGGAGGATTTCTCATCGATCGGTGCGGGACGCTTGGCGTCACGGGGCAGGAAAGCGCAGGCATGCGCGGCGCGTCCCACTCTGGCGACGAGCTGGCTGGCCCTGCCGGGCTGGCGGATCGACGAGAAGACATGCCGGACGCAGCCGGACGTCATGCAAATGTAAATCGTTACCGTTTGGGAGGCAAGCCACGTTGCACGCGTGGTTCTCTTGTAGCTCGCCGCCTTACCCCAGATGCGACAACGGCAAACCTTCCGGCGCCTTGACCGTGCGCAGCACGAAACTGGAATTGACGTCGGACACGCCGGTGGCGTTGAGCAGGCGATCGAGCAGAAAGCGCGAAAAATGCTCCAGGTCGCGCACCTGCACCTGCAGCAGGTAATCCATGTCGCCGGTGAGCGCCCAGCAAGCCACGACCTCGTCCCAGCCGCGCACGCCGTCGGCAAAATGTTCGATATCGGCCTGGCCGTGTTGCTCAAGCTGCACCCGCACGAAGGCCTGCAGTCCCAATCCCAGCGCGCGGGCGTCCAGGCGCGCGCCGTAGCCGGCGATGATGCCGGCGGCCTCCAGCCGCTGGGTGCGGCGCAGGCAGGCCGAGGCCGACAGATTGACCTGCACGGCCAACTCCGCATTGCTGCTGCGCCCCTGCGTCTGCAACAAGGCGAGCAAGCGCAGATCGGTGCGGTCCAAAGCGATTGGCTGGTCCATATGTTGCGCAGCAGCAGTGTAAGACGCAACAATCTTGCGCCATTGGACATTGGCTGCGCAAGATTCGCAATCCCGTTGCGTGGCGCTCGGGCTAAGGTGGGCGCTAATCATCGGGAAGTGCCGCCGCATGAACATCGCACCGCAACGCGTCGAGAATCAGCTCACCGACAAGGGCTATGTGCCGGTCTACACCACCGCCGTGGTCGAGCAGCCGTGGGACGGCTACAGCGCCGACGACCATGCCACCTGGGGCAGCTTGTACCGCCGCCAGCGCGAGCTGCTGGTGGGGCGCGCCTGCGATGAATTCCTGCAGGCGCAAGACGCGATGGGCATGGGCGACACGCACATTCCACGCTTCGATGCGCTCAATACGGTGCTGCAGGCGGCCACCGGCTGGACCCTGGTCGGCGTGCAGGGCCTGCTGCCGGAGCTGGATTTCTTCGAGCACCTGGCCAACAAGCGTTTCCCGGTGACCTGGTGGATCCGTCGCCCGGATCAGATCGACTACATCGCCGAACCGGACCTGTTCCACGACCTGTTCGGGCACGTGCCGCTGCTGATGAACCCGCTGTTTGCCGACTTCATGCAGGCCTACGGCCGTGGCGGGGTGAAGGCGCATGGCATCGGGGCGGACGCGCTGCAGAACCTCACCCGCCTGTATTGGTACACGGTGGAATTCGGCCTGATCGCAACGCCGCACGGGCTGCGCATCTTTGGGGCCGGCATCGTGTCCTCGAAGGGCGAGTCGCTCTACTCACTGGAATCGCCGGCGCCCAATCGAATCGGCTTCGACCTGCAACGCATCATGCGCACGCGCTACCGCATCGACAGCTTTCAAAAGACCTATTTCGTCATCGACAGCTTTGCGCAGTTGATGGATGCCACCGCGCCGGACTTCACCCCGATCTATGCCGATCTTGCGCAGCAGCCGCAGGTGCCGGCCGGCGATGTGCTGACCACCGATCGGGTGCTCCAGCGCGGCACCGGCGAAGGTTGGAGTTGCGAGGGCGATGTGTGACTGGGCATGGCGCGGCGATGAATCGCCTCATTCATGCGCAGCGTGCGCGGCCGCCACACTGGTCCGCCACGCTACGGGCCTGCCGTCACGACTCCGACCTGGGCAATGACGGTCGTCGCACTGCCAGGTAGAGCATCCCGGCGGTGAGGTGAGGCGACACCGACTCGACACCGCCGCTCACGCGGACTAAGGTCAAGCCTCTCCATCACGCCTTCGTTCAATGGACCTGACGCATCTGCGCATCCGGCGCCTGGAGCTGGACGACACACGCCTGCTGTTCACCCTGGCCAACGGCATGCGCATCGACGAGCCCATTCAGACACAACGCTTGTTGATCAAGGCATCGCCAACGCAGCGCGCGCAGTGGCAACTCACCGAAGACGGTTTTGGCGTGAACTGGCCCGCCGTGGCGCCGCCCGTCGCCGAAGGCCTGCTCAACATGCCCGCACTGCTGTGGCAGCGCCGCCTCGCACGCGTGCAGGCGAAGCTGGCCACGCTGCGTGGACGCCTGGATGCCTTGTCGCCGGGCGAGCGCGAGCTGATCGCGCTGGCGCGGCTGGACGCAGACATGAACGAAAGTGGCTACGCTCGCTATTTCGACCATTGGGATGCCACCACCCGCAGGGACGCACTGGCCGCCCTGGCCGCGATGGGCGCCGCACAGTCACGGCAGGCGATCGAAGGCCTGGGCGCGGTGTTCGAGCATTTGGAAGAAGACCCGAACCTGCTCAGCATCGAAGACATCCTCGACGCGATGAACGACACCGATCGCCAACGCGTGGAAGGCTGGGAGGAGGTGTATTACCGCCGCGCGGGTGAATTGGCGCGCTTGGGGTTGACTCATTACGGCGTGGATAAGGCCTGAGATTGCCGTGGCGCTCGGTGCGCGGCGGTGCAGGTGCGTTTGCCTGCACAGGCGATCGGCACCGGGAAGACCTGCGTGCTACGGCTGCAGGAGGGCGGCAACGAGCGGTTGGGGACGACGCCAGCGATGCAATCGGCAATGGAGTCCTGGTAATCAATGGCTCCCGAATCGTGGGATGCAGTGAGCTCGCAAGAATCGTCGTGTCGCCGCAGGACGCGCATGCGGCAGGCGTTGCGATCAACGGCGGCGATCCGCCCAATGGGTTGGGCGACCGCGAGAATCGGTTTGCCCGCTGGCAGCGCGATATCACTCCAGAGCTGCGTTGCGTTGTGGGCGTCACCATTTTCTTGCGGACTCTTGGTTGATCGCCGCAGCAGATGCGTACCGCTGCTTTTCGCCCACCAGTATCCAAAGCACATCGTTGAATCGCAGGAGAAGCATTGCTTCCTGCGTTTCACGCATGCCTACATCTTCGGCGCCACCGTGTAGGCCAGCAGCAGCACCAGCGGCTCTTCGCCGGTTTGCTGCAACGCATGCGTACTGCCCGGCCGCGTCAATAATGCATCGCCTGCGCTCACCTCGAACTGCTTTCCATCCAATGCATACAAGCCGCGACCACTGACGATGTAATAGATCTCGTCCTTGTCGTGCAGGTGCAGGCCGATGCCTGCGCCTTTGTGCAACACGCGCTTGCGCAGCACGAATTTCAGATCAGGGGCGTCTGCGAAGAACGGATACGCGGTGGTAGGACCGGCACCGCCGTGTGGGCCGGGTTGATCGCGTGCGAGATCGCGTTCGTGCGCCACCAGCGACGGGTGCGCCTGCGCGTGGCGTTGGATGGCGGTGTCGGGTGCCGCACCGCAGTCGGCGTCGCGGCGCAGCTGCGGTTTCAATTCCGGCTGCAGGCGTACCCAGCCGTTGACGACCAGGCAGGCGATGGCGGTGGCACCGGCGCGGCTGAAGTGGGTGCCGTCGGCTTTGCCTTGTTCGGGCACGAACAGGAAGTACGGTTGGGCCGCCTGTTCGCCGAGTGCGCGGATCCAGTCGCTGGAACTGGCATTGAGATCGATCAGGCCGACGTGTTCTTGCGCGGCAAGTTGCTGCATGGCCAGCGTGTAGCGGCCGTGGGTGTCGAGCAGTGCGCCGAAGTCGTAGAGCAGACGTGCGGCAGGCGTGACCAGGATCGGCGTGGCGCCGATGTCGCGCGCGGTGGCAATAAAGCGGCGCAGGAACTGCACGTAGTCGCCTTGCGGGTCGGTATAGCGCGTGGGGTCTTCGCGCTTGGCATCGTTGTGACCGAACTGGATCAGCAGGATGTCGCCGCGCTGCAGTTCCTTGGCGATGGCGTCCAGGCGCCCTTCTGCGATGAAACTGCGGGTGCTGCGCCCGCCTTTGGCGTGGTTGCGGACCTGCCATTGCGTGGGGTCGAACCAGTCTTGCAGCATCTGGCCCCAGCCGGCTTGCGGCGCACGCGTGGCGTCGTATTCGGCGGCGGTGGAATCACCGGCGATGAAGATGCGCTGTGGGGCGGCGTTGGCGAGGTTTGCGAGGAGCAGCAGCAATGCGAAGAGCAGTGGACGCATGGTGGGCTCCGGGGAATGTGTGTTTTGCGGTGTTACTGTTGCGTAGAAAAGACACGCCTGACCGCAGTGCGGTTGCGCGTCGCGGTGAGGCCGGCACGCAGTGCTATAGATCGTGTTGGCACCTGACTGAGTGCTCTGCATTCAAGTTGGCCGTAGTCCGCTCTTGCCACAGACCTCTCGATTTAAGGAGACCATCGCTTAGAACCCATCGGCTGCGTCGCTTCCTGCCCTCACCCCAACCCCTCTCCCGCACGCGGGAGAGGGGCTAGTGCGCGTTCAATCCACGTCCCGTCTCGCGCATGAAAAACATCCCGTCTCCCGCATGCGGGAGAAGGTGCCCGAAGAGCGGATGAGGGTGCGCCTCAGCAATCTGCAACTGCCCGTTATGACAAACGCGCCGCCGCGCGCCTTCTGAAGGAACGTATCGACCGCATCGCCTGCGGCCCTCACCCCAACCCCTCTCCCGCACGCGGGAGAGGGGCTAGTGCGCGTTCAATCCACATCACTGCTCCAGCGTGAGATATCCCTTCTCCCGCATGCGGGAGAAGGTGCCCGAAGGGCGGATGAGGGTGCGCCTCAGCAATCTGTAACTACCCGCAATGCCAAACGCGCCGCCGTGCGCCCTCAGAAGGAACGTATCGACTGCATCGCCTGTGGCCCTCACCCCAACCCCTCTCCCGCACGCGGGAGAGGGGCTAGTGGGCGTTCAATCCATATCACTGCTCCAGCGTGAGATATCCCTTCTCCCGCATGAAACGTGCCTTCTCCCGCGTGCGGGAGAAGGGTTTTGGCCATTAGGCAGCTGCCGCTTCCGGCTTGCCCAGCACGCCAGCGACAAAGGCGCGGATCTCGGCGTCCTGGGCGTTGTCGAAGAAGCACTGCTGGAAACGCTCTCCACCAACCGCCTGCTTGATCAGCTCCGGGTCGATGGCACGCAGGCCGTCGAGGTAGGACTTGGCGGTGGCCTGCTTGACCTGGGTCAGGATGCCGGCGTTGGCGGCCTGCGATTCGCGACGCTCGGCCGGGTAGCCCAGGCCGCGCTCGCCGCTGAAGGCCTTTTCGAAGATGTAGCGCACGTTGATTTCCGCGCCCCAGCCGTAGCCTTTGGCAAAGGCCAGCGCCAGCGCATTGCCGTTGTTGACCTGGGCGAACAGGTAGGCGTCGGTCGGCTCGATGCAGTAGCCGCAGAACACGCCCGGATGTGCGTTGAGCGACATCATCGCACCCTGGCCAGTGCCGCAGCCGGCGACGACGAAGTCCACGGCCTTGGCGTTCAGCAGCAGGCTGGCGGCGATGCCCAGGTGGATGTAGGTCAGGCGGTGGTCGTTGTCGCCGTCCATGCCGACGTTGAACACGCTGTGGCCCTGTTCGCCGGCCACGTCGTTGAGCTGCTGCAGGATCACCGGGTTCTTGGCGGCCTGACTAAACTCATTCATGAGTGCAATTTTCATGGGAATGCTCCAATTGGTTGGGGAAGTTGTTTAAGAAGTACTTTCTAAATAGCGGTGAACAGCGTGTGCTTGGTTGACGATCTTTTCCAGTGCGAGCGCGTTGTTCGTTGATACGACCAACGCGCTGATGCAGGACGGAAAGCAGATGACTCGGCAGGCAGCATGCGTCTGATCGATGTGCGTGTTGACCGACCCTCATCCGCCCTTCGGGCACCTTCTCCCGCGCGCGGGAGAAGGACGTGGCATCGCGAGATACCAGGGGCGGCTGCACGCGTCGGACGGTGCACGCAATCGCCGTGCGATCTGGATCAGCGTGCCAGCCAGCCGCCGTCGACCGGGATGATCGCGCCGTTGACGTAGTCCGAAGCGCTGCTGGCCAGGAACACCGCGGTGCCGCCGAGGTCGGCCGGCACACCCCAGCGCGCGGCCGGGATGCGGTCCAGGATCGACTTGTTGCGGTCTGCATCGGCACGCAGCTGCGCGGTGTTGTCGGTGGCCATGTAGCCCGGTGCGATGGCGTTGGTGGTCACGCCCTTGCTGGCCCATTCGTTGGCGAGCAGGCGGGTGATGCCGGCGATGCCCGACTTGCTGGCGGTGTACGAGGGCACGCGGATGCCGCCCTGGAACGACAGCATCGAGGCGATGTTGATGATCTTGCCGCGGCCCTGGGCGATGAAATGGCGGCCGGCGGCCTGCGCCATGAAGAAGGCCGATTTCAGGTTGACGTTCATCACGTCGTCCCAATCCTGCTCGCTGAAATCGACCGCGTCGGTGCGACGGATCAGGCCAGCGTTGTTGACCAGGATGTCCAGCCCGCCCAGGCCGGCGATGGTGGCGTCGACGATGCGCTGCACCGGTTCGATGCTGATCAGGTTGGCTTCGATGGCCAGGAAGCGGCGGCCCAGCGCCTTGACCTTTTCTTCGGTCTCGGTGGGCGCCTGGATGCCGGCGGCGGCGATGTCGGCGCCGGCCTGCGCCAATGCCAGCGCAATACCCTGGCCCAAGCCGGTGTTGGCACCGGTGACCAGTGCGACCTTGCCTTCGAGACTGAACGGATTGCTCATTACCTTATCGCTCCTGCTGGGTGTGCCACGTTGTGATGAGGGAGCCGCGCAGCGCGCGGCAGAGTGCGTTGATAGGGTTTGGACTGCTGCGTCGCCAACGCCTGAGGTGGAGCGCGCCGACGTTGCCGGTGACGGCCTGGGTCGCAGGCGTCACCGCAGCGAACGGTGGAGAGAAACCGGGCTTACTTGAGCTGGCAGATATCCAGCACGTGCATGTCGGTGTAATCCAGGTTTTCCCCGCCCATCGCCCAGATGAAGGCGTAGTTGCTGGTACCTGCACCCATATGGATGGACCACGGCGGCGATACCACCGCGTCGTTGTTCTGGATCACGATGTGGCGCTGTGCGTCGGGCTCGCCCATGAAGTGATACACGCGGTCGTTGGTGCCGAGGTCGAAATAGAAATACACCTCGCTGCGACGGTCGTGCAGGTGCGGTGGCATGGTGTTCCAGACGCTGCCTGGCTTGAGCACGGTCAGGCCCAGCAGCAGCTGCGAGGACTGGCAAGTGGCCGGCACGATGTACTGGTAGATGGTGCGCGCGTTGCTGGTTTCCAGCGCGCCACGCTCCAGTGCCACCGCGTCCTTGATCGACAGCTGCTTGGTCTCGAAGCGCGCATGCGCCGGTGTCGAGGCCAGGTAGAACTTGGCCGGGTTGGCGGCATCGTCCGAGGCGAAGCCGACATCGGTGCTGCCCATCGCCACGTACAGGCCGTCCTTGGGGCCGAGCGTGTAGGCGGTGCCATCCACGGTCACGGTGCCGCTGCCGGCGCCGACGTTGATGACGCCCAGCTCGCGGCGCTCCAGGAACGGGTGACCGGCGGCCGCGGCCGGCTCGGTCTGCCTGGGCAGTTCCAGCGTCTTGCCGACGGGCGCTGCGCCGCCAAGCACGAAGCGCTCGTAGTGGGTGTACTTGAGGGTCACTGCCTCGTCGACGAACAGGCCGTCGAGCAAATAGAGCTCGCGCAGGTCGTCGTTGCTGGCGCCCTTGATGGCATCCGGGTGGGTGGCGTAGTGGGTCTTGCAGTACAGGGACATGCGCGATCTCCGGGGCCAAGCGCGGGGGGATTGGCTTGCACCGGGACATTCTACCGGCTCTGGTTAACCGGTGTCATTGCGCAGTGCACGATAGTGGTCGGTGGGTGGGGGTGGCAGTTGCCTGCGTCTTTTTCCCACCGGCAGAAGGTGGCGCGCAAGCGCTGGATGAGGGTGCAAGGCCACGCGCAGTGTCGCGGTGCACGGCTTGAGTGGTGAGTGGTGCGTCTTCCGCCGTGCCCTCACCCCAACCCCTCTCCCGCAGGCGGGAGAGGGCTTCACAGCAGCGACGGGCGGATGGAGCCAGCCGTTGGCCGATCAAGGCAGCTGTTCTCACCTTGACCGGCACAACGTCCTGCAAGGTGGAGCGGAAGGCCCGCGCCGCATGGGGCCGCAGCTAGCAGTGGCTCAATCTTCCGGCGGTTGGCAGGAGTCGCGCACGATCAGGTGCGGGCGCACGCTGGCGGTGGGCAGTTGGGGGGCGTTGTCGGGCTGGATCAGCATCGCGGCAGCGGTGCGGCCGGTGTCGCGGGTGTGGCGGCGCACCGAGGTCAGCGGTGGCCACAGGCGCGAGGCCAGCGAGCTGTCGTCGTAGCCGATCACCGACAGCTGGCGCGGGATGCTGATGCCGGCGCGCAAGGCGACCTTGTAGATACCGGCCGCCATTTCGTCGTTACCGGTGAAGATGGCGGTGGGGCGCTTCTTGCCGAGCAACAGCTTTTCGGCGGCGGCCACGCCCGATTCGAAGGTATAGCCGGCTTCGACGATGCGCTCGGGCGGCAATTCGATGCCGCGCCGGGTCAGCGCATCGGCAAAGCCGGAGGTGCGCTCGATCGAGGAGCGGTAGGCGCTGGGGCCGGTGACCAGGGCGATGTCGCGGTGGCCGAGCGAGAGCAGGTAATCGGCCGCTTCGGCGGCGCCGTCGCGGTCGTGGGTGATGACCGTCTGCGAGGTGGCATCCAGGGCGACCGAGGCGATGCGGGTGTAGCGGCAGCCGATCTCGGCCAGCATGTCGGCCAGCGCCTGGTCCTCGGAGGCACGCGGCACCAGGATCACCCCGTGCAGCTTCTGCGCCTGGGCGAAGCGGCGCACGCCTTCGATGTAACCGGGGCTGCGGCTGTCGCAGGGGTGCACCACCAGCTCGAAACTGGAGCCGCGCAGCGCGTCCAGCGCGCCGTACTGCATGTCCACGATGTATTGCGCGGTGGGGTTGTCGTAGACCATGCCGATCAGGAACGAGCGCCGGAACGCCAGCCCGCGCGCCAGCGGATCGGGCGCGTAGCCGACCTCGCGCATCAGCGCCTCGACCTTCTCGCGGGTGTCCTGCCGCACCAGTGGCGAATTATTGATGATCCGCGAGACGGTCTTCTTGGAGACCCCGGACATCCGGGCGATGTCGTTGATCGTGGCTACCTTGCCCTTCGGCAGGCCGGGCATTCCCTCTTCGGGCATCTTGCGGGCGGGCATAGCGGTCAACCGTTCGAATTGAATGGATTCTACCGGCCAGTGGGCCGACAAGCCCTCTCAGGCCTGCCGATGTCCCGCATCCGCACCGTCGGGACAGACGACGGCACGGTGTGCCGCAGTCTGTCCGGCAGTGCAGAGCGGTCAGTCCAGGGCGCGGTAGCGGAAGTTGCGGAACTCCACCTGGCCGTTACCGGCTGCATACAGCGCCGGTTTCAGTGCCAGGAACTTGCCGGCCACGTTGTGGTGATAGCCGGACACTTCCATCTGCACCGGGTACTTGGTCCAGGTGGTGCCGTCGGTGCTGCTGTGAATGGTGACGATATGGCGGTTGTTGGTGACGCGCAGCCATAGCCCGCCGCCCTTGCCGCTGGGCGCCAGCTTGGCCGGCCGTTCTTCGCCATAGCGGTGCATGACGAAGTTCTCGCCGTTGCTCCCCACCCCGGCATAGAGCCTGTCGCTGTAGAACAGCAGCGCCCCGCCCTGCCCGCCCGGTGCAACGGTCATCTGCACCTCGAACTGATAGGCCTGGTCGGGCGCGATCAGGGTCAGCGGCGAGGCATCGCGCGGTGCGCTGCCCTTGCCCTGCAGGCGCAACACGCCATCGCCTACTTGCAGACGCTTGGCTTCGTCGGCAGCCGGGTTGAAGAACGCCCACTGCGGGCCGAGCGTGTTGGCGCGGAAGTCGTCCGACAACCTCAGGCCATGCGGCACGGCCTGCCCGCTGGGCTTTTTCAGCGGCGTGCCGAGGTCGCCGCCCTTGGCCACGAACCAGCCGTCGGCGGTCCATTCGATCGGGTCCAGCAGCGCCTGCCGGCCCAGCGTCCAGTAGCCGTGTTCGTAGCCGTGGTACAGCATCCACCAGCGCTGGTCGGTGCCTTCCACCAGGGTGGCGTGGCCGCGCGACCACCACGGCTCGTCGGCGCTCTTGGTGCGGGTGATCGGGTTGTTGGGCGCGTTCTGCCAGGGGCCGTGGATCGAGCGCGAGCGCGCGGTGATCACCATGTGCCCGGTCGGCGGGCCGGCGGTGCCGCCGACGGCGGTGGTCATGTAGTACCAGCCGTGGTGGCGGGTGATCTTGGGGCCTTCCTGGGCGTAGCCTTCCACGTCCCAGCTTTCCGGGTATTTCCAGCCGTCGTAGACATGCTTGGGCGTGCCGACCACCTTCAGGCCGTCGTCGGACAGCTGCACATAATCGCCGCCGCTCAGAAACAGATACCGCTTGCCGTCTTCGCCCACTGCATGGCCGGGGTCGATGTACTTGCCAAGACCGATGTCGATCGGCGCGCTCCACGGGCCGTTGATGTCATCGGCCCAGACCACGAAGTTGCTGCGCTCGCCCTGGTCGCCGCGACGGGCCGGGAAGTAGATGTAATAGCGCTTGCCGTGCTTGATCAGGTCCGGTGCCCAGATCGCGCCGACGTTCTGGCTGATGGCGTGGCCCAGCGGCTGCCAGTTGACCAGATCGCGCGAATGCCAGATCGGCAGGCCCGGATAGGCATCGAACGAAGACAGCGTGAGGTAGTAATCGTCGCCGTCCTTGAGCACCGATGGATCGGGGTGATCGCCGGCCAGTACCGGGTTGAGGAAGGTGCCGTTGCCCTGGTCGGCGATGCGCTGGTGTTCGATGCCACGCTTCCAGTCGGCCGCAGCGCTCAGCCCGGCGCACAGCAGCAGGCTGCCGGCCAGTAGCCAGCGCCAACGGGTTGAAGCGATACGCACACCCATGCCCTCTCCTAGTCCCCGCGATGCGGGGCAGTGCGGCGGCCGGCGCCTGCAGCGTCGGCCGTTTGAATGACGGCGAAAACATCCGCCAGCAGCGGCGCCGGAAACACTCATGTAGCGGTGCAAACAGCGATCAGGCGACGGTCCGCACGAGGCCATCGCCCCTGCCACCCGGGGTGCAGGCCGACCGAGCGCACCGACGGCGCCCGCCTGACAGACGCCGTCGGGATTGGTCGCTTACGCGCGCAACGCCCGTGGCAACCACAGCGACAGTTCCGGGAAGAACGCCACGATCAGCAGCACGCACAAGGCCGCCAACCAGAATGGCCAGATGGTGCGCATGCTCTGGGCGATGGTGATCTGCCCGATCGAGGTGCCGATGAACAACACCGAGCCGATCGGCGGAGTAATCAGGCCGATACCGCCGGCCAGCACCATCACCAGACCGAAGTGGATCGGGTCGATGCCGTAGGCCTTGACCACCGGCAGGAAGATCGGCGTACAGATCAGGATCTTCGGCGCCAGGTCCATGAACATGCCCAGCAACAGCAGCATCACCACGATCATCAACAGCACCATGTTCTTGCTGTCGGCGATGGCCTGCAGGAACTTCACCGCCGCCGCCGGCACCTGCAGGTATGCCAGCAACCAGCCGAATACCGCAGCGGTGGCGATCACGAACAGGATCACGCCGGTGGTGCGCGCCGCATGGGTGACTGCGGCGAAGAACTCGGCCCAGCGCAACTGCCGATACAGCAATGCGGTGACGATCAAGGCGTAGACCACCGCAATCGCGGCGCTCTCCACCGCAGTGAAGATGCCGGCGCGGATACCGATGAAGATCAACGCCACCAGGCCCAGGCCCGGCAGCGCGCCGAACAAGCGCAGCGCCACCGCACGCCAGCCCGGGAACGGCTCGGTGCCGTAGCCGCGATGGCGTGCGACCGCATAACCGGTGACCATCATCGCCGCAGTCATCAGCAGCGCGGGGAAGATGCCGGCCGCAAACAGATCGGCGATCGACAAGCCGCCACCGGCCGCAGCCGAAAACAGGATCAGGTTATGCGAGGGCGGCACCAGCAGCGCCACCAGCGCGGCGGTCATGCTCACGTTCACCGCGTAATCGCGGTCATAGCCGCGCTTGATCATCTGCGGAATCATGGTGCCGCCGACCGCCGACACGTCGGCGATCGCCGAGCCGGACACGCCGCCGAAGAACAGCGACGACAGCACGCTGACCTGGCCCAGGCCGCCACGCACGCGCCCGACCAACGATGACGCCAGCGCGATCAAGCGTTCGGAAATACCACCGCGCAACATCAGCTCACCGGCAAAGATAAACAGCGGAATCGCAATCAACGACGCCGAGCCGCTGCCTGCGGAAATCTGCTGCACCAGCACCACCGTGGGCAGGTCCAGGTACAGCAGCGTGGCCAGTGCGGCCGCGCCCAGCGCATACGCCACCGGCACGCCGATCAGCAGCAGCACCACGAAGGTTCCCAACAACATGGCGATGCCCATCAGCGCACTCCTCCGGTGTGGATCGGGCGCAGCACACGCCACAACTTGTACAAGGCGAACAGCACCATCAGCGCGCCGCCGATCGACAGCGGCAGGTAGTTGATGCTCTGCGGCATCTGCGCGCCGGCCATCTTGATGTCCAGGCCGTCGACCAGCAGCGCCGCGCTCCACCACGCCAGCACCGCACCGATGGCCATGATCATCAACGGGCGGATCAGGTCGAACACTTTGCGCACCAGCGGCGGCACGTGTTCGCCGAGCAGGTAGAAGCCGAAGTGGCGGTTGGTGTGCACCCCGGCGGCCGCGCCCAGACTCAACGCCGTGCTGAGCAGCAGCAGCGTCACCGGCTCGGTCCAGCTGGGCGAGTCGTTGAGCACGTAGCGGGTGAACACCTGCCAGCCCTGCACGACCACCAGGCCCAGCAGTGCCAGCGATGCCACGCCAACGGCAACATCGGAAACGCGGTCCAGCGCGCGTTGCAACGGCGCGACCGGGACGGCGACGGTCTCGGGTTCGGTCATCGGGATACCTCTATGCGAAATCGCGGATGCGGCGGTACAACGCTTCGATCTCCGGCTGCTTGCGGTATTCGGCCAGCAGCGGAGCGGCGGCGGCGCGGAACGCCGGCATGTCGACCTGGTTGAGCTTCACGCCGTAGTCGATCACCTGCTTGCGCGCGATCACCTCCGAGGCATCCCACAGGTTGCGCATCACCGGCACCGAGGCGCGCGCCAGTTCCACCACCAGTGCACGATCGGCCGGGGTCAGCGCTTCGAAACTCTTGCGCGACATCACCAGGATGTCCGGCGCATAGGAATGCTCGCTCTGCGACCAGTAGTGCGCGGCCTCGAAATGACGGCTGGACTGGAAGCTGCGCATGTTGTTTTCCGCACCGTCGATCATGTGCGTTTCCATCGCCGAAAACGTCTCGCCCAGCGACATCGGGGTGGGGTTGGCACCCAGCATGCGCATCAGCTTGAGGAAGATGTCCGACGAGGCCACGCGCAGTTTCAGGCCCTTGAGATCTTCCGGGCGATGCAGCGGGTGCTTGGTGTTGTAGAAGCAGCGCGCGCCCGAATCGTAGATCGCCAGGCCGACCAGATCGCGTTGCTCGAAGCTGCGCAGGATGCTGTCGCCGACATGGCCGTCGATGGTGCGGCGCAGATGCGGCACCGAGTCGAACACGTACGGCAGGCACAACGCCTGGGTCAGCGGAAAGGTGTTGTTCAACGCCCCCGAATACACGCGGGTGATGTCAATGGCGCCAAAGCGCGCCATGTCGATCGCCTCCGACTCGCGGCCCAGCTGGCCGGAGTGGTACTGGCGCAGCTTGAGCCGGCCATGGGTGCGCGCTTCGAGCTGCTTGCCGAACCACCGCACCGCTTCCACGGTGGGGTAGTCGCCAACGTGCACGTCGGTGGCGGTCAGCAACTGCCCGCCGGGGATCGGCGTGATGGCGCCCGCACCCAACCACGGGCTGGCGGCGGCGGCGCCGAGCCCGGCACCGAGGAAATGTCTGCGTGTGATCATTGGCGCCCTCCCAAGCGTCTGGTCACCGGCCCGCGTGTTAGTTGGCGGACACAGCCTTGCAGGAAATGGCACCGATGCCGGCGAAGCGAATCAGCGCACGCTGCCCCACCTCGATGTCATGGATACCGGTGGCATTGCCCGTAGCGATGAGATCACCGCGCTTGAGCGGACGCCCGCGCTGCGCCGAACGGCTGAGCGCAAAAGCGTAGGCAGCGCGCAAGCCACCGGGCAACGTGGTCGCACCGCCGGTGCCGATCAGCTGATCGTCGATCAGGGTCTCGACCGTCAGTGCGGACTCGTCGCGTGCCAGCCAATCGGTCACTTCCAGCCCCAGAATCAGGCCGTTGTTGTTGCCGAAGTCGGAGATCACCACACGCGGGCCCAGCTGGTTGATGGTCGCCAGCGGACTGCTGGCGATTTCCACGCCGATATACAGTGTGGCCGGCAGCTGCGCCGCCTCGTCCGGGGTGAAGTGGGTCTGCCCGGCCGGCGCGTCCGCGTCCAGACGCAGCACATACTCGGCTTCGACCGCGCCGAAGCCGCCTTGGTAGATCGGGAACTCGGTTGTTCCACCGGTAGCATTCCACAGCTTGCCCGCGAAGATCGGACCGAGCAGACGCTCGTCGCCGGAGAGGTCGCGGCGCTCGGCGGCGATATAGCCCACCTTCCAGCCCACCACCTGATCGTCCCACTGGCTGATGGCGATGTCCTGCACCTGATAGGCGGTGACCAGATCGTCGGGGATCTGCCCGGGAAAGTCGGGCAGCGATGCCCCGGCACGGCGTGCCTCCACAAAGCGCTGAGCGATCTGCGACAGCGTGGACGTGGACGAGGGTGGTGCGGCGGCGTCGTTGCTCAAGGGTGTCTCCCTGATAGATGTTTTTGTTGCACTGCCAATCGACAGTGGCACGGTGTGCTGTATATGGTAAACCGGTGTCATTGGCAATGTGCAGTGCGGCAAAGTTGGTCTACAAAGCGAAGTAACCCTGGGAGGGGTGGATGAAACAGACAAGCCAGACGCGGGTTCTTGCTGCGTTTTCGCATGCCGTGCGCCGGTGCCTGCCGGCGCTGTTGATCGCCCTCTCGCTGGTGGGCGCGCCAGTGGCCGCCGCCGAGTTGCCCAGCGCCGACACTGCCGCCGAACAGGCCAGCAGGATCCAGCTGTGGCCCAAGGGCATCGCCCCGGGGGACTCGCGCCTGAAAGCGCCGCAGCGGATCGTCGACCGCAGCAACGACCCTGCCGACCCCGACCGCTACATCCAGCAGATCAGCGCACCCTACCTGGTGGTCTACCGCCCCAAGCGGCCCAACGGCACCGCCTTGCTGGTCACGCCCGGCGGCGGTTACCAGCGCATCGTGCTGGACAACGAAGGCAGCGCACTGGTGCCCAGTTTCGTCGACCCGGCCGGCATCACCCTGTTCGTGCTGCGTTACCGGCTGCCCGGCGAAGGCCACCCCGATGGCGCCGACGTGCCGCTGGCCGATGCACAACGCGCGCTGCGACTGATCCGCGCCAATGCCGCCCGCTATGGCATCGACCCGCAGCGGGTCGGGGTGATGGGATTTTCGGCTGGCGGCCACGTCGCCGCCAGCCTGGACACGCGCTATGCCGCGCAGGTGTACCCGGCGCAGGATGCCGCCGATGCGCTGAGCGCGCGGCCGGACTTCGCGTTGCTGATCTACCCGGTGATCGACATGGACAGCGCCAATGCGCACATGGGCTCGCGCGAACGCCTGCTCGGCAAGACACCCAGCGCGGCGCAGGTCAGCGCGTATTCCCCGCAGTTGCACGTGGATGCGCACACCCCGCCGACATTTTTGCTGCACGCACAGGACGACACCGTGGTGTCGGTGCGTAACAGCCTGCTGATGCACGACGCATTGCTGCGCGCAGGCGTGCCGAGCGAGCTGCATGTCTTTCCGCAGGGCGGGCACGGTTTCGGCACCGCCAGTGCCACCGGGCTGACCGTGGCTGCGTGGCCGCAGCTGGCGCAGGCCTGGATCGCGCATGTCACCAAGGCGCAGACGCCGGCATCTGCACCTGTCGCGGCGCGGGACGTGGCGCGATGACACCACCGTCCACGCCCGACGCACGCCGCCGCACGCTGTTGCGCGGCGGCCTGCTCGCTACCGTCGCCGCCGTCTTGCCGGGTACTGCCACGGCGACCACGCCACCGCCACCGCGCGATGCGGCCGCACCGCTGGCCACCGTACGCAGCGGTGCATTGCGCGGCTATCGCGAGCAGGGCATCTGCGTGTTCAAGGGCATTCCCTACGGCGGCGACACCGCCGCGCGGCGCTTTCAGGCGCCCGTGCAGGAGAGAGCGTGGACCGGCGTGCGCGATGCCGTCAGCGTCGGCGCCGCTGCGCCGCAACCCAAGGCCAGCGAACCCACCAGCGAGGACTGCCTGTTCCTCAACGTGTGGACGCCCGGCCTGCGCGATGGCGGCAGGCGCCCGATCCTGTTCTATATCCACGGCGGCGGCTACACCACCGGCTCCGGCAGCGATCCGCTGTACGACGGCGTGCGCCTGTGCCGGCGCGGCGACGTGGTGGTGGTCAGCGTCAACCACCGCCTCAATGCCTTCGGCTATCTGTATCTGGCGCAACTCGGCGGCGCCGAATTCGCCGCCTCCGGCAATGTCGGCCAGCTCGATCTGGTGCAGGCGCTGCAGTGGGTCCGCGCGCACGCGGCCGAGTTCGGCGGTGATGCCGGCAATGTCACCGTGTTCGGCCAGTCCGGCGGCGGCGCCAAGATCGCCACGTTGATGGCGATGCCGGCCGCACGCGGCCTGTTCCATCGCGCCTGGACCATGAGCGGCCAGCAGGTCACCGCCGCCGGGCCACGCGCGGCCACCCAGCGCGCGCACGTGCTGCTGCAGGCCTTGCAGCTGGACGCCGCACAGCTGCCGGCGCTGCGGATGCTACCGCTGCAGCGCCTGGTCGACGCCACCCGCACCCGCGACCCATCGCGGGTGGAAAATACCGGGCTGTACCTGGGGCCGGTGCTGGACGCACAGGTGCTGCACCGGCATCCGTTCTGGCCGGACGCGCCGCCGCAGTCGGCGCAGATCCCGATGGTGATCGGCAACACCCACGACGAAACCCGCGCCTTCCTTGGCAACGATCCGGCCAACTTCGCGCTGACCTGGGACACCCTGCCGGCCAGGCTGGAGCAGGAGCAATACGTGGATCTGCTGCCGCAGGTGGTGATCGCCGAATACCGGCGGCTGTATCCGCATTATTCGCCGAGCGAGGTGTTCTTCGCCGCGACCACTGCCGGGCGTTCGTGGCGCGGTGCGATCGAGGAAGCCGAGGCGCGCGCGCGGCAGGGTGCCCCGACCTGGGCCTATCAGCTGGACTGGGGCTCGCCACTGGACGGCGGCAAGTTCGGCGCCTTCCACACCCTGGACATCCCGCTGGTGTTCGACAACATCCGCCAGCCGGGTTCACGTACCGGCGAGGGCGCCGATGCGCAGCGCGTGGCCGATGCGATGAGCCAGGCGCTGCTCACCTTTGCCCGCCACGGCGATCCCAACCACGCCGGACTGCCGCGCTGGGAACCGTATTCGCTCGCCGAGCGCCAGACCATGCTGTTCGACGCGACCAGTCGGTTGGCGCACGATCCGCGCGGCGGCGAACGGCGTCTCTATCAGCAGGTGCCGTTCGTGCAGCGCGGGACATTCTGAGGCGGCGCAGCCAGCCGCAGCGCGCGACACCTCAGTTGCCGGAGTAGAGCCTGGACGTCTGGGTATCGTAGGCCATGAAGCCCTCTCCATTGGAGGAGAGGGTTTTCCGACCAAGATCGCCCGCTTCGCTGTACAGGACGGTGGCCACGAAGCGCGGGGATCCCAGCACAGGAAGTTCCGGGCATCCCAGACGCTGGCTTTTCTCGATAAACCACTCGAACTTTTCACTCTGCGAGGCATCGAATCGAGCATGGTGCCAGTGTCGTCGCCATGCATCTTCGCTGACCCAACCCGCATCGGGAATCTTCGCTACATCGACGGCGTAGGCGTAGTAAACCCACCCCAAAACCCCTCTTCCCGGCAAGATTGGGGTATCCCGCGCACAGCGGTGACATGCTCCAATCCACTGCGCTTCAGTTGTTCACGCATACTGCCGAAGGCATAAAGAATCCGCTCTATTTTGAATGCCATCTGCAGATGCAACAGCGCCAATGTCGCAATCACACACACCAGCAGCAGACGGTTCAACAGCTTGACCAGACCGCGCATTGATCACCTCGGCCAGACGAGAGTCACCTGCATTACCATCGCATGATGGCGCCGGCCACGTTAGCGGCCGGTGTCGTCGGTCAGCGTCGCGTTGCCTGGTGCAGCTGCGCCGCTGGCGGCTGACACCTTCAGAACACGCTCCAGGAAGGAGCTGAGCAACGCCCCGCGAGCGTTCAACCGACAACCGAGACAATCTCCATCAAGTTGTCAGCAAGTCGATGGCAAAGATTCCTGCTCGCGGCGCCTGCTAGGGTTTCACGCCGGAGACCGATGCTTTTCTTGTTAGGAAAATCCATCTTCGCCGTCACCCCGTCCCGACTAGGGAATGGATCCCAAACCTGCAATGCTACGGAAAACCGGAGAAACGCTGGTACACCCAGTAAAGCCTTGACGTCTCGGTGTCGTACGCCATGACGTTGATTGCCTTTAAAGAAGATGGAGTGTTCGGACCAAGATCATCCGCTGGGTTCGACACCAAGGCGAAGAAAAAGCGCGAGGAATTTATTCCAGGGGAGACAGGACACGCCTGTAGGTCATCTGGCGGCATTTCGAATTTAAATACATGAAATTCATCATACCTGTCAGGACCTCGGTACCAGATCCCGCGCGCCGCACGACTTTCCCAGAACGTGTCTGGAATCCTCGCCACATCGACAGCGTACAAGTAGTACATGTCTCCGAAAAAGTAATCGGTTTTCCCGCAGACTTGCGGTATCCCGCGCAAGGACGTGACCTGCCCGAGCCCACTGCGCTGCAACTGTTCGTGCATGCTGACGATGGCATCAAGGCGTTGCTGTAGTCCTAAGACCATCCACAGATTCACACCCGCTGCTGCGACGATCCCACATACCAGCACAAGACGCTTCAATAGCTTGATCAGACTGTGCATCGATCACCCCTCCATGCGATGGCATTACCATCGCATGGCCGCGCTCGCCACGCTAGCGGCCGGGCTTTTGAGCGGAGTCGAATTGGCTGGCGCGGTTGCGCTTGCGTCGCAGACCACTGTTTGCGCTTGCGCAAGCGCATCATCTTCGGATAGCACAGCAGCAGACCGGCGCAGCGTGCGCGTGCTGCCATGGCTCGCCAATCCGCCACTTGTTGCAGTCGCCCATGGAATCAATGCGGTTCGAACACCTGCAATGCCGCGCGCGGCGGTCCATTGCCCAACCACACCGTTGCCACACTGATCGGCAACCTGAAACGACGCGGACCGGCACTGCCCGGATTGATATACAGCACGCCATCGCGCGTCTGGATCGAGGGCTTGTGCGAATGCCCGCTGATGACGATATCTGCCGCCACGCCCGGTGCCAGCGTTTTCAGATCGTGTAGCACATGGAGGCGCACGCCATCGATCAGCAGATCCAGCGTCTGCGGCAAACCCGCGGCCCACGGCTTGTCGTCGATATTGCCTGCGATGACATGCAGCGATGCCAGTGCCCGCAACGCCTCAAGCACCTCCGGCTTGCCCACATCGCCGGCATGGATGATGTGGTTGCAGCCATCGAGCGCGGCAAGCGCCTCGGGCCGCAACAGCCCGTGCGTGTCGGAGATCACACCGATACGCGTGCCAGTGCCCATCTCGCCATTACCTCGTTTGCGCACGAGCACCTGGATGGCCCACTGCGATAGTCTCGACCTGGAGAATTCAACCTGGTCCCGGTCGAGTCGGGGTACCGGGATGCAACGGAGGCTGGCGCATGACCCACCTTGTCAACGATGGCGTGATGCATGACTTTAGCTGCGGCATACCACCGGGCCAGCTGCCCGGTGGTATGCGCAGGACGCGTCACCCGTGCGGGGTGAGCACGATGACGCCCAGCGGCGGCAACAACAGCGGCAACGACTGCGCATGCCCATGCATGGATTGATGCTCGGCGGTCACCACACCGCCGTTACCAAGATTGGCACCGCCGTAGATGCCGGCATCGCTGTTGAACACTTCGCGCCACTGCCCGCTCTGTGGCACGCCGATGCGATACCCATGCTGCACGACCGGGGTGAAATTGATCACCACCAGCACCGGTGCATCGCCACGTTTGCCCTTGCGCAGGAACGCCAGCACGCTATTGCCGGCATCATCGCCTACCACCCAGGCGAACCCGGACGGATCGTCGTCGTAGGCATGCAGTGCGGGATACTCGACGTACAAGCGATTCAAGTCGCGCACCAGCGTCTGCACACCGCGATGGCGCGCATCGTCGAGCAGATGCCAGGGAATGCCGCCATCGTGATTCCACTCAGTGGGTTGGCCGAATTCGCAGCCCATGAACAGCAACTTGCGTCCCGGATGGGTAAACATGAAACCCAGATAGGCACGCAGATTGGCGAAGCGCTGCCAATCGTCGCCGGGCATGCGGCCCAGCAACGAGCCCTTGCCGTGCACCACCTCGTCATGCGAGATCGGCAGCACGAAGCGCTCCGAATACGCGTAGACCATGCTGAAGGTCAGCTCGCCGTGGTGGTAACGGCGATAGATCGGATCCAGCGCGGCGTAATGCAGGGTGTCGTGCATCCAGCCCATGTTCCACTTGTAGTGGAAGCCCAGGCCGCCATGCGCCACATCGGCGGTGACACCGGGGAATGCGGTGGATTCCTCGGCAATCATCACGGCGCCCGGCGTGTGCTCGCGCACCACTTCGTTGAGCCGGCGCAGGAAGGCGATGGTTTCGTAGTTCTCGCGTCCGCCGTGGATATTGGGCACCCACTCGCCGGCATTGCGGCTGTAGTCGCGGTACAGCATCGAGGCCACCGCATCCACGCGCAGGCCATCGACATGGAAACGCTGCAGGAACTCCAGCGCGCTGGCAATCAGGAACCCGGACACTTCACGCCGCCCGTGGTTGTAGATCAAGGTATTCCAGTCGCGGTGGAAGCCTTCGCGCGGGTCGGCATGTTCGTACAACGCGGTGCCATCGAAATGCGCCAACCCGTGCGCGTCGGTGGGGAAATGCGCCGGCACCCAATCGACGATCACGCCGATACCTTCGCGGTGGCAACGATCGACGAAGCGGGCGAAGCCATCCGGCGAGCCGAAGCGCGCGGTCGGTGCGAACAGGCCCAGCGGCTGATAGCCCCATGAGCCACCGAACGGATGCTCGGTCACCGGCATCAGCTCGACATGGGTGAAGCCCATATCGGCCACGTACGGAATCAGGCGATCGGCCAGGCCATCCCAATCCAGGTCCACCCCTTCCTCGCGTAGCCAGGAGCCGGCGTGGATTTCGTAGATGCTCATTGGTGCGTCGTGCGCCTGGCGTCGCGCACGCGTGGCCATCCAGCCGTCATCGCTCCATTGATGCGGCGTAGGGTCGGCCACGATCGAGGCGGTACCCGGCGCCAGCTCTGCGCGGCGCGCCACCGGGTCGGCCTTGGCCGGCAGCTCCTGTCCGTGCGGGCCGCGCAGCTGATACTTGTAATGCGCTCCGGGACCGACATCGGGCACGAACAGTTCCCATACGCCGGACTGATGCCGCAGCCGCATCGGGTGGCGGCGCGCGTCCCAGCTATTGAAGTCGCCGACCACCGCCACGCGTGTGGCATTGGGCGCCCACACCGCAAAACGCGTGCCGCGCACGCCATCGATGTCGATCACATTGGCGCCGAGGGCATCGGCCAATTGCAGGTGATGGCCTTCACTGATCAGGTGCAGATCGAAATCGCTCAGCTGCGGTCCGAAAGCGTAGGCATCTGCGGTGTCCTGCTCGCCACCGGGCCAGCCGATACGCAGCCGATACCCGCCCTGGGCCGGCAAGTCGCCGGCAAACAGGCCCGGTTCCGGGCCGGCGTCCAGTGCGATGACCTGGCCATCGTCGAGCACTGCGTTGACGTAGTCGGCGCCTGGTTGATAGGTCCGCAACACCCGACCGCTGTCGGTCGGGTGCGCGCCCAGGAGGGCGAATGCATCGCCATGGCGTGCCTCGGCCAGGGCGCGGGTCGCGCCGGGATCCCATCGATTGCTCACTGCTGTCATCACTCCACTCATCATGTGTCTCCCGCACCAGCGCGCGCGCGGTGCAGGATACGGCGCAACCCTTCCACCGGCACCATCAACCAGCCAGGGCGGTTGGCGGCTTCGTAGCGCACTTCGTAACAGGCCTTCTCCACCAGGAACAACAAGGTGGCGGCATTGAACGCGGCCGGCGCAATCCATGGATGCGCACTGGCATCGAGCACGGCATGGTAGGCGTCCAGGAAGGCTTGCGTGGAGCGACGGCGGAACTGGGCCAGAAATTCGTCCAGATGCGTATCCACACCCACACCCGCGCGCGCGGCCGTCCCCTCTTCGCCGCGTGCCGACACTTCGCTGGCGTAGTCGAGCGAACGCAGGAAACCGGCCACATCGCGCAACGGGCTGGCCTTGGCGCGGCGTTCGGACAAGGGTCTGGCCGGCTCGCCTTCGAAGTCGATCAACACCACATCGTCGAAGGCCACCAGGATCTGGCCCAGGTGGAAGTCGCCGTGCACCCGCGTCAGCAACGAATCGGCCAGCACGCCCGGTGCCTGGGCGAGCAAGGCCTCCAGCTGCGGGCGTTGCGCCAGTAACGCGTCCAGCGCTTCGCGTTCGACCGGATCGTCGCTGCTGGCCAGACGCGCATTGACCGTCTCCCACATCTGTTCGACCTGACGCGCGACACCGGCCACCACATCGTTGGCGGCGGTCGGGTCGATGCGCTGCGGGGCGAAGTCGGCCTCGTCGGTCTCGCGCGACAAGGCGTCATGCAGCTCGGCCAGGCGCTTGCCGACCACCGCAGCGAATGGGTCGTAACCGGCAATGACTTCGGCGCGCGATTCGTCGGTCTGCGCGGTGGCGTACTCGTCGAAACTGCGTGCCAGATGGTCCAGCGTCCAGCGCCACGCATCACCCTGATTGCGGATGAAGCCCTGCAGCAGCGCAATGGTGGTGATGGTGCCCTGCGCGTCGATGCGGCTGACGCTGCCCAGCAACGGCGCGGCGTTGGCGTAGCCCATCTCGGTCAAGCGACGCCCGATCTCGATCTCCGGGTTGGCGCCGTTGGCCACATGCCGCAGCAGCTTGAACACCGCCTTGTCGGCGACCACCAGCGAGCTATTGCTTTGTTCGGCCGACAACCAGCGGATCTCCGGGTCTTGCGGAATCTCCAGCGTGGCCAGCGCCGGGGTCGCTTCGAAGCGCACCTGGCCCTGTTGCGAGGCATCGTCGCCATCGCGGAATTCCAGCGATGCGTTGTTGCGCAACGCATCGATCACCCCGCACACCATCGGCTTGAGCGCGAACGCATCGGTGAGATAGCCCACCTCGCGGCCCTGACGCACCCGCGCCAGTGCCAACTGCTCGGCCAGGGTGCTGGGCTGGTCGCGCTCCCACACGATGCCGATCGGCAGCATGTAGCTCTCGTGGCGGCCATCTTCCAGCTCCACTTCCAGCTCCAGCAGGCTCATCGGCTCATCGCCCGGCAACGGGGTGCGACGCGAGATACGCACGTGCTTCAGCGCCTGATCCTTGGCCGAGAACCAGCGCCGTGCCGACAACCAGGCCGGCAGGATTTCCGCTTCCAGCGTGGGCAGATGCGGCAGCAGCGCGTTGGCCTCGTCGGTATCGCTGCGCAATACCAGCGTGCGGTAATCCGGCAATGGCACCGGGCTGGGCACGTGCCAGTCCGGCAAGGTGCCTTCGCTGACCAGCTGGAACGCGTAGAACCCGAACGGCGGCACCGTGAGCAGATAGGTCAGCCGGCCGATCGGCGGGAAGCTGCCGCCGCCGATGATGTCCACCGGCACGCGGCCATCGAACTCGGACAGATCCAGCTCCACCGCCTGCAGCGTGTGCGACAGGTTCGCCACGCACAGCACGGTTTCGTCCTGATAGCAGCGCAGGTACGCCAGCATGCGGCGATTGCCCGGGTACAAGAAGCGCAGCGTGCCGCGGCCGAACGCCTGGTAGCGCTTGCGCACGCTGAGCACGCGGCGGGTCCAGGTCAGCAGCGAATGCTGGTCGCGGATCTGCGCTTCCACATTCACCGCCTGAAAGCCGTACAGCGGGTCCATCACTGGCGGCAGCACCAACTGCGCGGGATCGGCACGCGAGAAGCCGCCATTGCGGTCGATCGACCACTGCATCGGGGTGCGCACGCCATCGCGGTCACCCAGATGGATGTTGTCGCCCATGCCGATCTCATCGCCGTAATACAGCACCGGTGTGCCGGGCATGGTCAGCAACAAGGAGGTCATCAATTCGATCCGGCGGCGGTCGCGCTCCAGCAGCGGCGCCAGACGGCGACGGATGCCCAGGTTGATGCGCGCACGGCGATCGGAGGCATAGGTCTGCCACAGATAATCGCGTTCCGAATCGGTGACCATTTCCAGCGTCAATTCATCGTGGTTACGCAGGAAAATCGCCCACTGGCAGCTTTCCGGAATCTCCGGGGTCTGGCGCATGATGTCGGTGATGGGGAAGCGGTCTTCGCGCGCGATCGCCATGTACATGCGCGGCATCAGCGGGAAGTGGAACGCCATATGGCATTCGTCGGCATTCTGGCCGAAGTACTGCTGGGTGTCTTCCGGCCACATGTTGGCTTCGGCCAGCAGCATGCGGTCAGGGTATTCGGCATCCAGCGTGGCGCGGATCTTGCGCAGGATCGCGTGGGTCTCGGGCAGGTTTTCGTTGGAGGTGCCGGAGCGCTCGATCAGGTACGGCACCGCATCCAGACGCAGGCCGTCCACGCCGCGATCCAGCCAGAAGCGCATCACTTCCAGCACCGCTTCCAGCACGGCGGGGTTGTCGAAGTTGAGGTCCGGCTGATGCGAATAGAAGCGGTGCCAGAAGTACTGCCCGGCCACCGGATCCCACGTCCAGTTGGACTTTTCGGTATCGCAGAAGATGATCCGCGTGCCTTCGTATTCCTGGTCGGTGTCCGACCACACGTAGAAGTCGCGCTCCGGCGAACCGGCCGGCGCATTGCGCGCACGCTGGAACCATGCATGCTGATCGGAGGTGTGGTTGATCACCAGCTCGGTGACCACGCGGATGCCGCGCGCATGCGCTTGCGCGACCAACTGCTCGAAGTCGGCGATGGTGCCGTAGTCCGGGTGCACCGCCATGTACTCGGCGATGTCGTAGCCGTCGTCGCGGCGCGGGCTGGGGTAGAACGGCAGCAGCCAGATGGTGTCCACGCCGAGTTCGGCAATGTAATCCAGCTTGGAGATCAGCCCCGGAAAATCACCGATGCCATCGTCGTTGGAGTCGAAGAACGACTTGACGTGCACCTGATAAATGATCGCGTCCTTGTACCAGAGCTGATCTGCGACCACCGCGGACTGTTCCGCGTCGGCTTGTAACGATGGGACTGCATTCATGCGACCTCTCCTGCGCGGATGCGCCATAACGCGAACGGCCGCGTCGCCTCTAAGCGGATGTGTTGCTGTTTTCCATGCCATGTGAAGCGATGGCCGTCCCACAGGTCGTCCACCGCGACACTGGCGTGATCGGGCAGGCCCAACTCCCACAGCGGAATTTCGATGGCGGCATCCTGCGCCGCGTGGGGGTCCAGATTGATGGCCACCAATACCATGCTGCGGCTGCGCGACAGATATCCGGCATCCAGGAACTTGCCGAAGTACAGCACCTGATCGTTGTGCGCCTGATAGAAGCGCGTACCCAGATGCGACTGCAATTCCGGATGCATGCGGCGCAGCTGGTTGAAGCGGGTGATCTCATCGACGATGTCGCCGGGCGCGCGCTCGGGCCAGGCACGCAGCTGGAATTTCTCCGAGTCCAGATACTCTTCCTTGCCCGGCGCCAGCGGCGTGGCTTCGCACAGCTCGAAGCCCTGGTACATGCCCCATAGGCCCGACAGCGTCGTCGCCAACGCAGCACGGATCAGATGCCCGTTCCGCCCACCGGTCTGCAGGAACAATGGGTTGATGTCCGGCGTATTGACGAAGAAATGCGGGCGGAAACAGTCGCGCGGCACGCCCTGGTTCAACTCTTCCAGGTACTCCCGCAGCTCGTGCTTGTGGTTGCGCCAGGTGAAGTAGGTGTACGACTGCGAAAAGCCGCACTTGGCCAGGCGATACATCATCTTCGGCCGGGTAAACGCCTCGGACAGGAACACCACGTCCGGCCGACGCCCACGGATATCGGCAATCAACCATTCCCAGAACGGGAACGGCTTGGTATGCGGGTTGTCCACGCGGAACAGCGTGACGCCCTCGTTGACCCAGAACAGCACCGCGTCGCGCAGCGTGTTCCACAACTCCGGCACCGCGCCGCTGGCGTAGAAGTCGACATTGACGATGTCCTGGTATTTCTTCGGCGGATTCTCCGCATACGGGATCGAGCCATCCGCGCGCCAGGTGAACCAGTCCTTGTGCTCGCGCAACCACGGGTGATCCGGCGCGCACTGGATGGCGAAATCCAGCGCCACTTCCAACCCGTGCGCGCGCGCGGCCTGGATCAGCCGGCGGAAACCGTCGAGTCCACCGAGCTCGGCATGCACATCGGTGTGCCCGCCATCGTCCGCACCGATCGCATACGGGCTGCCTGGCTCGCCATCGACCGCAGTGACCGAGTTGTTGCGGCCCTTGCGGTTCTTCGCGCCGATCGGGTGGATCGGCGGCATGTACAGCACGTCGAAGTGCATCGCGCGGATATGCGCCAGCCGCCCGATCACATCGTCGAAGGTACCGTGGCGCTGCACATCGCCGCTTTGCGAGCGCGGGAACAACTCGTACCAGCTGGCGAAATGTGCCGCGCGCCGCTCCGACTCCACCCGGAACGTCACCGGAGTTTCGGAGCGGAACGGCTTGTCGTCGGCCAATGCCATTGCCTGCGCGGTGTCCGGCTCCAGCACGATCGCCAACTGCTGCAACGGCTCGCTCTGCGCGCCGATGCGGGTCAGGATGGCCTGCAGCCGCTCGGCCAACGCCCCGTCGCTGCGCGCATGTGCGGCTTGCACCACGGCCACTGCTTCCTGCACGTCCACCGGCAACACCGTGTCGGCGGCGCGCTTCTTTTCAAGATCCGCATGCAAGGTGGCGAAGACATCGCGCCAGCCTTCCACACGGAACTCATAGGTGCCGATGCGCTCGAGCGGGAACTCTGCACGCCAGCGGTCGTTGCCGAGCGCACGCATCGGCGCGCTGGCCCAACTCTTGGCATCGGCCGGGCGCCACAGCACTGCGACTGCGATGCGATCGTGCCCATCGCAGAACGCATCGGCTTCCACGCAGATGCGGTCGCCCACCGTGCGCTTGACGGGGAAACGGCCGTTATCGACCGACGGCGTCACCGACTCGATGCACACCCGCGGCCAGGCCGCGGCGGTCTGCGCACGCGGGCGCATGCGCGGCACTGCCAGCACATGCCGGGCCGGCACACTGCGATACACCCGCACCTCGCCCGGCTCCAATGCTTCCAGCGTCGTGCCGGAGAGCGTGCTGCCATCTCCGCCCACCAGCGCTTCGGCATCGCCAAGCAAGCGCAACAAATCCGACGCAGGCACCGGCACCACGTGGTTGGCATCGCCATTAAGCAGCAGCAACGACGGCAACCCGCCCAGCGGTTCCACTGCCACTGCCGTCAGGCCGGTGGCTTCACGCAGTAGCGGACGCAACCGCAGACCGGCGTTACTGGCCGGCACCCCAGCGGGTGCGCGGATCGACAACGGCAACGCGTGCAGATGCGCCTCGTCCAGCAACCAGGCGCCGCCCAATGCCAAGGCCAACTGCCAGTGCTGCTCCGGGGCTGCCGCGCGCTTGCCATCGGGCGCATCCAGCACCGCCACGATCTGCGATGCCATCGCCCGCAGCGCAGTGTCTTCGTCGAAGAACCAGCTCCCACGGCCATCCCACCACGCAAGCGAAGAAAACGCCGCATCGAAACCGGCACCGCTCAACTGTTGCAACGCCTCCAGCCCCAGGCCCGGCGTCCACGCCGCAAATACCGCCTCCGGCGCCTGCGCATGCACGCGTGCAATCAACTCGCGCCAGCGCTGCACCGGCACGTGCTGCGGCTGCAACAGGCGAAAGCCGCCAACACCCTGCTCCACCCATGCCAGCAAGCGCGCGCTCCACCACTCCACCAGCGCCGCACCTTCCTGCGCGTAGCTGAAGCGGGCTTCGGCCACTTCCGGGGTAGCGCGCGGCTGACGCGGGTCCGGCACCGCCGTGCTGCGCGCGCGAAACCACTGCGGGTTCTCGCGCACCACCGCGCTCGCGCCACCCACTTCATCCAGGCGCAGATCGATCAGCAACTTCACGCCGGCCCGGTGGGCGGCCTGAACGGCATCCCGCAGGCCTGCATCCTGCGCGTGTGCCTCGGCAGACGGTTCGAGCAACCGCCCCTGGGCATCGCGCTCGAACGGCGCAGCCATCACCACGTAATCGCAACCCGCCTCACGCGCAGCGCTACAACGCTGGTCAAGCCCTATGGGCGCAGGCGTTGCTTCATTCAACACACAGATCCGCATGGCGCCTCCTCAGCAGACGACGGCGCGAACATGCGCCGTGACAATGGAAGCAACCCGGGCCGAACCATCCCGCAGACCTGCGGGCGCTCGGTCACGACACACCAGTCCAACTTCCGTCCAGACCGACCCATGCCTACCCGATGCCTGGCCGACCTTTCCTACCGTGACTGCACTCATGCGCAACTCCGCAACGATTCTTGACCGATGCAGTCAAGCACCCCCACTGCGAATTTCATGTGTCGGTGGAATTGACGAAAATCAAACAAGCGCGGCTGTGTGAAGCGGCCGCGCGACGATGCGCGCCATAAGATCAGCTGATGTGTGACAAGCCCCGCCACTGCGTGCACAGCAGCCAGATGTCACTCGACGATCGCATCCGCTGGATTGGTCGCACCCACATCGGGCAGCGGCGGACGTGTGTTGCTTACACGTGACGGCGCACTCGGGTGCATGCACATGACCGGAATATCGATCGTCAGGTGAACGCGGCTCACCTCACGTTCTTACCAGTTGACGACGCCGCATTCACACGCCAGCGCCTTTGTCGATATCAATCCGTGCCGTACTTTGGGTGATACGGGCCGTACACCCGTCCACCGGCCTGCCCGGTCGAGAGCAGGTGCTGACTTGCCACGTTGCCGATCTGATGGCTTCGGCCAGTGATCTGATTGATCACCTGGTTGACGGCCGTAGTGACCAGCATGCTGACCAGACCGCCAACGTTGTTCTGCTTCTCACTACTCGATGCCTGCGCCTGACCTTGCCACACAGTGGTTCCGGTGCGCAGATCGAGCAGCGTCACCTTTGCGGACACGATCACTATGCTGTTGATCACCTGATACACCAAACCATACTTATCGAAGGCGATATAGAGCGCAACATCGGCACCGAGGATCTAACGCAATTCTCGACCGATGCCTTCTGCGTGTCGTCGGCCACGGCGATGCCGTTCTGCTTTAACGTTTCGTACACCGGCACCACCGGCTAGGAATTCATTTTGACGCGCGGTTATCGGCATCAGATCAAAAAACTTTAAACGAAATTTCAACTACCATCATGTTTACTACTGCTCACCGACTTTGCCTTCCAAAGGTCCCGACCCGATTTATCTGCAGCGAATCGAAACGCAAGCAATAGCGCAACGCCAAAAATGAAATTTATACTAAAATATCTAAATTATTCATACCTCCGCTGAGAAAAATATATACCGGGAAAACTTAGCCAAGTCACCGCATCGGAACGCACGATCAGTCAAGCGCCGCGCCACTTTCCACCGTATCCCTTCGGATCTTTTTTACTGCATACGCATCCGGCGCGTAGTGCGGCCCCCGATAGCGCATCAGGATTTTTCCTACAGGCAGGAGCGACCTCATCCCTTAAAATATTGTTAGGGGCGGCGCGATGCGTCGATTGAAATCGTAATTGGGCCGGGCGGTCATCTGCATATGGATAGTGGCACGAGAGGGACGGTGCGCATGCGCGCCACGTGGTGCATTGCGTTTTTGGCGGGAACGGCAAGTCAGGTTTCCGCGCAGCAAGTGGTCGATCCGGCGGCACAGGAGTTATTGCGGCAGCAAGAGCGTGAGCGCGTGTTACGCGAACAGCAGGAGGCGCGGCCGGATGTGCGCCTGGAGCGCGCGCCTGCCGATGGCGTCGAGCGCCTGCCCAAGAACGAATCGCCGTGTTTCCAGATCCAGCGCATCGTGCTCGACGGCCCTGGAGCGGATGACTTTCGCTGGGCCTTGAAATCGGCCGATCCGAAGCAGGATCCTGCGACCGGCCGTTGTCTCGGTACCGATGGCGTCAACCTGGTGATGAAGCGTACGCAGAACGCGGTGATCGCACGCGGCTACGTAACCACGCGCGTGCTGGCGGCACCGCAGGACCTCACCAGCGGCACCTTGACGCTATCTCTGGTGCCCGGTCGTGTGCACGCGGCACGCTTCAGCGAGCCGGCATCGGCACGTGCGGCGATTGCCAATGCAGTCCCTGTACGTAGCGGTGAGCTGCTCAACCTGCGCGACATCGAGCAAGGCCTGGAGAACTTCCAGCGCGTGCCGACGGTGACTGCAGATATCCAGATTGCACCGGCAGATGGCCAGGGTGCCGGGCCGGGCGAAAGCGACCTGGCAATCGCCTGGCAGCAGCGCTCGCCTGTGCGCGCCAGCCTGAGCCTGGACGATGCCGGCAGCGACGCCACCGGCAAGCTGCAGGCCAACGGCACGCTGTCGCTGGACAATCCGCTCGGCCTCAACGAATTGTTCTACGTCAGCCTGGGCAAGGGCGTATTCAACGGTGCCGGCAAGGACACCGACAGCTGGACCGTGCACTACGACATTCCCTACGGCTATTGGCTGTTCGGCGCGACTGCAAGTTCTTATGACTACAGCCAGGCGGTTGCCGGTGCCGTCGAGACCTACGACTACAGTGGGCGTAGCCGCAACGCCGAAGCGCGCATCGATCATCTGCTGTTTCGCAATGCGGCGATCAAGTTCGGCGCCTACGGCCGCGGTTGGTGGCGGCAATCGACCAGCGCGATCGATGACACCGAAATCGAAGTGCAACGGCGCCGTACCGCCGGGTGGGAGTTCGGCCTTAACCATCGCCACTTCCTCGGCAAGGTCACGCTGGATGCCAGCGTTGCGTACCGACGCGGCACCGGGGCGTTCGATGCCCTGCGCGCGCCGGAAGAACTCGCAAACGCCTTCGATCCATCGATTCCACTGGAAGGGACATCGCGCATGAAGGTCATCATTGCCGATGCGCAGTTGGTCGTGCCGTTCCAGCTGGGTGCGCAACGCGTGCGCTACACCGCATCCTGGCGCGCGCAATGGAACCGCACGCCGTTGGCGCCGCAGGACCGCTTCGCGATCGGTGGGCGTTTCACGGTGCGCGGTTTCGATGGCGAGCTCACCCTCAGCGGCGATCGCGGCTGGTCGCTACGCAACGATATCGGCCTGGCAGTGGGCGGTGGACTGGAGGCCTATCTCGGTGCCGATTACGGTCACATCGGTGGCCAGTCCACACGCTTTCAGGCCGGCGACCACCTGGCCGGCATGAGCCTGGGCGTGCGCGGTGGCTGGCAGCATTTTTCGCTGGACACCTTCGTAGGTTCCGCACTGGAAAAGCCGGCCAATTTTCCGACCGACTACACCACCTTCGGCTTCAGCCTGTCCTGGCGCTATTAAACCTACACAAGGATCAGTGAGATGAATCGCGTCTATCGCCTGGTATTCAATCGCGCTTTGCGCGTCTGGCAAGTGGCTTCGGAACTGGTGCGTGCACCGGGTGGTCGTACAGGTGTCAGCGCCGTAGGTGCGCGCCACGTTACCGTTGCTCCACTGCGGTTTGCGCTGTTATGTGCGCTTGGCTGTGTCAGCCTGGTCGATACCGTGCAGGCACAGTCGGCTGGCCGCATCGTCGGCGATCCCGCCGCGCCCGGTGGCGAGCGTCCGACAGTCTTGACCGCACCCAACGGCGTGCCGCTGGTCAACATCACCACACCGTCTGCGGCCGGCGTGTCGCGCAACCGCTACTCGCAGTTCGATGTCGGCCGCGAAGGCGCGATCCTCAACAATGCCCGCGCTCAGACCCAGACCCAATTGGGTGGTTGGGTGCAAGGCAATCCATGGCTGGCCACCGGCAGCGCCAAGGTGATCCTCAACGAGGTCAATGGACCGGCCAGCCGACTCAACGGGTATGTGGAGGTCGCCGGGCAGCGTGCCGAAGTGGTCATCGCCAATCCTGCCGGCATCCAGGTGGACGGCGGCGGCTTTCTCAATGCCAGCCGGGTGACGCTGACCACTGGTACGCCGATCCTGTCCAACGGCGCCCTGGAAGGTTATCGGGTGAGCGGTGGCGCCATCCAGATTGGCGGTGCCGGCCTGGATACCAGCGGTGCGGACTACACGGACCTGATTACCCGCTCGCTGCAGGTCAATGCCGGTCTCTGGGCCAATCAGTTGCAGGCCAGCCTGGGTAACAACGTGGTCAGCGCCGATCACGCGCAGGTCACACCGCAGGCGGCTAGCGGCCCCGCGCCGACCTTTGCACTGGATGTCGGCGCGCTGGGCGGCATGTTCGCCAACAAGATCTGGCTGGTCGGCAACGAAAATGGCGTCGGCGTACGTAACGCGGGCAATATCGGCGCACAGGCTGGCGAACTCGTCGTCACTGTCGACGGCCGGCTTGAGAATACCGGCACGTTGCAGTCGCGGCAGGACACCCGCATCACCGCCGGTGGTGGCATCGCCAATGCTGGCACGCTCAGCGCCACGCGCGAGCTGCACGTCGCCACAGCGGCCGATCTGGACAACCGTGGCGGCAGCTTGAATGCCCAGCGGCTGCAGATCGATGCGGCAGCGCTGCGCAACCAGCGCGGCAGCATCGAGCAGACCGGCGTACAGGCGCTTGGGCTGACCGCAGGCAGCGCGCGTAATCGCGCAGCTGGCAGCATCGGCGCGGTAAGCACTGGTTCGACCAGTGTGGGGACGACGCCCGGAACCGGCGGCAATAACGGCAACGCGACTCCGGGTGATAGCGGCAGCAATGGAGGTGGCGGCACCGTGACGCCTCCTGGAAGCGGCCAAGCTCCAGCCGTTGCTCCGCTGGCGGCTGGCGTACTGAACATCGCAGGCCTGCTGGACAACGATGGCGGTCGCATCGGCGGCGGTGGCGATGTGTCCTTGTCGGTGACCAATGGCCTGGACAACAGCGACGGACGGCTTGGCGTGGCTGCGCTGAGCGCACGTGGCGATCTGCTCAACCGTGCCGGCACACTCAATGTCTATGGCGATGCGGACTTGCAGCTGGCGGCGCTGGCGAACGATGCAGGCCGCCTCGAGGTGTCGAACACGCTGCGCCTGGACACGCAATCGCTGAGCAATCGCGGCGGCGAATTGCGCCATGGCGGTATTGGTGCGGCGTCCTGGCAGGTACGTGGGCTGCTGGACAACACGCGCGGCGTCCTCTCCAGCAATGCGGCGGCACTGCAGCTGGATGCGCAGTCTGTCGTCAATGCAGATGGCCGTATCGAACACGCAGGTGCGCAGGGGCTGGTGCTGTCCGCGCAGGACTGGTCCGGTGCCGGCGGAAGCATTGCTACCCTGGGTGCACTGGCCTGGCGCGCAGGTACGGTCGATCATCGCAACGCCGCGTTGAGTACCACACACTTGACCTTGCAGGCCGATACTTTCGACAACCGTGGCGGCGCGTTGCTGTCGACCGGACCGCAGGCGGCCACACTGCAGGTCGGGGGGCGTCTCGACAACGGCGATAACGGCACCATTGCCAGCAATGGCGATCTGAGTCTGCGCGCCGGCACGCTCGGCAATGCCGGCGGTCAGATCCAGCAAGCAGGTACCGGCCTGCTGACCATCACTGCCGACGCGCTTGAAGGGCGCGGTGGTCGTCTGCTCAGCAATGGTGGTTTGACCGTGAGCGGCGGGCGCATCGATCTTGCCGAGGGCACCACCTCCGCGCAGCGGATCCAGATTCAAGCCGACACACTCAGCACCGCTGGCGGCAACCTCGTCTCGCTGGGAAATCAGGCGGTGCAGCTGACGGTGCGCGATCGTCTGGACAACCGCGACGGCAGCATCGCCAGCAATGCCGGCGTGCGTGTCGAGGCGGGCGAACTCGACAACCAACGCGGCGCGATCCTGGCGTCAGGCACCGAAGAGACTACCGTTACAGTTGCCGGCAGCCTGGATAACAGCGCCGGTACGATCTCCGGCAACGGTGCAGTGTCGCTGCAAGCCGGCAGCATCATCAATCGCGGCGGCAATGTCCTCGCGGCCAATGGCGCGGCGTTGCAGCTCGGCGCAGCGTCGCTGCTCGATAACAGCCAAGGCGGTCGTCTGGCGACCAGCGGCGAGATCACCTTGCGTGCGTCCACATTGAATAACCGTGCCGGAGCGATCGAGCACGCCGGCAGCGGAACGTTGACCATTGCCGTCGATGCCCTGCAGGGGGCAGGCGGCAAACTGCTCAGCCTCGGTACGTTGCAGTTGAGTGGCGGTGCCCTCGATCTTGGCACGGGCGGCATGACACAGGCACAGCGCATCAACGTGATCGCTGGCAGCTTGCGCACTGCAGGCGGCAGCCTGAGCGCGACCGGCAA
This sequence comes from Xanthomonas sp. 3058, assembly GCF_014199765.1. Taxonomy (NCBI): domain Bacteria; kingdom Pseudomonadati; phylum Pseudomonadota; class Gammaproteobacteria; order Lysobacterales; family Lysobacteraceae; genus Xanthomonas; species Xanthomonas sp. 3058. Next base: position 6,345 of record NZ_JACHOF010000021.1, on the reverse strand, counting down.
CGATGCACTGAACTTGCGCTTGAGCGATGAGCTCAACAACGACGGTGGCAGCATCGCCGGCAATGGCGCGCTCACGCTGCAGGCAGGCGCACTCTTCAACCGCGGCGGCACGCTCACCGCCGCCGGCAGCGCCGATAGTCGCCTGGATATCGCCGGAAAACTGGACAATTCCATTGGCCGTATCGCCAGCAACGGCAACACGCTGCATATCGGCGCAGACCACCTCGTCAACGAGCACGGAACGCTCAGTCACTCCGGCGTGCAGGGGCTGGAGATCGTGGCCGGCCGTGTGGACGGCAACAATGGCACCATCGCCACCACCGGTGCGTTGTCGTTGACAGCAACCAGTGTCGACCACCGCGAGGCGACCATCGGCGCCGACAGCGTGGACCTGCAGCTGCAGACCCTGGACAACCGCGGCGGGCGTATCGTCGCCAGCGGCACCGGCGCCAGCACCATCCACGCCAACGTGGTGAACAACGCCGGTGGCACCCTGGCCGGCAATGGCGATCTGTCGCTGGACAGTACCCTTCTGGACAACACCCAAGGCACGATCCAGCACGCCGGAAACGGGCAACTGCAGATCGACGCACAGACGCTCGCCGGCAACGGCGGCAAGTTGATCAGCAACGGCACGCTGCGTGTGACCGGTCAGAACACCGATCTGCGCAATGCCACCACCTCGGCACACACCATCACGGTCGACACCGGCAATCTCACCACCGCTGGCGGCACGTTGGCAGCCAGTGGCAATCAACTGTTGACACTCACTGCCACCGGAACGCTGGACAACAGCAGCGGCACCATCGGCGGCAACGGCCTGCTGGCGTTGCGTGCGCAAAACCTGATCAACACCCAGGGCACCATGCAAGCCGCCGGTAACGGGCATTCGGCGCTCACCATCACGCAGGCGCTGCAAAACCGGCAAGGCAAGATCCTGCTCGGCGGTGACGGCCGCATCGATGCCGCCAGCATCGACAACCAGGCCGGCACCTTGCACGCGGCCGGCAGTGCCTTGCAGTTGGACGTCACCGGCTTGCTCGACAACCGCGCAAAAGGTGTGGTGTCCAGCGCAGGCCGGCTCACGCTGGACGCCGGCACGCTCGACAACGGAATGGGTACCGTGGTTGCCAGCACCGACCTCAGCGTCGTCACCGATCACGCGATCGGCAACGACGGCGGCACCATCCAGTCCACCAACGCATTGCGGCTGGAAGGCGCAGGCCTTTCCAACCGCGCCGGCACGGTCGTCGCTGGCAACGTCGTGGTCGATACCCGCGCCCAGTCGCTAGACAATACCGGCGGCACCATCGGCAGCCAGGTCGGCACGCTCGACATTCGCAGCGGTGCGCTCAACAACGCAGGCGGTCGTCTGCAGTCGCAGGCCGAGCTGCTGCTGCAGACCAATGGTCAATCCATCACCAACACCGGCTCGGGCGCCAACGGCGGCATCCTGGCAGGCGGCCGCCTGCAGGTGGACGGTGGCGCGCTGGATAACCGCGGCGGCGCACTGTTCGCCCAAGGCGATGCGCGCGTGACGGTGGCCGGTGTCGACAACAGCGCATCGGGTGCGTTGAGCGCGGCGGGCAACCTTGCCTTGACGGCGACGACGATGAACAACGCCGGTGGCCGGCTGCAGGGCGGACAGAAACTCGACCTCGCTCTCAGTGGCGCGCTCGACAACCAGTCCGGCCTGGTCGCCGCAGGCGGCCTGCTGACCTTGAACGCGTCCAGCGTGGATAACCGCAACACGCGCAGCGGCAACGCGCTCGGCCTGCAGGCAGGGCAACTACAACTGCAGGCCCAGTCGCTGGACAACCGCCAGGGACAGGTCGTCACCGACGGCGCGAGCAACTTGCAGCTGGTTTCGGGGTTCGACAATGCCGGCGGCCAGGTCTCCTCGGGCGGCAGCCTGGACATGCGCGCCGACGCGGTCGCCAACAGCGCCGGCCTGCTGCGCTCGGACGGTAGCCAGAGCCTCACCGCACGCAATCTGAGTGGCGACGGCCAGGTGCACTCGCAGAGCAACCTCACCCTGACCCTGCGCGATGGCCTGACCAATACCGGCGAGATGATCGCCAACGGCACCCTGGCCATCCACACCGACGGCGACCTTGGCAACCAGGGCATCCTGCGTGCGGGCAATATCGACCTCAGTGCACGCAATGTCGACAACGCCGCCAGCGGGCAGATCACCAGTCAGGGCGTGACCCACATCAGCACCGGCGGCCAGTTGGTCAACCGCGGCCTGATCGATGGCGCGGTCACCCATCTGCAAGCGGCAACGCTGGACAACGTGGGCACCGGGCGCATCTACGGCGACCATGTCGCCATCGCTGCCGGCACGTTGCAAAACCGTGCCGAGACCATCGCCGGCGCCACCCGTGTCGGCACCGTGGCGGCGCGCGAGCGTCTGGACCTGGGCGTGGGTCAGCTGACCAACACCGATCGCGGCTTGATCTACAGCGATGGCGATGCCGCCATCGGCGGCACGCTGGATGGCAATCGCCTGGCCACCGGCGTCGCACGCCAGATCGACAATCTCGGCTCCACCATCGACGTTGCCGGCGATCTCGACCTGCAAGCCACCACGATCAACAACATCCGCCAGAACGTGGTGGTCACCCAGACCACCACCACCTTGGCGCCCGTGCGTCTGGATCAACCGACCTGGCGCAACAACGGCGAGAACGATACGTCCAATATCCGCTCGACCAGCAACTACGGCGCCTCCGAGGTGTATTACCTCAGCCCGCAGGACATTCTGGAAGACACTCCGTACATCACCCCCGATGGCTACATGGTGCGACGCGCGGTCATCCGCGTGACCCCGCAAACCAGCGCCTACTTCTTCGCGCGCGGCGGCATGTATCAGGCCACGGGCGAGCGATCGCGCATGGATCCTCAATCGGGCACGCTGACCATTTACTACACCGGCCGTCAGGACAACCAGGTCAATCCGGACCAGGTCTCGGCGGGCGCGGACGATCCGTTCCGCGAGCTGGCGCAGAACCAGCCCGGCTCGCCCGCCTTCCGCTACACCAGCGACACGCTGAAATACTCCAACGCCTACGGCACCTGCAGCACCGACTGCGTGCAGCTGTGGGCGCAGTTCGCCTATACCGATCCCGATCACATCCTGTTGAATCCGCAGGGCACCGGCGGCGGCAAACTGGGCGACAACGAGCGTTATCGCATGGCCACGCGCACGGTGGTCGAAGACGTGCTGCAGCCGGGGGCCGGGCCGGACGCGGTCATCCGTGCGGGCGGCGCGATGCGCATCGGCACCGACACCCTGCGCAACGAATACGCGCGCATTGCCGCCGGTGGCGACCTGGCCATCAGCGGCCTCACCCGCACCGCCAGCGTCACCAACCTCGCCTATACGCTGTTCAGGACCCACAGTTTCAGCAACGTGACCACCGCCTACAACGGCACCACGCGCAGCTGGAGCAATGCGCCGATCTCCGAGCAGATCGGCCAGGTGGGCGGCGCCATCACCAGTGGCGGCACCCTGAGTATCGACGTCGGCGACCTGAGCAACCTCAATCAGGGCCGCGACGCACCCAACGTGCGCGATGGCGCAGCGGTCGCCAACCTCAACCTGCATGGGCCACAGACCACACCGGCAGGCTCCGGCACAGGCAGCGTGCGTGGCCCGGGAAGCACATCGGCAACTGCCGCCGGTCGCGCGATTGCAGCGGGCACGCAAGCAGCCAGCGGTGGCAATACCGGCACTGTCGGCGGCGTCGGCAACAGCGGCCCGGTCAGCGGCGCGCGCGTGGTCACTGCCGCCGGCGGCTCGCCGGACCGCATCGCCATGGGCACGCCCGATACGCGCGCGCCGACCGGCAGCCTGTTCACGGTGCGGCGGTCTGCCGGCAATTACCTGGTGGAGACCGACCCGCAGTTCACCGACTACCGCAGCTGGCTGGGCTCGGACTATCTGCTCAGTCAGATGGGTTACTCGGCCGACGCGCTGCAAAAGCGCCTGGGCGATGGCTATTACGAGCAGAAGCTGGTGCGCGAGCAGATCGGCCAGCTCACCGGCCGGCGCTTCCTCGACGGCTACGGGAGCGACGAGGCGCAGTACCAGGCGCTGCTCGATGCCGGCGCCACCATCGGCAAAGCCTGGAACCTGCGTCCGGGCGTAGCGCTGACCGACGCGCAGATGGCCCAGCTCACCAGCGACATCGTGTGGTTGGTGGAGCAGACCGTCACCTTGCCCGACGGCAGCACCACCACCGCGCTGGTGCCGCAGGTGTATCTGCGTCTGCGTCCCGGCGACCTGGACAGCAACGGTGCGCTACTCGCCGGTGCCAATGTCGACATCGCCCTGGCCGGCGGCCTGAAGAACACCGGCACCATCGCCGGTCGCCAGCTGGTGTCCATCGACGCCGGCCGCATCGAGCATCTGGGCGGCAGCATCAGCGGCGATCAGGTCGGGCTGCGCTCGGCCAGCGACATTCGTATCGAAGGCGCCAGCGTCACCGCCGTCGATGCGCTGAGCGTGCAGGCGGTCGGCAACATCACCGTTGCCTCCACCGTGGAAACCCTGCAAGGCGGCGGCTACCACCAATACAGCACCACCCAGCTCGAGCGCGTCGCCGGCTTGTATGTCACCGGCACCAATGGCAATGGCGTGTTGTCGGTGGTGGCTGGCCGCGACGTTAACTTGCAGGCCGCGCAGATTCGTAACGCCGGCACCGATGGCGTGACCCAACTGGTGGCAGGCAACAACCTCAACCTCGGCACGCAGACGCTCTCGCACAGCACCGACACCACCGCCAACGAGCGCAACTTCCAGCGCAACAGCGAGACCACCCACGCCGGCACGACCATCCAGGGCGCTGGCAACGTGGTGCTGGCAGCGGTCAACGACATCAATCTAACGGCGGCGCAGGTGGGCGCAGGCAAGGCCATGGCCTTGAAGGCCGGCCGCGACATCAACAGCCAGGCTGCAGTGGACAGCAACTCCAGCGACCGCAGCACCGTCACCAAGAGCAACTCGCTGGCAACGTCAAGCTACGACGAAACCGTACGCGGCACCCAGCTCGGTGCTGGCGACAACATCGTCATGCAGGCCGGCCGCGACCTCACCCTGGCCTCGACTGCGGTCGCCAGCGAAAAGGGCGGCATCGCCTTGGCCGCCGGCAACGACATCAAGTTGCTGGCTACGCAGGAGCAGCATGATGCAGTGATAGACAAGGAAACCCGGAAGAAGAGCACCTTCTCCAATGAGAAGACCACCACGCACGACGAGTGGCACGACAGTCTTGCGGTGGGTTCATCGCTCAGCGGCAAGTCCGTCAACATGGTGGCCGGCAACGACCTTGCCGTGGTGGGCTCGACGGTCCTCGCAGACGGCAATGTGCGCCTGGCAGCCGGTAACAACGTCACCATCGAATCCGCGCAGGACACCAGCAGCGAAGCGCACAGCATTCGCCAGAAGAAGTCCGGTTTGACCGGCAGTTCTGGTGGCGGTGTGGCGAGCGTGGGCTATGCGAAGTCCAGTAGTGACAGCCAGGAGTCCACGCGCTCAGTCACCCAGGTCGCCTCCTCGGTCGGCTCGACCGATGGCAACCTGGTCATCAGTGCAGGCAACCAGCTGACCATCGCAGCCTCGGACATCGGTGCCGGCAAGGACGTGACGCTGGTGGCCAAGGACATCGCATTGGTGGCACGCCAAGACACGGTCGAGTCGCAATCGAGCCAGTCCAGCAAGTCGAGCGGGTTCTCGATTGGCGTGACCTACGACCCGGGCGCGTCGTACCGCAGCGCACGCGATTCGACCACCAAGAACATGGTCGATACCGGCTCGACCATGAGCAAGATGAGCCGCGATGCCGAGGGCGCAGCGGCCGGCACCATGGCCGCCATCACCCCGGTGGTGATCCAGGCCAGCAGCCACCGCTCCAATGCAGCGCAGAACGAAAGCACCAGCGACGCACGTGTCAGCCAACTGGCCGCCGGCGGCAACCTGACCTTGCTGGCCAGCGATGGCTCGATCACCAGCCAGGGCGCGCAAATGTCCGCAGAGGGCAATGCGCTACTGCTCGCCAGCAAGGACATCGTGTTCGACGTTGCGCATAACACCCAGTCCAGCGGCAACGCCAGCGCCGGCAAGGGCTGGGGTTTCAATAACGCGGCCGGTTTGCCGTATGGCAACTACAACCAGCAAGGCACCGGCAACGGCCAGACCGACACCATCACCGGTACCCAGCTGTCGGTGGGTGGCAATGCCAGCCTGACCACCACGCAAGGCGATATCACCCTGACGGCCAGCAATATCGCCGCGCAGGGCAATGTCAGCATGCGCGCGGCAGGCGACCTGACCATCCAAAG
>NZ_JACHOF010000020.1:0-74867 GCF_014199765.1 Xanthomonas sp. 3058 | reverse complement strand
TGTCGGTGAAGCGTGATGTCTTCATGGAAATCTCCTCGAGAAAGGTTACGAGAAAATTCCACTTCTTGCCCCTGCTGATCTGCGGGGGGATTACCCTACGACGGCGCCCAAAGCGCTGCAGCAAAGCCTCATCGACGAAGCCGTTGGCGTGACGAAAGTGCCGTAGACCTGAGAGAGGCCTGGGCCCATTACTTCCCTGGCGGCTTGGTGGTGAAGTAGGCTTCAAGTAAGCGATTCATGGGAGCCAACTCATCCAAGGTATGCGGGTCTTTAGGATATAGATGATGTCTTTAAGGGCCAGCTGACTGCTGTGATAATCAGGCCCATCCATCCTTGGGCGGACGCTTTACTTATGGAGTCAGGGAGCGTGATAACACTCGCTTACTTTACCTTGCCACCGCTATCTGGCTGAAAGCGCTTTTCCAAAAAATAACATCATTAGAAAGACATTGGCTTGGGGCTTTCCCCGAACAGAAGCCCACTTTTTAAAAGCAGCTTCCGCCAAACTGACTTGAGCTAACGCATGTAATCTGTCAAATATTCTATTTATGTCGTAATCAGCAGCATGCCGCTCTTCTTGAAGAGTGACAAAATGACGCGCCACGTCAGCCAGTTCAGGCAGGACTGCTGTTGATATCAACGCTGAATATGGCCTGCCTAAGTTAGGCTGAGAAATACCCTTGGCCGCATTTTTCATGTCGCCATGAGTGAGTGCCCTTTGGATATGTCGTCCTATCCCCGCGGGCTGGGCGGGGCTTACAAGGCTTGCGGCCTCTGACGACAAAAGATGAAATAGGGCGTAGTAGGCAGTTGAAATCGCTCGCCTAAGGCTAGCCTGTTGCGGCCTTCTCTTTTCTTTCGTCGCCAAATGCCTTGCTTGACGCAGGAGGTCTTGAGGGAGCGCCATTAACGCTTTTTACCCATCCCACTGACTAACTCGACATAAGGCCAGCGGGAAACGCCCTGGCTCAGCGCAACCTTCTGCACCTCGTCAGCGAAGCTTCTCAACTCCTTAAATCTCTTTGAACTAGAAGCTACGGACTTTTCGTTCACCTTCAGTTTGACAAACAACGAAGAATCCCCGCTCGAGTCATCTCCAACCTTGATGTCGTAAGACAACACAGTATTAGGGATCCTCATTGCCTTTATAAGGCTATCGAGGACTTTGCGGTCTTCGGATTCGGAGTGGATAATAAGGTCGGCCATGAAGAACAATTACCACAGATTGATAAATCTTGCAACAGCAGTCACGTGTGAGACCTTTGATGTGATAGCCGAACCCATCACAAGACCAATGCCGCTAGAAGGCAGAGCGCCTCTGTGATTGATTTTTGCAGCAATCCAGAACGCTAGATTAGTAGCGCCTTCTCGCCAGCGTCCTCTTCTACCGTTTTCTGCGAGCTGACCTGAATGTAAGCAAAGTGCCCGACCGGCGGACCGAACTTAGCAAGCGTCTCCGCTTTATCGGACAAGCTAGTGCGATCGATGTAGAAGTTCTACAAGACCGTCTGCCCAGTCCCGTCCCAGTGAGGGGTTCTTCGCGGAAGCCGACACTCCCGCTTCGCCGAGCCCGGCAACCCAGCCCCGTTGAGTTGGGTAGGCCTGGAAACAGCCGCTTTACCTGAGATGCCTCCAAGTAGGGAAGGAGCTCGGCCTCGATGACCGCCTAGACGCTACTTCCTCTTGGTGCCGTAAGGCAACTGATTGAAAGGCTTCGGGGATACCCCCTGTTTACGGGCATGAGTGGTGATTGATCTTGGAGTCCGTCCCATCTTCAACTAATGATGCGGATTCGGGTATCACCACCTCCGCGCCCCTCCCGCGGCCAACGGGGAGCCGATCACTGAGGCTAGCAACGGGCATGAACAACCCGCTACAATGGCAGACCACAAAGCAGGACACCTTCCTGGTTTACGTGGCTGTAGAAGAGTCAGGACTTTCGAGCGGGATCAGTACCTCCCCCTCTCTCCGCCAGTTTTATGATCCTGCAACGCGATTGCACGGGTCCAGGGTCGCGCCAGTGGCCCACGTCTTATGGTGGCCCCGTCGGTCCCTCGCGACGCTAGATCGAAAATCCCGCCAGGGCCGGAAGGCAGCAACGGTATCGATTGATGCGGGCGCCGAGGTCAACCGGCGGGGACACCACCCTAACCCGTTCAGCACACGCCTCTTCAGCATGCAAGGCAGCGTCCAGGTGATGGCGCTGCCCCGGTAGTGCTGATGACAGGCCTACGATTCTGGATGCAGCCAGCCCGCATCGCCTTCCAGGTAATGCTCGTGTTTCCAGATCGGCACGCGCGCCTTGACTTCGTCGATGATGAAGCGACACGCATCGAATGCAGCGCCGCGATGCGCCGCGCTGACGCCTACCCACACGGCCATGTCGCCGATGCGCAATTCGCCCACGCGGTGCACGCAATGCGCATTGACGATGGCAAACCGGGTCATCGCCTCGTCGAGCACACGCTGGCCTTCGGCCTGCGCGAGTGCGGCGTAGGCTTCGTAACGCAGGCCGGCCACGCCACGACCTTCGTTATGGTTGCGCACCCAGCCTTCGAAACTGGCGAACGCGCCGGCATGCGGGTGCTCCAGCGCAGCGCGCAAGCTGTCGATCGGTAACGGCACATCGGAAAGCGCGAAGGTGGCGGTTGTCTGCTCGCTCACGCTCAACCTCCCGACACCGGCGGAATAAACACCACTTCACTGCCATCGCGCACCGCATCCTCCCAGCGCGCGAATGCGCCATCCACCGCCACGCGCAGCTGCGCAGGTGTCCAGCGCAGCCCGTGACGCCCATCGAGCTCGGCATACAGAGTGCGCAAATCCTGCGCATCCGATCGCAATTGCTCGCTGGCAATACCTGCCGCTTCACGCAGGCTGGCGAAGTACAGCACCGTCACTGTCGCGCTCATCGCGTTGCTCCGATATCGCGCTTGCCGCCGCGCTTGGACACCAACTTGGTCGGGCCGATGCTCATGCTGTGCGACAACGCCTTGCACATGTCATAGACCGTCAATGCCGCCACGCTGGCGCCGGTGAGCGCTTCCATTTCCACGCCGGTGCGATGCACGCAGCGCACCGTGCACCTGATGTCCAACACCTGTTCGCCCGCCCAGTCGATCTCGAAGCGACACGCATCGATCGGCAGCGGATGGCAGAACGGAATCAATTCGTGCGTGCGCTTGACCGCCATGGTGCCGGCGATCACGGCCGTTTCCACGATGCCGCCCTTGGCGCTGCGCAATCCGTTGGCGCGCAACTGCGCTGCCACGGCTGCGGGAAATCGCACGCGGCTTTCGGCGGTGGCACTGCGTGCGGTGACCGCCTTGTCCGAGACATCCACCATGGCGGGCAGCCCGGCGTCATCCAGGTGGGTCAAGCGTGCGGAACGGGGGTTTGCAGGCATGGGAAACGACACGGTGGCAGACGCTCAGGATGCGGCATTCTCGGTGAAAGCGGTGCCTTGATGAAACAGCAACCGCCAGCCATTGCCATCGGCGCGCCACAACGAACGGCGCAGCTGCGGTACCAGCAGCACACATTCAAAGCCGTCGGCCCGGTAATCGACCAACGTATCGTCAGCCATCAATGCTGCAATGACATCGCCTCGCGTGTCGCGTCGTCCGGACGCACCGAATTCCACGAACTCGGGATCGAGCAACTCCTCCAGGACCTACACGGAGCTACGCACCTGCGGATCGAGCAAACGCAGCTCCAGCGCGCGCAGCTGCGTCAGGAGCGAGGTTTCGCTCACCCGCCGATCAGAAACATCTCGACCGGCTTGCCACGCCGCGGTGTCGAGGCACGCACCTCGCTGTAACGGTCGCCACGCACGCTCCAACGCGCGCGCAAATGCTCGGACAATCCTTGCTCGCCTTCGCCCAAGGCCGGCTTGAGGTCGTGCCCCTGACTGGCGAACAGGCAGGTGTACAACTGCCCATCGGCGGACACGCGGGCGCGCTGGCAGTCGCCGCAAAACGGCACGCTGACCGAACTGACAAATCCCACCTCGCCCGCACCGTCGGCAAACGCATGCCGCTGCGCAACCTCGCCGGTGTAATTGGCATCCAGCGGAACCAGCGGCCAGCGCGCGTGGATGCGGCCGTGCAGTTGCGCCGAGGTCACCACCGCATCCGGCGTCCAGCCGTTGCAGCTGCCCACATCCATGAATTCGATGAAGCGCAGCACATGCCCGGTGCCGCGGAAGTGCTCCACCAACGGCAGCACCTGATCTTCGTTGACGCCACGCTGCACCACGCAATTGATCTTCAACCGCTGGAAGCCGGCCTGCTCGGCGGCGGCAATGCCGGCCAGCACCTGCGCGATCTCGCCACGGTCGCCGCTCATGCGCTTGAACAGCTCCGGCTCCAGCGCATCCATGCTCACGGTGATGCGGCGCAATCCGGCCCGACGCAATGCGCCGGCCTGACGCGCCAGCAACGCGCCATTGGTGGTGAGCGCCAGATCCTCGATGCCGTCGATCGCCGTCAATCGCGCAATCAGGGTCGGCAGGTCGCGGCGCAGCAGCGGCTCGCCGCCGGTCAGCCGCACCTTGGTGACGCCCACCGAAACGAATGCGCGCACCAGCGTTTCGAGTTGATCGAAGCTCAGCCGCTGCTGCGCATCGAAGCCGTAGTCGTCCGGCACGCGATCGGCCGGCATGCAGTAGCCGCAGCGGAAGTTGCAGGCCTCGATGACCGACAGGCGCAGGTCGCGCAACGGCCGGCCATAGCGGTCCTGCGTCGGTGCTGCTGTCAGATCTGGCAACAGGCGCGCGCTCATCAAGGCACCATTGCAGCGGTCGGGTCCGCCAATGCCAGATACTGCCCAGGCACGGCCACGCGATGGCCGCGTGCGCGTAGCACGTCGCCATCGGCGTCGCTGGCGTAGTGGTACAGCAGCATGCGGCTCAACAAGTCCTGCGGGTATTCCCGCTCCAAATCGTCCACCCCAGTATGCGACGGGTTGCCGTGAACGCCGCAGTCATGCGCGATGAGCTCGCTGTCATCGGCATAGCGGGCCAGCATTTCCGGAATCGGCCGGGTATCGCCACTCCACACCAGTGCACCCTTGAGGCGCAGCCCGTAGGCGGTTTCCGGCCAGTGGTGACGCGCCGGGAACACCTCCAGCCGCACGCCGTCGTGCCAGAAGGCATCGCCAACCGGCACCAGCTGAAACGCGTCCCAGAAGTTCGCACCGCCCTCGGCCAGTACATTCGGATAGTCGGCAATGCGCCGCTGCAGCAACGGCACCACCGGCGCCGGGACGTACAAGCGGGTACGACCACGCCGTTCGGAGAAATAGCTGTCCACGAACATCCGCTCCAGCCCGCCAACATGGTCCAGATGCACGTGGGTGATGAAGATGGCCTGCGGCAGTTGCGCATAGTGGGCTTGGTAGGCCGTCAGCCCTTCGCTACCGCAATCGATGGTCAGCCAGGGCGCGCCCGCACGCTCGATCGTGGCCATCGGCGAACCGAGCGCCACCGCCGCCGCGCTGCCGACCCCCTGCATCCGCAACGCCCACTGCATCAGTAGCCCCGGCCCCAGGCCAGGTCATACGCGCGATGCAGGCGCTCGTAATCCTTGTCCACCTCTTCGCGGCTGCGGTTGCCGCGCAGCTTCAACAGCGAGCGATGCAGGCGCTTGAGATTGCGCTCGCGCCAGCGCGTGGCCGGAATGCGCAACACGCCGCGGTCGAAATCGATCAACCAGCCATGCCCACCGGCATCGAACAGGATGTTGTGCGCATTGAGATCGGCATGATCCAGGCCGGCGCGATGAAACCGCGCGATCAGCCGCCCGGTTTCTTCCCACGGCGCACCGCGTCCGGCGACTTGCGCGTGATCGGCGAGCGAGCGCACGTTTTCCAGGCGCTCCATCAACAACGCGGCACGATAGCGCAGGCCTTCGCGCAGATAGCAGGCCGCCAACGGCCGCGGCACCGGCAGCTTGCGCGTGAGCAGCTCGCGCATCAGCCGGAACTCGGCAAAACTGCGCGTGCGCCCCGCCCCTTTCCACAGATACTGGTCGCGGCTCAAGCGCGCAACCAGACCGCCACGCCGGTACTGACGCAACACGCTGTGGCCGAACGGCGCATCCACGAACCACGCCCCACCCCGCCCGCCTTCGTCGACCGGCCGCGCCCTGTCGCCCCAGTGCTGCGGCGAAAACAGGCCAGCGTCGGCTTGCCGCAGCCGCTCGCGGTCGAACAGAATGGCGCCATAACCGCGGCCTTCGCGGTACGGCGCCAACGCTTCAGTGGCGTCGAAAGAGACCATCTATCGAGTTTAACAACACCATGGCTTCCACGCCCGCTTCGTTATGCCTGCTGCGCCTGTCCGCCCTGGGTGACGTCACCCACGTGGTGCCGCTGGTGCGCACGTTGCAGGCGGGCCTTCCGGCAACCCACCTGCATTGGATCATCGACAAGGCCGGGCTCAAGTTGCTCGACGGCCTACCGGGCGTGCAGTTTCATGCCTACGACAAGCGCACCGGCGTGGCCGGCATGCGTGCACTACGCCAGTCGCTGGCGCCATTGGGGCGCTTCGATGCCTTGTTGCAGATGCAGGTGGCCCTTCGCGCCAATGTGCTGTCGGCCTTCGTGCCGGCGCAGCGCCGCATCGGCTACGACCGCAGCCGCTCCAAGGACCTGCACGGGCTGTTCGTCAACGAACGCATCGCCGACCGCCCCGGCATCCACGTGCTCGACGCCATCGGCAGCTTTGCGCAGCCGCTCGGCCTGGCCCAGACCCAGGTGCGCTGGGACTTGCCGGTTCCCGACGAGGCGTATCACTGGGCGCGCGCGCAATGGGACGACGACGGCCGCCCGGTGCTGATGATTTCGCCGTGTTCCAGCCACGCACGCCGCAACTGGTATCCCGACCGGCATGCCGCCCTGGCCGACCACGCCGCCGCGCAAGGGTGGCGAATCGTCCTGTGCGGTGGCCGAAGCGAACTGGAGCGAACCACGGCGGACGCGATCGTTGCTGCAGCGCGCACGCCGATACTGGATCTGGTCGGCAAGGACACGCTCAAACAACTCCCCGCCCTGCTCGCCCGCGCCGATCTGGTGGTCACGCCTGATTCGGGGCCGATGCATATCGCCAACGCGATGGGCACCAAAGTGCTCGGCCTGCACGCGGCCAGCAATCCGCTGCGCAGTGGCCCGTATTCGGACGTGCGCTATTGCGTGGATCGTTACGACGCGGCGGCCCGCAAACATCTGGGTAAACCGGCCGACCAGCTGAAATGGGGAACCAAGATCGAATTCGACCAGGTGATGGCGCTGATCACCGTGGACGATGCGATCGCCGCGTTCGAGCGTTATCGCGCCGATCATCCACACTGAGGATCGGCGAGGCAGCGGCGCTCTAACAAGCGCTCCATCCGCTGCAGAGCAACCCGCGCTTCCCCCTTGGCTCAACCGCTCCAGAACCGCCCGGAATCAAGAGAACAGCCCGGAATCAAGAGCGAACTGCCGGCGGCTCGCGCGCGGCAGACATCCATTGCGGCGCTGGCGGAGACACATCCTGGCAACGCACTCAGGATGCCGCTCAAACACCGCCCCCGCGTTGAGTCACCCAGACGCGCGGTCAGCGGCTATCAGACACCTGTGGCGCGATAGTCCTGATACGACTTTTCTTCCACATACGCTGACCCGAGCGCCAGGTTGATCTCTTTCTTGATGCGCGCCCGCTCGTCGTTTTCGATATAGACGCTGCGCGCAAGCTGCACGAAAGTGTCGTCGAAGGTCTGCGCCTGTTCCTTGAGGCGGATGTCATCCTCGATCACCCACAGGCGTTCGTTGACCGCCTTGAGCTCGGCGCGCAAACGCACGATGTCGTGACCGGCGGCCGGATGCGCCATCCAGCTGATTTCCAGCGCAGACAGCTCGTTGCGCACATTGGTTAGCTTGGCCGGATCGCGCATGCGCTCGGACTTGATCTGCAGGATCGCGATCTTGTCGAGCAACTCACCAAAGGACACGGGCACCAGAATCTCGGACATAACAGGCCTCCAACGGATATTCAGCGATTGTAGCCGCCGCTGCAGCGACTGGCTGCGACGCATAAACAAAAGCCCCCTTGCGGGGGCTGATGCGAATCTGGCGGAGAGGGGGGGATTCACTCGGCACTGACGTGCCTTCGCCCTACGGGCGGCTTCGCCGTGCAGACAGCTGCGCTGTCTGTCGAACCCGGGGCTTCTCACCCCCCAATGCCGCCGGCGAAACACACGCGGCACTGACACAACCGTCGCCTCAATCTGGCGGAGAGGGGGGGATTCGAACCCCCGAGGCGCTACAAACGCCTGCCTGATTTCGAGTCAGGTACATTCAACCGCTCTGCCACCTCTCCAGATGGTCCCCAGTGTCCTGGGGCCGTGCATCATACGGGCACGGACGCCAAGCCACAAGCGGCCCGGGCCAGCGCTGCCGGCGCAATCGATGGGCCGGGCGTGAACCTGCACTGCGATGTCCGCCAACGGTGTGTTGCTGCTGGCCGGCCGCGCCGCGATGATGGTGACGCACCTCTCCCTTTGGCGACCCGCCCCATGCTCGAATTCGGACACCTCACCCACGTCGGCCTGCGCCGTGACCTCAATGAGGACACGTACTACGGCGATAGCGAGCTGGGGCTGTGGCTGGTGGCCGACGGCATGGGCGGGCATGCCTGCGGCGAAGTGGCCAGCGCACTGGCACGCGAAACCATCGTGCGCGAAGTCCGCGCAGGCACCCCACTTGCCCAGGCGGTGCGCATCGCCGACGAAGAGATCATCAAGACCTCGCGCCGCAGCAACGACACCTTGCCGATGGGCACCACCGTGGTCGCCGCACGCGTGCTGGGTCAACGCTTTGAAGTGGCCTGGGTCGGCGACAGCCGCGCCTATCTCTGGCGCGACGGACGGCTGGCCCAGCTAAGCCAGGACCACAGCTATGTGCAGGAACTCATCGCCCAGGGCACGCTCACCAGCGAGCAGGCGCGCGCGCATCCCCATCGCAATGTGGTGACCCAGGCACTGGGCGTGACCGATCCGGTCCACCTCAATGTCGCCACCATGCAGGGCGAACTGAAATCCGGCATGCAGTTGCTGTTGTGCAGCGACGGCCTGACCGAAGAGGTGGACGATGCCGCGATCGCCGCAACCTTGTCGCAAGCCGATTGCAGCGCGCAGGAGTGTGTCGAATGCCTGGTCGCCGCCGCACTGGACGGTGGCGGCTCGGACAACATCACCGCGATTCTGGTGCGCAGTTACTGACGATCGAAACGCAGGCGCTCAGCACCAGGCGGGCGTGGTCATCGTGGGTTCGAGCGTGGACTGCGCGCATTGCCGGTTTTTACTCAGCACACGCACCCGCTCGCCACGTTTGGTTGCTGCTTGCCGCCAGCGCTCGGCGCATCGACGCAGACGCCCGCAAGACTCAGGGCAATGCACGACACACGCAGATTGCCTGCGCGTGTCGCGCCTGGAGACGACGTTCTACATCACCGCTCTATTGCGCGACGGCCGCTTCTTCGACCGGCTCGTCCCACAACGCGCGGCCGGCCTTTTTGCGCAAATGCGTCAGACGCGCCTCGTGCGCCTGCGACTCCGACGCCGTCACCACAACGCGCGGACGTGGCAACAGCAGTGCCGGGTCGAACGCGATCATGCCGCCGGCGTTGTCGGTATTGCGCCCAGCATCGGCGCTGGCAAATCCGATTTCTTCCTGGCCAGAGGTCAGCGCGATATACACATCGGCCAGGATCTGCGCATCGAGCAAGGCGCCATGCAACTGGCGGTGCGAATTGTCCACGCCCAAGCGCTTGCACAAGGCGTCCAACGAATTGCGCTGCCCCGGATAACGCTCGCGCGCCATCATCAAGGTATCCACCACCGTGGCGCGATCGACGATGCGCCCGTAGTTGTCGCCCAGCAGCGACAGCTCGTTGTCCAGGAATCCCAGATCGAACGCGGCGTTATGGATGATCAGCTCCGCGCCGTCGATGTAGGCCAGGAACTCCTCGACCACCTCGGCGAACAGCGGCTTGTCGGCCAGAAATTCCAGGGTCAGCCCGGTCACTTCCTGCGCGCCTGGTTCGAAGTCGCAATCCGGCTTCAGATAGCGATGGAAGTTGTTGCCGCTGGGGCGCCGCTCCAGCAGCTCCACCGCACCGATTTCGACGACGCGGTTGCCCTTGCGCCATTCCAGGCCGGTGGTTTCGGTATCGAGAATGATCTGACGCATGAATCCTCTTGCTTGTTGCTTACGATGTTGCGATGCCAGCGCGCTGGGCGATGGCTTGATCGCGGGCAAGCACGTCGACGCGCTCGTTGTCCGGGTCGCCATTGTGGCCTTTCACCCAACGCCAATCGATGCTGTGACGCTGCGTGGCCGCATGCAGCCGCTCCCACAGTTCACGGTTCTTGACCGGATCGCCGCCGGAGGTTTTCCAGCCGCGCCGCACCCAGCCGGACATCCACTCGGTGATGCCCTGGCGCACGTACTGCGAGTCGGTGTGCAACACGATCTGGCACGGCTCGGTCAGCGTCTCCAGCGCCATGATCGCCGCCATCAACTCCATGCGGTTGTTGGTCGAATTGGCTTCACCACCGGCCAATTCCTTCTCACGGCCGTTGTAACGCAGCAAGGCCGCCCAACCGCCCGGCCCGGGATTGCCGAGGCAGGAGCCGTCGGTATGCACTTCAATTGATTTCATCAGCTTCCATTGTTGCAACGTGGACAGGTCAGATCGTGGCCACCGGCTGCGGCCAGCGCGACGGCATCGCGATCGGGGTCGGCGCAATCGGTGTCGCAGCGCGCTTTTCCACTTCCAGTAAATACACCGCGCGCCAGGGCGCACGGCCAGGGGGATCGGAGCCGTGCCCGGCGCGCCAGATTGGCCCCAGATAGCGCTCGGCCTCCACGCATTGCAGGCCGGCGCGTTGTGCCAGCGAGCGCCAGCGATCCGGACGCATCGCCACCGGGCCGCGTCGTGCCCAGTGAAAACGGTACGGGCTCAGCGGGTTGAGCGTAAACAGCCACAAGCGGCCGCCCGGCATCAGCAAGCGCTCGCACTCGGCCAGGAACTCCGCCGCGCCGCCGACCACGGCATGCTGCACCACGATCGCCTGCAGGCTCTCGGTGGGCAGCGGGAACGGCATCGCGCAGCGCGCATCGCCGCCAAAGCGCCCGGCACTGCGATACAGCCGCAGACCGCGTCCCTGCAATGCATCGCGGGCGGGCAATTCCGTATTGGGAGTCAGCCACAACCAGGGCTGCGACGGACGCGTCTGTAATGCCGAGAACGCCAGCCGGCGCTCTGATTGGAGCAGGCTTCGCCCCACATCCGTATCAAACCAGGATGAGACACCAGCTTGACGGGAGAATGGCGTGGCAGGCATGGTCCCAATTCTATGCGACTGACCGCCCTGCCCGCATTCGACGACAACTACATCTGGGCGCTGGTCGCCACGGATGGCCGCGCAATCATCGTGGACCCCGGTCAGGCCGAGCCGGTGATCGCTGCCGCAGAACATGCCGGATTCACTCCCAGCGCGATCCTGCTG
Organism: Xanthomonas sp. 3058; assembly: GCF_014199765.1. NCBI lineage: Bacteria > Pseudomonadati > Pseudomonadota > Gammaproteobacteria > Lysobacterales > Lysobacteraceae > Xanthomonas > Xanthomonas sp. 3058. Next base: position 63,318 of record NZ_JACHOF010000020.1, on the reverse strand, counting down.
ACCCATCACCATGCCGACCACATCGGCGGCGTGGCGGCGCTGCAGCACCGCTGGCCGGCTCTGGAGCTGTTCGGTCCCGCCGACGAACGCATGCCCACCGACACCCGTCAGCTTGGCCAGGGCGACCATCTGAGCCTGCTCGGGAGCGATGTGGAGGTCTTGGAGGTTCCGGGCCACACCCGCAGCCATATCGCCTTCGTCGCCGACGGGCATGTGTTCAGCGGCGATACCCTGTTCAGCCTAGGCTGTGGACGGATGTTCGAAGGTACCGCTCCTCAGATGTTCGACTCGTTGCAGCGCCTGGCTTGCCTGCCCGGCGAAACGCTCGTGTGTTGCGGCCACGAATACACGCTGGCCAATGCGGCCTTCGCGCTGCATGTCGATCCCACCAACGCTGCCTTGCAGCGCCGTCAACAGGAAGCCCAGGCCATGCGTCATGCAGCCCGTCCTACCCTGCCGATTTCGCTCAAGAGTGAACTGGCCACCAATCCGTTCTTACGCACCAGCAGTCCCGAAATCCGCGCCGCAGTGGCATCCCGCGCAACCGGCACACTGTCTTCCGAAGTAGATGTTTTCGCCGAACTTAGGCGCTGGAAAGACGAATTTCGCGCATGAGGCGCCTGCTTCTAGCAGTGCTGGCCGCCTCGGCCGCCATCGCACCTGCAGCAGCCGCATCGTCCAACGACGCCAGCCGCCTCACACCCGCCGACAGCTCGATCGCGCGCACCGCGGCACCCAGCGTGCGCAATGGTCAGGATATTTTTTCCGCATTTCTGGATGGCCGCGCCGATCCGGGTTGCGACAGCGAACACAGCGACGCGCGTTGGGAACAGCATTTCTCACGCGCACCGGCCCGGCTGGCCGACGATGCGCAGGATGTCCTGCCGCTGTTCGGCTACGTGGTCGACGAGCTGCGCGAAGCCGATATGCCGACCGAATTTGCACTGATTCCGTTTGTCGAAAGCGGCTATCGCCCGGGCGCACGCAATGGCAGTGGCCCGGCAGGCTTGTGGCAGTTCATTGCCACTACCGCACGCAATCACCATGTCCCGGTCGGGGCGCAATACGACGGCCGCCTCTCGGCGGTTGATTCCACCACGGCAGCGGTGCGCTACCTCAAGACCCTCTACGGCATGTTCGGCGGCGACTGGCGACTGGCCCTGATGGCGTACAACGCTGGCGAGTATCGCGTACTGCAAGCAATGCGCACCGCCGGGATGAACGCGCAGAACGCCCGCCCGTCCGAGTTGCCGGGCATGTCCAAGGTCACCTACGAATACGTCGAAAAGCTGCATGCGCTGGCCTGTGTTCTCGACCATGCGCAGCAGAAGGGCAACCTGCTGACCTCGCTGGATCGCCCGGTTCCGGTGCTGACCGAACACGCGCTGCCGGCCGGCACCAGCCTCAACGCCTGGGCCGGACAGCGCGCGATCGAGCCGCAGCTGCTTGCCCGCCTCAATCCCGCCCTGGCCAGCGCACGCGCCGCGCCGCGTGGCGTGCATGTACTCGCTCCGGTCGCACCGGCCCTACCAGGCTCGGCCAGTGAACTGGTGGCATCGAGCAATGCGGAAAGGATGCCCGATAACAGCGATAGCGCTCCCACCGTGGTTGCCAAGGCATCGAACGCCAAGCCGCGCACGACGCATACGGTTCGCAGCGGCGAATCCGCCTGGGCCATCGCACGCCGCTACGGCATCACCGTTGCCACGCTGCTTGCCAACAATGGGCTGGACAAGCGCGCCGTATTGAAGCCCGGCATGGTGCTGTCGTTCGACGACACGCCTTAACGCGCGGCGCGACTGGCGCGTCGTGCGTCCGCACTGGCATCAGGCCTGCCGTCCGTAATCACGTTTTGCCGCGTTCACGCTTCGGCCTCTTCGCGGTCTGCGCAGATCCGCCTGAGCAAGTCAGAGCGTGACGAGCAATGGCCACATGGTTCATCGCAGCGTCGCTGGCTGCGCAATGGCCGAGGCGATCGGCCCACCGTCGGGTCCACTGACATCAGCCATGAGCTGCGCCAGCTGCGATATGCAAGCAATCCCCGGCAGACCGTGTGCGATGCGGTGAACTGACTCGCACGGCCGTTCATTAGGACGTGCACCCTACGGGCATTCACACCGGTTCTCGACCCGTCTAGCGCCTCTCAATAGCGTCGTGAACGATACGTAGCCCGCACCCCCATTCGCCCATCCGCTATCCACAAAATCCCCAGACAAGCCCGTCTCAGTACCCGGCATCGCCTGTCATCGCGCTAAGTGAGCGCCCACCAGCACGCAGCCACAAGCCAGCGGTCGGGCTGCTCACGACAGGTCGGCCAGTGACACACCGTCATCCAAAGAAAAAGCCCGGTCACCCGGGCTTTTTCTTTTACCAGTCGCTGCGCGATATCACAGCTGCGCTTCTTCGATCTGGATCTTGTAGCGCTTGCGCATTTCCTTGACGTACGCCTGCGCCGCATTGTTGCCGTCGATCTGGCTCAACTGCTCGCGCAGCATCGTCTGCTGCTCGGCCGGCATCTGCTTCAGATCGCCCGGCGTGGCCTTGCTGACCACGAAGACCGCAAAGCGCCCACCATCGAGTTCCACCTTGCCCACCGATGGCTTGCCTTCGCTCGGACGCGGCGCGCTGAAGATCGCGCGGTTCGCCGCCGGGGTCGGAATCGGCGCCGTACGCGGCAGGCCCGGAATCGGCTGCACCTGCAGCTTTTCGCTGGCCGCCAGTGCCTGCAAGGTCTCGCCCTTCTGCACACGTGCCAACAGTGCATCGGCAGCCGCTGCGGCAGCCTTTTCGGTGCGATCCGCATGAATCGCCGCGATCACCTTGTCGCGCACCTTGTCCAACGGCAAGGCCTGCTCGGCGGTGTGATTGGTCACGCGTAACACCACACTATGATTCGGCGCGATGGTGATCGGGTCGCTCACCGTGCCGTCTTGCACCAGCGTCTCGGAGAATGCCGAACGCAGTACCGCAGGATTGGCCGCAATGCCGCTGGCATCGGCGCGCGAGAACGGGCCCAGCGTCTGCACCGGCAGGCCGACCTGCTTTGCCGCCGGCTCCAGCGCGGTGGGATTCTTGTAGACCTGATCCACCAGCTTGCCGCTCACATCCGCATACGCCTTGTCGGCATCGGCCTTGAGCTGCTCGGCGGCGAGTTGGTCGCGCACTTGCTCGAAGGACTTGCCCTGCCCACCCTTGACCTCGCGCAACTGGATCACGTGGTAGCCGAACTCGCTCTTGATCGGGCCGACCACCTCGCCAGCCTTCATCGAGAACAGTGCGTCTTCGAACGGCTTGACCATCGTGCCCTTCTCGACCCAGCCCAGGTCGCCACCGGCGCCCTTGGAACCGGGATCCTGCGAATTGGCTTTGGCCAACGCGGCAAAATCGGCGCCCGGTAGCTTGGCCTCCGCAGCCAATTTGGCGGCCTTGGCTTCGGCGGCCTTTTGCGCAGCGGCATCGCTACCAGCGCTGATCAGGATATGCGATGCCAGACGCTGATCCGGCTCGACAAAGCGCGCCTTCTCTTCGTCATAGCGCTTGCGCAACGTGGCTTCATCGGCAGCGGTTGCCGGCGGCATCTTGGCGGCGTTGAGCTCGACATACTCGATCGTCACCGTCTCCGGCTGACGAAAATCCTGTGCATGCCCCTCGTACCACTGCTTGACCTGCGTATCGCTGACCGGCGCGGTGTCGGCAGCCGGCGCCGGCAACATCGCCAACTCCACATCGCGCGTTTCGCCCATCAGCTTGAGCAGGCGTTCGAACTCGGTCTTGGTCGCAAAACCCGACTCGGCAATCGCCTGCGGAATCACCGACTGCTGCAGGCTGTCGCGCACCAACGCGTCGAACTGCGCCGGTGTACGCGGAGGCGTGCCCTGCGCGAGCGCGGCGCGGTACTGGTCGGGGCTGAACTTGCCATCGACCTGAAACGCCTGAATGCCGGTGATGTAATCGCGCACCGTTGCATCGCCGATCACGATGCCGGCATCTTCCGCACCCAGGCGTACGACCTGCTCGTCGACCAGCTGATCGAGCACCTGCAGCTTGTTTTCGCGCGATTCGAAGCTGCGCGGATCGAAATTTTCGCCCTGGCGCTGACGCTCCTGCATACGCGCCTGCTCGAAGCGCGTGCGGAAATCCTGCGTGCTGATTTCATGGTGCTGCCACAGCAGCGAAACCGGCCACCACGATGGTGCCGATTTCCACCACGTCGGTGGCGCCTGCACCTTGGCCACGTTGTTGGCGCCAATGCCGCCGAGGTAGCTGTTGTCGATGACGAACAGGAACGGAATCATCAGCAACCCCAGGATGGCGGTAGCGATCCAGCCTGACGTCTTGTCGCGAAGTTTCTGCAGCATTGGCAAATCACGGCCTGTGGGCGAGCCGCGCAGTGTAACGCGCTTGACGCCGGGCACCCAGCCCAATGCCACACGGCACCGAATCGCAATGTAATTTGCGGCCACTAGTGCGAACATCGCCCACAAAAAAGCCCCCGGCACGAGACCGAGGGCTTTGGTAGAACTGGCGGAGCGGACGGGACTCGAACCCGCGACCTCCGGCGTGACAGGCCAGCATTCTAACCAGCTGAACTACCGCTCCGCTTTAAACTTGGACTTTCCTTCTCCACTGCAAGTGCAAATGCGGTGGAGAAAACAAAGCCCCCAATTGCTCAGGGGCTTTGTGTGTAACTGGCGGAGCGGACGGGACTCGAACCCGCGACCTCCGGCGTGACAGGCCAGCATTCTAACCAGCTGAACTACCGCTCCGCGCTTGAAACGTTTGCCTGGTGCTTAATGGTGGGTGCTGAGGGTTTCGAACCCCCGACCCTCTCCGTGTAAGGGAGACGCTCTACCGCTGAGCTAAGCACCCTAGCGAGTCGATTAGTTTACTGCATCCTTCAGGGCTTTACCAGCCTTGAATGCAGGATTCTTCGAAGCAGCGATCTTGATGCTGTCGCCGGTCTTCGGATTGCGGCCGGTACGCTCAGCGCGCGCACGGACCTGGAAGGTGCCAAAGCCAACGAGGGTGACGGCATCGCCCTTCTTCAGCGCCTTGGTGATTTCGCTCACAACCGCGTCAACAGCACGGCCGGCCTCAGCCTTGGAGATGTCAGCGGCAGCGGCAACGCCATCGATCAATTCGGTTTTATTCATTCTTGAAACTCCCTTTGCGGCAGATGCCGCGGAATCGACAATCGGCGCTCTTGCCGTTAGCGAAGAACCCGACACAAGTGGTATCGCATGACGCATCACAATTTGCCGCGCCCACGAGTCGTGCATTTATACCAGCGCCCCCAACCGCACGCAAGCCAAAACCCAATAACGACGCGGGTTTTGGCTTGTTTTGCCTGGGTTTAGACAAGGCGATTCAGTGCTTGACGCGGGTACCCGGGGTAGTGCGTGACTTGCCGCGCACGGCAACGCGCGAGGCGGTCTTGCGGGCCTTTTCCTTGCCCGCCTTCTTCGGCGCCAACGGACGCTCCAGCGCAAGATCCAGCACTTCATCGATCCATTTGACCGGGACGATCTTCAGGTCGCGCGTCACGTTGGCGGGAATGTCGGCAAGATCCTTGCGGTTCTCGTCGGGGATCAACACGGTGCGGATGCCGCCGCGCAACGCAGCCAGCAATTTCTCCTTCAACCCGCCGATGGCCGAGACGCGACCACGCAAGGTGATCTCGCCAGTCATCGCCACATCGGCGCGGATCGGCACCTTGGTCAACACCGACACCAGCGAGGTCACCATCGCGATACCGGCGCTCGGGCCATCCTTCGGCGTCGCACCATCGGGCACGTGCACATGCACGTCCTGTTTCTGCAGGAAATCCACATCGATGCCCAGTCGCTCGGCGCGCGAACGCACCACCGACAATGCCGCCGATGCCGATTCCTTCATGACGTTGCCGAGCTGACCGGTGAGGATCAGATTGCCCTTGCCCGGCACCAGCGTGGACTCGACCTGCAGCAACTCGCCACCGACCTCGGTCCAGGCCAGACCGGTGACCAGACCGATTTCGTTTTCTTCCTCGGCGCGACCGAAGTCGAAGCGACGCACGCCCAGGTACTTGTCCAGATTCTTCGAACCGACGGTCACCAATGCCTTGGGCTTGACCTTCCTGGCGACCACCTTCTTTGCAACCGGCTGCGGGCCGGCAAGCGCGATTTCCTTGACCACCTTGCGGCAGATCTTGGCGATCTCGCGCTCGAGGTTACGCACGCCCGATTCACGCGTGTAGTAACGCACGATGTCCTGGATGGCATCGCTGCCGATCTCGATTTCCTCCGGCTTCAAACCGTTGGCCTTGATCTGCTTGGGCACCAGGTAACGCATGGCGATGTTGAGCTTCTCGTCCTCGGTGTAACCGGGGATGCGGATGACTTCCATGCGGTCCAGCAACGGGCCCGGGATGTTGAGCGAGTTGGAGGTGGCGACGAACATCACCTCCGACAGGTCCAGGTCCACTTCCAGGTAATGGTCGTTGAAGGAGTTGTTCTGCTCGGGATCGAGCACTTCCAGCAATGCCGACGACGGGTCGCCGCGGAAGTCCATCGACATCTTGTCGATCTCGTCCAGCAGGAACAGCGGATTCTTGCTGCCGACCTTATTGAGGTTCTGCACCAGACGACCCGGCATCGACCCGACGTAGGTCCGGCGATGGCCGCGGATCTCGGCCTCGTCGCGGATGCCGCCCAGGCTCATGCGCACGAACTTGCGGTTGGTCGCCTTGGCGATCGACTGACCGAGCGAGGTCTTGCCCACGCCGGGCGGGCCGACCAGGCACAGGATCGGCCCCTTCATCTGCTTCACGCGCGACTGCACTGCCAAGTACTCAAGGATGCGCTCCTTGACCTTGTCCAGGCCGTAGTGATCGGCATCCAGCGTGTCCTCTGCGGCCTTGAGATCCTTGCGGACCTTGGTGCGCTTCTTCCACGGCACGCCCAACAGCCAGTCCAGATAGTTACGCACCACTGCGGCTTCGGCAGACATCGGCGACATCTGCTTGAGCTTGTTGAGCTCGGCCTTGGCCTTGGTCTCGACTGGCTTGGGCATGCCGGCCTCGGCGATCTTGCGCGCCAGTTCTTCCAGCTCGCCCGGCGCGTCGTCCAGATCGCCCAGCTCCTTCTGGATCGCCTTCATCTGTTCGTTGAGGTAGTACTCGCGCTGGCTCTTCTCCATCTGCGACTTGACGCGGCCGCGGATGCGCTTTTCCAGCTGCTGCACGTCGATCTCGCCGTCCACCAGACCCACCAGCAGTTCCAGCCGCTCGCCGATCTCGGTGATTTCCAACAGGCGCTGCTTGTCGGCCAGACGCACGCCGATGTGCGCGGCGATGGTATCGGCCAGACGGCCTGGCTCGTCGATGCCGGCCAGGGTCTGCAACAACTCCGGCGGCAGCTTGCGATTGGTCTTGACGTACTGCTCGAACAGCGACATCAGCGAGCGGGCGATCGCTTCCACCTCGCGCGGCTCGCGCGCGTCGCTGGCTTCGACCTCGACACCCTGGCCCTGCAGCGCGCCATCGAGCTCGACGACCTTGTCCACGGTGACCCGCGACAACCCTTCGACCAGCACCTTGATGGTGCCATCGGGCAGTTTGAGCAGCTGCAGCACCTGCGCCAGCGTACCGACGGTATACAGATCATTGGCGGCCGGGTCGTCGGTCTCGGCCGACTTCTGCGCCACCAGCAGGATGCGCTTGTCCGCCTCCATGGCCTTTTCCAGCGCACGCATCGACTTGTCACGGCCGACGAACAGCGGAATCACCATGTGCGGAAACACCACCACGTCGCGCAGCGGCAACACCGGCAGATCAAGAACTTCTGGTTGGGACTGGGCCATGGGGCGCTCCGCAGGAATGGGGATTTTGAGGCGTAAAAAAAGCCGATGGCCCCGTTATGGGGCCATCGGCGAGGTGTTGCAAGTAGCGCTTGGATCCCCTTTAACCGCGAGCCGGGCCGGGGCCTGGCTCCACGGCGACAGGGCTCAGTCGCCGGACGCGGCCTTGGCCGGGGCCGGTTGCGCCTGGTAGATCAGATACGGCTCGGATTTGTGCTCGATGACCGACTCGTCCACCACCACCTTGCTGACGTTTTCCTGCGAGGGCAGCTCATACATCGTATCCAGCAGCACCGATTCGACGATGGTGCGCAGACCACGCGCGCCGGTCTTGCGCTTGAGCGCCTTCTTGGCGATCGCAGACAAGGCGTCCGGGCGGAACTCCAGTTCCACGCCTTCCATATCGAACAGCTTCTTGAACTGCTTGGTGATGGCGTTCTTGGGCTCGGTCAGGATCTTGATCAGCGCCGGCTCGTCGAGTTCCTCAAGCGTGGCGACCACCGGCAGGCGGCCGACGAACTCGGGAATCAGGCCGAACTTGATCAGATCTTCCGGCTCGACCTCGGCCAGGATCTTGCCGACTTCCTGCTTGCGCTCGCTGCTCTTGACCTTCGCACCGAAGCCGATGCCGCCGGCGTCGTTGGAACGCGCCTGGATCACCTTGTCCAGCCCGGCGAACGCGCCGCCACAGATGAACAGGATGTTCTTGGTATCGACCTGCAGGAATTCCTGCTGCGGATGCTTGCGACCGCCCTGCGGCGGCACCGACGCCACCGTGCCTTCGATCAGCTTCAGCAGCGCCTGCTGCACGCCTTCGCCGGACACGTCGCGGGTGATCGACGGGTTCTCGCTCTTGCGCGAGATCTTGTCGATTTCGTCGATATAGACGATGCCCTGCTGGGCCTTTTCGACGTCGTAATCGCACTTCTGCAGCAACTTCTGGATGATGTTTTCCACGTCCTCGCCGACATAGCCGGCTTCGGTCAGCGTGGTGGCATCGGCGATCGTGAACGGCACGTTGAGCAGGCGCGCCAGCGTTTCGGCCAGCAGCGTCTTGCCCGAGCCGGTCGGGCCGACCAGCAGGATATTGGACTTCGCCAGCTCGACTTCGTCGTTCTTGCTACGGCTCTCGATCCGCTTGTAGTGGTTGTACACCGCCACGGCGAGCGTGCGCTTGGCGCGCAACTGCCCGATCACGTATTGATCCAGCACCTCAAGAATCTCGCGCGGCTTGGGCAGGCTGGACCGTGCCGACTGCGCCTTTTCTTCGAGTTCTTCGCGGATGATGTCGTTGCACAGCTCAACGCACTCATCGCAGATGAATACGCTGGGACCGGCAATCAGCTTGCGGACTTCATGCTGACTCTTACCGCAGAACGAGCAGTAGAGAATCTTGTTGCTGTCGCCGGAACGACCTTGGCGGTCTTCGCTCATGCTTCTGTTACCCAGTTACCCCACCCGATGCACGGGGGTTCGATTTCGAGAATAGCACAGGGTCGGGAGGACATTCGCCCAGCCCGACCCTGCCGGTTTTTCCTGCAATTTCAGCGATCTGGCGATCAAGACGGCTGAATCGACTCTTCCGGACGGCGTTCCAGCACCTGATCGACCAGGCCATAGGCCTGCGCGTCGACCGCGCTCTTGAAATTGTCGCGCTCGGTGTCGCGCGCGATCGTCTCCAGCGACTGGCCGGTGTGCTTGGCCAGGATCTCGTTCAGGCGCGAGCGCAGGGTCAGGATCTCGCGCGCGTGGATGTCGATATCGGTCGCCTGGCCCTGGAAGCCGCCCAGCGGCTGATGGATCATCACGCGCGAATTCGGCAGCGCATAACGCTTGCCCGCCGCACCCGAGGCCAGCAGCAGCGCGCCCATCGAGGCGGCTTGGCCGACACAGATGGTGCTCACGTCTGGCTTGATGTACTGCATGGTGTCGTAGATCGCCATGCCGGCCGTGACCACGCCGCCGGGCGAGTTGATGTAGATGCTGATGTCCTTTTCCGGGTTGTCCGCTTCCAGGAACAGCAACTGGGCCACGATGACGTTGGCCATGTGGTCGTCGATCGGACCGACCAGGAAGATCAGACGCTCCTTCAGCAGACGCGAGTAGATGTCATACGCACGCTCGCCGCGGCTGGTCTGTTCGACCACCATCGGCACCAGGTTCAGGGCTTTGGTCACAATGCTCATCAGTCTTCCCGTTGTGGCAGCGGCCTGTGCCGCTGCCCGTGTTCGACATCCACGCCCTCGATCCTGCAGGGCGCAGTCCTTCTCTTGCTACCGCATCAGACGCGAATGGCGTCCTGGAACGACAGCGGCTGCTCGGTGTGCTGGGCGCGCTCGGCGATCCAGTCGATCACCTGCTCTTCCATCACACGGCTCTGCAGTCCATTCATCAGTTGGGGGTCGTTGCGGTACATCTCAATGACCTGTTCCGGCTCTTCGTAGGTCGAGGCGATCAGACGCAGCGTTTCGCTGACGCGCTTGGATTCCAGGCGCAGCTCGTTGCGACGGGCCACTTCGCCGACCAGCAGACCGACCAGCACGCGCTTGGCGGCGGCTTCCATGAAGCCCTGGTGTGCGTCGTCCGGCACCTGGCCAGGGTCGCGACCGCTGCGGCGCATCTGTTCGACCTGCTGGGCCAGCATCGAGCGGGCTTCGTTCTCGACCAGACGCGGCGGCATTTCGACGTGCGCATAGGCGGCGATCAGCTGTTCGCCCACTTCGCGACGCAGGCGATTCATCAGCGCACCCTTGAGCTCGCGCTCCAGGTTGGTGCGGATGTCGGCGCGGAACTGCTCGGCATCGCCACTCTTCACGCCAAAGCTCTTGATGAACTCCTTGTCCACCACCGGCAACACCGGCTCGGACACCTCGACCGCCTTGACGTGCACCTGCACGGTCTTGCCGGCCAGCTGCGGCACGCGCCATTCGGCCGGGAAGTCGACGGTCAGGGTCTTCTCTTGCCCCTTGGTCAGACCTTCCAGACCCTTTTCGATCTGGTCGAACATCACGCCCGAGCCCAGCACGCTGCTGCCGGTTTCCACACCTTCGGCGGGCAGGCGCTCGTCGCCGGCCTGCGACCAGGTCTCCAACGCCACCAGGTCGCCGACCTGCGCGCCGCGCTCGACCGGGTTCCAGGTGCGGCGCTGCAGGCGCAGGTTTTCGATCATCTGGTCGATGTCGGCGTCGGTCACCTCGGCGGTATGACGCACCACCGACAGCTTGGCCACGTCGATATCGCCGAAATCCGGCACCACTTCGAAGGTGGCGACGAAGTCGAAATCGCTTTCGCCCTGATCGATGCGCGGGTTGCCGGCCAGGCGCAGCGAATGCTCGCGCACCGCCGAGTCGAAGGTTTCACGCAGCAAGCCTTCCATCGCCTCGGCCCGCACCTGCTGACCGAAGCGCTGCTCGATGACCTTGGTCGGCACCTTGCCTGGACGGAAGCCCTTGATGCGCGTGGTCCGCGCAAGCTCGCGCAGGCGGCCACCGACGTGGGTCTCCAGGCGCTCCTGCGGCAGGGTGAAGGTCAGGCGGCGTTCCAGATTGCCGGTGGATTCGATCGATGCTTGCATGTTGACTCCTGCCACCGACTGCACAAGCGTCGGCACGAGATGGAAGATGCGGGTTGACGGATGGCGAGAAAGCCGCCGAGCCTTGTAGTTTCGCCGATAACGGCGGCCGCTGCCAGCGAAACGCGCACAGTCGGTGCCGCTTGCCTGGAGATGACCTGGTTTATGAACGTCGCAGCGGCCGGAATATGCACGACCGCAGGGCATTGGTGCGAAAGGGGGGACTCGAACCCCCACGCCTTGCGGCGTCAGAACCTAAATCTGGTGCGTCTACCAATTCCGCCACTTTCGCAATGCCGCGCGTACCGGGGCATTGTTGCAGGGATGCCGGGAAAGAAAAAGCATTGCGAGACAGAGCCAGGCCACCAACGCACATCCACTCCGTCCTGCGCCCGAAACAGCCCGGTGGGATTTTGCGACCGCCAAAGCGCTGCCTTTTCGAGGTGAACCTGTTCACCATCCGATAGATGCGCGCCCCTGCATGGTGCCCCACCAGCGTCAGGCAACTCTTGTATTCGCTAAAATTACGTTAAACCCGACTGCGCGTGGCGCTGCCGCGATGAGGGATCGGCAGATCGCCGCTGTCCCGCGAAAGTTTCAAGAAGATCGACCTCGACGGGCGAATCATGGCGATCAACGCCAACGGCGTAGCGGATCGGGCGCCAGTCATACGGAAGATAGAGAGGTTGCCTTGCACGTACGTGATGCGTCCCTCGTCGCGCCGCTCAACCGGCATCGGCCACTGGAGAAAGCTGCGACCATCCAAGCCAGGCAAGCACCGCGCAGACACCACCTGCCCACAGCCCGAATGGCAACAGGCCCAGAATAAAAGCGCGATCGGACACCATCGACCAGCCACCGATGATCGCCAGCAACAGCACCACCATCCCGCCCGACAACAGCCCACTCAGCGCACCGATGCCGGTGTGGACCAATACGGGGGGCCGACGCCCGCGATACAGCCAAGCGCAGGCTCGCGCGCATATCCATCCGGCAACCGCGCACGCAATCATCGGCAACACCAGTCCATAGGACCAGACGATGATCGACAGCGCAGCCGAGACATCGAGGCGAACCCAGCGCGCCGCGCTCAGCAAGCCGCCGACCGCAGGACCGGCCAGTGCAAAGATGGCCACATGGCCCACGATCGAACGCCGCATTGACTCAGACACATCGCGCCTCATTTGCGCTCACCAGCCGTGGCTGGAGCAGCCAGCCGCAATCACGCTCCCGATGCACAACCCGATGTGCAGGGCTGCCGAAGCATTGAGCGTATCCCCGATGTCGGGCGCAGCGACAGAAGCGTAAATCGCCCCGACGCCCCATCTTTCCAGGCGACAAAAAGAAAAGCACCTAGGCATCGCCTAAGTGCTTTTATTTGGTGGGCCGTCAAGGATTCGAACCTTGGACCTATTGATTAAGAGTCAACTGCTCTACCAACTGAGCTAACGGCCCTGAAACTGGTCGCACATTGTATGTGCATTTTTGCTTCGTTGCAACACCCCGCGATGCATCGGGTCCAACGTTCCAGCAATCAGTGGGGTGGCTGAGGGGACTCGAACCCCCGACATCTGGAATCACAATCCAGTACTCTAACCAGCTGAGCTACAGCCACCACTGAAAACCTACTTCCTACCGTACCGCCGATGGCGCGCCCGACAGGACTCGAACCTGTAACCGCCGGCTTAGAAGGCCGGTGCTCTATCCGGTTGAGCTACGGGCGCCCGGACCGAACTTCGCATTCCCACGCCGTCAAGAGCATCGGAATGGTCGGGGTAGAGGGATTCGAACCCCCGACATCCTGCTCCCAAAGCAGGCGCGCTACCAGACTGCGCTATACCCCGGCGGGACCTTCCGATCCCGAAGGCTCGAAAGGTCGGCTATTTTGGGAACGATTGGCCCTGCTGTCAATCACTGCGTGTCAATTCGCCAATCCGGTATCCTCGCAACACTGCTCGCCAAGTCGGCAGGCATCTATATTTCATGGAGAACACGCATGCGTAGCGGCAATCCTGCCCTTCGGGAATCCACGTTCCTCGACCTTGGCTCCGGCGCGGTGGTCACCCGCGACGGTCAAGCGATGACGCTCAACGGCACTGTCAACAAGACCGGCGCGCTGTTGCTGATGGCGCTTGTCACCGCCGCTTTCGCCTGGAACCAGTCGATCGGCATCGATGGCAAGCCGCTGCCGGTTGCCAGCGTGTACATGATCGGCGGCGCCATCGGCGGCCTGGTGCTGGCGTTTGCCACCATCTTCAAGCCGACCTGGGCACCGGTCAGCGCACCGCTGTACGCGCTGGTGGAGGGGTTTTTCCTCGGTGCGATTTCGGCGGTGTACGAAGCACGTTTCAACGGCATCGTCTTCCAGGCGGTGCTGCTGACGTTCGGCACGCTGTTTGCGTTGCTGTTCGCCTACCGCAGTGGATTGATCAAGGCGACCGAGAACTTCAAGCTCGGCGTGGTTGCCGCCACCGGCGGTATCGCCCTGGTCTATCTGGCCTCGTTCGTGCTGAGCTTCTTCGGCATCAGGGTGCCGATGATCCACGACTCCGGCTGGCTGGGTATCGCCTTCAGCCTGTTCGTGGTGGTGGTCGCTGCATTGAATCTGGTGCTGGACTTCGACTTCATCGAAAGCGGCGTGGAGCACGGCGCGCCCAAGCACATGGAGTGGTACGGCGCGTTTGGCCTGATGGTCACGCTGGTGTGGCTGTATCTGGAGTTCCTGCGTTTGCTGTCCAAGTTGCAGTCGCGCAACTGAGCCGGGAATTGGGGAATCGGGATTGGGGAATCGTAAGAGCCGATTCCCTGCGCATCCTGCGTTTCGAGCAAAAAGAAAGGGCGCCGTTGGGCGCCCTTTCTTTCTTGAGTCGCCGCGTCGCTTAGAGGCGGCTGGCGATGGCTTTCGCAAAGCCCATGGTGTTGCCGGTGCCGCCCAGGTCGGGGGTCAGCGAATCCTTGGCTTCCAAGGTGGCGACGATCGCCTCGCGCAGGCGCTCGGCGTTCTGCGGCTGACCGATGTGGTCCAGCATCTGCGCGGCGCCCAGCAGCAGTGCGCACGGGTTGGCCTTGCCCTGCCCCGCGATGTCCGGCGCCGAGCCGTGCACGGCTTCGAAGATCGCCGCATCGACGCCGATGTTGGCGCCCGGAGCCAGGCCCAGGCCGCCGACCAGACCGGCGCACAGGTCGGAGATGATGTCGCCGAACAGGTTGGTGGTCACGATGATGTCGAACTGTTCCGGACGCATCACCAGCTGCATGCAGGTGTTGTCGACGATCATTTCCTGGAATTCGATTTCCGGGTATTGCGCGGCCACGTCGCGGGCCACCTTCAGGAACAGGCCCGAGGTCGACTTGATGATGTTGGCCTTGTGCACGGCGGTGACCTTCTTGCGGCCGGTGGCGCGCGCCAGGTCGAAGGCATAGCGCACGATGCGCTCGGAGCCCTTGCGGGTGACGCGGGCGCCGGAGATGGCGACTTCGCCATCGGCCGAGACTTCCTGGCCTTCGCTCAGGTAGGCGCCTTCGGTGTTTTCACGCACCGTGATCAGGTCCACGCCATCGGCAAAACGCGACTTGGTGTTGGGGAACGACTTGGCCGGACGCACGTTGGCGTACAGGTCGAACTTGCGACGCATGGCGACATTGATCGAGCTGAAACCCTCGCCCACCGGCGTGGTCAGCGGGCTTTTCAGCGCGACCTTGTTTTTGGTGATCGAGGCCAGGGTGGACTCGGGCAGCAGGTCGCCGTGCTTTTCCAGTGCGACCAGGCCGGCATCGGCGTACTCGTAGGTCAGGCCAGCTTGCAGCGCGTCGAGCACGAACAGCGTGGCATCCATGATCTCCGGGCCAATACCGTCGCCGCGGATGACCGTGATTGTCTGCGTCATAACGTTGGGTTTCCGAACTTGAAGGGGGGAGCGCCAGCCGGAACCCCGGCAGATCGGCGCAAGGAGGTTTCACCGGCAATTATGCCCGATGCCGGTGAAGGCGCCCAAACCGACCTTGGTCTAAGAGCGAGCGCGATGCCCGCTGCGGGAGCCGGTGAAGCGCGATGGCGCAGGATGCCGACGTGCGGCCATCGCACGTCGGCAGACCGAACGCCAACGCAGGCAGATACCGTAGGGACGTATCTGCCCATGCCTGGCCGTCAGAAAACCAGACCACCCAAACGCAACGTGCCGCCTCGAATGGCGGCACGCGCTGTCATGCCTCTAAAGAATCCCGAATCACCAATCCCGACGCGCGCGCGCAGACGTTCCGGCTGTCATCCATCAGCCGCGCGTCAGCCGTGCGCGTGCTGCGCCGGCGCCGGCGCGCCGCCTTCGAGCTGGTCGAGGAAATCCACCGCGCGGCGCAGGTGCGGAATGACGATGGAACCGCCGACCACCAGGCCGACCGAGAAGGTTTCGAAGAATTCCTCGCGGGTCACGCCGGCCTCCTTGCATTGGGCGACGTGATAGCTGATGCAGTCGTCGCAGCGCAGCACCATCGAGGCGACCAGGCCGAGCAGCTCCTTGGTTTTGGCGTCCAGCGCGCCGGCCTGGTAGGTCTGGGTGTCCAGTGCGAAGAAGCGGCGGACCACCCGGTTCGGCTCGGCCAGGATGCGCTGGTTCATGCGCTGGCGGAATTCGGTGAACTCGCGCAGACGATCGTCGGTGTCGTGATCGCCCCCACTCATGCCTGACCGCCCGTGGCGCCGGCCAGCAACGGTTCGAGTTTGCCGGCGCGGTGCATGGCCATCATGTCGTCGTAGCCGCCGACATGCACGTCGCCGACGAAGATCTGCGGCACGCTGGTGCGCTTGGCCAGGGCGACCATCCTGTCGCGCTCGGCCGGGTCCAGGTCGATGCGCACCTCGGTCCAGGTTTGGCCCTTGCTTTTGAGGAAATTCTTGGCCGCCACGCAATACGGGCAGATCGCGGAGGAATACAGGGTGATCTGCGGGCCAGTAGCTGCCTGCACGGTATCGTCTTGGCTCACGGGAAACTCCGTGGTTGGTCTGAAGGTCTGACACATGGTACCGGGCGACTGGAATTTCCATGTCGTCACCGCAACACTGTGGATCATGCCAACTGTCGGACCGTGGCAACCGGGCGTCAGGGTGCGCGGATGGAGGACAGGCGCAGCAGCAAGGGTGGCACCTGGTGCGCGCCCGCCAACTGTAGCGCCCGTCTGGTCAACGCCGCAGCCGTGCTTGATAGTCGCCCTTAATTGCCGATTCACGCCATTGCGCCGCGCTGCCTGCATGCTCCGCGCACCACCTGGGAGTTTCACTTGCGCCTGCTACCGCTCGCCACCGCCCTCACGTTGGCCATTGCCGTGGGTGTGGCACCTGCGCAGGAAAGCCGCCTGCCCGACATCGGCTCGTCTGCCGGCGAGTTGCTGACCCCGGCGCGCCAGGCCGAATACGGCAAGATGATGCTGGCCGAGTTGCGCAACTACGACTATGTGCTGGACGATCCGCTGATCACCGATTGGCTGCAGACCATGGGCACCCGGTTGGGTGCCAACAGCGACCAGCCGCAGCAGCCGTTTACGTTCTTCATGCTGCGCGACCGCCAGATCAATGCCTTCGCCACCCTGGGCGGCTATATCGCGGTCAATGCGGGACTGGTGCTGACCGCCGAGCGCGAGGACGAGGTGGCCGCGGTGCTGTCGCACGAAATCGCCCATGTCACCCAGCAGCATGTGCTGCGTGGAGTGGAGCGCGCGCAACGCGATCAGATCCCGATCCTGCTCGGCATGCTGGCGGCGGTGGTCGCCGCGCAGCAGGCCGGCGGCAACTCCAAGGGCGATGCCACCATGGCCGGCATCACCAGCGCGATGGGGCTGATGCAGCAGCGCCAGATCGACTTCACCCGCTCCAACGAATCCGAAGCCGACCGCCTGGGCATCCGCACGCTGGTCCGCAGCGGCTACGACGCCGATGCGATGGCCGGCTTCTTTGAACGCATGTCGGTGGCGATGCGCGCCAACGAAGGCGGCTACAGCGCGCCGGATTTCCTGCAGACCCACCCGGTCACCGTCACCCGCATCAGCGAGGCCAAGGCGCGCGCCGAGCAGATGAAGAAGAACACCGTGGTGCTGACCACCTCGGTACCGGGCGGGACGCGCCAGGAGCGGGTGAACCCCTCCGATCCGTCGCTGTCCGAACCGCTGAGCCGCAACGGCAACGCGCTGCTTCCATATGCGCTGCGGCTGCCGGTGGACGCACTGAGCCGGGGTGGCGACCAACAGGGCTTCGACTGGGCAAAGGAGCGCCTGCGGGTGCTCAGCGCCGCCACGCCGAGTGCCGCCATCCGCGAATACGACACCCTGCGTCGCGGCACCAAGCACGGCCTGACCGACGCCCAGCGTTACGGGCTGGCGCTGGCGCAGTTACGCAACAGCGGCGGTCGCCCAAGCGAACCGATCGCCGAGTTGAGCAGCCTGCTGGAAGCGCATCCGGACAATCTTTGGCTCACCCTGGGCCTGAGCGAGGCGCAGGCACGGGTGGGCCAGCGCGAGGCGGCCAACGCGCGCTTCGATGCACTAATCAAACAATTGCCGAACAACCGCGCAGTGGTGCTGACCTATGCCGGCGCGCTCAACGAGCAGTCCAGCAAGGACTCCGGCCAGCGCGCGCGTCAGGTGCTGGAACCGCTGCTGCATCGCAGTGGCGACGACGCGTTGCTGCAGCAGACCTACGCCCGCGCCTGCGAATTGGCCGGCGACCACCTGCGTGCCAGCGAGGCGTATGCCGAGTCGGCATATTTGAACGGCCGCCCAGAGCAGGCCCTGATCCAGCTGGAAGCACTGAAAAAGAAGGACCTCGACTATGTGACACGGGCGCGTGTGGATGCGCGCATCGCGGCGATCACCCCGACCGTGCTCGAATTGCGCCGCCAGGGGATTCGCGACCCGGATCTCTCCAGGGATTGATGCGCCACCCGGCCGCGTCCCGCACACCGAGCGACGACAGCACATCGCCATAGCCGTCAGCTTCCAGGAACAGTTCGCTTCGGAATGTGTCAGCGCGCTGAGGATTCGCCAGCCATGTCACATTAGAGTCACAAAACCGTAGTCTACTGGCGACCAACCAAAGCCAGACGGTACGCCCCGCGTGCAAAAACGCATTCTGATCGTCGATGACGAACCCGCGATCCGCGACATGGTGGCGTTCGCGCTGCGCAAAGGCGAGTTCGAGCCCATCCATGCTGGCGACGCACGCGAGGCGCAGACCGCCATTGCCGACCGTGTGCCCGACCTGATCCTGCTGGACTGGATGTTGCCAGGCACCAGCGGGCTGGATCTTGCACGGCGTTGGCGCAAGGAATCGCTGACCCGCGAGATCCCGATCATCATGCTGACCGCGCGCGGCGAGGAAAACGACCGAGTCGGCGGCCTGGAGGCCGGGGTCGACGACTACGTGGTCAAGCCGTTCTCGGCGCGCGAGTTGCTGGCACGCATCCGTGCGGTGATGCGCCGCACCCGCGACGACGACGAGGACGGCAGCGTGGCGGTGGGTCGCCTGCGCATCGACGGCGCCGCGCACCGGGTATTCGCCGGCGACGCGCCGGTGCCGATCGGCCCGACCGAGTACCGCCTGCTGCATTTCTTCATGACCCATCCGGAGCGGGTGTACACCCGTACCCAGTTGCTGGACCATGTCTGGGGCGGCAGCGTCTACGTGGAAGAGCGCACCATCGACGTGCATATCCGCCGCCTGCGCAAGACGCTGGAGCCCTTCGGCCTGGAAAACATGGTGCAGACCGTGCGGGGCTCGGGCTACCGTTTCTCTTCGGCAACGTAGTGGTTGTCGCAAAGGCCGCGCAAACTGGCCGGGTCGCACGCCTACCTGACGCTTTGTGGTAACGCCTTCCATGCCCCGACATATCCGTTCCGCCTGGCTCAAGACGCTCGGCACCCTTGCCCTGCTGCTGGGCGCTGCCGTGCTGGTCGGCATCCTGATCGAGCATATCTGGATGGCGCTGACGTTGACCGCGCTGGGCGTGCTGGCGTGGCACTACTGGCGACTGCGCCAGGTGCTGCGCCGCCTGACCGCGCGCCAGCGCGCCGAGCCGGCCGCCGGTGTCGGTGCGTGGAACGAACTGGATCGGCTGCTCTACCGCAGCCAGGCCGAAATGCGCGCGCGCAAGCGCCGTTTGATCGACATGCTGCGGACCTACCGCGCCGCGGCGCAGGCATTGCCCGACGCGGTGGTGGTGGTGGATCGCAACAGCCAGCGCGTGCAGTGGTTCAACAAGGCCGCCGGCGGACTGCTGGGCCTGCATCATCCTGGCGACATGGGCGTGTCGGTGGTGGAGCGGCTGCAGCCGCTGCCGCTGGCGCATTGGCTGGCGGCCGGCCGCAATGCCGAACCCATGCTCGATGCGGCCTCGCCGGTGGACCCGGACCTGCGTTTGAATCTGCGCCTGATCCCCTACTCGGACGATTACTGGCTGCTGGTGGCCCGCGATGTCAGCAAGCTGCTGCGGCTGGAGCAGGTACGCCGCGACTTCGTGGCCAACGTCTCGCACGAACTGCGCACACCACTGACGGTGGTGCACGGCTATCTGGACATGCTCGACCCAGAGGACTTTCCCGACTCCGGCCCGATGCTGGCCGAGATGCGCAAGCAGTCGCAGCGCATGGCGCAACTGGTCGAAGACCTGCTGACCCTGTCGCGGCTGGAATCGCAGGAAGAGCTCGGCGAAGAACACGTGGCGATGGCGCCGATGCTTTCGACCCTGCGCCGCGAGGCCGAAGCGCACAGCCAGGGCCGGCACACGGTGGAAGTGATCGATGAAGCCGGCGTGGACCTGCTCGGTTCCAACAAGGAATTGCACAGCGCGTTTTCCAACCTGGTGACCAATGCGGTGCGCTATACCCCCGGCGGCGGCATGGTGACGATCCGCTTCGTGCGCGAAGGCGATGGCGCCGCACTGGCCGTGCGCGACACCGGCTACGGCATTCCCGCCTCGCATCTGCCGCGCATTACCGAACGCTTTTACCGCGTGTCCAGTAGCCGCTCGCGCGAAAGCGGCGGCACCGGGCTGGGGCTGTCGATCGTCAAGCACATCCTGGGGCTGCACCAGGCGCGGCTGGAAATCGAAAGCGAAGTCGGACGCGGCAGCGAATTTTCATGCCATTTCGGTGCGGCACGCGTCGCGCAACGCGAACAGTCGGTGCCACTGTCACGCTTGGCGTGATATGTAGAGAGCACGTGCCGCAGCGCGGCGCGATGCAGCCGCGCAACGCGCGCTGCATTGCCTGCGCCGCAGCTTGCGCGCTGTAACACCGCACACCATCTCCGTCTTGATGACCGACTCCATGGGCCACGCCAAAAACTTGCACGACACCACACCTTCCGAAGACATCGCCACCGATCCGTTACGCGATCCGGCGCTGTACATCAACCGGGAACTGTCGCAGCTGGA
Organism: Xanthomonas sp. 3058; assembly: GCF_014199765.1. Classification (NCBI taxonomy): domain Bacteria; kingdom Pseudomonadati; phylum Pseudomonadota; class Gammaproteobacteria; order Lysobacterales; family Lysobacteraceae; genus Xanthomonas; species Xanthomonas sp. 3058. The sequence continues at coordinate 42,492 of NZ_JACHOF010000020.1, read as the reverse complement.
TTTCAATTTCCGGGTGCTGGCGCAGGCGCTGGACGAGCAGGTGCCGCTACTGGAACGGCTGCGCTTTCTGTGTATCTCCTGCACCAATCTGGATGAGTTCTTCGAGATCCGTGCCGCCACCGTGCGGCATGCGCAGGAGTTCGGACTGCCGCCTTCGCCGGACGGCCTGAGTCCGACCGCCATCCTCAATGCCGTGCACGATCGTGCCGCCAAGCTGGTCGAGCAGCAGTACCACGCGTGGAATGAAGTGCTGCGCCCGGCGATGGAGTCGGCCGGCGTTGCCGTGCTCGGCCGCGCGACGTGGACCTCGCGCCAGAAACGCTGGCTGCGCGCCTACTTCCGCAACGAGATCATGCCGGTGCTGTCGCCGTTGGGCCTGGACCCGGCGCATCCGTTCCCGAAGATTCTCAACAAGACCTTGAACATCGTGGTGGTGCTGGAAGGCCAGGACGCATTCGGCCGCGCCGGCCACCTGGCCATCGTGCGTGCGCCGCGTTCGTTGCCGCGCATCATCCAGTTGCCGGCCAGCCTGTCGCCGGAGGGGACGCAGAGCTTCGTGTTCCTGTCCTCGGTGTTGTCGGAATTCGTGGACGAACTGTTCCCGGGCATGCAGGTCCAGGGCTCCTATCAGTTCCGCGTCACCCGCAATTCCGAGCTGGTGGTGGACGAGGAAGAAGTCGAGAACCTGGCGTTGGCCTTGCGCGACGAACTGGTCACGCGCGGCTACCGGCCGGCGGTGCGCCTGGAGATCGCACACGACTGCCCGGCGCCGATCATGCGCACCCTGCTGCAGAATTTCGGTTTGAACGAAAACGCGGTGTATCGCATCGTCGGGCCGGTCAATCTGAGCCGCGTCACCCAGGTCTACGACCTGGTGCAGCGCCCGGAGCTCAAGTATCCGCAGTTCAATCCGCGCACCTTGCGCGACAACGACGGTATTTTCCAGATCGTCAGCAAGGGCGATGTGTTGCTGCATCATCCCTTCGATGCGTTCACTGCGGTGCTGGATGTGATCCGCCAGGCCGCCGTCGACCCGAACGTGCTGGCGATCAAGCAGACGCTGTACCGCACCGGCAAGGATTCGCTGATCGTCGATGCATTGATCCTGGCCGCACGCAACGGCAAGGACGTCACCGTGGTGGTGGAATTGCGCGCGCGCTTCGACGAAGAAGCCAACCTGGGCCTGGCCGACAAGCTGCAGGAAGCCGGCGTGCAGGTGGTCTACGGCGTGGTCGGTTTCAAGACCCACGCCAAGATGCTGCTGATCGTGCGGCGCGAAGGACGCAAGCTCAAACGCTACGTGCATCTGGGTACCGGCAACTACCACAGCGGCACCGCACGTGCGTACACCGACATCAGCCTGATCACCGCCGATGTGGATATCGGCAACGACGTGCACATGCTGTTCCAGCAATTGTCCGGGCTTGCACCGCGCCTGAAACTGGATCAGTTGCTGCAATCGCCATTTACGCTGCATGCCGGCGTGTTGAAGCGGATCGAGCGCGAAACACGGCTGGCCCGCAATGGCCGGCCAGGCCGCATCATCGCCAAGATGAACGCGCTCAACGAGCCGCAGGTGGTGCGTGCGTTGTATACCGCCTCGCAAGCCGGCGTGCAGATCGATCTGATCGTGCGTGGCGCCTGCACGCTGCGCCCCGGCGTACCAGGCGTGTCGGACAACATCCGGGTACGTTCGATCGTGGGGCGCTTCCTGGAACACAGCCGCGTGTACTGGTTCGGCAACGATGGAGCAGCGGAGCTGTATTGCGCCAGCGCCGACTGGCTGGAGCGCAACTTGCTGCGGCGTGTGGAAACCTGCTTCCCGATCCTGGACCCGGACCTGGCCAAGCGCGTCTATCGCGAAGGGCTGCAGAACTATCTGGACGACAACGTCAGCGCGTGGGAACTGGATGCCGAAGGTGTCTACCACAAGCGCACGCCGGGCCCCGGCGAGCCGCCACATTCGGCGCAAATGACCTTGCTCGATCGGGTCTGAGCACGGCTGACCCCACCTGGCGAGCGCACGTCGGGTGGCTGCGGCGACGCAGTGGCCGCGTGATCCCGGCCGCACCGAGCATCCGCACCGAGCATCGATCGCGCCTGCCGGGCAACGCGCGCAGGCGTTTAGCGAGTTGCTCTCACGGGGCCAACGGCCCATCGGCTACCATTCGGCCATGCCAATGCCCTCCCCCACGATACCGCCCCTGCGCGATGGCGATTATCTTGCCGCCATCGACCTAGGGTCCAACAGCTTCCATATGGTCATTGCGCGCTACCTGATGGGTCAGCTGCGCGTGGTCGATCGCCTACGCGAAACCGTGCGCATGGCCGACGGCCTCGATGGCAAGGGCGGTTTGTCCAACGACGCGCGCCAGCGCGCGCTCGAATGCCTGGCGCGGTTTGGCCAACGCATTCGCGACGTGCCCTCGCTGCGCGTGCGCGCGCTGGCCACCAACACGGTGCGTCAACTACGCTCTCCGCAGACGTTCCTGATGCCGGCAGAGACCGCGCTCGGGCATGCAATCGAAGTGGTCAGCGGGCGCGAGGAAGCGCGCCTGATCTATCTGGGCGTTGCGCATGCACAGCCCCCCAAGCACGATCAACGCCGGTTGGTGATCGACATCGGTGGCGGCTCGACCGAGTTCATCATCGGCCGCGGTTTCCAGACGCTGGAACGCGAAAGCCTGCAGGCCGGCTGCATTGCCAGCACGCGGCGCTTCTTTCCCGGCGGCAAGCTGTCGAAGAAGAAATGGAAGGATGCGCTGACCGAGATCGGCGCCGAGTTCCAGCAGTTCGCCAATCAGTACAAGGCGCTGGGCTGGCATGAGGCGATCGGCTCGTCCGGCACGCACAAGGCCATTGGCGAGATCTGTGCGGCGATGAAGCTGACCAAGGGCGCGATCACCGCCGAGGCGCTGCCCGCGCTGCGCGACGAATTGCTCAAGGCCAAGCGCATCGAAGACATCCAACTGCCCGGCCTGGCCGCCGAACGGCGACCGATCATCGCCGGCGGCATCCTGGTGCTGGAAGCGGCATTCCAGGCCCTGGGACTGGAGAAGCTGATGGTCAGCAAGGCGGCGATGCGCGAAGGCATCCTGTACGACATGCTCGGCCGTGGCGGCGAAAACGACCCGCGCGACAGTTCGGTGGCTTCGCTGGTGCAGCGCTACGGCATCGACGAAGTACAGGCCCAGCGCGTGGAAGCCACTGCGTGCCGCCTGTTCGATCAGATCTGCGAATCCTGGCAACTGGACGGCGACGATGCGCAGGTGTTGCGCCGCGCCGCACGCCTGCACGAGCTGGGGCTGATCATTGCCCACAGCCAGTATCACGTGCACGGCAGCTACATCCTGGAGCATTCGGATATCGCCGGTTTTTCGCGGCAGGAACAGCAGGTACTGGCGTCGCTGGTGCGCACGCATCGACGCAATGTGCCCAAGACCGCATTCGACGCATTGCCCGATCGCCTGCTGCTGCCGACCCGTCGCAAGGCCGCACTGTTGCGGTTGGCGGTATTGCTGCATCGCGCGCACGAGTCCGACCCTATTCCGACGCTGGAACTCAGCGCCGACGACACGCGGCTGTCATTGATCCTGTCGCAAAGCTGGATCGACTCGCGCCCGCTGCTGCGCGCCGACCTGATCGGCGAAGTCGAAAGCATGGCCGGGCTGGGGATCGAGTTCAAACCGTTTGTGACCTGAGGCCGCAGCGGAAATCGGGAATAGGGATTCGGGAATAGTCGATTACTGGGCTCTGAGACGTTTCTGACTGGTGGCGATTGCGTTGAACGAATGCAGCACGCTGCTTTTGCGATTCCCCATTCCCCATTCCCCATTCCCGGCTCCACTGTCACCGCTGCGTCTTGTCGGCGCAACATCAATGCCATGGCCTTCCCTGAAGCTAGCGAAAACGGGAGTCCGGGCATGCGCTACGCGATCGTTACCGAAACCTATCCCCCCGAAGTCAACGGCGTCGCACTGACCGTGCACGGGCTGGAAACCGGCCTGCGCGCGCGCGGGCACCAGGTGGACGTGGTCCGCCCACGGCAAACCGACGAGAGCGAGCCAACCACGGCGCTGCTGGTACGCGGCGCATCGCTACCGCGCTATCCGGGACTGAAATTCGGCCTGCCTGCCACCCAACGCCTCATCCGCCATTGGCGCGCCACGCAACCGGATGCGATCTACGTGGCCACCGAAGGCCCCCTGGGTTGGTCGGCCATGCGTGCCGCACGCCGGCTCGGCATCCCGGTCGCCACCGGCTTCCATACGCGCTTTGACGAATACCTGCCCGACTACGGTGCGGCCTGGCTGCAAGGCACCGCATTACGCTGGATGCGGCGTTTCCACAACCAGGCCGAGGCCACGCTGGTGCCCACGCGCGAGCTGCAGCAGTTTCTGCGCGAGGGCGGCTTCGAGCGCGTGCAGTTGCTGGCCCGCGCGGTGGACAGCCAGCAGTTCGACCCGGTGCGCCGCGATCCCGCCTTGCGCGCCGAATGGGGCATCGAAGGCGAAGGCTTCGCCGCAATCTATGTGGGACGCATCGCCAACGAAAAGAATCTGCCGCTGGCCGTGCGCGCGTTTCGCAAGCTGCAGCAGATCCGCCCGAAGGCGCGCTTCGTCTGGGTCGGCGATGGACCGGCGCGCGAAAAGATCGCGCACGAAAATCCCGACTTCATTTTCTGCGGCGTGCAGCGCGGCGAGGCGCTGGCGCGTCACTTCGCCAGCGGCGATCTATTCCTGTTCCCCAGCCGCAGCGAGACCTTCGGCAACGTGACCCTGGAGGCGATGGCCAGCGGCGTGACCACCATCGCCTTCGACTACGGCGCGGCCCGCGAGTACCTGCGCAGCGGCCAGAGCGGCGAGGCCGTCGAGACCGACGAGGCCTTCATCCAGGCCGCCGTCGCCCTGACCGAAGACGATGCACTGCGCCAGCGCATGGGCGCGGCAGCGGCGCAGGCGATGAAGAAATTGCATCCGGACAATGTGGTGTCCGATTTCGAAGCCCTGCTGTTGGGCATCACCGCTGCACGGGGGCGTTATGTCGACAACGCGGCTTGAGGTTCTACGCGGTCACGAAGCACGCTGGTGCCGGCGCGCCAATCACTGGTGCCGGCGTCATGCGGTACGCCGCGTCTTCGCCACCATCAGCCGCCTGGGCGATGGGATGTTCTGGTACGGGCTGATGGCGTTGCTGGTGGTGCTGGACGGCATGGACGGCGTACGCGCATCGGCGCATATGGCCGCCACCGGCGTGCTCGCGCTGACGCTGTACAAGTCGCTCAAGCGCTGGACGCGTCGGCCGCGCCCGTACGCGGCCGACGTGCGCATCCGCGCCTGGGTCGCCCCCCTGGACGAGTTCAGTTTCCCGTCCGGCCACACCTTGCATGCGGTCTCCTTCAGCATCGTGGCACTGGCCTACTACCCGTGGCTGGCGCCCTTGCTGGTGCCGTTTTCGGCCGGCGTGGCGCTGTCGCGGGTGGTGCTGGGCCTGCATTATCCCAGCGATGTGCTGGCTGCCACGGCGATCGGCGTGGTGCTGGCCAGTCTCTCGCTGTGGGGGCTGCCGCTGTTGTTGGGGTGACAGGTGAGGCAACTGCCGGGCTGACGGTCTGACCTTCAAGCAACAGCCCCGCGCCTTTCTCCCGTCGGGAAAAGGTGCCACGTAGGGGCGGATGAACGTACCAACAAAGCCGTGCGCATTCGGCAGAGAAGATCTTCTACGGAGTTTGAAAAAACGCCGGCGCGAATCGATTGCGGCTACCGCTTCCTTACCCTCACCCCAACCCCTCTCCCGCACGCGGGAGAGGGGCTATGCGCATCGATCTACGTCCCCTCTGCCGCACGCGGGAGTGGGGCTTTGCGCATCGGTCTACGTCCCTTCTGCCGCACGCGCGAGTGGGGCTCTGCGCGTCGGCCTACGTCCCCTCTGCCGCACGCGGGAGAGGGGCTATGCGCATCGGTCTACGTCCCTTCTGCCGCACGCGGGAGCGGGCCACTGCGCATCGAATCCAGAGGCCTTCGCCCGCAAGCGGGAGCGGGCCACTGCGCAGTCGATCCATGTCCCTTCTCCCGCATGCGGGGGAAGGTGCCCGCAGGGCGGATGGGGGAGGGGTCGCCGGCAGCCACTCACGCCGGTTGCTCTTCCGCCACAGGCGAGGCGACGTCCGCCCCGACGGTTGTGCTGGCAACGGACAGCATCTGCAGACTGCTAACGCCTGTGCCGCCAGACATCGCGTGACCGCCCGGGTGTGCACCTTGGCTGTTTATCACTGCTCGTCGCCGTAGAGAGCACGACCACCCGCACGGCAGTTGCCATGCCGATGCGACGCTTCGCCGAATCCCCGAGCCCCGGTTCCCGTCCCGCGCTGCCGCCGTACAATGGCGTAATGACGACACTGTTCATTTCCGACCTGCATCTGGATCCGGCCCGGCCGGCAATCACCGAGTTGTTTCTGGACTTCCTGCGCACGCAGGTCCCCGGTAGCGACGCGCTCTACATCCTCGGCGATCTGTTCGAAGCCTGGATCGGCGATGACACCCCATCGACCGCCGCCGACACCGTCGCGGTGGCGCTACACGCGGTGGCCGATGCCGGCGTGCCGGTATTCTTCATGCCGGGCAATCGCGATTTTCTGGTCGGCGACGACTACGCGCAGCGCGCCGGTTTTCGCATCCTGCCCGACCCTACCGTCATCGATCTGTACGCACACCCGACGTTGCTGATGCACGGCGATCTGCTGTGCACCGACGACACCGCGTACCAGGCGTTCCGTGCGCAAACCCGCGACCCGGTGTTTCAGGCGCAGTTTCTGGCACAGCCACTGGAAGCACGGGTGGCATTCGCGCAACAGGCGCGTGCGGCCAGCCAGGCGCGCCATACCGAACTCAAGCAAGGCGACCAGTCGCGTTTTGAAACGGTCACCGACGTCACGCCAGCCGAAGTGGAAGCGACCTTCGTGCGTTACGGACTGGATCGCCTGATCCACGGGCATACCCATCGCCCGGCCATCCACACCCTGCAAGCCGGTGGCCAGACCTGCACACGCATCGTGTTGGGCGACTGGTACGAACAAGGCTCGGTGTTGCGCGTGGATGCCGATGGCGTCGTGCTGGAGCAATTGACTCCATAGGCATTGCCAGCTGTCGCATGTCGCCGCCCAACGCGGCGACAGCTGCATGCAGAAGTGGCTGCCACATCCACCACATGCACCGCCGGGCGACATCGAGCTGGTGCCGCGCTTATGGCGTGGACCAGCGGCCCGATGGGCCTGGGCGAGCCGCCGACCTCACCCGACAAACAGTGCTCCACGCTTGTGCCAGCCATACCAGGGCATGTAGCCGACCAACGCAGCACCGTCGGCGTGGACGACAGCCGGACGCGATGGGGCTTCATCGATCAAGCCCCATCGCACGCACGCGCCCGAACGACTGCACCGGGCTCTGCGATCGCAGTCCATCACTGCGGCGCGCGCGCATGCTCGGCGTAGTCGACGAAATCGGCATTGACCACGTCGTACCACAGCACCTTGCCATCGGCCTGCACGCGGAAACGATCGCGCACCGGGCTGGTCTGCGGGTCGCCGGGGCAGCCGTTGCCATGGCGCTCGTGTACCGCAAAATCCAAGGCACCGGGACTGCCGGCGTCAGCCTCCTCGGACAGGATGCTGATGCAGTTGTCCGGATAGAACTGGTCGCCCTGCAACCTGGCTTCCAGCAGATGCAGCGCGCGTGCCCTGGCATCGCGTTCGGTGACCGGCGCGGGAGTCGCAATCGCCGGCTTGGGCTGCGACGCAGTGGGTTCGGCAGGTTGCTGCTTGCATCCGGCAACCGTCAGCGCGGCGAGGCACAGGGCCGCATAACGCAGGGACGTGGACATGAGGGCTCCGCTCGACAAGACATGGCCGGCCACTGCCGGCGGTGGGTCTAGTCTGCGCGATGATCGCGCGCGGGTGTAGCGTCACTTCCCGGCACACGCGGTGCCGGGAAGTGAGCAGGTCATCCTCACACCATCAACGGAACCCCGCAATGGTGGCCTTGGTGTTGACCAGCACGCGCTGATTGTCGGCGGTGCTGGCATTGCCCATCGGCACACCGTTGTAGTTGATGTTGGGGTTGGACCAGTAGTTCAACCGCGGGCAACCGCCGGTGCAGTCGTAGGCCATGATGGTGCGCCAGCTGTTGCCGTAGCGATAGCCGTGCCCGTAGGCGTACGGCGAGGTGCTCGGATCGTTGGCACTGTCGTGGCGGGCGCTCTGCAAATGCCCGATTTCATGCGCGAAACTGTAGTAACCGGTGGCGCAATCCCAGTACACCGATGCGAATGCGCTCGCTGCGGTGGAGCCGATGCCCGAGGCCAGGCCGCAGTAACTGTTGTTGTTCAACACGATCACGCCCACGTCGGCGGTGTAGGTGTTGCGGCTGCTGTGGATGCTGTCCATGTAACCGTCGTTGGTGACGCGGAAGCGCTGCAGGTCAGTGGTGTAGTTGCCGCTCTCGCTGTAACTGGTGGTTTCGTAGCGGGCCAGCTGCAAGGTGATGCCGACATTGCTGTTGATGTAGCCCTGGTTGGCCTCGGCCACGGCCAGCTGCACCAGCGACTGCATGTTGCCGCCGTACGCGGCGACCGCCTGATTGGTGGCCACGACCAGCACCCGGATGGTGGCCGGGCTGCCAGACGATGCGGCAGCGGCGGTGACGCGGCCGTCGCTGGGCATGTCGATGGTCGGCAACAGGGAGTAGTCGGCCGGATGCTCCTGCGGCATGCGGCTTTCTTCCACCTGCACCAGCACATGACGGCCATCGGCGAGCGGGCGCAGGCGATACAGCTTGCCGGCATAGCGGATGGTGCCGGTGACGGTGTCGCCGCTGCGCACCAGGATGGCCGAATTCAGCGGATCCACGCCCGACAGCGTGCGTGCACGGGTGCCCGCGCGCGGGCCCAGGTTTCCGTACCACACGCTATCGCCGCCCTCCAGGGCATCGACCTTGGCCTGGGTGGCGGTGACGGTCTGCCCATCGAGCTGCAGTTCCAGCAGTTTTTCCGACGCGGCAACCGCGTCGGCATCGAGCTGGACCACCTGCGCGTTGGCCGTGGACGGTGCACTCAGCAAGCGCTGCAATGAGGGTTCGGCATTGGCCGTGGCGGTCGCACTGCGACTCAGCGCAGGGCCGGATTGATACAGCGGTTTGCCGGCAGCAGCGGCCGACCCGGCCAGACACATGGCGATCAGACCCACCGTGGTGCACATCGACTTCGACTTCGACTTCATCGTCTCTCTCTCCTTAAGACATGGAAGTAACGGATGTGAAACGCCGGGCCCCTGCCCCCGGGACGCCATTAGGGCGCGCCGGACTGCATCCAATGCAAGGTGTTACACCAGGAAAGTACGGTTCTGTGATGTTTATCTGTGAATGGATGCGATTCCGGCGGCCATGCGATCGGAACCAGCGCACAGTCGGGCGGCGGGAGGCACTCAAGACGGGGCGGATATCGAGTGCAACGCCCGCCGACCGCGCAGAAGCAAGCAATCGCTGCCGCCATTTGGAGACGCGACCGGAATCGGAGCTGCATCGGCACACGGTGCATGAGCGACCCGCGTTGGACGCAGCGCTGCATCGGCGCATGCCGGCCGCAGCAGATCGGCGGCGCAGTCCTTGCGCGCGATGATGCGTCACAGCGCCCACGCGCCCTTGCCGCTCTCAGCCGGCCTGCTCCACCAGGCTGGCGAGTTCGTCTTCATCGAAGCCGGCGAGCAGCCGCGCCTGGATATTGAATGGCCCGTGCAGATAGCCGCCCGCGTATTCGCGCAGCAACTGCTTGAAACGCGCGCGCGGCTCGATGCCGGCCTGCGCGCAATACCAGCGATACCAGCGCGAACCAGCGGCCACATGCGCCACCTCTTCGCGCAGGATGGTGTCCAGCACGTCGGCGGTGGCGCTATCGCCGAGCGAGCGTAGTTTGACGATCATTCCCGGTGTCACATCCAGGCCGCGCGCTTCGAGCACGCGCGGCACCAGCGCCATGCGCGCCAGTCCGTCGTGCGCGGTTTTCTCGCACATTTCCCACAGGCCGTTGTGCGCAGGGAAGTCGCCATAGGCGTGATCGTGTGCGTGCAATCGCGCGCGCAGCAGCATGAAGTGACGCGATTCGTCGTCGGCCACCGCCACCCAGTCGGCATAAAACGCCTCGGGCAGGCCACGGAACCGGTAGACCGCATCCCAGGCCAGATCGATGGCGTTGAGTTCGATATGCGCGATGGCATGGATGAAGGCCGCACGCCCTTCCGGCGTGCCCAGGCCGCGTCGTGGCAGCTCGCGCGGATGCACCAATACCGGCGTTGCGGGCCGGCCCGGCATGCGGATCGGGCACGGCGCCGGCGCATCGGCATCGCGCCTCAGCGCGCCATCGCGCCAGGCGGCGGCGTAGCGCTGGGTCAGCGCCACCTTGTGCAGCGGGTCGGCCTCGTCCAGGCAAGCGCGCGCGGCCTGGTACAGGTCGCCGTTCACGACACTGCCGGCGCGCGCGGCGGCGCCTGGCGCATGTCCAGCCAGGCGCGCGCGGCCTGCTCGCAACGGTTGCCAGCCACCTTGAGCTCGCAATCCACGCGATGCGCGCAGGCCAGGGCGAACGCGCGGCGGCGGTCGGTGATGGTCGGTTCGGCAATGTCCGCCACGGGTGCGCGCGAGGGCCAGCCGGCATCGACGCCGATGCCGGCGGCGAGCAGACGATCCGTGCCGTCCCGGCAGTCAACCGCATAGCCCCACTGCAGCGCATCGGCGCGTACGTCATCGGAGGAGCGCTGCGCGCGCAGTCGCAACATGAGTAGATCCTGGCCGATCCGGTAGCCGCCGACAATCGCCAGCGGTGCGCTGTAGCCGGGCTGCAGCACCGCCAACTGGTCCGGGGCCATGGACAGTTGCAGCGCGGTCAACTGCGCGCTTGGCACGCTGCCATCGCGCAGACGCGGGTCGTCCACGCTGTGGACCGCTACCGGATCGCGGCCGATGCAGCCGACCAGCATCAACGCGGCAAGCACGGCAGCCGCACTGGCCCGCCGGCTACGTCGCACCAGCGACTCAGGCGCGACGACGCTTCTTGGCATCGTCCGAGCGCAACTGCTGGATGCGTTCGAAATAGCCCGGCTCGATGCCGGTGATGTACTCGCCGTTGAAGCACGAGGAATCGAACTGCTGGATGTCCGGATTGCCTTCGCGCACCGCCACTTCCAGGTCTTCCAGATCCTGGTAGATCAGCCAGTCGCAGCCCAGGAACTCCTGGATTTCCAGCTCGCTGCGGCCATGCGCGATCAGCTCTTCGGCCGCCGGCATGTCGATGCCGTAGATGTTGGGGTAACGCACCGGCGGCGCGGCCGAGGCCAGATACACCTTGCGCGCGCCGGCGTCGCGCGCCATCTGCACGATCTGCCGGCTGGTGGTGCCGCGCACGATCGAATCGTCCACCAGCAGCACCACGCGATTACGGAATTCCAGGTGGATCGGGTTGAGCTTGCGACGCACCGATTTCTGCCGCTCGCCCTGCCCCGGCATGATGAAGGTGCGGCCCACGTAGCGATTCTTGACGAAGCCCTCGCGGTACTTCACCCCGAGCACGTTGGACATCTCCAGCGCCACGTCGCGCGAGGTGTCGGGGATCGGAATGATGGTGTCGATATCGTGATCCGGGCGCAGGCGCAGGATCTTCTCGCCCAGCTTCAGGCCCATGCGCATGCGCGCCTTGTGCACCGAGATGTTGTCGATCATCGAATCGGGACGCGCGAAGTACACATATTCGAAGATGCACGGCGCATTGGTGGTCGGCGCGGCGCAAACCTCCGAAAACAACTCGCCACGTGCGGTGATCACCAAGGCTTCGCCCGGGCGCACATCGCGCACGCGCTGATAGCCCAGGATGTCCAGCGCCGCCGATTCGGAGGACACGATGTATTCGATGCCTTCGGCGTGCTCGCGCTTGCCCAGCACCAGCGGACGGATGCCGTGCGGGTCGCGGAATGCCACCAGGCCCAAACCCAGCACCACGCTGACCACCGCGTAGCCGCCCTTGCAGCGGCGGTGCACGCCGGCCACCGCGCGGATCGCCGCCTCGGGGGTGAGCATGCGCTGTGCGTCCAGCTCGTAGGCGAACACGTTCAGCAGCACTTCGCTGTCCGAATCGGTATTGATGTTGCGGCGGTCGGCCTCGAACACCTGCTGGCGCAAGGCCTCGGTGTTGATCAGGTTGCCGTTGTGCGCCAGCGCGATGCCGTAGGGCGAGTTGACGTAGAACGGCTGCGCCTCGTCCATGCCTTCCGAGCCTGCGGTCGGATAGCGGCAATGCGCGATGCCGACACGGCCTTCCAGCACCGCCATCTTCTTTTCGTCGAAGACATCGCGCACCAGCCCGTTGGCCTTTTGCACGCGCAGGCGCGTGCCGTCTGCGGTGGCGATGCCTGCGGCGTCCTGCCCTCGATGCTGCAGGACGGTCAGGCCGTCATACAGCTGCCCGGCAACGTTCTGGTTGCCGACAATACCGACGATGCCACACATGGTGCGCGTTCTCCGCTACGGCTTGCGCCGTTACTGTGAAGGGGGCCGTGCCTGGCCTTGGGACTCGACCCGAGCCGGGTCACTTTCTCCGCCGCGAACCTGCGCCGGATCGATATTGGCCGGCATCGCCTGCGTCGGACCGCGTCCGTCGCTGGCGGCTTTACCGGGTTGCCCAAGCGCACGCGTGAAGGTGTCGCTCAGACCGGACCCGGACAGCGCCTTGCCCAGGTCGGTATTATCGCCTGTTGAGGGCAACTTCCCCAACTCCGTTTGCAGGTTGCCCAGTTCCATCGATGGCATGTCCATCGACGGCATCCGCCAGGCCGGCAGTTGCGCGCGCATCCAGCCCGCCCCTGGCGACAGCACCGGCAGCAACACCGACTGGCGCCACGACGGCTCGCGCGGCAGCGGCGTAAAGCCCATCAGCAGCACCAGCACGCTGGCCAGAAACCCGCCGCGCACCACGCCCAGGCCAAACCCGAGCATGCGGTCCATGCCGCCCAGCCGCACCGCATCGACGCCTGCGCGGATCACCATGCCGATCACCGCCACGGTGATCAGCACGCCGACGAATACCATTGCGTAGCCGCCGAACGACTCGGTCGCCGACGGATGCTTGCCATCGGCAAGCCAGCGCGCGGCCGAGCCGCCGAACTGAAAGGTGGCCCAGCCGGCCAGCAGCCACGACAGCGTGCCGACCACGATCGCGACAAAGCCGCGCAGCAAACCCAACAGGGCCGAGACCAGAATGATGACGCCCAACACCATGTCGATCATCGCCAACCTCTCCGCGCGGCGCGCGCGCCGTTGCTGCAACGTGACTCGGTGTTCATTGCCCTCCCCTCCGTGGGTGTGAGGCGATCCAAGCGCTGACCGCAGCCGATCGCATGGCATCGGCGGCAATCCGATAGCGGCCGACGGCGTGCGACACCCACAGTGTACGAGGGGTCATGCCGATGACCAGGTGCTGCATCGACTGCGCTCACCCGACGGTGGCGCGATCGACTTACGGATGCGGACGCACCATGCCGGAAATACCGACCTTGGCCGCCACTTGTGCACGCAATTGCTCGGCATCGCCACGATTGGCCACCGGACCGACGCGCACGCGGTTGAGCGCGCCCTTATCGGTGCGCACCTGCTCGACAAATGCACTGAAACCGGCGGCGCGCACACGATCGCGCAATGCGTTGGCGTCTTCTGTGCGACCGAAGGCGCCCAATTGCACGGCAAAGCCGACCGAACTGGCGGCCGGTGCAGCCGGCGCAGTTGCTGCCGGCTTGGAAGGTTCGGGCTTGGCCGGCTCAGCCTTGGCCACGTCCGGTTTGGCCGGCGCAGGCTTGGGGGCTTCGGCCGGCTTGGGCGCGGCGGCGACCGGCTTGGCCGGCTCAGGCGGCGGGCTTTCGGTCTTGGTCGCAGCGGCACTGCTGGCGGCGGCCACGCTGCTGCTCGGCTTTGCCACCGGTGCAGGCGTCGAGGCCACAGCGGCGGCCGGCGCGGCGGCGGCGTTGGCATCCAGCGTCACCACCTGGGCGTTGACGTCGCTGCGCACCTTCACCGCCTGCAGGCGGGCCGACTCGGCTTGCGCCCGATCGACATACGGCCCTACGCGCACGCGCCAGGCCGGGCGGCCGTTGATCTGGGTCTTTTCGCTGAAGCCGGGCAGCTGCGCCTGCTTGAGTCGCGCCAATACCGCGTCGGCATCGGCGCTGGTGGCATAGGCGCCGAAGTTGACTGCGTAGTTGCCGGCCGCCACCTCAGGCGCGGATGGCGCACTGGCTGGGTTGGCCAGATCGGCCGCATCGGGGTTGTCCTGCACCGCTGCCGGCGCGCTCGCGGCACCGCGCATGCCCAGCGCGCCACCGGCCGGCGCATCACCCGGGGTGACCAGCGGCAGCTCGCGGGTTTCGAACTCGCCATTGGCCGGTGCGGCAGGTGCCTCCAGCGGCACATCGGCCACGCCGCTCGAAGGCGCGGGGCCCTTGACCAGCATCGGCAGGAAGATCACGGCAAGCGCCACCAGAACGATGGCGCCAATCAGTCGCTGTTTCAGAGCAGTATCCACGTGATAGAGACAGGAGGCGGCGTGGCGGGGTGCCGCAGCGATTATAAGGCCGCCGCCCGGCTACCGACCCGGATGGGCTGAATGAAGTACCTGCACTGCGTCGGCCACGGTGTGAAACGAACCGAACACCAGCACGCGATCGCCGGGCTTGGCCTGCGCCAGCACCGCGCGCAGGGCGCTCGCCACATCGACGTGACAGGCCGCCTGCGCGGCGGCACTGCCATGCAGACGGGCCAGCAAGGCCTGCGCCGACTGCCCGCGCGCGCCTTCCAGCCCGGCCAGCGCCCAGTGGTCGACCTGCGCGGCCACCGCCTCCACCACGCCCAGCACATCCTTGTCCGCCAATGCGGCATAGATCGCGTGCGTGCTGCCGGCGTGCGCGTGCGCGCCGAGCGCGTCGGCCAGCGCGCGCGCGGCCTGCGGGTTGTGGCCGACATCCAGCAACACCTGCACGCCATCGGCATCGATACGCTGCAGGCGCCCGGCCACCTGCGCGTTGGCGATGCCCTGCGCCCAGGCGGCATGGGGTACCTCGACCGGCAATGCCTGCACCGCGGCGATCGCGGCGGCGGCGTTGGCCAGTTGCACGGGTGCGTGCAGGGCCGGCATCGGTAGTTCCAGGGTCACTGCAACATCGCGCCAGCGCCAATGCTGCACGTCCGCGTGCGGTGCGTCGATCCGCTCGAAGAAATAATCGCTGCCGGCGCGGATCGCATTGGCGCCCAGCTGATAGGCGCGCCGCAACACGCTCGATGGCGGATCGATCTCGCCCAGCACCACCGGTTTCCAGGCGCGGATGATGCCGGCCTTCTCGGTACCGATCGCCTCGCGGTCTTCGCCCAGCCAATCGGTGTGGTCGATATCCACGGTGGTGATCACAGCAACATCGGAATCGATGATGTTCACCGCATCCAGCCGCCCGCCCAGGCCGATTTCCAGCACCGCCAGGTCCAGCCCGGAGTGCTGCAACAGCCATAGCGCGGCCAGCGTGCCGTACTCGAAATAGGTCAGTGCGGTCTGGCCGCGCGCCGCTTCGACGGCTGCGAATGCGTCCACCAGTTGCGCATCGCTCGCTTCGCTGCCATCGAGACGCACGCGCTCGTTGTAGCGCAGCAGATGCGGCGAGGTATAAGCACCCACCTTCCAGCCGGCCGCGCGCCCGATCGCCTCGATAAAGGCCACGGTGGAGCCTTTGCCATTGGTGCCGCCAACCACGACGACGTGTTTGGCCGGCGCCACCAATTGCAACTGCGTAGCGACCTCGCGCACGCGCTCCAGGCCCATGGCGATGTTCTGCGGATGCTGCTGCTCGATATAGGCGAGCCAGTCGGAGAGTGTGTTGGGGGTGGTCACTGTGCTACCTGACGTCTTGCGGGCAGCGCGCATTATCGCGGTTGCCCGGGTCCTGGACTACCAGCAGTAGCAGTTTTCCACCGTTGAATCGCAGACGCTCGGTGCCTGCCATCCGTGAGCACTTGGCAACGCGCTGAATGTGGGACGACATCTATTCGGCCAACACGACAATAATCGAGTGGTGCGTCATTGCGGACCGTAGATTTCGACGATGTGTGTCCCCAATCGTGAGCGCTGCCCTCTCAATATCACTGCGACCTGCTGCTGTGGATAGCGGTGATACAGCTCCTCGTGGATGCAGAGGTAATCTGGAAACCCATGTTCCATTGGCCCACCCCGCAGCCGATATTCACAGGTGCTTCGACTCGATTGATGGTCCGTCTGCATGACATACGCTTCTTCGAATGACCCGCCAATGGCCCAGGTCAGCAACCAGGGTACCGTTTTTGCCAGCAACAACCACGACACAAAGGCCAGCATTACGGGTGTTGCGAAGAACATGAAGACACTGAAAATACGCCCGTGTCCGTCCAGGTCCGTTGGGCGACCTAGACGCCGGTTGTGCTTGCGTAGCCACACTGTCAGCACGATACCAACCGCTAAACATGGCCATTTTAAATTGCGTCCCTGCAGGAAATCTGCAGGAACAAAATCGGCAAACAGACCTAAGACAAGCAGTCCCATCAAGACAAAAAATGTTCCGATCTTCATCCATGCGAACAACTTTAACTTCACTGGACCGCCCTTGTAATCGCTCGTTACACCACACACTCATGAGCAGTGCGACGAGGGCTAAAACATCGTCTTATACAACCAAAAAAAAGCAAAGCATTCATTGCACTCACTCCTGGCTCATACAGCACATCAGCATGGCTAGGGCGACGTTACCTGCGGTGCGGTGGGATAGTAATCATGCACAGTGGAGCCCAGTGATGAACGCTTGCCTTGGATGACCGCACTAACCGCAACTTTCGGGAAGCTCATTACCTCGTGCTCGCGAACGCAAAGCCGCATAGGTGCGCCATGAGGCAATGGGTAGATCAGGAGTGCGTTAGGGCACATCAGGCTTTTAGGCCCTGGGTGTATGAGCACTTGCTCTGAATACATGCTGCCGAACGCCTCGGTCCATGCCCAGGGCACAATTCTGACAACAAGCGCCCACGCAACCAGCCCGATCACCATCGTCGACATCAGCCACCGAAAGACACAGCGTTCGATACCTATCCGCTGCGACTGACGTTGGAGCCTGCCAGTCGCATTGGCCCAGAAAAGCGTACCGAACAGGGCCATCGCAGCGAGACTGAAGACCACAAGGGTGAGGTCGATTGAAGCGTTGACAGGCGGAAGAAATTTGAAAGAATTAGCAAAGAAAAGCAACGCCGTCGGCGTTAAAAACAAAATAGCTAAACGTATATGACGCGGCCTATGCATTCGTTGGACACCCGACAAAAGTAGACACAGTCCTTCCTTGTGCGCCTCACCTACCCGTGACTGCTACAGCGCCCGATGCTTGGCTTCGCCGAAGAACGGCGTGTGATGCGCGCAGTCGTTCAGACGCACCACGTCCAGGTGATCCACATCCTCGCCCTCGAGCAGGTTGAGCGTGGTCGGTGCCTGGCGGAAGCTCCATAGCCTGGACAGCGGCAGGCCCAGGATCTTGCACAGGATCACGCGGTTGACCGCATCGTGCGCCACCACCAGCAAGATATCGTCAGCGCCCAGCCCATCGGCGGCGCGAACCAAGCCGCGCCAGCTGCGGTCCAGCACCTGGCGCAAGGATTCGCCGCCGGGCATCAGCACGGTGTCTGGTTCTTCGCGCCAGGCACGCAGACGTGCAGGATCCTTGTCGTTGATCTCGCTGGCCAGCAGGCCTTCCCATTCGCCGTGCGCGATTTCCTGCAGGTCCACATCGGTCTGCAACAAACTCTCACGAGCGCTGCCCAGTGCCAGCTTGGCAGTGGCCTGCGCACGCGACAGCGGCGATGCCACCGCGCGGGTGATCTCCAGCGACTGCAGACGCGCGCCAAGGGCGGCCGCCTGGCCTTCGCCGACCGGCGACAGCGGGATATCGATCTGGCCCTGGTAGCGGCCTTCGGCGTTCCACGGCGTCTCGCCGTGACGAGCAAGCAGGATGCGCATGCGCGAGAGATTCCTTGGGGAAGAGGCCGGCTCGCCGCAGCGAAACGGGAGCGCATCATAACCCCTCCTGCCCCCCGTGCCGGCCGCCTGCGTCAGCGCACGCCGAGTTCCTTCAACAGCTGCGGCGCCGGTGCCACTTCGGACATGATCCAGCGCAGATAGCGGCTGTCTACGGCGATCATGCGGGTCATCGCCGGATCGAAGATCCAGTTGCTGCTCACCGACTCCCAGTTGCCGTCGAAGGCCAGGCCGACCAGCCTGCCCTGCGCGTCCATCACCGGCGAGCCGGAGTTGCCGCCGGTGATGTCCAGGTCAGACAGGAAGTTGACCGGCACCGAGCCCAGGCGCTTGTCGTCGAGGCCAGCATAGCGCTTGGCCTTGACCGCATCCAACAGGGCCTTTGGCGAATCGAACGGATCGGCGCCGGTTTCTTTCGCTGCCACGCCTTCCAGCGTGGTGAACGGGGTGTACGCCACGCCATCCTTGGGGGTGTAGCCCTTGACGTTGCCGAAGGTGATGCGCAGCGACAGGTTGGCGTCCGGATACACCGCCTCGCCCTTGCTCTTCTTGTAGTCGGCCAGGGCCTGCAGATACACCGGCCGCGCCTTGAGCTGCTCGCCGGTCTGCTGCTTGTCGTCGCGTTCGATCTGCAACAGCGACGGGGTCACCGCCACGGCGTACTGGATCGCCGGATCGGTGCTGGCCTCGAACGCGGCGCGATCGGCCGTGAGCCATTTCAAACGTGCGTCGGTGCTGCCCAGCGTGGTGGCATCGAGCTTGCCCAACGCCGCCTGCACGGCGGCCGCGTCGTTGCCGCCCAGCCATTGGTCCAGCGCTGCAACGCGCTGGTTGGCCGGCAGCTTCAGATACTGACCGAGCCAGTACTGCTGAAGTTGACGATCCATCGCCGGCACATAGCGACGTTCCATCTGCTTCATCGCCCCCTCGATGGCCGGCAGGTCGCGGTCCTGGTACCCGGATTCGCGTTGCGCATTGGGCTTGGCGCGTTCCAGCGCCAACCGGTACAGCGTCACCGCCGCACCCACCGTGCCGGTGTTGTCGAACTGACGCAGCACCATATCGCGCTGCTGGGTGGCCTGGGCGCGCTTGACCAGCGTGACCAGCGTGTCATGCGCCTTGAGCGCTTCGCGCCCGGACGCGCCCTGGCGTTTGAGCCAGGCCAGCACCGCGGCTTCGTCGGCCTGCTTGGTGGCCTGCGCATCGATGCGCTTGAAGCCTTCCAGTTGCCCGTCGAAGTTCTTTGCGGAGTTATTGAGACCGGCAACGGTGCTTGCGTACTTCACCTGGATGTCGGGGTTCTGCTTGCCGGCCTGTTCGATCAGGCCGATCACGTCCTTGTAGTACTGGCCGACCACCGGATAGGTCCAGGTGGCGGTGTTGTTGAATTCGGCTACCAGCGCATAGCGGTTGGTGCGGCCCGGATAGCCGGCCACCATCACAAAGTCGCCCGCGTCCAGCGGTTGGTCGGCAACCTTCAGGAAGTGCTTGGGCTGATAAGGCACGTTGTCCTTGGCATAGGCGGCCGGCTTGCCGTCCTTGCCCACGTAGGCACGGTAGAAGGAAAAATCGCCGGTATGGCGCGGCCACATCCAGTTGTCGATATCGCCACCGAACTTGCCCACGCTGCCTGGCGGCGCATAGGCCAGGCGCACGTCCTTGATTTCCAGGTTCTTGAACAAGCGGTAGGTGTTGCCGCCGGCAAAGCTGAAGAACTGGCAGCGATAGCCTGGTTGCGCCTCGCAGGCGGCGATCTGCTGCTTGCTGAAATCCTCCAGGGCCAGGGTGCGCTTGAGCGGATCCTCACCGGCCGTCGCCATCGCCGCCTTGGCCGGCGCGGTCACGTCGGTGATGGCATCGAGCACGTAGATACGCGCGTTGGGCCCGGCGCTGAGTTCGTCGGCAGGTCTGGCGGCGGTGAAGCCGTCCTTGATCAGATTCTTCTGCGCGGTGGAATTGAGCTGGATCGCACCGTAGGCGCAATGGTGATTGGTCACCACCAGGCCTTGCGGCGAAACGAAGCTGGCGGTGCAGCCGCCCAGCGCGACCACCGCACCCATCGGATCGCCGGTCAGGTCGGCCAGTTGTTGCGGCGACAGGCGCAGGCCGGCCTGCTTCAATGGCCCGGCAATATCGGGCAATTGCTGCGGCACCCACATCCCTTCGGCTGCCTGCGCGGAAGAGGCGACTGCCAAGGAGGACAGCAGGGAAATGACAAGCAGGTTCGGACGCATCGCACAGCCCCGGATTCGTGAGCGTTACAGTGTAACCCTCGCACCTGCGACTGCTCCCATGACTAACGGCAGGGTCGACGCCTCACTCCAGGACGCTTGCCGATGCGTTCGCCCCCCGTATTTCCGGGTAGCGAGGGTGGCATCCGCAAGGCGGGTGATCGGACGATCCGCTCAGGCGCGCCCGAACGCCGGGTCGCTACGGCTGGGCTTGCCGGTTTCCAGATGCCCGGCCAGACGTCGGCGGAATGCCGCACCCGGCTGCTCGACGACAAGGTCGTACCAATGGTCGCTTGCCGCAAGCGACAGCCGGATGGTCTCGCGCTGACCCGCGCCCACCTGCAGCGTTCGCGCCACCGGGCTCGCATAGTCCAGCGCGCGCAGTTGCAGCGTGCAGGCCTGCTGGCCGGCATTGCCGATCTCCAGCACCAGCATGTCGCCGTCCTGCCGCGCTTCCAACCACGGCGCTGCCGATGGCGTACCGGCGACAGCAAGTGCGCCAGCGAATTCGCGCAGAAAGCCATTCGGTCCATGCACGCTCAGCGCATACGCACCGTTGTGCGCAGCGCCGAGCGGCACATCGTCGAGCTGGGTGCCTGGCAACACGGTGTAGTACCACGGGCCACCGCTTGCAGCGCTGGTGTAGACGTTGAACGCAGCCGCAGCGGCGCCACTGTTGACGAACTGCAACTGCACGCCGCGCTCGTCCTGTACGCGTGCGTGCACCTGCAAGGCATAGGGCAGCGCACGCGCGGGCCGTTGCCCGGGTTCCTGCCGCGGCATGACGGCCTTCGTCGGCGGCACCGGGATCGGTTTGTCGCGCACGGCTGCGGTGCGCGCGCGATAGTCGTCGATCGTCGGCAACGCGCTCACTGCGGAATCGTCCGGGTTGCGGAAATCGAACACGCTGGTCAGATCGCCACTCACCGCGCGACGCCATGGGCTGATGTTCGGTTCGGCCACACCGAAACGACGCTCCAGCAAGCGCAGTACCGAGGTGTGATCGAACACCTGCGAATTGACCCAGCCACCGCGCGTCCACGGCGAGATCACCAGCATCGGCACGCGAATGCCCAGGCCCATCGGAACGCCTTCATAGACTTCGCCACGCGTATCGACGTTGCTACGCCCCATCCGCGCGTCCAGCGCCGGCAAGGGCGCCGGCACGTGATCGAAGAAGCCATCGTTCTCGTCGTAGTTGATGATCAGCGCGGTCTTCGCCCACACCTGCGGATTGGCGGTGAGCACATCGATCAAACGCGCCACCAGCGATTCGCCGTATGCCGGCGGCGCTTCCGGGTGTTCGCAATACGCGGTCGGCGGAATGATCCACGACACCTGCGGCAAGCGATTGGCCTGCACATCGGCGGCGATGGCGGCGACCAGATGATCGGCCTGCGTGGTGGCGGCATTGTCCGCAGTGGAACCGGGCACGCATGCACGGGCGCGCCGATAGCGTTCGTCGCCGGGTTGCAGATCACGATAGTGCGAAAAATAGGCCAGCGAGTTGCAGCCGAAGTTGTCGTATTCCTGATAGACGCGCCAATCCACGCCTGCAGCCTGCAGGCGCTGTGCGTAGGTGGTCCAGTCCATTGCCGCATAACCGGGCTTGTCGCGCGCCATGTCGGCGGTCCAGTTGCCGTCGTCGGCATTGGTCACCGCTTGCGCGCCGACATTGCCCACGCTCGGGCCGCTGGTGCCGGTGAACAGATACATGCGATTGGGATTGGTCGGCCCGTGCAACGAACAGAAATAGCCGTCGCAAATGGTGAACGCATCGGCGAGTGCGTGGTAGTACGGAATGTCGTTGCGCTGGAAATACCCCATCGTCAACTCGCCCTTGTACGGCACCCAGGCGTCGTATTCGCCCCACCGGGCAGGATCCTGCCCGTGACCGGCTTTCCAGGAATGATCCAGGCTCTTGATCAACGGCGCGCAGGTGTTTTGCGAATCGAAGGCGAACGGCAGCAGGCGACGACCATCCGCCGCCGGCTGGCTCCACACCGGATGGCCGTCGCGCAGCTGCAACGGACGCGGATCGCCAAACCCACGCACGCCACGCAGCGCACCGAAGTAGTGATCGAAGGAGCGGTTTTCCTGCATCAGGATCACCACGTGTTCGATGTCGCGCAGCGTGCCGGTGCGCGAATTGGCAGGTAGCGCGAGTGCGCGGCCGATCGAGGACGGCAAGGCGCCTGCAGCGGTGAGCGCGGCGACGCGCTTGAGAAAGTCACGGCGCGAGGAGGAAGACGTCATAAATGCAGGTCCTGCCAATACGGATACGACGCCGCACGTGGCGGCTGGACACGACACGTATAGCGGGCAAGCACGACAGTTTTGCGACAGCCGTGGTCATCAATGTTTCATACGTCGTTGACACCCTGCGTCGCGAAACGCCGGTGTTTCACCGTGCGTCCGATCTCAGCCGTGCCCGCACAGGACTCCCCCATGACTTCCGCTCGTCGCTTTCATGTCACACCGCTGGCGCTCGCCCTGGCAGCGCTGCTTCCGGGCGTTGCGTACGCCATCACACCGGTTGCCGACCCAGTCGCAGACACACCGGCAGCCGATACATCCGCAGCCGTGGCCGGTGCCGCCAACAACGCCACCCAGCTGGATGCGATCAACGTGGTGTCGCAAGGCAGCACGCGGCAGGTGCAGCGCATCAGCCGGCAGGACATCGAGCAGCTGGCACCGGGCAGCAGCGCCTTCAAGGCGGTGGAAAAACTGCCGGGCGTGCAGTTCCAATCGGCCGACCCGTTCGGCACCTACGAATGGTCCGCACAGGTGACCCTGCACGGCTTCGATCAGAGCCGCCTGGGTTACACGCTCGACGGGATCCCGCTCGGCAACATGAGCTACGGCGTCACCAACGGCCTGCATATCACCCGCGCCATCATTTCGGAAAACCTCGGTTCGGTGGAGATCGCGCAAGGCGCCGGTGCGCTCGGTACTGCGTCCAACACCAACCTCGGCGGCACGATGCAGTTCTATTCGGCCGATCCGCAATCCACGCCGGGCCTGCGGCTGGTGCAGACGGTCGGCAGCGATGCGACGCGTCGCACCTTCGTGCGTGGCGACACCGGCGATCGCAATGGCTTGTCGGCGTATCTGTCCTATGCCAACGCCAGTACCGACAAGTGGAAAGGCTTCGGCGACCAGCAGTCCGAGCAGGCCAACCTCAAGACCGTGTACCAGTGGGGCGACGGCAATCGCCTGAGCCTGTTCGTGGATACCTCGCGGCGCAAGGAATACGACTATATGGATCTGTCGTTGACCAGCCAGCGCGTGCTGGGCTGGGACTACGACTATCTGCAGCCGGATTGGGCCACCGCCGTGCAGATGGCGCGCGCCTACCAGACCACCGGCGCGACCAGTGGCGTGGCCAACGGCTATCCGCAATCGCTGGCCGGGCTGCCCAGCGATTACAGCTGGCTCGATGCCAGCTACTACGCCGGCGGCGGTCTGCGCCGCGACAATCTGGCCGGTTTGTCGGGCACGTTCGTGTTCGGCGATGCAACGCTCGACGCCACCGGCTATTACCATGGCAATCGTGGCGAAGGTCAGTGGGTGACGCCGTATGTGCCGACGTCTGCGCAGGTGCCGGTGTCGATGCGCACCACCGACTACGGCCTGGATCGTTTCGGCGGCACCAGCGCGCTGAAATGGTCGTGGGGCAACCATGATCTGGAAGCCGGTGTCTGGGGAGAAAACGCACGTACCACGCAGGAGCGCAACTATTTCGCACTCGGTGCCGACGGGTACACCTCGTTGTACAACGTGTACGCAGCGCAGACCCCGTTCCGTCGCGATTTCCTGCAGCGCTACACCACCCAGACCCGCATGCTGTATCTGCAGGACACCGTGCGTCTGCTCGACGACCGCCTGACGCTGAACTACGGCGCAAAGGCGCTCAGCACCACCACACGCGCACAGTCGCTGGTGCCGACCAACTCGCTGGCGCAGGGCCGCATCCGCGCCGAAGACAACTTCCTGCCGCAGGTCGGCGTGAACTACAAGCTGGACGAGCGCCAGGACCTCTATGCGTCCTACAGCAAGAACATCGCCGCGTTCGGCTTCACCCCGTTCGGCACCTCGCAGGCCGCCTTCGACCGTAGCCGCTCCACGCTGGAGCCGGAAGAATCGCAGACCGTGCAGGTGGGCTATCGCGTGCAGGACGCGCAATTCCAGCTCTCGGCCGACGCCTACTTCACCAAGTTCTCCAACCGCCTGCTGACCACCTCGCCGTGCAGCGCGGTGCAGACCTGTGCGGCAATCCTGAGCAACGTCGGCGCCGTCCACAGCGCCGGTGCCGACCTGGCCCTGATGTGGCGCCCGACCGAAGGTCTGAGCTGGTTGAACTCGCTGTCGTGGAACCGCTCGCGCTATCAGGACGATTACCTCAACAACGGCGTGGTCGCGACATCCGGTAAGGACGTTGTGGGCATCCCGGCGTTGATGTTCTCCTCCAGCGCCAGCTACCAGATCGGCAACCTGCGCCTGGATCTGGACGGCAAATACGTCGACAAGCGCTACATCAGCTTCCTCAACGATTCGCAGGTACCCTCGTACTGGCTGTTCAATGCAGGTGCGCGCTACGACTTCGGCCGTGTCGGCGGCGTGGCCGATGTGGCGTTGGCCCTCAAC
Source organism: Xanthomonas sp. 3058 (assembly GCF_014199765.1). Lineage (NCBI taxonomy): Bacteria > Pseudomonadati > Pseudomonadota > Gammaproteobacteria > Lysobacterales > Lysobacteraceae > Xanthomonas > Xanthomonas sp. 3058. Next base: position 17,494 of record NZ_JACHOF010000020.1, on the reverse strand, counting down.
ATCACCAACCTCACCGACAAGCGCTATTTCGCCAGCACCGGCACCAACGGTTATGTCGCCTCCGACCCGGATGGCTACAACCAGACGATGGTGGTCGGCGCACCGCGCCAGTACTTCATGAGTCTGGACGTGAAGTTTTAAGCAGCTCTGCACCACTTGAAGCGCCCTCATCCGGCGCTACGCGCCACCTTCTCCCGCGTGCGGGAGAAGGTGCATGCCGACGGTGCCCCGACGCCTCAAGCCGGTCCGCCGATTCCCTTCCCAGCCTTCATGCTTGCTCGGCGCATCCGCATCCCGGCTTTACCTGCTTCCTGTCTCCCTGCCTTCCTGCGTTTCCTTTCTGCCTTCCCTGCGTGGTGGCCTCCTTGCGTGGTGGCCTCCTTACGTGGTGGCCTCCTTGCGTAGTTGCTTCCCTAGCTTGTTGGCTTGCCTGTTTCTCGACGTCCCTGCCCTTCCCCCGCCTGCGGGGGAAGGTGCCCGAAGGGCGGATGGGGGCACCCGCCCGGCAACAGACGCATGCTGTCTGCCAAGCAACCCAGCGCCACCGTCGCCCCCACCCGGACTGCAAGCACCAGCGCAGACCATGGTTCTTGCACCGCCACGTGGCAGCCACCTCGCCCCGCATATAATTGGCGCCTTACTTTCCACTCAGCAGGCCCGCCAGATGGCGCAGACAATGAAGGCGCTGGTCAAGCGCGAAGCGAACAAAGGCATCTGGCTGGAACAGGTTCCCGTGCCCGCGCCCGGCCCCAACGAGGTATTGATCAAGCTGGAAAAGACCGCAATTTGCGGTACCGACCTGCACATCTACCTGTGGGACGAGTGGAGCCAGCGCACCATCAAGCCCGGCCTGACCATCGGCCATGAGTTCGTCGGCCGCGTGGCCGAGCTCGGTTCTGCGGTGACTGGCTACCAGGTCGGTCAACGCGTCTCTGCCGAAGGCCACATCGTCTGCGGGCATTGCCGCAACTGCCGCGGTGGCCGCCCGCACCTGTGCCCCAACACGGTCGGCATCGGCGTCAACGTCAACGGCGCATTCGCCGAGTACATGGTGATGCCGGCATCCAACCTGTGGCCGATCCCCGACCAGATCCCGTCCGAGCTGGCCGCGTTCTTCGACCCATACGGCAACGCCGCGCATTGCGCGCTGGAATTCGATGTGATCGGCGAAGACGTGCTGATCACCGGCGCCGGCCCGATCGGCATCATTGCCGCCGGCATCTGCAAGCACATCGGTGCGCGCAACGTGGTGGTCACCGACGTCAACGATTTCCGCCTCAAGCTGGCCGCCGACATGGGCGCAACCCGTGTGGTCAACGTCTCCAAGACCTCGCTCAAGGACGTCATGGCCGACCTGCACATGGAAGGCTTCGACGTCGGCCTGGAAATGAGCGGCAACCCGCGCGCCTTCAACGACATGCTCGATTGCATGTATCACGGCGGCAAGATCGCCATGCTCGGCATCATGCCGCGCGGTGCCGGCTGCGACTGGGACAAGATCATCTTCAAGGGCCTCACCGTGCAGGGCATCTACGGCCGCAAGATGTACGAGACCTGGTACAAGATGACGCAACTGGTGTTGTCAGGCTTTCCGTTGCACAAGGTGCTGACCCATCAGATGCCGATCGACGATTTCCAGAAAGGCTTCGACCTGATGGAAGAAGGCAAGGCCGGCAAGGTCGTGTTGAGCTGGAACTGATCGGCGCATACGCTTCAACGCAAAAGGCGCCGCTCGGCGCCTTTTGCATGTCCATCTTCAGAAATGCCGACAAACGCGGCAAGCACTCCTGGTGCGGACGGAGCACTTCAGGAAACGCATGGTCTGCGAGGATGCAGAAAGGCTCTCAATGGGTCGAGGGCGCGATGCCCTCAGCGCTCGCGGGACACGCCGCAAGTACGTCCTTGCAGGCTAGATGGCGGTATCCATGCCGCCAACGTTCCCGCAAGCGGCGAGGACATCAGATAGGTTTGGTGACCGCGTAAGAAAGCGCTTCTGGCTCGACCTATAGTGGATGTTGAGCCTGTGCATCATGGTCGAACAGCCCGCATCGCGCACTGCTTGCACCATGCCCACCGACCATCTCCGATGGCCCTTGTCCGCCCACCGTCGCGGGACCTTATGCGGCATGGATGCCGCATAAGAGCCTAAAAGGACGTACTTGCGGCGTGTCCTGCGATGGTGGGCGGGCAAGGGCCCTGCAGCCAAGCAGCAGATCAACCGCTCGACAAGCGATCCATCCGCACGATGCAATCATTCAAAGACAAACCAATCGAGATTTAGAGCCCTAACGTCGTCCAGATATAAGGCGAACAATCCGAGCATCGATTCTTCCCGCCCCACCACTACACAACCAGGGCGTCAGAACCACTGCTCAGGCGCTGCACTCACGGCCAAGTGACCGTGGCAGTGGCCACCAGATGGTTCTGCGAATTCTGCCGCCCGAAACCGAATTCGGCCGCCTTGCTGGTGTCGTAATAGCCCACGCTCAAGCCCAGCGGGCCGAACGCCTTGCCAACGTTCACGCCGAAATCGTTGTAGTCGTGATCCACCTGGCTGAGCGACGAGGTGTAGATGCTGTGCCCCGCATGCGCGCCGAACGTGAAGTCGTACGGCAACGACCAGTTGGCATCCACTGCGTAGTAGTAGCCGTCGGTATCGGAGCCGTACAAGTCGTTGGTGTAGGCGATGGTGACGCTATAGGTCTTCAGAAACGTGGTCTTGGTGATCAGTTCTGCGTAATTGGAGGCGCCCGCTCCCAGGTATTGGTAGCGATTGAGCAGCACATCGACATTCCAGTTGCTGCCCAGGTCGGTGTTGTAGCCGACAAAGCCGTCCACTTCCCAATCCGGGTCGCCGGCGCCGTAGTCCACATTGGAGGTCCAGGTGCCGAAATACAGGCCCAACGGCGTCTTATAGGTCAGCCCGGCCTGGAAGGCAGGCGCTTCATTGGTCTGCGAGATGCCGCGAAACAGATAGTCGCTGGTGACCGCGAAGGTGCCACTGAACGGCGACGCGGGCACGTCTTCATCCTGCGCCTGTGCCAACGGCACCACACTGAGCATCAGCAACGACAGGCAACACGCGAGCGAGGACGGCTTCATGGACATCTCCTGAAACAAGGGACGATTGGATATGCGATGCAGTACCGCACTGACGTTATTAGTCCAACCGTCATTGCAGTGCAACATAAAAGTCGGGTTCGCTTGACCCAGCGCACAACCTGGAGCGCCGATGGCGTTGATCTGGGTGCTATCTCATCGACCGATAACACAGCATCTTGATGCATCCCCCCCGGAATTGGCGGGGGATTAGGGACTGGTGACAGCCAAGGCGCACGGCGCATGCAGTGCGATTCGCTGTTCCTGTTTCCTCACCCCGCGCGCAAGACCAGACGCAGCCGGCGCTGCATCACGCCGGAAACACCCCGTACTGCCGCGCGGCCAGGCGCAATTGCTGCCCTGGCTGAAAGCTGCCCGCCGAGGCCGGCAGCTCCACTTCCACTTCGTTGCCTGCAGGCTCCAAGGTTGCGCGCAGGCGCAGGCGCGCACCGCTGCGCTGCGACCATGCCACCGTGGCCGGCCAGCCGGCATCGTCCGGCACCAGATCTTCCGGTCGCACATAGACCTCGACCGGGCCGGCCGCCAGCGCGGAGTCCGACGCTGGCAACGCATGCCCGGCGACCTGGATCTGCCCCTGCGCCAGCACGCCGGGAAGACGGTTTACCGCACCCACGAACGAATACACGAAGGGCGAGGCCGGCTTGTCGTAGATCATTGCCGGCGTATCGAGCTGCTCGATGCGCCCACGATTGAGGATCGCCACGCGGTCGGCCAGTTCCAGCGCCTCTTCCTGATCGTGGGTCACGAACACCGTGGTCAGACCAGTGCGTTCGTGCAACTCGCGCAACCAGCGGCGCAGGTCACGGCGCACCTGCGCGTCCAGCGCGCCGAAGGGTTCGTCCAGCAGCAGCACGCGCGGCTCGATCGCCAGCGCACGCGCCAGCGCCACACGTTGCCGTTGGCCACCGGACAACTGGGTCGGATAGCGCTGTTCCAGGCCCTGCAACTGCACCAGCGACAGCAATTCTTCCACCCGCGCGCGAATACGCGCTTCGGCCCAGCGCTGCTTGCCACGCCGCACCCGCAAGCCGAAGGCGATGTTCTCGAACACGTCCATATGCTTGAACAGCGCGTAGTGCTGAAACACGAAGCCGACCCGGCGCGATTGCACGCTCATGCGGGTGGCATCTTCGTCGCCGAACAGCACCTGCCCGCCATCGGCGTGCTCCAGACCGGCCATGATCCGCAGCAGGGTGGTCTTGCCCGAGCCGGACGGCCCCAGCAACGCCAGCAACTCGCCCTGGCGCACGTCCAGGGTGATGTCGTCCAGCGCGGTGAACGTCTCGAACTGCTTGCGCAGGCGGTGGATGCGGATGCCCATGTTCACCTCAGTGTCGGTGGTTGGCGGCGAGCGAATCGCCGTGCCGCCATTCCAGATACGTCTTCAGCGCCAGCGTCAGCAGCGCGGTCAATGCCAGCAGCGACGCGCACGCGAATGCGGCGCTGTAGGCGTATTCGTTGTAGAGAATTTCCACATGCAGCGGCAGCGTATTGGTGCGCCCACGGATATGCCCGGACACCACCGACACCGCACCGAACTCGCCCATCGCGCGGGCCGCGCACAGCAACACGCCGTACATCAGCCCCCAACGGATATTGGGCAGGGTCACCCGCCAGAACATCTGCCACCCGCTCGCACCCAGACTCAATGCGGCCAGTTCCTCGTCGCTGCCTTGCTGCTCCATCAGCGGCATCAGCTCGCGCGCGATGAACGGGAAAGTGACGAAGGTCGTCGCCAGCACGATGCCGGGCAACGCAAACACGATGCGCGGCAGCTGGATCAGCATGTCGCCAAAAAACGGCAACTGCACGCGCCAACCGTCGTCGATCAACGGCCACGCCCAACCGCCGCGACCGAAGATCAGCACGAAGATCAAACCCGCCACCACCGGCGACACCGAGAACGGCAGGTCGATCAGACTGACCAGCAACCGCTTGCCGGGAAACCGATGTTTGCTCACCGCCCACGCCGCCGCCACGCCGAACACCAGATTCAACGGCAGCACGATGGCGGTCACGATCAGGGTCAGCTTGATCGCCGACAACGCATCCGGGTCGACGATCGCGCGCAGGAAGGTGTCCCAACCGCCGCGCAGCGCTTCGGCAAACACCAGCACCAGCGGCAACAGCAGGAACGCCAGCAGGAATACCAGGGCGCCCAGGATCATCAACCATTGCACCCAACGCGGCTCGTTGGTGGCCGACTCGGTGATGCGGCGGGCCCGATCTGACACGACGCGCGAGGGCAGCACCGAAGGCGATGACGAACCGGCATCGTTCATGCGGGTTTCCGTTGATAGCGCAGCAGGCGCGCCTGCAATGTGTTGACCACCAGCAGGATCACGAACGACAGCAGCAGCATGGCCGCGGCAATTGCAGTGGCGCCGGCATAGTCGAATTCTTCCAGCCGGATGGTGATCAGCAGCGGCGCGATCTCGGTGGCATTGGGCAGGTTGCCGGCGATGAAGATCACCGAGCCGTACTCACCCACGCCGCGCGCAAACGCCAGCGCGAACCCGGTCAGCACCGCAGGCCAGAGCGCCGGCAATACCACCCGCGTGACCGACTGCCAACGCGATGCACCCAGCGTGGCGGCCGCCTCTTCCAGCTCGCGTTCGCTCTCGGCCAACACCGGCTGCACCACCCGCACCACGAACGGCAGACCCACGAACACCAGCGCCAGCACGATACCCAATTGGGTGTAGGCCACCTTGATGCCGATCGCCTCCAGCCAGCGGCCGATCCAGCCATTGCCACCGTACAACGCGGTCAATGCGATGCCGGCCACCGCAGTCGGCAACGCGAACGGCAGGTCGATCACCGCATCGAACAATCGCTTGCCGGGAAAGCTGTAGCGCACGAACACCCAGGCCACCCAGGTGCCCATCACTGCATTGAACGCACCGGCCACGAACGCGGTGCCAAAGCTCACCCGCAGCGCCGACAGCACCCGCGGCTCGCTCCAGACCCGCCACAATCCGTCCCAACCCAGGCCGCTGGTCTTGACGAAGACGCCCAGCAACGGGATCAGCACGATCAATCCGAGCCAGGCCAGGGTAATGCCAAGACTCAAGCCCAGCCCTGGCATCACGCGTCGGCGCACTGGCCGCGCGGGATGAGGTGCAACCGACATCCGCATTGCCTACTTTTTTGCCTGGATCTGATCGAACATGCCGCCGTCGGCGAAGTGTTCCTGCTGCGCCTTGTCCCACGATCCGAACGCCTGTTCGATGGTCACCAGCTTGATCTGCGGAAAACGCGCCAGATCGGCGGGGTCGGCAAATTCCGGGTGACGCGGGCGATAGAAATGCTTGGCTGCCAGCTTCTGGCCTTCCGGTGCATACAGGTAGCGCAGGTAGTCTTCAGCCACCGCGCGCGTGCCGCGCTTGTCGACGTTCTTGTCGACCAGCGCCACCGACGGCTCGGCCAGGATCGACAATTTCGGCACCACGATTTCGAACTTGTCCTTGCCCAGCTCTTCGCGCGCCAGCAGCGCTTCGTTTTCCCAGGCCAGCAACACATCGCCAATCCCCCGCTGCACGAAGGTGGTGGTGGCGCCGCGCGCGCCGGTATCCAGCACCGGTACGTTGCGGAACAGGGCCTGCATATAGCGCACGATGCGCTCGTGGTCGCCCTTGAAGATATGGTCGGCATACGCCCACGCAGCCAGGTAGTTCCAGCGCGCGCCACCGGAGGTCTTGGGGTTGGGCGTCACCACTGCCACGCCCGAGCGCAGCAGGTCAGGCCAGTCGTGGATGTTCTTCGGGTTGCCCTTGCGCACCAGAAACACAATGGTCGAGGTGTACGGCGCGCTGTTGTCGGGCAGGCGCTTTTCCCAACCGCTGTCGATCAGTTTGGCCTTCTGCGCGATCGCATCCACGTCGTAGGCCAGCGCCAGGGTGACCACATCGGCTTCGATGCCGTCGATCACCGCGCGCGCCTGCTTGCCGGAACCGCCATGCGAGGTTTCCACCGTGACGGTGTCCTGCGGATGCTGCTGTTTCCAGTGCGCAGCGAAGGCGGCGTTGTAGTCGCGGTAGAACTCGCGGGTAGGGTCGTAACTCACGTTGAGCAGGCCGATGTCGCGTGCACCAGCCGGGCCGGCGAGCGCCAGCATTGCAGACAACAAGAGCGACACAAGACAGAAACGGGGGTGGGTCACAGCAATCTCCAGGCCGGTGGGGCGCAGCTGGTGGGGGGCCCAGCCGAACAGCAAGCATGCCATGCTGCGCAGCGGCACGCAGGCGGTGAAATGACATCAGGGCCAAGGCTTATGCTCATTTTGCATGACGTAGTGGTATGTCACCGTGATCGTTAACATTGTGCCTCTCCTTGCCACTGCGATCGCCATGACCAACGCACCTGCCGCGCTGACTGCCCACTACGCCGCCGAACTGGAGACCATCCAGGCCCAGGGCCTGTTCAAGTCCGAGCGCATCATCACCGGCCCGCAGTCGGCCCGGATCACCTTGGCCGACGGCCGCAGCGTGCTCAACTTCTGTGCCAACAACTACCTGGGCCTGGCCGACCATCCGGACATCATCCAGGCCGCCAAGGACGCGCTGGACACGCATGGTTTCGGCATGGCCTCGGTGCGCTTCATCTGCGGCACCCAGGATTTGCACAAGCAACTCGAGCGCACCATTGCCGAATTTTTCGGCACCGAAGACACCATCCTCTACGCTGCCTGCTTCGATGCCAACGGCGGTCTGTTCGAACCGCTGCTGGGCGAGCACGACGCGATCATTTCCGATGCGCTCAACCACGCATCGATCATCGACGGCGTGCGCCTGTGCAAGGCCAAGCGCTTCCGCTACGCCAACTGCGACATGGCCGACCTGGAGGCGCAGTTGCAGGCCGCCGATGCCGCCGGGTGCAAGACCAAGCTGATCACCAGCGACGGCGTGTTCTCGATGGACGGCTTCATCGCGCCGCTGGACGAGATCACCGCGCTGGCGCGCAAGTACAACGCGCTGGTGCATATCGACGAATGCCATGCCACCGGCTTTCTGGGCGCCACCGGCCGCGGCTCGGCCGAGGTCAAGGGCGTGCTGGACCAGATCGACATCATCACCGGCACCCTGGGCAAGGCAATGGGCGGCGCACTGGGCGGCTTCACCACCGCCAGGCGCGAGATCATCGAACTGCTGCGGCAGCGCTCGCGCCCGTACCTGTTTTCCAACTCGCTGCCGCCGCACGTGGTGGCTGCAGGCATCAAAGCGTTCGAGATGCTGGAAGCGGCCGGCGAGCTGCGCACGCAATTGGTCGAAAACACCCACTATTTCCGCGAGCGCATGACCGCCGCCGGCTTCGACCTCAAGCCCGGCGTGCATCCGATCAGCCCGGTGATGCTCTACGACGCGCCGCTGGCGCAGAAGTTCGCCGAGCGCTTGCTGGAAGAAGGTATCTACGCCATCGGCTTCTTCTTCCCGGTGGTGCCCAAGGGCCAGGCGCGCATTCGCACCCAGATCAGCGCCGCGCACACGCGCGAACATCTGGATCAGGCCATCGACGCCTTCATCAAGATCGGCCGCGAGCTCAAGGTCATTGACGCCTGAGCATGCGCACGGTGCTGCGCCAACGGCTGTTGCTGGCGGCGCACACCGATGCCCAAGCGCACTTGGTCGGCGGCCACTGGGAAACCCGTTGCCTGCATTGCCGTCGGCGTCTGCAGGTGCGCGCCGATGGCGAACCACTCGGGCACACCACGCTGGAACACGTGGTGCCGCAGGCTTGGTTCGGCCGCCGCGCTGCGACCGCGCTGTGTGCGCTGGTCGGCGACGACCCGAATGCGGCGCGCAACCTCGCCCTGGCCTGTGCCAGCTGCAATCACACCAAAGGCCGCCACCACGATGCCAACGGTGCCGGCAACACGCGTGCCGTTGAGGTCGTGAGCGCCCTGCTCAGCGCGCGTCTGGCACGGTGGCGGGAGCCGCAGTCAGCGCCTTGACTTCGGCCGGGCCTAGCATCCGCCACGCTCCCTTGCCCAACTCGCCCATCGCCAGCGCACCGATCGCCACCCGCACCAGGCGCAGCACACCGATGTCCAACCCCGCCAGCAGGCGACGGATCTGCCGATTGCGCCCCTCGTCCAGCACGATCTCCAGCCACGCATTGCGCTCGCCCTCGCGCAGCACGCTCACCCGCTTGGCGCGCAACAGCGCACCGGTGGTGCCATCCGGGTCGGGATCGATCACACCGGCCTGCAACTGTGCCAGCTGCGCAGCGCTCGGGCGGCAATCGATCTGCACGTGATAGGTCTTGTCCGGCCCGGTCGCGGGGTCGGTCACCGCCGCTGCCCATTGCGGATCGTTACTGAAAAGCAGCAGCCCCTCGCTGGCCTTGTCCAGCCGCCCGATCGGCGCGATCCACGGCAGGCCGGCGCCGTCGAAGCAGCGATACACCGTGTCCCTGCCCTGCTCGTCGCGCACCGTGGTGACCACGCCACGTGGCTTGTTGAGCATCAAATAGACCCGCGCAGGCCCGGCCAATGGCTGACCATCGACTGCGATCGCTTCGTGTTGATCGGCACGGATCGGAAATTCGGGGTCGCGCACCACCCGCGCCGCCACGCTGACCCGCCCATCGGCGATCCAGCGCGCCGCTTCGGTGCGCGAACACACGCCGAGCTTGGACAACACCCGCGCCAGGCCATGCCGTGGCGCGGCGGTTGCAGCCGGTCCTGCGGCGGACGCGCGGGACGCGCCTGCCGATGCCGGACCACGACTGCGCTGCCGGGACGTTGCCGGCGCAGGTCGCCGGGTCATCCCGTCCCGACCTGGCCGCTTACTTTTTTTCGACCGACTTGGCGTCGGCCGGCGGCGTTGCCGTTGCAGCCGGCGCCGGTGCGGCAGCGGCAGGCACCGGACGTGCCTTGACCACACGCACGCCGCGCGCCTTCATCCAGGCATCAAATTCTTCGGCGGTCATGCGCTTGCCGTTCTGGCTCATGTCAAAGCGCCACGGCGTGTTGTCGAACGCGGTGGTGGCCTTGTAGGCGGCCGGATCGTTCGGATTGACGGTGCCACCGGGCGGAATGACCTTGGCCAGGTCCTGGCAACCTTCAACGCGCAGACGCAGCAGCACGCGGTCCACCGATTGCTCGCTGGTGTAAGGCTGGGCGAGCACGCCGGTGGGCATGCCCAATTGCACGCTGCGGGTATAGAACTCGGCAGCCGCCGGTGCGATGGCGGTGGCGGGCAACGGCAGCGGCTGGGACACCGTGCTGCCGGCACAGTTCGGAGCGGCGTAGGCGGCGGGAATCAAGACGAGACAGAGCAATCCTGCCGTGGCGGTACGCAGCATCGGGTTCTTCCAGTATGAGGATGGTGTTGACGCGGCGAGTGTAGGCAGCGATGAACGCTGTTTCAACCGGAACCGTGTCCGGATGGCAACACAGACAGCATTGACGGCTGATCAGCCCGCTTGCCCTGGCCCTACAAAGACAAAACCCGGCACAAGGCCGGGTTTTGTATGAAGCAAGCTAGCGGCCCAATTAGTTCTGGACGTTCAGCTCGGTACGACGGTTCTTCGCACGGCCTTCCGGATTGTCGGAACCATCCGGGTTGGCGTTCGGAGCAATCGGACGGCTCTCGCCGTAGCCGATCGGGCCGACCAGGCGCGACGCGTCAACGCCGTTCTTGGTCAGGTAGTCGTACACGGTGGTCGCACGACGCTCGGACAGCTTCTGGTTGTACGCGTCGGTACCCTTCGAGTCGGTGTGACCGGCAACCTCGACCTTCAGGTCGGGGTAACGCTTCAGGATCTCGGTCGCTTCGCTCAGGATCGACACAGCGTCCGGACGCAGGGTCGACTTGTTGAAGTCGAAGTTCACGCCCTTCAGGTCGATCGAGACAGGAACCGGGCAGCCGTCCGGGCCGATGGTCTGGCCAGGCTGCGAAGCCGGGCACTTGTCGTCGCAGTTGTTGACGCCGTCACCGTCGTCATCCAGGTCTGCGCAGCTCGGGGCAACCGGAGCCGGAGCCGGCGGCGGAGCGGTCGACGGAGCCGGTCCCAACGGGATCACGACGCCGACCGAAGCCAGCACGTCGCCGAACCAGTCTTCCTGCGGAGCAGCAACGCTCTGGTCGTTGAAGTCAGCGCGGTAGGCCAACTCGGCACGCACGGCGACGCGCTTGTCGAAGGTGGTCTGCAGACCGACACCAGCCTTGGCGGCAAAGTTGCCGTCTTTCTGCTGGCCCGGCGAAACCGGGTTCGGGGTGGCGTCGAACTCTTCTTCCGAACGCTGATAGCCCAGACCGAACAGCAGGTAGGGGTTCCAGCCGCGGCCTTCCTGGATGAAGTGGCGACGCAGGTCGAACGAGATGCCGTACTGGCTCCAGTTCTGGTCCTGGTTGGCATCGAAGTTCGGGTTCTGATAGTTCAGCTCGCCGTCGATCGACCAGTTCGGGCTGACGAACTTGCCCAGACCCAAGGTGACGAACGGAGCATCATTGGTCAGACGATCGCTGTCCTGGAAGTTGAAGCCAGCGCTACCGGTCAGGTACCAACGGTCATCGAACTCCTGCGCGGAAGCAGCCTGGGCAACTGCCAGACCGCCGAGCAACGCGGCAGTGAGAATTTTCTTGTTCATTTATACAGCTCCTTCTTTGGGAGATAAAAACCGATAGAGGCGGTGTTCTTGGTAAAGATGCTCATCACATCCAGAGCCATCGGGGCGCAGATTAAGCCCGCTTCAGTGAAGATCGCGTTAACGGTCATATAACATGTGAAAGCAATCACCAGATCCGCCAAGCCCACACAATCCTACGTATACAGTTTTATGAAGGAAAGCGCTCATCGTTTGCATCGCGGTATCAGCACGGATGAACGGCAGCCCAATTGACCCAGGTGAATACGGTTCCGGATCGTCGGCAACGGGCGGCGGTTGTGTTGCGTGGCGACCACATTGGTGAACGCAGGAGCCTGTCCGAGCTGAATTGCACTGCCAGTGGTTGCGGGTGACGGCGCCACAACGCACCCTGAACTCCCCCACCCGGAGCGCTCAGATGAAAGCCGTCGCCATCACCCGCCACCTTCCCATCGACGATCCGGACGCCCTGTGCGACATGGAGCTCCCGGCGCCGGCAGCGCCATCGGGGTATGACTTATTGGTACGCGTCGAAGCGATTTCGGTGAATCCAGTGGACACGAAGGTCCGCGCGCCCAAGCCGCAGACGCTGGACGCGCCCAAGATCCTGGGCTACGACGCGGCCGGCGTGGTCGAAGCCATCGGCCCGGACGTCACCGCGTTCGTGGTCGGCGACGAGGTCTATTACGCCGGCGACATCGGACGACCGGGCAGCAACGCGCAGTATCAGTTGGTGGACGCGCGCATCGCCGGCTGCAAGCCGACTTCGCTGAGCTTCGCCCAGGCCGCAGCCCTGCCCTTGACCACGCTGACGGCATGGGAGCTGTTGTTCCAGCGCATGCCGTTTGCGTTCGACGGCGACCGCAATCGCGGCAGGCACCTGTTGATCATCGGCGGTGCCGGCGGCGTGGGGTCGATTGCGATCCAGCTGGCGCGGCATGCTGGTTTCACCGTGATCGCGACTGCCTCGCGGCCGGAAACCGTCGAGTGGGTGCGGCAGATGGGCGCACAGCATGTCATCGACCATCACCAGCCGCTGCACCCGCAGCTGCAGGCGCTGGGCATGCAGACGGTGGATGCGGCGCTCAACCTGGCCGACACCGATCGCTATTGGCAGCAGCTGGGCGAGATCCTGGCACCGCAAGGGCACGTGGGCCTGATCGTGGAACCGCGTGGCCCGCTGCCGATTGGCGACCCGTACAAGTCCAAGTGCATCGGCATCCATTGGGAGCTGATGTTCACGCGGTCTCGCTATGCGACCGACGACATGATCGAACAGCACCGCATCCTCAACCGCGCCGCCAGCCTGATCGATGCCGGCGAACTGCGCACCACACACACCGAGACGCTGTCGCCGATCAATGCGCAGCAACTGCGCGAGGCGCATCGGCGACTGGAAAGCGGCGGCACGATCGGCAAACTGGTCCTGGCTGGCTGGTAAGCCAACCGCGCTGGCTGGCTCCTTCAACGCAGTGGCGTGGGATAGGACCTACCAGGCCTGCGAAACAGTGCCCGACCTCGCCTGCCGGTGCCGCCGACACCGGCAGCATGTGTCAAGACTTGCCGACGAGCGCGTTTGCCTGCATCGTGCGCACTCCGTACGCCAGCGTATCCATGCTATGTCGCCCGCCACCGGCACGCCCGTCCCGCCCTACCCGCACCTGTTCGCCCCACTGGATCTCGGTTTCACGCAATTGCGCAATCGCGTCCTGATGGGGTCGATGCATACCGGTCTGGAAGACCGGGCGCGCGACTTCCCCAAACTGGCCGCGTATTTCGCCGAGCGCGCGGCCGGCGGTGTCGGCCTGATCGTCACCGGTGGTTTTTCCCCGAACGTGGTGGGCTGGCTCAAGCCCTTCGGCGGCAAGTTGTCGTGGCCGTGGGAAGTGCGCCCGCATCGCCAGGTCACGCAGGCAGTGCACGCGCACGGCGCCAAGATCTGCATGCAATTGCTGCATGCCGGGCGCTATGCCTATCACCCGCTGTCGGTGGCGCCTTCCAGGATCAAGGCACCGATCAACCCGTTCACCCCGCGTGCGTTGTCCACACGTGGCGTCGATCGGCAGATCGCCGCCTATGCACGCGCCGCACGGCTGGCGCGCGAGGCCGGCTACGACGGCGTGGAAGTGATGGGGTCGGAAGGCTATCTGATCAACGAATTCACCGCCGCACGCACCAACCGGCGCAACGATGCCTGGGGCGGCGATGCCGCAAAGCGCATGCGCTTTGCGGTGGAGATCGTGCAGCGGATCCGTGAAGCCTGCGGACCGGACTTCATCATCATCTACCGGCTGTCGCTGGTGGACCTGGTCGAAGGCGGCAACCAGTGGCAGGAGATCCTGGCGCAGGCGCAGGCGATCGAAGCGGCCGGGGCGACCATCATCAATTCCGGCATCGGCTGGCACGAGGCGCGCATCCCGACCATCGCCACCTCGGTGCCGCGCGCGGCGTTTGCCGGCGTCACCGCCAAACTCAAGCCGCACCTGCGCATCCCGGTGGTTGCGACCAACCGCATCAACATGCCGGACGTGGCCGAGCGCATCCTGGCCGATGGTGCGGCCGACATGGTGTCGCTGGCGCGCCCGTTGCTGGCCGACCCGCAGTGGACCAACAAGGCCCGCGCCGGCCAGTCGCAGGCCATCAATACGTGCATCGCCTGCAACCAGGCCTGCCTGGATCACGTGTTCGACAACAAGCTGGCCAGTTGCCTGGTCAATCCACGCGCAGCGCACGAAACCGAACTGATCTATGCACCGACCACCAATCCCAAGCGCATTGCGGTGGTCGGTGCCGGCCCCGCCGGCCTGGCCTGCGCGACGGTGGCGGCCGAGCGCGGCCACCGGGTCACCTTGTTCGATGCAAGCGATGCGATCGGCGGGCAATTCAATGTCGCCAAGCGCATCCCGGGCAAGGAAGAATTCAACGAGACCTTGCGCTATTACGGTCACCGTATCGAGGCCACCGGCGTGCAGTTGCGCTTGAACACACGCGTGCAGGCGGCGGATCTGAACGATTTCGACGAGATCGTGCTGGCCACCGGTATCGAGCCGCGCAAGGTCAACTTCCCGGGCGCCGATCACCCAATGGTCGTCAGCTACCTCGACGTGGTACTGGGCCGCCATGTGGCCGCAGACAAGGTGGCGATCATCGGCGCCGGCGGGATCGGCTTCGATGTCGGCGAATTTCTGGTGCACACCGGCGAGTCGCCATCGCTGGACCCTGCACGCTGGATGGCCGAATGGGGCGTGGACCCCAGCTTCGAAACCCGCGGCGCGCTGACCAAACCGCAGCCCGAGCACCCAGCCCGCCAGGTCTGGCTGCTGCAGCGCAGCCCCGGGAAACCCGGCGCGCGTCTAGGCAAGACCACTGGCTGGATCCATCGCGCCACGCTCAAGGCCAAGGGCGTCAAGATGCTCGGCGGCGTGGAATATCTGGGCGTGGACGATGCTGGCCTGCGCATCCGCGTGGAGGGCACCGAACAGTTGCTCGATGTCGGCACGGTGGTGATCTGCGCCGGGCAGGAACCACGCCGCGAGCTGCTTGCCGCGCTTCAGGCCACTGGCCAGCAGCCGCATCTGATCGGTGGTGCGGACGTCGCCGCCGAACTGGATGCCAAGCGCGCGATCGATCAGGCGTGTCGGTTGGCGGCGAGGTTGTAACGCGCCGCTGCGACGCCCTGATGGCGGCACCCGCCAGCGCTCACCGAGCGCGCATGCGCGCGCGAGGCGCCGGCAACCGTACGGTGACAAGCAGGCCGGCACAGCAGCGCGGCATCTCGATGCCTTGCTGGACACGCGCTGGTCTGGAGCGAGCAGTGCCCGCTAATGGGTCTGACCACACCATGCAGAGTCGCATCCGGGTCATGGCACAGGTTGCGCTCCACGACGGCATGCCCTGCGTTTTTACCTGCGCGCTGCAGCAGATTTGATTAAGCAGGGCGCAGATAGTCGATCCAGGCTTGTAATGCGCATGACCGCATTGCCGACATGGCCAGATACGTAGAGATTACGCACGAGCTCAACCCTGATTGCGCGGACACGCATCAATGCTCTCAGGGGAACGCTGCAACTTCATTGAACGCGAAAGCTTCCATCGCATCGACCCAAGACGTGCACTCCATCCGCACCTTTGATCCACACACGTACAAACTCAAACAGCTGAAAAACGTGCTGACGCACTTCGCAGCGAATGCTCGATGGCAACCGTCGAACATTGCGGACATTCCAACGATCGCGTTGAAATTTTACGATGCGGATGAGTGACGGCACCTACAACGTCGCATCTTCGATGGCGCCAACAGTCACCACGATCCACGCTGCAGCGAATATCCGATCCACTGATGCGCAATGGCCAACCAGCGCCGTTATGCAGCTCGAATGGCGACACCAATGCCTTGCACTCAACCGGATGCCACATCAATGCACGCCGAGCAAGCGTCGCACATCACTGCTAGAGCGCGATACGCCGTGGTGTAGGCCGCACAATAACTAGCCTGGGGCGCCGTGTGTATCACACGAGGTGGTGAGCAGTGCAGGAAAGACACCGCCGAACATCTGCGCTACCGCTGCTTTCAACGCATAGCGACCAGTGACGACGGCGTGTAATACGAATTGGCGTTGCATGCGCTAGCACTACACCTGACATCGACGCGGACATCACGCCTACGCTAGGCATTGCCCGCGATTTCTCGACACTGGAGTGCGTTACTGCAGTCGCCAAGGGCATGCGACGCATTCGAGACGATATTTACATCGTCGTCACCCGACGAAATACCAGACACCACTAGCAATCCCAGGCGAAACCGCACCTATTCAGCCGGGATTATGTGATGGCCGCCTACCTTGCGCCAACTTTTTGACCCACCTCATCCGGTGGGCGCCCCCGGTTAGAGCTTTCTTTCGCCGGAGCCCGGGCGACCCGTGACAGGTCGCCTCCCCATGACGCCAAGCCCTCTGCACTGGTACATCCACGTTGGATGCTCTGCGGATCGGCCCATACGGAGCAAGGAGTTTTATGAAATTGGCTTGGATACTTTGGCTGTCGCAATTATTGCCGCAGCCGGCTGCAGATTCGCTGTGCTTGAGTACCACCGTGTACCTGGAAGCACGCGACCAGACCTTGCGTGGCCAACAGGCGGTTGCGGAAGTTGCATTGCGTCGACTCGACAGTGGTTTGTGGGGCGACTCGATGTGTCAGGTCGTTACCGCACGCAAGCAGTTTGCCCCGACCATCGTATCGCCGGGGACCCAATTGAAGAACGACCAGGCCTGGAACAAGGCGTTGGATGTGGCACTGGCCGCAGAGCGCAACTGGGCGCTGCCGGTGGGTCAACGCAAGGAAATCGTGCCCGGCGCGAGTCACTTCGCCGCAAGCGCAATCGCAAGTCCGAGCTGGCGCAATGCCTACCAAGTGGCCACCATCGGCGACCACACGTTCTATCGCGTGCAGAAGCTGCGTCCGCGCACCGCATCGTAAGCGAGCGACGTGCGCGCCAGGCGCGCAACGTCCCTGCGCTTCTGCCGCATCGCCACTGCAACCAGCGCCCGCCTTCGACGATGAACGCATGATGCGTCGTGGATGCGGAGATCCTGCACCCACGCGCTGCGTGGGATCGCGCAGGCAATGCGAGGTGGCTGCCTCCAGGCATCTTGCTGCGGCGCGCTTGCACGTGGCTGCGCCCGCCGGGCTAAGAGCGGCTAACAAAACGACTTCGCGTCAGCCTACTGCAGGCCGGCTATCTGCGGCCTGGCTGCAGGGCCCTTGCCCGCCCAGCGTCGCGGGACA
>NZ_JACHOF010000019.1:0-78627 GCF_014199765.1 Xanthomonas sp. 3058 | reverse complement strand
TGACACCGTACGAATTCATCTGCAAACAGTGGACATCCGAACCCGATCTGTTCAAGGTGGATCCGATCCATCTAATGCCGGGACTGAACACCTAGGCGAGCGATTTCCCCTTCATCCGCACCCATGAAGGCTGGATGTACCTGGCTGTGGTGATCGATCTGTTTTCCAGACAGGTGGTCGGCTGGGCGATGCGCGATCGGGCCGATACCGAGTTGGTCGTGCAGGCCCTGCTATCGGCAGTGTGGCGGCGCAAACCCGCCTCCGGCTGCCTGGTTCACTCGGACCAAGGGTCGGTCTACACCAGCGACGACTGGCGCAGTTTTCTGGCATCCAATGGCTTGGTCTGCAGCATGAGTCGGCGCGGCAACTGCCACGACAACGCACCCGTGGAGAGCTTCTTCAGCCTGCTCAAACGCGAGCGGATCAGGCGGCGGTTCTATCCCACCAAGGACGCCGCTCGCGCCGAGGTATTCGACTACATCGAGATGTTCTACAACCCCAAACGCCGTCATGGTTCAACTGGCGATCTGTCGCCTGTAGAGTTTGAACGGCGCTACGCGCAACGAGGGTCCTGAGTGTCTACGGAACCCTGGGCGTATCAGTTAGCCGCTATCGCGCTGACGCCGAGGATTCGGGCACGCCTACGCCATCCTGAGCGCTACGCCGCTGACCGGCGACGATGACGCGCGGTGCAGTTGGACAGCCTGGCCTGGGTGGTACAGGGCGTCACGAGCGCACACCGGCAGCCCAGGCGTACCGAGTGCTGGCGTCGCTTTCACAAGGTCTTTAGCAAGAACCGATCAATGGCCGCCAGCACCTCGGAATGCTGGTCCCTGATAAAGAAATGGCCGCCTTCGAAGGTCTGGAAGGTGGTTTCACCAGAGGTTTCGTCGCGCCAACCCTGGGCGACGTCGAGACCATGGGTGGGGTCTTGGCGTCCGCTCAAGATCAAGAGTGGGATCGGCAGGCGGGGCTGCGGTTGCCAGCGATAGCTGCGAACCAGGGTCAGGTCCGCCTTGATGGTCGGGAGGAAGAAACTCATCAGCGCCCGGTTGTTCAGGACCGTTTCGGGTGTACCGCCGTAGGCGCGGATAAGGGCCAGCACCTCAGCATCGGAAAGTGCTGGCTGCGCTAAAGGTTCGAAGCAGGCGGGCGCCTTGCAGCCGGACAGGATCAAGCCGCGAGGCAAGGGCAGCCCTCGCTCTGCCAGCGCTCGGCAGATGAGGAAGGACAGCAGGCCACCGAAGCTATGGCCGAAGAAGGCGAAGGGTTTCTGGCTGTCGGCGAAGAGAGGCACCAGTGCCTGGACGAACGCCTGGATGTCGGCATAGACAGTTGCCGGGCAACGCCCTCTGCCTGGCAATTCCAGGGTGATCCACTCGATGGAGGGGTCGAGTCGCGTCGCCCAGCCCGAGTAGGCCTGGGCGTCGCCACCGGCGTAGGGAAAGGCATAGAGGGTGCGTGGCCGCTGCTCGCGGCTGGCACGTACCAGCCAGGGATGGTCTAGGGTCTGGGACATGGCGAGGTCTCCTAGGCTCTGTACGAAAAGTGCCTGCGCTCGGTGATGCTTCGTTGAAAAAGGCTTCGGAATGCTCATTTACCACTCGTAAACTGCGCTTCCTCAGCCTTTTTCGCCTCGCCTGACCTTCGCTCGACGACTTTTCGTACAGAACCGAGCAAGAGGAAGAGGTCGCGCAGCAAGCGGGCCGGCGGTCAACAACCGACCCCGAGCCCTGGTCGCTCGGCCTTGACCAGCACGGCGGCATTGCCCACGACTTCGCCACTCAGCAGCGCCTGATGCGCCTTAGGTGTCTCCTCGAACCGGTAGAGGGTATTCAGGGTCGGCACTACCCGGCGTTGTTCGACCAGTTGCAGGAATTCCTGGCATTCGCGGATGTTGGCGTAATGGGAACCCTGGATGCGCTTCTGGTGCATCCAGAGGTGGCGCACATCGAAGTCGCAGTTGTAGCCGGACGTGCCGCCCACGATGACCACCATGCCGGAGCGGTCGCAGATCTGCAGCGAGGTGGGGAAGGTGGCCTGGCCGGAGTGTTCGATCACCAGCTTGGGCAGCTCCTTTTTGCCCAGCACCTTGAAGAAGTCGCGCCGAAAACTCGCGAAGCTTTTGGTCCAGGCGCTGTGCGCGTCGGAGTTCAAGTCCGGCAGACGGCCCAGGTGCGGATAGTCGGTTCTGAGCAAGTAGCCCACGGCGCCGAGTTCGCAGGCGTAGCGGCCTCTCTCCGGACTGGACACCACGGCCACCGGCAGCCCCCCGAGCGCTCGGGTCAGTTGGATCGACATCGAGCCCAACCCGCCTGCCGCCCCCCAGATCAGGACCGCATCGCCCGGTTTGACGGTATTGGGGGCCCAGTGAGTGAGCTGCTTGTAGGCGGTCGGACCGTTGAGCATCAGGGTGGCGCTTTCCTCCCAGCTCAGGAACTTGGGTTTGGGGAAGCATTGGTAGTCTTCGACGAGGGTGTATTCGGCGAAGGAGCCGTAGCTGGTCTCGTAGCCATAGATTTCCTGGTTGCTGCAGAACATGGGGTCGGGTGCCACTCGCGATTCGATGGTGGTGGCGTCGTAGACCGAGCAGGACACCACCACGGTATCGCCTACCTTGACGTGGCTGACCGCGTCGCCCACGGCTTTCACGTAACCGGAGGCTTCCGAACCACCAATGTGGAAGGGTTCGGCGTCACGGTTGCGCTTGCGCCGCGCGGCGATGATGTCCACCGGCTTACCCTGGGCAGCCCAGACGTTGTTGTAGTTGAGACCGGCGGCCATCACTTCGATAAGGACTTGGTGCGGACCCAGGGCGGGGATCCGCACCCGTTCGAGTTGGATGGCCTGCAGGGGTTGGCCATAGCGCTCGGGACGGATCAGAAAGGCCTGCATGTTTTCAGTCAGTGCTTGATTCATGGGCTTCCTACTGGTTTTCAGGTTGAGGATCGGCGCGGCCGATCCGGGGCTAGTCGAGCGGTAGGCCGCGCTCGGCGGCGGCTCCACGGGTAGCGACCACGATGCCGGAGGCCAGGGCGCAAGGCGTACCCCGCGCATTGGTCAGGACCGCAGAGGCGAACGCCAGGCCCGGTGCCTGGCGCTCGAGCCGCGCCGTGACCTGACAGGGGAGGCGGCGCACCTGGCGCAGCAGCTTCACCGACAACTCGATGACGCCCGCGGGGGTGTGACCGAGGGCGGCATGACCGCAGAGACCGATGGCCGCCTCCAGGGCCGCACACAGCACGGCGCCGTTGATGCCAGGTTGGGTGAGGTCGCCGAAGGCGCCGCCGTGGGTCGGGTGCGGCTCCGCGATGGCCAGGCAGACGCTGTCGGCGCTCAGGGTGACGACGCTCAGGCCCAGGCTCTGGAAGAGTGGCGACCGATCCAGGACATCGTGGAAGTGCTCCGGGGTCATGACGCCGCTCCGCTGTAGTCCGCCAGCACCTGGATGAGGCGCTGCGCGGTGTGCGGCACCTCATCGCTGAGCAGGGCGAAGTGACGTCCCGGTGTCTTCACCACCTGTGTCAGACGCGGCCAGAGTCGCGGCCAGGTATCGCTGGCGCCCGCTGCGGAGGCCTGCTCCGCCTGCAGCAGCAGGACCGGAGCCTCCAGTGGCAGGGGACTCCAGCGGCCGAAGAGGTCCAGGTAATAGGCCATGGCGCTCAGGCCGTCGTCATCGGTCGACCAGAAATCGCTGCGGCTTTCCAGCCAGTCGCTCAGGACTTCCTCGAGGACCGCCGAACGCATGGCGGCCGGCGGGTAGGTATCGATCAGGCAGAGAGCCGCAGGGTGGATGCCTCGCTGTTGCAGTTGCTCGGCGACTGCATAGGCGACCAATCCGCCGGTGGAAAAACCCAGCAGCGTGAAGGAGCGACCGGCGGCGCAGGCTGCGACGGCGTGCGCGAGCGCCACTGCCGCAGCTTCGGCGGAAGCTGGCAACGGCCCGTTACCGTAGCCCGGCAGGGGTAAGGTCGCCAGGCTGTAGCGGCCTTCGAGTTCGCGGCTCAGGCGTTGATAGGTGAGATTAGCCCGGGCGGGCAGGAAGGAGTTCAGGCAGATGAGCAATGGCCGGTCACGTTCTTGGCGGGACCAGGTGGGCGTGGGTGCCTGCCCTTCGGCGGCAGCCGGGGCGAACGTCGGCCTTCTGGCCGCGGCGTGCGCCAAGCGCTCCAGCCCCTTAGCCAGGCGCCCCTGCTGCATCGCCTCGCGCAGTTCTTCGAAGATCAAGCCCACTGCCGCCGTGGTTGACGCCGGGGCCCGCTCCGGCTGGTCCAGGCGGGCGCCCAGGTGTTCGGCCAAGGCGTTGGGGGTCGGATGGTCGAACACGGCAGTGGACGGCAAGCGGACGCCGGTCGCGGCCGCCAGCCGACTGCCCATCTCGACGGCCGTGAGCGAATCGAAGCCCAGGGCGAGGAACTCGGTATCGCCGGGTATCGCCGCTGGATCGGGATGCCCGAGCACTTCGCCGATCCCTTGGGCGATCACCGCCAGCAGGTGTGTCCGTCGCTCGCTGGGAGCCAGTTGCGCAAAGGCGTCGGGGCCTTGGCTTGCCGGCTGCCCGCTGCGGTCGGCGAGCAATTCGCGCAGCAGCGCCTGGGGCCCATGGCGGCGCAGTGCTGGCAGGTCCAGGCGGGCCGGGATCGAGAGCGGCGGCAGGGTGCCGGTCAACGCCAGATCCACCTGGCTCAGGCCATCCTCCAGGGCGATGGGCAACTGGCCCCGGTCGAGTAGTTCCTGGATACCCTCGGCGGCCAGTCGCTCGCCCATGGCCGAGCGCTCGGCCCACAGGCCCCAGGCCAGGGCAACGGCCGGCAAGCCCAGATGGCGACGATGGTGGGCGAGGGCATCGAGGAAGGTGTTGGCCGCGGCATAGTGGCTCTGGCCTGGCTGGGGCAGCAGGCCGGCCGCCGAGGAGTAGAGGACGAAGGCGGCCAGGTTCCGCTGGCGGGTCAGCAGGTGGAGTTGCCAGGCGGCGTCCAGTTTGGGCCGTACCACCGCTTCGAGCTGCGCCGGGGTGAGTTGCAGCAGGGTCGCCGGCTCGACGACGCCGGCGACATGGAAGACGGCGGTCAATGGATGCCGTGCGGGCAGGCCGTCCAGCAACAGCGCGAGGGCCTGAGGATCAGCGACATCGCAGGCGGCGACCGTGGTGGCTGCCCCTCGTTCTGCCAGCTCTTCCACCAGGGCGGTGGCCTCGGGCGCCGCTGCGCCGCGACGACTCACCAGGAGCAGGTGGCGTACGCCGTGCTGGTCGACCAGGTGACGCGCGAGAGCCCGGCCCAGGGTGCCGGTGCCCCCGGTGATCAGCACGGTGCCCTCAGGATCGAGCGGTACGTCCAGCCGTTGCTCGGTTGCCGGCGCCACCGCACTGGAGCGCACCAGCCGTGGCGCCAATAAACGCCCCCGGCGCATGGCCAGCTGCGTTTCCCCAGCCTGGGCGACCCTCAGGGCACGGTCGAAGTCAAGCGTTGTGGCGGGTACGGTATCCAGGTCCAGCAGCAGGATGCGGCCGGGATGTTCCTCCTGGACGGTGCGCACGAGGCCCCAGAAAGCAGCCTGGGACAGGTTGGGCACGTCTTCGTCATCGGCAGTGGCCACCGCCCGGCGGGTGGCCACCAGCAACGCATGCCTTGCCGTGCGCCCATCTTCCAGCCATTCGCGGAGCGTTGCCGCCAGGGCCTGCAGGGCGCGGTTCGCCGCGGCAGGCGTGGCCGGGGGTAGGGGCGGTACAAGGACGAGCGCCGTACCGGGTGGCGTAGCGGCCAGGGCGGTGAGGGCATCGGTCAGGTGGCGGTAGGCAGCGCTGGCGCAGTCGCTCGGCAGGTCGTCCGCGGAGCCCAGCCAGAGCGGTTCGAATAGGTCAGCCACGGGGTCGGGCGATACCTCGCGCCACCTTAGGCTGTAGCCGACGAGCCGGCGTGGCATGGCCCCCGTGTTGGCCGACTTCAGCACCATGGAGTCCAGGGTGACGACTGCCCGGCCTTGGTAATCCGCCAGGCGCATGCGGTAGTCGTGGGGCGCGGTAGGCGAGGTTTGTCGCGCCTTGATTTGTAGCAGGCCGCGTAGCTGCGTGGCGCCGGCTTGGTACAGACGCATGCCACTCATGGAGAACAGCAGGCGCGGTGCAGCGGCGGGAGGCGCGGCGCCCTCGACCAGCAGGCCCGAGTGCAGGCCCGCGTCCAACAGCGTCGGGTGCAGGGTGAACGTCGGGCCTGGCTCGCTATTGGCACGCTCAGCTTCGACGTAGATGCCTTCCGCGCTCTGCCAAGCGCGGACGATTCGCCGGAAGGAGCCTTCCAGTTCCACACCCTGTTCGGCCAGCCGCGCATAGAGGTCGGCGAAGGCCAGCGGCTCGGCGTGGGCCGGTGGCCAGACGGCGCTCTGCAGGTCTGGCCAGAGCGGTGGCTCGGTGCGGTCGGGCAACAGCCGGCAGCTGGCGAAGTGCAGCCAGCCACCTGGGGCATCCTGCTCCGCCGGGCGATAATAGGCCGCGACGTTGTGCACACCCTGGGCGTCGGGCGCGTCCAGATGAATCTGGATATCGACCGCACCTTGGTCCGGCAAGGGCACCAGGCGTTGCAGCGTCAGGTCTTCGAGCCGCGGACAGCCCAGCCGGTTGCCTATCGTCAGGATGCACTCGGCGGTCATGGCGCCGGCGCCGTACGCCTGGCCACCGACGCGATGTTCCAGCAACCAGGGCTGGTGGGAACCAGCCAATTGCCCCCAGAACATCCAACCCTGGCCATCGGCGCGTTCGAGCCCGTGCGACAGCAGCGGATGTTGCAGGGCGAGCAGGCCGGGCGGGCTGCCCGCGTGACCGGTCGCGCCGGCGCGCGGCTGCAACCAGTAATGCCGGTGTTGGAAGGGATAGGTGGGCAAGGCCATGGCGGGAGCCGGCGGCAGCAGCCGGTGCCAGTCCAGCGCGGCGCCCTGGGTGTACAGCTGGGCGAGCGCTGCGAACAGCGGGCGGGGATCGTCCTTGTCGCGCCGCTGGGGGGCGATCCACTGCGCCTTATCGCCCGCGGGATGATGGCTCGCGTTGGTCCGGCCGAGCGCCGTCAGCACAGCGTCCGGCCCGATTTCCACGGCAGTGGTCAGGCGGTGGTCGAGCAGCCAGTGCAGTGCAGCGGCGAAGCGTACCGGTTGGCGGGCCTGCTGCGCCCAGTAATCGGGTGAGCGCGCCTGCTCGGCGGTCAGCGGCGTACCGGTGACGGTCGAGACGATGGGCAGGGTGGGGACGTGGAAGCTGAGTCCTGCCAGGGTCTGGCGCAGTTCGGCAAGGATGCCGTCGAGGTGCGGCGAGTGGAAGGCATGGCTGACGCGCAACGCCTGGGTGCGATGGCCCCGTTGCTGCCAGTCCGCAGCCAGGCGCTCGACCGCGCTGCGATCACCGGAGATCACCACGGCCGTCGGGGCGTTCACGGCGGCAATGGCGACGCTCTGTTCGAGCCCGGCCAAGGTGGCCCTGACGTCCTGCTCCCTCGCCTCGATGGCGACCATCGCTCCCTCGCGGGCGATGGCTTGCATGAGGCGGCCACGGACGGCGACGAAGCGGGCGGCATCGGCCAGCGTGAAGACGCCAGCGACATGGGCCGCGGCGATTTCGCCGATGGAGTGACCCAACAGCACGTCCGGGACGATGCCGAAATGCCGCAGCATCCGGTACAGGGACACCTCGAAGGCGAACAAGGCCGGCTGGGTGAAGTCGGTACGATCCAGCAGCGCGGCGCGGTCGCTGCCCTGATCGGCGAATATGAGGCTCTTGAGCGGCTGTGCCAGCAGCGGGTCGAAGGCGGCGCAGATCTCATCCAGCGCCGCAGCGAACGGCGGACAGAGGCGGTGCAGGTGCCGCCCCATGCCCGGCCATTGCGCCCCCTGGCCGGAAAACAGGAAGGCGGTCGTGCCGCTCGGCGAGCGCTGGCCCTGGATCAACCCCGGAACATGCCGGCCTTCGGCGAGCGCGCGGAGTTGCACCATGGCATGTTCGCGCTGGCCGGCCAGGATCACCGCGCGATGATCCAGGGCGCTGCGTTGCAGGGCCAGCGACGCATTGAGCGCGTCGATCTCGGTTGCCGGGTCTTCGAGCAGGGGGAGGATCTGGAGCGCCTGGGCCCGCAGCCCTTCTGCGCAGGCGGCAGACAGCGGGAAGCTGACGGCTGGCAGTCCTTCAAGCTCGGCGACGGTCGTGTGGCGGACCATCGGCGCGGCCGGTGGAGCCTGTTCGAGGATCAGGTGGGCATTGGTGCCGGAGAAACCGAACGACGACACGCCGGCCCGCCGGGGATGCCCGGTGTCGGGCCAGGGACGCGCCGTGTCGAGCAGGCGCACGGTCCGGTCCGACCAGTCGATCTTGCTGGAGGGCTCCTGGGCATGCAGGCTCTTGGGTAGTACGCCCTGGTTCAGCGCCATCACCATTTTGATGACGCTGGCGACGCCCGCCGCCAGTTGGGTGTGCCCGATGTTGCTCTTGAGCGAGCCCAGCCAGAGTGGCCGCTTCTGCGGGCGCCCGCGTCCATAGGTGTGGATTAGCGCGCCGGCTTCGATGGGATCGCCCAGCGCGGTACCGGTACCGTGCGCCTCGACCACATCGATGTCGAGCGGGCGCAACCGCGCATTCTGTAGCGCCAGCTGGATCACCTGCTCCTGGGCCGGGCCGCTCGGTGCGGTCAGGCCGTTGCTGGCGCCATCCTGGTTGAGCGCGCTGCCACGGATCACCGCCAGCACGGGATGACCGGCGCGCTGGGCGTCGGCGAGCCGCTCCAGCAGCAGCACGCCGGCACCCTCGGCGAAGCAGGTGCCGTCTGCCTGTTCGGCGAAGGCCTTGCAATAGCCATCGGCGGCCAGGCCGTTCTGCCGGGTGAATTCGGCGAAGACCTCGGGCGTGGCCATGACGGTCACCCCGCCGGCCAGCGCCAGCGAGCACTCGCGGCCACGCAGTGCCTGGACCGCCAGGTGGATGGCGGTGAGGGAGGCGGAGCAGGCGGTGTCTACCGTCACCGCTGGGCCCCGCAGGCCGAGGACGAAGGCGATGCGTCCCGAGATGATACTGCTGAGTCCGCCCTGCAAACGATAGCCGTCGGCAGCCGGGTTACGCCGCTCCAAATCGGCGAGATAGCCATTCTGGGTTGCGCCGAGAAACACGCCGGTGGCGCTGTTTTTGAGGCTGGCGGGCACAATGCCGGCCCGCTCCAGCACCTCCCAGCTGACCTCCAGCAGGAGGCGCTGCTGGGGGTCCATGGCCTGGGCTTCACGGTCGGAAGTGCGAAAGAAGGGGGCGTCGAAGCCGGCAACATCGTCGAGAAAGCCGCCCCGCCAACCGGCGACGCGCTCGCGCAGCGGCGATTCCGCGGAGAACAGGCTATCGAGCTGCCAGCCCCGGTCGCTTGGCAAGGCGCCGCTCACGGCCTCGCCCGCTTCGACGAGGCGCCATAGCGCCTCCGGTGTCGCCAGGCCACCGGGCAACCGGCAGCCCATGGCAACGATGGCGATGGGTTCCTGGGCGGCGGCCTGCAACTCGTGGTTCTGCCGCCTGAGCATTTCGTTGGCCATCAGACTGGCACGCAGGGCTTCGGTCAGTCGCTCGCTGTCGGTGTTCCTGGTCTCGGTCATGGCGCTTACTCATTGGGTCGCAGCGCGAGGGCAATGAGTTCACCCGCACTCGCCGTCTCGAGGTCGGTGGCAAGGGCCGTCGCGGCGGCCGGCGGAGTGACCGCTGGCTGCTGGGCAAGCTGTAGCAGCGGGGTGAGCAGACCCGCTTCCTGCAAGGCGTTCAGCGACAGGCTGGCGAACAGCGCCCGTACCTGCGGCTCGTCTACCACCGCGCTGTCCGCCCCGCTGGCATCGCTTGCGGGGAACAACTCGTCGCCCAGGTAGGCCGCCAGAGCGGCCGGAGTCGGCTGGTCGTAGGTGAGGGTCGCCGCCAGCCGCAGCCCCGAGGCGGTGGCCAACCGGTTGCGCAGCTCGAGTGCCATCAGCGAATCGATGCCGCTCTCCTTGAAGGTCGCGTCTGGTAGCACCTGGCCCGGATCTTCCAGGCCGAGGATGGCGGCGGCCTGGGTCGCGATGATGGTCTGCAACTGCTTGGTCCGGGCTTGTGGGTCGAGTCCAGCCAGCAACTGGCGCAGGTCCTGTACCTTGGCTGGGCCCTCGCTGCCACGCGCGCCGGGGCTGACACCCGCTAGGCGCTCGAACAGCGGGTGCAAGGTACCCGCCCGGGCGTTCTTGCGCAGTGTCTGCGGATTGAGCGGTGCCGCGACGAAGAGAGCCTGGGGGGCGGCGACCGCCGTATCGAGTAGCGCGTGGCCGTGCTCGGGGGTGATGGGGGCGAAGCCCGTCCGGGCGATCCGCGCATTGTCCGCCGCCGTGAGGCGGCTGGAGAGTCCGGTGACCGGCTGCCACCAGCCCCAGGCCAGGGAGGTCGCCGCCAGCCCCTGGCGCTGCCGCGTCTGCGCCAGGGCATCGAGGAAGCGGTTGGCCGCAGCGTAGTTGGCCTGGCCGGGACTGCCCAGGGTGCCGGCGCTGGAGGAGTAGAGGACGAACGCCGCCAGATCCAGCCGACGGGTGCGTTCATGCAGTATCGAGGCGGCGTCCGCCTTGGGCGCGAAGACCCGCTCCAGCTCCTGGGGGCCGAGGTTGGGCAGGGTGGCGTCGGCCAGGACCCCGGCGGTGTGGATGATGCCGGTCAGCGGGTGCGCGGCGGGCAGCGAGTCGAGCAAGCGTTCGACGGCCTCGGGATCGGCCAGGTCGCAGGCTTCCAGCCGGACCTGGGCACCCGCGGCCTCCAATTCCTGGCGCAGTGCCAGGGCGCCTTCCGCCCGGGCGCCACTGCGGCTGGCCAATACCAGATGCCGGGTCTGCCCGGTGGCGACCAGATGCCGTGCCGCCAGGCTACCCAGGGTGCCTGTGCCGCCGGTGATCAAGACCGTGCCGTCCGGGTCCAGGGTGCGCGGCAGGGTCAGGACCACCTTGCCGGTGTGGCGCCCCTGCTGCATCCAGCGCAGGGCCTGGACGGCCTCGCGCAGGTCGAAGGCGGTGACCGGCAGGGGCGTCAGTATCCGGTCGTGCACCAACCCGAGCAGTTCGTCGAGCATCCGCCCGGTGTCCTGGGGATCCTTGTCCGGTCGATCCAGGTAATGATAGTGACGTCCGGGATATTGAATCGCGACCGCGGCGGGCTCGCGGACCTCGGTCTTGCCCAGTTCGATGAAGCGTCCGCCGCGGCCGAGCAAGGCCAGGGAGACGCCGATCGCCTCGCCGGTCAGGGAGTTGAGCACCACATCCATCCCCTGTTCGCCGAGCTGGGCGCCGAAGCGTGCGGCGAAGGTCAGATCCCGTGAACTGGCGAGGTGATCTGGAGCTATGCCCAGGGCCTCCAGGATCGGCCATTTGTCCGGATGGGCGGTTGCGAAGACCTCGGCACCCAGATGCTTCGCCAACTGGATTGCCGCCTGGCCGACACCACCGGCGGCCGCGTGGATCAGCACCCTGTCACCCGGACGCACCTGCGCGAGTCGGACCAGGCCGTAGTAGGCGGTCAGGAAGGCCACCGGGAAGCCGGCGGCCTGGGCGAAGGTCCAGTCGGCGGGCAGTTTGCGCGCCGCGCGCTGGTCGGCGACCAGCAGCGGGCCGAAGGCGCCTTCGCTCATGACCAGGACCCGATCGCCGGGTTGCAGAGCGGTGACGCCCGCGCCGACTTCGGTAACGATGCCCGCGGCTTCCGTCCCCAGTTTGTGTTGCGGCGGAATCAGCCCCAGGGCGCAGACCACGTCGTAGAAATTGACCCCGGCGGAGCGCACCGCCAGGCGTATCTGGCCGTTTTCCAGCGGGGCCTCGGCCTGGGGTTCCGGTTGCAGCGCCAGATCGTCGAGATTGCCCGCGCGCGTGATCTCCAGGCGCCAGGCGCCGCCGCCCAGCGGCGGCGTGAGGCTGCTGTGCTGGCTGCTGCGGGTCAGCTGCGGAACCAGCAGTTGGCCGCGGCGCAGGGCCAACTGGCGCTGGTCGCTGGCCAGCACGGCCTGCAAGGGCGCCGGGTCGGCCAGGGGGCCATCGGTGTCCAGCAACAGCAAACGCCCCGGATTCTCGTTCTGCGCGCTGTGCAGCAACCCCCAGAGAGCCGCATGAGCCGGATCGACGGCTTCACTGGCGACCGTCGCGTTGGCCTTGCGGGTCACCACCAGCAATCGGCTATCGGCCAGACGCTCCTCGGCGAGCCAGGCCTGCAGCTGGGCGATCACCTCGGCGCACAGCTGGCGGGTGGCCAGGGCGATGTTCGCGCCCGGTGCCTCAGGCAAGCGCCAGACCAGCACCTCGGGTGGCGTGGCGGCGTCCAACGCCTGGCCGAGGGCCACCAGCGAGGGATAGGTCGGCGCACCGAGTCCTGGCTCGGCGGCGCCGATCTGTGCCCAGCGCGTTACGGCGCGTGGCGCGCGCGGCCGTGTTGGCAACTGGCTCCAGGTGAGCCGCAGCAGGTCATGGGCGGGCTGGACCCGGGCCAGGTCGCGCAGGGTGTCGCGGGAGGCCGAACGCAGCTGGAGCGCGGCAATGTGCAGCAGGGCGTTACCCGTCTCGTCGTAGGCGCTGATCGCATAGGTCTCGGCCCCGGTACGCTGGAGCACGGCGCGGAGCTGGCGCGGGCGATCCGCGGCTGCGCTGATGCCGGTGAACGCGAAGGGCAGCCGTAAGGGCGCGGCGGTCTCTTCCTCAGGAAGGGCCAAGGGATGCAGGGCCGCATCCAGCAGGGCGGGGTGCAGGATTTGGGCGCCGGTGGGCAGGGCTTCGGGGAGGATGACCTCGACATAGGTCCGTTCGCCGTCCCGCCAGGCGGCGGTGAGTCCCCGGAAGGCCGGACCATACTCGTAGCCGGCCTCGCTGAGCCGCTGATAGAGCGTGGCGCTGTCCAGCGGGGTGGCGGCCAGCGGTGGCCAGGCCTGGTCGAGCGGAGCGAGCGTCTCGGGGGCGGTCGGCGCCAGTTGCGCACTGGCGTACAGGACCCAATTGGCGGCGGCATCGGCATGCCGTCTGGCATGCAGACTGGCCTGGCGCAGGCCGTCGACTTCCGCCCGACTCACCGTGAGCAAGAGATCGATCTGCCCCTGTTCCTCCAGCACCAAGGGCGCCTGCAGCGTCAGCTCCAAGAGGTGGTTGCAATCGGTCTGGGCCGCGGCGAACAGCAGCATGTCCAGGTAGGCGGTGCCAGGTAGCAGCACCACACCGGCCGCGGCGTGATCCGCCAGCCACGGATGGGCGCCGAGTCCAAGGGTGCCGGTCAGCAGCAGGCCACCCTCGGGTAGATCCACGGCCGCGCTCAGCAGCGGGTGCTGGGTGGCCCGCTGGCCCGCACCGGCGACATCGGTCGGTCCCTGTCCGGTGAGCCAGAAAGGCTTATGGTCGAACGGGTAGGTGGGCAGCTCGACGATACGCCCCTGGGGATACAGCGCCCGCCAATTCAACGGGTGGCCCTCGGTGTAGAGCTGCGAGAGGCCGGCCACCAGGCAATCGACCGCAGGCTTGTTGCGTTGCAGCGAACCGAGGCTGCTAGCCTGGTCGCCAACCGTCTCTTCCAGCGGTGGCAAGAGGACCGGATGGGGACTGCATTCGATGAAGGTGACATCGCCTGTGCGGCTCAGCGCCTGGGCCGCGTCGGCGAAGCGCACCGGCAGGCAGAGGTTGTCGCACCAATAGGTCGCGTCTAGCTGGCGGCCATCCAGAGGGATGGCTGGGTCGTGTCCGGCGACGGTGCTGTGGAAGGGGATCTGCGTCGCCTGGGGACGCAGGTCGGCGAAGCGCGCCAGCAACTGGGGACGCAGGACTTCGATTTGTGGGGAGTGCCCCGCCACGTCGACCGCGACGCGCCTGGCGACGATGCGTTCGCGTTTGCAAGTTTCCAGGAGTCGCGCGATGGCATTGGTTGCGCCGGAGATCACCGTGCTGCTGGGACTGTTGAAGACCGCCAGGGTCAGCGAGGCGTCCACCCGCTCGGCCAGTTCGGCGGCCTGCTGCTCCGGCAGGACGACACTAGCCATGGCGCCGGTGCCGGCCTGGGCCAGCATCAGCTTCGAGCGTATGGCCAGGATCTTGACCGCATCCTCCAGCGTCAGGGCCCCGGCGATATAGGCTGCGGCGATCTCGCCTTGCGAGTGACCGATCACCGCGTCCGGGGTGCAGCCCAGCGACTGCCAGAGGCGTGCGATGGCCACCATCACCGCAAACAGGGCGGGCTGTACCACATCGATGCGCTCAAGCGAAGGCATACCTTCCTCGCCACGCAGCACCGCGAGCAGCGACCAGTCGACATAGGGCTGGAGCGCGGTCTCGACCTGGTCGATGGTTTGGCGATAGACGGCGAAGGCGGCGTACAGCTCCATTCCCATGGCCGCCCATTGGGAGCCCTGGCCGGGAAAGACGAAGACCCGCTTGCGCGCCCGGGCGTGCGCCGTACCCTGCAGCAGGCCTGGGTGGTCGGTACCGCTCGCCAGCGCCTGCAAGGCCTCCAGGAGCTCTTCGCGCGAGGAGCCGCGCAGCGCGGCGCGGATTGGGAAGCCACTGCGCGAGACGCCCAGGGTGTAGCCCATATCGCCCGGCGCAAGCTGCCCGTGCTCGAGTAAATGGGCGTTCAGGCGCGCCGCAGACTCGCGCAGGGCTTCGGCGCTCTTGGCCGCCAGCGGCCACAGCGGCGCCTGGGTCTCGGGCATCTGGCGGGCGCCCGTTGCCGGAGGGGCGACGTACTCTTCGACGATCAGGTGCGCATTGGTGCCGGAGACGCCGAATGAGGAAATCCCGGCGCGGCGTGGTCGGTCGGCTACGGTTGGCCAGGGGCGCCGTTCGCTGAGCAGCTCAATGGCGCCGGTCGACCAATCCACCTCGGTGGAGGGCGCGGTGATGTGCAGGCTGCGGGGTAGGATGCCCGTGCGCAGCGCCATCACCATCTTCATCAGACTGGCGACCCCGGCAGCGGCCTGGGTATGGCCGGTGTTCGATTTGATCGAGCCCAACAACAGCGGCCGCTCCGCCGGGCGCTGCCCATAGGTGGCCAGCAGGGCATTGGCTTCGATGGGATCGCCCAGGCGGGTGCCCGTGCCGTGGGCATCGACGGCATCCACGTCCTCGGGCTGCAGACCCGCATTGGTAAGGGCATGGCGAATGACCTGCTGTTGCGCGGTGCCATTGGGGGCGGTCAGGCCGTTGGAGGCGCCGTCCTGGTTGACGGCGCTGCCGCGGATGACGCCGAGGATCAAGCGACCCTTGGCCTGCGCCTGGGAGAGGCGCTCGAGCACCAGCATGCCGACGCCTTCGCCCAGACCGACGCCATCGGCCGACGCCGAGAAGGCCTTGCAGCGCCCGTCCGGGGCCAGGACCCGTTGCTGGGAAAAGTCGATCAGCACGCCGGGTGTCGGCATGACCGTGACGCCGCCGGCCAGCGCCAACTGGCAGTCATTGCTGCGTAGCGCCTCGCAGGCGGTATGGATGGCTACCAGCGAGGACGAGCAGGCGGTATCGATCGCCAGCGCCGGTCCCTGCAGGCCCAGGCAGTAGGACACCCGGCCCGCGGCGACGCAGGTGGCCGTGCCCATGTAGCCATAGCCGGTCACGTCCTCCGAGGCGTGCTGGATCTGGGTGCCGTACTCGGTACCCATGATGCCGACGTAGACCCCGGTCAGTGAGCCGTGCAACGAGGCCGGGTCGATCCCGGCACGCTCGAGGGCCTCCCAGGACACCTCCAGCAGCAGCCGCTGTTGCGGTTCCAGCGTCAGTGCCTCGCGCGGCGAAATGCCGAAAAAGGCCGGATCGAAGACCGAGGCCTCGTGCAGGAAACCGCTGGTGCGGGTGGCGATCTTGCGGAACCGCCCGGGCTCGGGATCGTAGAGCTTAGCGATGTCCCAACCCCGATCGGTCGGGTACTCGCTGATCCCATCCCGCTCTTCCATCAGCAGCGCCCAGAGCGCTTCCGGGCTAGTGGCGCCGCCGGGATAACGACAGCTCATGCCGACGATGGCGATGGGCTCGTCATGGTGCGCGCCCGCCGCGACGGGGGCGGCCTGGCGCTCGCTCGGCGACAGCAGCCCGAGCACGCCGCGTAGATAGGTGACGACGGCTTGAGGCGTGGGGTGGTCGTAGACCAGGGTCACCGGCAGGCTGACACCGACTGCGGCCGACACCGCCTGGGCGAATTCGACCACATTCAGCGAGGTGAAGCCGCAGTCGCGAAACGACTGGGTCTCGCTGGCGAACGGCTGGCCGACCAGCGTTGCCATCTCCTGCGCCAGCAGCTTCAGCAGCAGCCGGCGTTGTTCCGGCTCACCGAGTTGGGCGAGGTGAGCCGAGGCGAAGGTATCGTCAACCGCCGTGGTGGCCTGGGGCTCTGGGGGTGCCACCGACGTCGACCATTCCGGCAGCAACCGCTCGATCGCCTGCGACCAGTCCACGGGGGCGCCATGCACGAAGGCATGGGCCAGGGCCTGGAGCAGGCTTTCGCGATCATCCTTGCGCTGGTCCAGAGTGGCTACCGCTCCGCCGGCGACACCAGCGCCACGCAGGGCGTCGTCGATGAGCGAGGTCAGCACCGGATGCGGGCTCACCTCGATGAACAGGCGGTGCCCATCGGCGATCAAGGCCTGCAGGCTGTCTTGGAAGCGTACGGTTTCGCGGAGGACGCGGAACCAATAATCCGCATCCAGACACTCGCCGTTCACCCGCTCACCGCAGACCGAAGAGTAGTAGTGCACCTGTCCGGCCAAGGCCTTGGCCGGGGCGCGCGACGTCACGGCGTCGCGCAGCGGCTCCACCTGTGGCCCATGGCCGGCGACCTGGCCGCCGGGTACGCGCCAGGCCCAAAAGCCAGCGTCTGTGAGCCGCGTCTGCAACGCATCGAGGTCCGCCAGGGTACCGCTCAAGGTCACGCTGCGCGGTGCGTTGATGGCCGCGACGCTGAGGCTTTCCTGGTTGCCCAACAAGGGCTGGATGTCATCCAGCGCCGCGGCGACCGACAGCATTCCGCCCTGACCTTCGATGGCAGTGAGCGTCTCACCCCAGAGGGCGGTGAGCGTGGTACCGCTGGCCTCGTCCAGATAGCCACCCACGCAGGCGGCGGCGGCTTCGCCCACGGAGTGACCGATCACCGCTGCTGGCGCGATCCCGAAGGCTCGCCAGGTGTCCGCCAGGCTGCAGGCCAGCGCGAATTGCAGCGGCTGGATGCGCACGAGGCGATCGATGTCCTCGCCCTCGGCGAGGGCCCGCGCCGGATTCCAGCCGATCTGAGCCTCTATGAGATCGCCATGGCGGTGCAGGGCCTGCTGGTAGCCTGGCAGGGCGGCGCTCAGTCCGGTCGTCATCCGTGGCCATAGCGGTCCCTGGCCCGGAAACACCAGTACCGGCTGCCGCACCTGGTCGGCGCGGCCCAGCACCTGCTGCCTCGTGGTCCTGCCGCGGGCCAGCATCTCCAGTCCCTTGAGCAGGCTGGCCTGATCGGTGGCGAAGAGCGCCGCGCGGTATTCGACGTGGTCGCGTGCGAGTTGCTGTCGGCAGAACAGCTGCCATTCGGCGAAGGAGCGTGTTGCGTACTCGGTGCGCAGGCGTTGCGCGGTAGCGGCGAGCGCCGCAGGGCTGGCATCCGACAGAATCAGGGGCACGGTGAAGGTGGTCACGGGCAGACTCCTGCAGAAATGTTGGAAGCGGTTAACGGCGGCCTTTTTGCCAGACGGCGTGCTGGGCGAAGGTCACGTCCAGCCGATCCGGTTGCTCTGCGCGCACCAGGATCCTGGCGAGTTGTCGGCGCAACGCTCGTTCATCGAGGTCGGGGTCGTGGCTTTGCACATCGAGGATCAGCGCTACCTCGTTGTCCGCTACGGCGTTCGGCTGCACCCAGGCCTGGGCACTGACGATCCCCGGCAGGCTTTCGACGATTTCGCAAATCGAGCGGGGGCAGAGCTTTTCCCCCCGGCGCATGACGAAGGTCGGATTACGCTGGCGGAAGAACAGATAGCCGTCCGCATCGATATGGAAGAGGTCACCGGTGGCGACCAGGCGTTTCTGGCCGCGCAGCGCGGGCAGGCAGGTCGCTTCGCCGTCAGTGATGCGCCGCTGCATGGCGGTGTCGGT
Organism: Xanthomonas sp. 3058; assembly: GCF_014199765.1. Lineage (NCBI taxonomy): Bacteria > Pseudomonadati > Pseudomonadota > Gammaproteobacteria > Lysobacterales > Lysobacteraceae > Xanthomonas > Xanthomonas sp. 3058. The sequence goes on along the minus strand of NZ_JACHOF010000019.1, from coordinate 60,534 downwards.
GACCACCAGCAGTTCCCCTTCGCGAGCACCCGGCGCGCCAGCCAGCTCGACCTCGACCTGCGGTAACGGCCGACCGACAGAGGCGTACCGTTCGGCCGGCTCGAGGTGCGCGGCCAGTGTCGCAACGCGCGGGCCGGCCTGGGTCAGGCCATAGGTCAGATAGAGCTCGAGATCCGGGTTACGGGCCAGCAGCCGCGGCACAAGCTCGGCGGCCAACGCATCGCCCCCGATCGTCAAGCGGCGTAGTGAGGGCGGCAGCTCATCCAGGCCCGCCGCGCACAACGCCGTGATCATCACGGGCGTCAACGAAGACAGGGTGATGCCGAGGTCCTGGAGCCTGCGGTGGTAATGGATCGGGGTGAACGGCGGGGTGGCCAGAACCACTTCGTTGCCCAGGGCGTAGCTGCTGAGCAATTGCGCCACGAAGGCGAAGGAGTAGAACAGCGGCAGGTTGATCAACAGCCGGTCGGCAGCGCTTTGGCCGATGGAGGCCGCATGTCGCCTGGCATTGAGCAGCAGCGCCGCGCTGTCGAACACGCAGCCGCTGAAGATGCCGGACGTCCCTGAGGTGAGCAGCACCACTTCGCCCGGTTTGTAGGTGAGAGGGCTGACGTCTTTCAGCCGCGCCCATTGCAGGTCGGTCGACAGCCGTCCGGCTTCCTGCGCGTCTAGCGCCTTGATGGCGGCGCCGCCGGGCAGGATCAACAGGTCGGCGCCGAGCAGCATGGCGATGCGGCGAAGGCGCCCGGGCGGCGCTGCGTAGGGCAAGGGGGTCGGCACCGCGCCCAGGAGCAGCAGCGCGAACAGCAGAGCCACGAAGTGGGACCCGTTGGGCAGCGCCACCAACACCGCGCGCCCGGGCTTGACCCCGAGACGCTGCAAGCCCTCGCACAGGGCGGCGAATTCCTCGAAAGGCTCGCGTCCGCTGCCCGCCTCCAGCGGCAGCACCCGCTCGAACAGCGCCTGGACGCCTTGTGCATCGACCACCACGGTCATGGGTCCATCCGCTCGGCCTGCGGCTTCAGCAAGGTGCAGCGCACCCGGTGCTGGGTGCCAGCCAGCTCGTGGGCACTCACCAGGACATAGCGGGCGGCGCCGCTATCGAGCCAGTCCTGGGCGAGCAGGGCAGCCGGCACCAGGCCGTCCTGGGGCGGCATGGACAGCACCATGCTGGGACCGCTGAAACGCAGCAACTGGCCTGGCAGGCTGCAGACCAGTCCCGGACAGGCACCGGAAAAACGCAGCGGCGACAGGCGATTCCGGCCCAGGTCGCGAGCGATATGCTGCATGGTGTGCAGGGTGCAGATGTCGCTCACGACGATATGCCCCACCGTCTGGCAGGCGGTCAGCACCGCATCGCGGCAGTTGTCCAGGGCGCGCTCCACGGCCTCGAACACCAGCCAGGACAGCGGATCGGCATAGGCGGAGGTTTTTTGCGCCGCGCCTGCCGCTGAGCCAAGGGCGGCCAGAGACTCCGCTTGGCCAAGGGCGCTCAGGTGGTAGGCGCTCCAATCGAGTTCGGTCATCGCCTCGCCTCCCGCGCCCGTTGAAAGACCAGGCAGGTATCGAAGCCACCGAAGCCCAGGGTCACGCTGATGCCGACCTCGGCGGGACAGGCGAGCGCCGTCCGCATGGCCAGCGGCAGGCTTATCCCCGCCAGGGGATTTTCAAGTCCAACGATGGGCGGTACCTGCTGGTGAGCCAGCGCCAGCAGGAGACTGATGGCCTCCAGCGCGCCAGTGGCGCCGAGCGTATGGCCGAAGGCACCCTTGGTGCCGAACAGCAGCGGCGGGCGTGGCGAACCGGCGAACAGTTCGCTGTAGGTTTTGGCCTCGACCTCGTCGTTGAGCCGCGTGCCGGTGCCGTGGATGCTGATGCAACCGACCTCACGGGCGGTGAGGCCCGCGCCGTGCAACGCGCGTTGTACGGCCAACGCCAGACAACCACCCGACAGGTCCGGCGCGACCGCGCTCACGGCGTCGTTGGCCGAGCCGGCCCCGGCGAAGATGCCGTAGGGCCGCGCGCTGCGGGCCAGGGCGGAGGCCTGAGTTTCCAGCACCAGAAAACCCGCACCTTCGCCCAGCACAGTGCCGCTGTGCGCGCGATCGAAGGCGCGCAAACCATCCGCCGCCAGCGTCCCCAGTTGCGAATGTCCGAGCCGTTTGGCCGGCGTGAGGATGTCCGCACCGCCGCACAGGCAGACATCGGCGAAGCCCCTGCGAAGCAGGCTCAACCCAAGCAAGAGGGCGTCGGCCCCGGCCGAGCAGGCGGTGCTGACGGTGATCGGCGCGCGCTGGCAGCCGGCCTCTCGCGCCGCCGCTACCGCCCAGCGGGAGAGCGAGTCGGTCTCCGGCACATCCAGGTGGTGCCCATAGCTGGTGGCCAGGACCGGCACCACCTCGGCGGTAGCCCCAGCTAGTCCGGCGTCCTGCAACGCCCGGCGCAGGGTCGTCACCGTCAACCGGTGCTGCCGCTCTGCTAGTGGAAGGGCTGGATCCAGGTCTGGCAAGGGCGAGGCCAAGGGACTGCGCAGCGCCATGGGGAAGTCGACCGCGCGGATGCCCGAGCGACCGGCGAGCAGGCTTTGCCAGACGCCCGCCAGGTCGTCGCCCAGGGTGGTCGACCAGGCCATACCGGTGACCCATGCCTCCACGGGACGGCTCACCATAGGTGCTCTCCCAAGTCGGCGAGCGACTTGCGGACCAGCGAACCTTTGAGCATCCCGACGCTGCGATCGTCCACCGTCGCTCGGCAGTTGAAGGTAAAGAAGTCCGGCCGCAGGCTTTCGCAATCGAGCTGGAAGATCACCAGGTCGCCCGGTACCACGGGGCGGATGAAGCGCGACTTGATCGAGCCGACCAGAGTGACCTCATCGTCCGCCAGGCGCGAGGTCGATAGCTGGAACAGGATGATCGCCGACTGCGAAATGGCCTGCATCAGGTGGCTCGCCGGATAGATCGCCCGCTCCGGGAAGTGACCCGCGAGCGCGTCAGTCTGGCCCGACACCGCCATCAACGTCTTGATCTGGACGCCAGGCTCGTAGTCGAGCACACGATCCAGATACACCATTGGGTGACGATGGCGCAGCCAGGTCTTGAGTTCGGTGAAACCCATGGTGCGTGGTGCATGGGGCTGCTTATCGCTCGCCGGAAGGCTCATGGCGATCGCCCTCACTTGGCCTGCAGGGTGGTCAGCAACTGGGCCAGCGCATGCACCGAGTCGAAATGCTGCGGATTGAAGTCCTCGTCCTCGATCTTGACGCCGAAGGCGTATTCGCACTGGGCGCGCAATTCACTGAACCCGAGAGAGTCCAGCCCCAGGGCAGTGCGCAGGTTGGCGTTGAGGTCGATATCCGCGCGGGGCGTGCTGATGAACAGGTCATCGACCAGGATGTCGACGATGTTTTTTTCGATCTCGTTCACGTTGAGAACTCCAGCGGTGGGCAAAGGGTTGGTGTCGGGGCCGCTGTAGAGCCGGTCCCGCAGGCAATGCGCGTCACTGAAGGGACTAGGTAGAGGGCGCGGAGCCGAGGATCTCTCGGTAGTCGCTCGCCAATTGCTTGCGGCTCACCTTGCCCGTGGAGGACAGCGGAATGTGCTCGACGAACAGGTATTGGCGGGGGTGCTTGTATTCCGCGATCAACGCCCCGAGGTGCTGCTTCAGCCGCTGCGCGGGAAGCTCCCGCCCATTGGCGGTACGCAACAGCGCGACCGGGCGCTCGCCGATGGTGGGATCAGGAACACCAAACACCACGGCTTCGGCGATGTCGGGCAGCTTGAGCAGCGCGTGCTCGACCTCCACGGGGGAGATGGAATAAGCGTCGCATTTCAGGAGGTCCTTTTCCCGACCGATGATGAGGTAGCCGCCATCGTCCTGGCGCTGCACCAGATCGCCCGTAGCCATCCAGCGCGCAGTAGGCAGGCGATCCACCTCCTGGCCGTTCCACAGCCCCAGGGTACTGGCTGGCGAGCGAATCAACAGCTCGCCGTTCTCCGTCTGTTGCAGATCGACACCGGGCAGCGGCCAGCCGATCGACGACTGCTCGGTGGCGGCGACATCGGGTTGGCAGAAGATCGGGCCGGACTCCGTCAGCCCGTAGGAACCACGCAACGCGCCGCCCCATAGGTTGCGCCAATGCCTCCCCAGTTCCGGAGGGCAGAGATCACCGCCGCTGACGCTATAGGTGCTCGTTAGCGAGGGAAGGGGAGTGGCTGACGAGGACTCGCCTGCAGCGAGCAGATTTTTGAAGTGCGAGGGAGCGCCTTTCAGAAAGCTCAGCGGCAGTCGTCGTAGCAGCGCCAGGGTCGTCTCCGCCGTCAGTTCGGGTAGCAACACGACAGCCCGCCCCTGCCGGTGCGCGGCCAGGATCATCAGGGTGCTCCAGGGCGTGATCGCATCCAGCATCGAATGGACGGGCCCCTTGCCGAGAGCGCCTTGGGCCGTGCGGGGTGGCAGCATAGCCTCCATCAGGCCGACGGCCTGCGCCAGGGTCGCCTGGGAATGCACGACCCCCTTAGGTATGCCCGTGGTGCCGGACGTATAGAAAATCGCCGCGAGCCACTCCGCGTGGGCAGGCGTCCGCTTGCCCCGCGAAGCGACGAGCAGAGCGGACCAGGGCAGACAGTGCTCCTCCTCGAGCGCTTCCTCACCCGCGACGATCCAGGCCCGTTCCACCGTCGCACCGCCCGCGATCACCGCGGCGCAACGGCGGTAGGTCTCCTGGTCGCCGACGTAGTAACGGGCGCCACTGTGGTGGAGCAGATGCTCGATTTCGTTGGCGATAAGGCGCCTATTGATCGGCACCATCACTACGCCGATGTCCAGGCACGCATAGTACAAGGCCACTAGTTCCAGCCGATTACCCAGGTGGATAGCTAACCGGTCGCCCGGCTGCAGGCCCGCTTGCAGCAGCCCGGCGGCGACCTTGTCGGCTAGTTGCGCCAGTTCCCGGAAGGAAATCGCTCGCTGATCTTCCACCACGGCCGTGGTATTCGGCTGTTGGGCGACGATGCTGCAGAACTCAGGAAACAGACTCATACGAGATCACCTTTTTCTTGCACAGGCGTGCAGATGGGAAAAGACGAGGCGTTTGGGTTGGGTGCAGGCGCCGGGCCGAGTACGACGGCATCACTGTCTAACGCCGTCGTACAGCGGGTCGGGTGGGGTCGCCGCTGCTCGACTGGTAGGGCAAACCAGAAGTGGCGCGTCGTGCCGGGTTGCAAGCGTGGAGTCGCTGCCAAAGAGATGGGCCCCGTTCCGTAGGCAAGCAGCCGAAACAACCCTGCCTGGAGTGCAGCCGTCAGGACGTGAGAGCAGATTCCGTCCGTGCAGGGGGGAAATACCAGCATGGTGGCATTCCAAGGTGGCTCTGTAGCACTGAATGACTGATCGCAAGGAGGGCCACCTTCCCCTTAGGGTTCACCGCAGGACGGAAGCCGGCTGCTTTTTCAAGGAGGCGACCCACGTTCAACCACGAATTGACCTTAAAGGCGCAACGAGCGGAGACCCATAGTCCATTTTGACGAAAAGTATGGTGGCCCACCCACCCGGAGAGCTTATTGGGCGTTAATAGTCGTCACAGAGTTGTTCAATGAGCACACAACATCGTTCCTTTACGCTCGACTTCAAGCGTGAGACGGCCCGTTCGCTGGGTCGGGTCGGGTCGGGTCGGCGCAGCGTCGCTGGATGCATCAGCCTCGGATAGAGCGTGGCGGGGTTGCGCTCGCGCGCAAGGGGCTAATGCCCGGCACCGGAAGAAGACCCAGGCGCTGGAAGCCCAGGCCAATCGGTGAAGCGTGAGAAACGGATCCTCGGTTACCTGGGCGCCGCACAAGCGCAACAAGACATCGGCAGATACTGCTGCAGCGCTGCGACCAGCAGTAGCCACACCATTTACTGGTCTAATTCTCATAGACGCCTCGATAGGGGATGATCACCCCAACGAGCCCCGCGCAAGCTATGGCGAAAAACCGCAGAACCTTTCGATACCGCCTTCAGACTACAGGTGGTGCAGATGATCCGAGAGCAGGGCCTGAGCGTGGCGCAGGTGTGCCGCGACCAGCACCTGATAGACAGCGCTGTGCGCCGCTGGCTTGCCCAGTACGATGCCGAGCAGACCGGCCAAGCCGGCATCGGCAAGGCGCTGACGTCCGAGCAGCAGCGCATTCGTGAATTGGAGCGGGACAACCAGCGCCTGCGCGAGGACGTCTCGATCTTAAAAAAGCATCGGCCTTCTTCGCCCGGGAACTGAAGTGATCCAGCAGGTGATCGAGCAGTGGGAGAAGAAGGCCGATACCGCCCGCCTGTGCCGATTGCTGGACGTGAGTCGCTCGGGCGTCTATGCCGCCAGTCGGCGACGGCGAGTACCGCGCGCGTGCACGCTCACAACGCCGCTGCAGGCTGCCTTCCAGGCCAGTGGCGGCAACTACGGAAGCCGTCGGCTGTGTGCGGCTTTGCAGGCCCAGGGGCTGGCGGCGGGGCGTTGCCGCGTCCGCCGCCTGATGAAACAGCTGGGCCTGAAGGCGCGCTGGAAACACAAATTCGTGCACACCACCGACAGCCGACATGACCTGCCAGTGGCAGCCAACCTGTTGGACTCGGCGCTTCAATCCCGGTGCCCCCGATCAAGCATGGGTGGCCGATATCACCTACATCCGCACCGAACGCGGCGGGCTGTATCTGGTCGCCGTTTTGGACCTGTACTCGCGCAAGATCGTCGGTTGGGCGATGGCGCCGAACATGCCCGCCGAGTTGGTCTGAACAGCGTTGCAAATGGCCATCGCCCTGCGCCAGCCCAAGCCGGGACTGATCGTGCATAGCGACCGTGGCAGCCCGTACGCCAGCCAGGCCCACCGCGATCTGCTGGCCAAGCACAAGCGCGTGGCCAGCATGAGCCGCAAGGGCAACTGCTGGGACAACGCGGTGATGGAGCGGTTCTTCCTGAACCTGAAAATGGAGCGTGTCTGGCGGCGCCGCTACGCAAACCACAACGAGGCCATCGCCGACATCACCCACTACATCGTCGGCTTCTACAACACCCACCGACTGCGCTCGACCTTCGGCTACAGATTACCAGCCGACTACGAGAAAGCCACTACCTGAAATTGCATATCGCGGTGTCCACAAATTGCATATCGCGGTGTCCACTAAAACTTGACCACGACACCAATTCAAGGGTGGACTGCCGCCTATGATTGCCGAGAAGAAACGTAACCCGATCCGTAATTAGTTCACCAACACAACAGTGGTTTGGCTAGGCGATGTACTGACTGAGGTTTAAGAAGTCCATGCCGAACGCTTCGATCCTGCTCATTGATGATCACGCACTGTTCCGCTCCAGCGTGGCCCTGATGTTGGAAATGAGACTGGCGCAGATGACGGTCAGCGAAGCCAGCACGATCGAGGAGGCGCTTGCCCAGGTGTTGCCGGTACCCGACCTCATACTGCTCGATGTGCAACTGAAAGGTGCCAATGGCCTGGAAGGTATAGCCTTGCTGCTGGAGCGCTGGCCGCTGGCGAAGGTGGTGATCGTGTCAGCCTTCGACCAGGAGGCGATCGTGTGCGAGGCGATCCAACGAGGTGCGGTGGAGTTTCACGCCAAGACGGAATGTCCGGAGCGCTTTCTGCAGCGGATCCAGGCGCTGATCTCCGGGGAGCCACCCGAACCAATGACTACCGCCGCCACTCCTTTGTCGCTCACTCCACGCCAGCGCGAGGTGCTCGGGTTGCTGTGCCACGGGTTGACGAACAAGGCGATTGCCTTGCAGCTCTGGCGCTCGGAGCACACGGTCCGCAGCCATGTCCAGGCAATACTGACCATCCTCCAGGTGTCCAGCCGTACCGAAGCGGCCGATGCCGCACGCCGCCTAGGACTCGTCCTGTGAGGCATGATGCCCGCTCATGCCAGGAGGCCTTACGGCTCATCCTGGACGAACTCACCCAATCACTGGTCAAGACCACCCTGCTTGCTACCAGCCTGATCTTGATCTTCACCCTGCTCGACGGCTTCCATGCCAGCTTTTCCTTGGCGCCCCTCGCCCCACTGAGCAATGACTGGGCCCCTGACCTTATCCAAACGCAATTGTTGCTTTGGTATGTCGCCGTCTTGAGTCTTAGGATGTGGCAAGTAATATATGCTCGCCGGGTATTAAGATTCGGTCTGGACGTTGGCCTGGTGCAGCCAGTGACTCTGGTGCTGATGCTGGCGGGGACCTTGGAAGGCGTCGTCTGGACCATGCTGTGCGGAATTGCCCTGCAGCAGGCATTTCCTACGCCCTTCAGCGCCTTGCTGCTGGTGCTGCTCGCCGCGCTCGGCAATGTCAACGCGTCCCTGAAGTGCGCTGTGCCCAGTCTGTACTTGGGAAGCATCCTGCTGCCGGCGGTACTGATCGCTATGTGGCTTCTGCGCGTTGGCGATGACCTGCACAAGATCCTGAGCATCACTTTCCTGCTCTATGGCCTGGGACTCTGCCAATGGGCACGCACGGGTGGGGAGCGTCTGGTTGAGCAATTGAAACGGCAATTGCTGCTGGATGAGACCACCCAGCGGGCACACCGTGACCTGCAGCAGGTACGCATCGCCTTGCATCGTGCGCGGCAGTCGGATAAGGCCCGCTGTCAGCTACTGGCTGGCGCCAGCCATGACCTGCGCCAGTCCCTGCAGGCTCAGGGATTCTTTCTGGCAGCCTTGGCCGGCAGTTCGCTCGGTCCCCAACAACGGCAACTGCTGGTCAAGGCCCGGACGGCCGTCACGACCACTACCGACATGCTGAATACGGTTCTGGACCTATCACGCATCGAACTGGGAGCCTTGCAGCCGACTTTGCACGTTTTTGCCCTGCAGCCGCTGCTGGATAGGCTGGAAATTGAGCTGGCACCCCTCGCCAACGGCAAGGGCCTCAGCTACCGCACGCGGGATACGGAGCTACTGTCATTGTCCGATCCCGCCTTGCTGGAGCTGATACTGCGAAATCTCATCAACAATGCGATCCGCTACACCCTGAGAGGGGGCGTCTTGGTCGCTTGCCGGCGGCGCCATGGCTGCACCAAGATCGAAGTCGTCGACACCGGTATCGGTATCGCTCCCCAGCATCAACAGGAAATCTTCCGCGACTTTCATCAACTTGACCATTCGAACCGGCACACCCACGAAGGGCTAGGTCTGGGGCTTGCCATCGTTGCCAGGTTGGCCCGTCTCTTGGGCCATCCCTTGACCCTGGTTTCCCGAGAGGGGCACGGCAGCACTTTCCGCGTGCATCTCCCCTTGGTCAGGCCGGTGGTAGTCACCGGTGAGAGGGTCCTCGTGCCCGATACATCCAAGACTTAGCGAGAGTCTTGGATGCCGGCGACGTTTTACCGAGCGCCTGAGCTGCAAGGCTGTTGGTACCTTCCAGCTGCACATCGAACAGTATGAGATCGGGTGCCGGCAACGCCTGAGCAAGCCGCTCCTCGATCCTGCCGGCTTCGCTGACCGCTGTCCCCGGCAGCCTCTCTTAACAACATCAGGGCCACGCTGGAACGGAACAAGGCGTGAGCATCAATGAGCAAGCTCGATGAGCTCGGCATGGACTCCGTATACCTCCAGTAAATCCTATCCCATGGGCCCTTTTCGTCAAAATGGACTATGGGCGCTCGCCCGGTACGCCTTTAAGGTCGGCTTGTGATTGAGCGTGGGCCGTCTCCTTTAAAGAGCAGATGGCTTGCTTTCCTATGATAAGCCCATGGCGAAGGTGACCCTCTTGGCAAAAAATTATGGCACCCGCTTTCGGGATTTTGCTTTGATGCGTGGAGGGTTAAATGAGCGCCTATCTTATTGGTAAAATGAAAATCACCGACCAAGCCCGGTATAATAACTACAAGCGGCTAACGCCTGATATTGTGAAAGCTCATGGAGGCCGCTTCATCTCGAGGGACGGCGAGAAGTTTTTTTTGGAGGGAGAGGCTGAAAGCCGTCGCGTGGTCATTGTAGAGTTTCCTTCGGTTGATGCAGCACAGAATTTCTACCACTCTGAAGAGTACAAAAGAGCTAGAGAGCTCCGCGAAGGTGCGGCCGATGGCATGCAGTTGTTCATTGTAGAAGGATTGGAAAACTAGAGTTCATATGACCCGCCAGGGGCTCTTAGAGCGGCTAACAAAACCCAGGAAGAAGCCGTAAGCAGATGATGGAACATGCAAGCGAGAGCAGTGCCAAGTGGATACCTGATTAGCCCTGACCTTCAGCCGCCAGTCGCAGGATCTGCGCCGCGCTTTGTGGATGCTGCAGTCACCTGAAGCCAATGAGGTGGCGTGATGAGCATCAATGCCGTGCAGTTCCAAGCAGGATTGTCGATGCCTGAGTTCTTCGCGTCCTACGGCACCGAGGCCAAGTGCTACCGCCCATTGTACAAGTGGCGCTGGCCGCAGGGATTTCGCTGCCCCTGCTGTGCCGGGCGGACGCGCTCGCGCTTCAAGCGTGGTGCTGTCATCTACTATCAGTGCAGCGCGTGCCGGCATCAGACCAGCCTGATTGCAGGCACGATGTTCCAAGGCACCAAACTGCCGCTGCGCACCTGGATGCTGGCGTTGCACCTGTTGACCTCGACCAAGACCAACATGGCCGCGCTGGAGCTGATGCGTCATCTGGGGGTCAACTACAAGACAGCCTGGCGGATGAAGCACAAGATCATGCAGGTCATGGCCGAGCGCGAATCCACGCGGAAACTGGCGGGTTTCGTGCAGATCGACGATGCCTATCTGGGCGGTGAGCGCAACGGTGGCAAGGTTGGACGCGGATCGGAGAACAAACAACCGTTCCTGATTGCGGTGCAGACCGATGACACCTTCACCGCACCGCGCTTTGTGGTAATCGAGCCGATGCGCAGCTTCGACAACGCCTCGCTGCAGGACTGGATTGCCCGTCGCCTGGCGCCCGGGTGCGAGGTCTATACCGATGGGCTGGCCTGTTTCCGCCGGCTGGAGGACGCCGGCCACGCGCATACCACGCTGGACACAGGCGGTGGTCGTGCTGCAACCGAAGCGACCGGTGCACCTTGGGTCAACGTGGTGCTGGGTAACCTCAAACGCGCCATAAGCGGGGTGTATCACGCCATCGCGCAAGGCAAATACGCAAGGCGGTATCTGGGAGAAGCGGCCTACCGATTTAATCGTCGATTTCGATTGCGCGACATGCTGCCACGACTTACCAAGGCCATAATGCAATCCGCACCATGGCCAGAACCGGCTTTACGCGCAGCGAGCAATTTTCACGGCTGAGAGTTAGGGCTAATCAGGAGTGGATATCGATGCGGCGTTCAAAGCGGATGCGCAGTTTACCCATGCCTGCGAACCCGGCGTGGGTGCGCTCGACGACCCAGCGATGATGGCCCAACCGGTCGTTGCGCTCGATCCCTTTGCGGGCGATCCGCGCAATGATGCCGCGTTGCTTGAGAACGGTGCGACACCGTTGGACGTCGTAGGCTTTGTCGGCATGCAGTTTGTCTGGCCAGCGTCGCGGATGCCCTGGTTTACCGGAGATGGCAGGCAAGGCATCAAGCAACTCCTCGAACACGACAGAGTCGTGCCGATTGGCCCCAGTGATGCAGACTACCAAGGGCACGCCGTTGCGATCGACGATCATATGCCGTTTGCTGCCGAGTTTGCCGCGATCTGTCGGGTTTGGCCCGGTGTAGGCCCCCCCGGGGGGAGGCCACACTGGCCGCGTCCAGACTGGCTCGGCTCAGATCCAGCGCATCGGCGCGACGTAACTCGGCCAGCAACACCTGATGCAGACGATGCCACACACCGGCAGCCTGCCAATCACGCAACCGGCGCCAACAGGTCATGCCGCTGCCATACCCCAGTTCCGCAGGCAGGTCCTCCCAGGGGATACCGGTCCGCAGGACATAGACAATGCCGTTGAGGGCTTGCTGATCACTGATACGCGGTCGTCCACCTTTGGGCGAGCGCTTTACTTACGGAATCAATGGTTCGATGCGCTTCCACAGCGCTATGGGGATCTCTTTGCGACGTGTCATGTGGGCAATTTTGCCTCCGTGGAGACAAGATTCAAGTGTTTTTATTAGCCGCTCTTAGTCGTATTTCCGCAGCCTGCTAACCCCTAAAAAGCCACGCTGCTCTTGATCAGTGAGTCAGTCAATTGGGAAAGGATCGCCACCGCGAAGCAGCAAATGATCACCGAGGCGGTGCGATTGATGTTCAGCGTTGTAAGCCAGGCGTGCCTGCTGCGTTTGATGTATGCGCCAAGCAGCACCCAGGCGCAGCCAATCGGGATTACCGTCAGACTTAGTTGTACGACGAAATACAGGTACAGCGTGATATCGGTAAAGGTCTGCTCGGGAGCGATGAACGAGACCACCAATAGACCCTTGGGGTTAATCAGGGTCAGCCGAAAAAAATAAAGATTGGAGATCTGGTCCTTGGGTGATGGATGGCGCGGGTTGTCGAGATCGCGCCATAGCCGGTATGAGGTTTTGATCAGATAAGCCACTGATATTAGTTGCATCACTTTCAGGCACCAGGGTGCGCTGTCACCGATATGGCTGAGAAGACACCCCCAGAAGGAAATCTGCAATAGGTAGGCTGAGTACTCCAGCAGGCTCAAAGACCAGGCACGCCGTAAGCCGCTTAGCGCTCCAGACCGTAGCAGTAGTGTGTTCGTAGGTCCCGGCATCAATAGCAACAACCCAAGTGCAGACATGATGTTGAGCATGATGGCTGTCTCCCAGTGCCACTCTTGGGCAGTCAATCCACTAGGTAAATTTCGACGCGCTCTTTGTGCGCCCCGATGTTGTTGCGCTTGAGGCGAATGCGCCCGACCTCGTCCGTGTTGCGCAGATGGGTGCCGCCACAAGGCACCGTGGAAAATCCCTCGATGTACCAGCAACGGCGCAACCGGTCGGCGTCGGTAAAGCGACTTTCAATTGGTAGAGCGGCGGCTACCAGAAGCTCTACATCCTGCAGGATCTCCGGGAAGTACTGACTGATATTGCCTTCCAAGGCAAAGTCGATCCGCGCTTTATGTTGGCCGATATGCGCACCGATCTTTTCCAGACCTGGGAATTTCCTGTAGAACAACTCCAGCACGATTTCAGCGGCAAAATGCAAGCGCATAAGTGCATATCGGCGAGGCCAATCGATCTCCACGCTGACTAGATCACCCACGACAAAATCAGGCTCTCTGGCCAAGCGATAGATGATGCGCTCGTCGACAACCGTGGCCTGGGTGACTTCGATGCGGTTGATGTAACCCTTATCCGACTCCTGGCCACCGGATTCGGCGAAGAAAATCGTCGGGCTGATAACCACGTCGCGCCCATCAATGCTTAGAACCTGAGCGTCTAGGGACGAGAGATAAGGGGTGGTCCAGAATGCACGTTCCATGACGCTCAGCTGCCTTGTTCGTCCAGAGTGGTTAAAAGTGGCAGGTACAAACGCTGAAAATCGATGTTGAAGAAAAAATGTCCGCCGGGCACGCATTCGCTATGGAAGCTTGTGCTGGTGTAGCGCTGCCATTCGTCCAGGCGTTGGAGCTCAAGCAATGGGTCGTCCCGGCCACCGAGAACGTACAGGGGCACTGGCAGCGGTCGGATAAAGCGATAAGTGAGTTGTGCATTGAGCGCCAAGTCAGCTTTGAGCTTGCTCAGCGCCTGCCTGGCGAAACTGCAGGAGGCATCCGTCGGCAGTGGCAAGGGGCTCTCTGAGCGTACGTGCCGCCACAGTTGCTGGTCGTCCATCGCACCCAGTAGCGGTGAGTAGCCGGTATGGGGCGGCATGCGCCCTGACAGGATCAAATGCGTCGGCAGCGGCTGGTTGCGTTCGGCTAGCGCGTGGGTTACATCCAGCGCCAACCCAGCACCGAAGCTGTGGCCGTAAAACGCATAGGGTATGCCTACGCTTTGCAGTGCATCGACGATCGCCTCGATAACCTGCGCGACCCGCGTGACCGGCGCTTCCGTACTCCGCTCCTCGCGCCCAGGTAGTTTCACGGCCCATGCCGTAACGCCGACATCGGCTAGCCGGCTCAAACCATTGAACGCAGAGGCGCCACCCCCTCCATAAGGAAAACATAGCAGCAGGCGAGCAGCGTTCATCGGGGCGCCTGGCAGGGGGGCAAGCCAGGGCCGTTGCACCACCAAAGGATCGGCCATGGCTGCTCCTCAACCGGTGATCTCGAACAGGCCCACCGCGGGGTGGAACATGTGCGAGGTTGTCAGCGAGCGATGTTCCTCCGTGGCCGGATAAGGGATGGTCATGGGTGCGGTTACCGTGACGCCTCCGATACGAGCCAGAGACGTCTGGACAGTCTGGATATCGCTGACCCTGAAGGCTGCGTGGTAGATACAGGCCTCCACATTCACCAGGAGCCGGCTGACCACGCTGTCAGGTCGAAAGGGTTCGACCACTTCCACGATTTCGCCGACTGGCGAGTGCAGCTTGGTTATCAACACGCCAAACTTCTCGATGGGTTTTTTGTGGAACAGCACTTCGAACCCCAGGGCCGCGAAGAACGCGGAGGTTTTCTCCGTAGACCGGGTGGCATAGGCGATGTGATCGATTGCCAGGTAAGAGGGCTGTTCCATGATCGATCCTCAGTAAATGACTAGTGGCTTCAAGTCCATGCCGCTGAGGCTCTTGCTGGCCACTCTGTTCTGGCGGTCGGTGGTGGTACCGGCCACCTGCACCACGCTGAACCGGTCAAGCCGATACTCGCCCCCGAATTCCTTGACATAATCTGTATCTGGGTAAACCTTGACCCGTCCGGGTACGTAGCGGGCCACATAGCCCAGGCGGGTCTTGTCGGTTGTCGAGTTGGGTAGCGAGCTGTGCATCAGCATCGAGCGGAAGATTACGAACTGGCCCGCTTTCATCACGATCGGCACTGCCGAGGCGTCATCCGGCTTCCACGACTTGTCCTTTTGCAGCGTGGTGTAGTCGTAGCCTTGGAATCCCCGTGCATACTGCCCCTTGACCACATTGTTGTTGGCAACCGGGTCGAAGGTCATACCTTTGGATTCATCGTAGTTCATGTGCTTGTGGCTGCCGGGGATAAATTGCATGCAGCCGTTTTCTTCGGTGGCATCGGTGAAACCCGTCCACACATTGATAGCGCCGCCGAACGGCTCGCCCTCGGGCCATACCAGTTGCGGCTCGCCTGATGCGTGACCAAAGGTGTCTGCCTGGTGCCAGTCAGTACCTTCGTTGCCTGGGTATTTAGGGATGAACTCGCTACGCCAGCAGATGACGTCCGGACCGAGGATGCTGCGCACCCGGTGCACGATCTCCCTGCGAAACACATGACGGGTCAGCAAGTCCACATCCAGGTGGCGGTCGTAGTTGGTGATCTGGGCATCCAACGGCGCGTCGTAGGGCGCATGGGTACGGTTGAACAGTTGTGCTCGGACCGTCTTATGCAGCTGTTTCATCTCTTCAGGCTCATAGAGCGTGAAGGGACCGATATACCCATCCCGATCAAATTGCTGAAGCTCCTCTTCCGTCAACGAAAAGTCAGTGATTTCCATGTTGGCTCCTGATAGAAGTTACTGGGTCTTCATGGGTTGCGTAGTACTGCACCCACTCTTGCAAGGTGTTCAGCCTGGCGACTTCGTCGTAAGGGGCTCTTCTGCCGAGTAGTTCGTTGATGCGGCTATGGGCCATGACCACGCTCAAGGATGAGGCGCCATATCCATAAATTGAGCTTTCCAGCTGCAGGTTGCTGGTGCCGAGGATACCCGACCAGATATCCAGCACTGCCGAGCCGGCCTGCAGGGACGTCACCGCGACCTGCTCCGGTGGCGGTAAGGAACGCTTGTCGACCTTGCCATTGGCTGTCAACGGAAGTTCCGCCAAGTAGTGGATCCGCGCCGGTACCATGTAACGGGGAAGCCGGTCGCCCAGTAGTCTCATGAGCTGGTCTTCTTCAACAATTGGCCAGCCATACTGGAACACGATGTAAGCGTGCAGGCTGTTTTCCAATTCGTTCATGGCATGCGCCTGCACCACCGCCTGGGCGACACCAGGCAGTTGGGTCAGCGCATGCTCGACCTCGGCGATCTCTACTCGGAAGCCTTTGATCTTTACCTGTTCGTCGATGCGGCCCTGGTAGAAAAGCCTGCCGTGCTCATCTTGGATGACATAATCGCCGGTCCGGTAATAGGTGCCTTCCGGTAGTTGCAGAAAGCGGGTCTGAGTCAAAGCTTCGTCGAGGTAACCCAGGGCCAGATTGACGCCCGTGAGTAGCAACTCGCCGGGTGTGCCGATCTCTACCTCTTGCAGTTGGGGGTCGACAACCTTTCCATGCACCTGGCTTAGGAAGTGGCCGATGGGCAGTGCGTCACGCTCAGCGTCCTCAGGCTTGTTCAGGCTGTACCAAGTGGAGAACACCGTATTCTCGGTCGGGCCGTAGCCATTCACCAAGGTGATGCTGGGGTTGGCCAGCAGCAGTGCGCGGGCATGCACCGGTTTGAGTACTTCGCCGCCAACGTAGAGCACCCGTACCGCGTCGAGCATTGAAAGGCGGTGCTGCGCCACCAGGTGAAACAGTGAGGTGGTCAGTAACAGCACATCACACCTAGCCGCCCGTACGCAGTGATCCAGTGCATCTATATTGAACGCGCCAGGTTGCAGGGTGAGGCGAGCACCGGTCAGCAGCGGTACCCAGATTTCGAACAAGGCAGCATCGAAGCCGATGGACGAATGATGTACATAGCTGCCGGGCTTGCCCTGGACTTGGTGCTGTACGTTGTCTACTAGATTCAGCAACCCATCATGGCTTATGCGTACCCCTTTGGGGACGCCGGTAGTGCCAGAGGTAAACATCACCGTTATCACCGAGGCATCCTCCATACGCCGTCGCATAGGCTGGCGTAGCGCGGGACCGTCGGAGCTCAGGGTGCCGCAGTCGTCCAGCCGAAAGCACGTTAGCCGCGGGTCAGGGCGACAGTCTGCTGGCTGACCGAGCAATAGCACATGGGTGCAGCCCAATTGCTCCAGCAAGGCGATCAGGCGTTTGTTTGGTGTGCCTGGTTCAATGGCGACGTAGGCAATTCCTAGTTTGCAGCAGGCCAGTACCGTTACCAGATACTCAAGGCACCGGTTGGCCAGCAGTGGCAGGTAAGGATGGTCTGCCAGACCATGACTTGTTAGCTCTTCGCTACGTTCCAGCACCTGCGTCTGGAGCTGTTGATAGGTAACTAGTGTTCCTTCCTCGACTACCGCAATTGCGTCTGCCGCTTGCGTGCAGACCGACTCGAATCGGCGGTAGGCTTTGGGGGGGACTGAAGGGTGGGAGTTCATTGAACGGCCCTCTGCTTGTGAAGGGCCAGAAAACGGGTTATCGCCTGGTACAAATGTTCGCGGCCATCGACAAAATCGTGGTGCTGGCCATCAGGGTCTTCCACCAGTTCACTGTGAGGGAGCAACTGGGCGATGTACCGGGAAGATGCGGTGTCGGTATAACGGTCCTGGCTGCCGCACCACACCAGCGTGGGCGTCTTTAAGGTCTGCGCAGTCCTGGCCAGTTCCAGGCTCGCCAGGCTGTTGAGGAACATTAGGTACTGGCGAAACGCAGACAGGTCTCGCAGCGGGCGAACCTGCTGGTAGCGATAGTCACTCGGGGTATAGGCGCTGTTGGTATACAACAGACTTACGGCTTCGTAGACCTGGGCGCAATTGCCTTGGGGAATGGACTGCATCATACGCTCCACGTCGCGCTCGTATTGGCTCTTGATCACCCCGTCATCTTTGAGAAAGTACGCGCCATTAAGCAGTAGCAAGGTGCGACAAGCACCTTGGCCGGCTGCCAAGAGTGCTAAGGGCGCTGAGGAGCAATAGCCTACCAGTGCATCTAGCCGCACGGTTTCTGGCAGTGCTGCATTGAACTGGCGGATAAAGTCCGCAACGCCTTCTTCGGGATTGACTCCGGGTGCGTTGGCGTACGCCAGCCAGGTGTCGCTTTCCAGGATGATCAGATTGAAATGGCTGATCAGAAAGAGTGCGGCGTTCTTCATGTAGAAGCACTGGGTACCCACGGGCGACAACAATAGGAGGGTTTCTCTGGCGGGGTCGAACGGCAAGCTCTGGACACAGATCACCTTTCCGGCTCGCTCTAGCTCCAGGTTCAGTGTCACCAGGCTGTGCATGGCAACCCTCTCAGGCTTTGTCTGCCACAGGGGCGACTTGCAACTGCACAAGCACCGTTTGCTTGCAGGGCGCCAGGAAGAACTGCTCCATATTGATGTTGGCGCCAAACGCCTCGTTTATCTGACCAATCAACTGGATAGCTGTGAGAGAATTGGCACCCAGGTCGAAGATATCTTCGTCGTTTCCCACTGGACGCTGAAAAATGGCCTCAAAGATCTGATCGAGTTTTGCTGAGCTCATGGTTTACCTGCCTCGTCGTCAATAAGGGGGACGGTTGCCCGGCACATCGGTAAGCTTCACACCACAGCGCGACAGCCGGCGGCCTGCAGGAGGCTGACGTGGGGCGATTGCTCGTTCAAGGAGACGGCCCGCGCTCAACCACGAACCGACCTTAAAGGCGTACCGGGCGAGCGCCCATAGTCCATTTTGACGAAAAGGGCCCAGGGGATAGGATTTACTGGAGGTATACGGAGTCCATGCCGAGTGTGGTGTTTCAGAAGTTCGCGCAAGAATTGATACTGATACGCCCAGGGTTTCCTAGACATCTCAAGGCCATGGAAAATGGTCGATTCGGAGGTGTCCATAAGCAGCAAGCGATATACGGATGAGTTCAAGATCGAAGCGGTCCGGCAAGTGACCGATCGTGGGTTCAAGGTGGCAGAAGTCGCCGAGCGGCTGGGTGTCACGACGCACAGCCTGTACGCCTGGCTGCGCAAGTTCGGCAAGTCTGGCGTGGTGCATCGCGCCGAGGTGGACCAGAGCGCCGAGGTTCGGCGGCTGAAGGCAGAGTTGCGTCGAGTGACCGAGGAGCGCGACATCCTAAAAAAGGCCGCCGCGTACTTTGCCAAGGGGTAAAGTACGCCTTCATGCAAGCCCACTGCGGGGAATTCAGGGTGTGTGCGATGTGCCGGGTGTTGCGGGTCAACCGGGCGGGTTATTACGCCTGGTTACGCTCGCCCGACAGTGCGCGCGCAAAGGAAGACCAACGCCTGCTGGGATTGATCAAGCACCACTGGCTGGCCAGCGGCAGTGTCTATGGGCATCGCAAGATTACGAAGGATCTGCGCGATCTGGGTGAGCGTTGCAGTCGCCATCGGGTGCATCGGCTGATGGCGCCGAAGGACTGCGTGCCCAGGTGAACTATGGCCGCAAACCGCGCTTCCATGGTGGAACGCAGTGCAAGGCGGCGGCCAACCTGCTTGATCGGCAGTTCGACGTGACCGAGCCGGACACGGCTTGGGCCAGTGATTTCACCTTCATCCGCACGCACGAAGGCTGGATGTACCTGGCTGTGGTGATCGATCTGTTTTCCAGACAGGTGGTCGGCTGGGCGATGCGCGATCGGGCCGATACCGAGTTGGTCGTGCAGGCCCTGCTATCGGCAGTGTGGCGGCGCAAACCCGCCTCCGGCTGCCTGGTTCACTCGGACCAAGGGTCGGTCTACACCAGCGACGACCGGCGCAGTTTTCTGGCATCCAATGGCTTGGTCTGCAGCATGAGTCGGCGCGGCAACTGCCACGACAATGACCCGGTGGAGAGCTTCTTCGGCCTCTCAAACGCGAGCGGATCAGGCGGCGGGTCTATCCCACCAAGGACGCCGCTCGCGCCGAGGTATTCGACTACATCGAGATGTTCTACAACCCCAAACGCCGTCATGGTTCAACTGGCGATCTGTCGCCTGTAGAGTTTGAACGGCGCTACGCGCAACGAGGGTCTTGAGTGTCCAAGATCGGCACACCATGCAGACCGAACTTGCCCGGCTGAAAAGCTTGACACACGAGGCTCAGCAAGCGGAACAGCTCGCTGCTGCAAGGACCTCGGAGCTGGAGCGTCTTGTAGAGCAGCTTCAGCGTCAGCTGGCCGAACTTGGCCAGCAGCGCGACGCCTTAGCTTTGCGTGCCACCGGTGCAGAAGGCGCCAGTGAAATGCTGCGGAAGCTAGCTACGAGCCGGCGAGAAGCAGCGCTGAATGTTGGACGGAGTCAGCCCAAGCATCCAGAACCTGTGCGGTCTAAGCGAAGTCGCGGCAAAACGGCTCCCTGATGCCAAGCAAGGCATGGTGTCGTGCTTACTACGCGGAGAGCACCCAGGCCTTACTTAGGATCGTGTCCCGTGGGAGAGAAAAAGTCCTTACAAATCAATGAGGGGCACGCTCCGAGGAAAAAGGACACGAATTTAAAAAACTGACAGATAGGCCGCCAGGCCGCACAGGAGCGTCAACACAGTCAATTTCGCATAATGTATAGAGGGTCGGCGTTATGGCGACAGGGGAGAGGGCTATCAGCAACGCCTCATGAGCTCCTGTGTGCACTCCGATTACTACCAGCGCGACCACCGCGGCGGCCGCGCTTAGCCTGTCCAACACTGATCGCCACAGTGCACGTTCTGCTGGAGACCCTGCGCGCTCGGCGTGAATGCGTGCCATCCACGATCCGCCGTCAAGCTTAGCCATCGCACAAAGTTGCGCAATTCGTTCATCTGACAGCGGCTTATCGCCCATCCGCGCCTTCGAAAGAAGCTGTCGCTGGATACCCAACTTAGTCGCCAAAGCCATGTCTGACGGGAGAGAGCAACTCTCTTTCACTTTGTCAAGTAGCTCGTCTACGGCTGCCATGGTGTCCTCGTGGTTGACAAGATGTGGTCCGTTTAGATTACATGCTCGTGTGTCGTCCTTGTGGACCACACCCCGCCCCCCGGTACCCCCCGGGGGGAGCCCGGGCTGGGTAGGGTAGCCGTCACCGTCCCGAGAGGGGCTACTGCCAGAAGCAGGTGATTGCGAACGACAGTAACAGGGGAAATTTCGTGACGCATCACTTTATTCTGACCGGCTCGCTGGTGCTGATCGCGTGCGCCTTCCTGCGCGCCGCCATCTCTGCGGTCGCCTATCGCCGCCAGTCCGCGTTCAACCGCGTTGACCGCAACTACCGCTCTGCTGCCCTCATTGCCAACGCCAAGCGTGAGGTGCGTTGTGCTTGACCTCCCCGGTCCGAAGCTCCACGAGCTCTACTCCCTGCGTGCTCGCGCTGCACTTGCCCGCCAGCAGCTGCTGGTGTCTGTCTACGATGCGCTCATCGAGCAGCGCATCCAGCTCATCGGCAACACCCCGGCGGTGGCTCTGTGACGCCCCTGTTCGCCCTTTGCCTACCCTTTTCACCGGTCGCACCCTGCAATCAGACCGCCGCAAGCCCGGCGAAGCCGGGTGGCCCGAGCAGTAACACGGGCCAAAAGTCTCAGACCATCGAAGGTCTTTCAGCGCCGATAGTCGATTTCTGCACTTTGGTCTTTGACACCGACAAGGCCATCAAGGTGCTCAAGCGGATGAGCGTTCAAGACATGGTGTCGTATGTCTTCGGCACCTCGGGCAGCATCGTTGCCGGTGCCCTGGTCGATCGCTTGTGGAATTTCCGCTATCAGCGCAGCGCCATCCTCATCGATGAGACCTCTAGCGTCTGTGGCCGCGTGGGTATCTCTGATGCTGGCGAGGTCTGCATCAGCCTGACAGGGCAGGGGTGCACGCACGTCCCCAATTGGCCCTATGCCGAGCGCATTGCGGAGGATCTGGGTGCACACCTCACGCGCCTCGATGTCGCGGTTGACGACCACATGGGTCTGTCCTTCGACGTTGAACAGTTCCGCGAGGCGTACCAGCAGGGCGGTTTCACCATGAACGGCCGGCCTCCGCTCGCTAAGCACATCAGTGACGAAGGCAACGACAAGGGCTGCTCCTTCTACGTCGGCCAGAAGGGCCACAAAGAGCTGTGCGTCTACGAGAAAGGCAAGCAACTCGGTGACCCTGAGAGCAAGTGGGTGCGCTGCGAAGTACGCCTCTACGCCAAGCGCATGATCCTGCCTCTCAGCGCCATGTCCGACCCTGGCAAGCACTTTGCGAGCGCCTACACGCTGCTCGCTGACTTTGTCATCGGCCAACTGGAACGCTTCGAGCTCAAGGAACGCATGGTCAATCCCTCGGTCAAGGCCATGATCGATTTCATCGACACCCAGGCAGGCAGCGCCCTCCGCGTGCTGTGGAATGCGCTCAACACCCGCAGCCACGAATACGCCGTGTCGGTCCTGGACCGCTACCTCACCCATGACGGTGTGCCTGGTCGTTTCAAGAACCTGCAACAGCTCGATCTAGAGATACGGATCTCCAACCAGTTGGATGAGCTGTTCCCTGATTGCGCCGACTGAAATTCGCTGCACGTCGTTATGGCCACCGACGTGGGTAACAGCAAATGTGGTCAACAGAATCACCCGGATCTTCGGGATCAATCAAACCTAAAAAGGGTTACACCATGAGCGCAATCAAGGTCACCGTGTTGAACAGCGAAGTCGATGAGCGTGGCGGCACGTTCGAAGATGAGAAGGGCAAGGAGCGCAGCTACACCACGCGCAAGCAGAAATGCCGCCTTGAGGTCGATGGGTTCGTTTACCCCTACGAGGCACGCCTGGAAGACGGCCAGAAGGCGTTTGCGCCTGGCGAATATGAGCTGGATGTCGCCGGCATGCTCCAAGTTAACAAGGGCAACATCGCGCTGGGCAAGTTCGCCAAGCTCAAGCCCCGCGCCGCCGCGCCCGCACGCGCTGCCTAAGCCATGGCCGACAACGATCCGGTAGTGCACACCCAGACCCTCGTACTGACGTGCAAGGTCGATGATTTCGACGCATCTACCGGTCAGTGTTCGGCCCCGTTCTATAGCCATCCACCCACGCTGTTTCCGTATCTCAGCGCAGCGGATGGCGCACAAATCGCGTTCGCCATTGTGGGGACGTGGACTGTCGGATTGGTCGCGCGGCTGATCATTCGGACAACACAACTTGAAAGCCGCAACAACTCGTTTTAATCACTCACTGGAGAGAGTCACCATGAACATCGCACTGCGCAACGCCCGCAACAACGTCGTTTCCTTCGCCACCAAGACCCGCACCAAGGCCGTAGCAGCCGTTGCCTCGGTCGCTGCCATGGCATCGCCTGCAGCCTTCGCCCAGGTCGCCAGCGAAATCGGCGGCACCGCACAGGCCGAATTGACCGGCGCACAGACCATCATCGTCGGCTTGCTCGGCACCCTGGTGCTGATCGCCATCGGCTTCGTGGTTTACAGCCTCATCAAGCGCGCGAAGTAATCCCGCCTGTTCCGCACCAACGGGGCAGGGTGATCCTGCCCCTTTTTTTTGGGGAAAATTTCATGATTGGATACGTCATCATCGTTGGTGTCCTCGGCGCGATCTGGCTCGCCTACGAGGGCGTGTGATGCGACTGCATTGGATCGCCCGCGTCTTCGCCTCTGCGATCGCACGCCGGCTCGCATACGTACTGGTCGCAGCTGTCCTCGCCTGGTGCGGCATGGGGCGCGCACATGCTGCAGGCTTTCCAGACAAGGGCTCTGCCTACGCCGCATGTGCAGCTGCGTCTGCTGGTCACTCTGCCTGGTCGAACGGCAGGCAAGTCACCACTGATTGCGAGAAGTTTGGCGATTGGCCGCAATACACCTGTTACGGAATGACTTCTAACGGCGCGCAGATCGTCGGCTGTTCCGGCAAGGATCCGTTTTACATCTGGCCGATCGACGCGGAGTGCAAGAAGCGCCCCGACTACAACGGCGCATTTCCTGGCTCATTGAGCGGCACACCTGTCAGCGGCTCTTACCAGTGCAACACTGGTTGCTTGCAGACATGGACGCCTAATTCTGATGGCACGTGGAACGGCACTTATCTCGCTGACACAGTGTGCAAGCCCGATAACAACGACTGTGGTGGTGGCTTCCACTACAACGCCAACCTCGCCATGTGCGAGCCTGACGCTCCGCCTGAGTGCCCCAAGGGCCAGATCAAGAAGGCCAACGGCCAGTGCACCGACAATCAGTGCCCCGAGGGCATGACGTTGCAGCAGGACGGCACGTGCGGCCCATCGAACAACGAGTGCCCTTCCGGGCAGATCAAGTCTCCTGCAGGCGGGTGTTTGCCTGGTGATGGTCAATGCGCTGCAGGCGAGGTGCGCGGACCCGATGGCACTTGCAAGAAAGATGGCGACGGCGACGGCGATCCCGACGAACCCGGCGATGGTGACAAGAGCCAGTTTTCAGGTGGCGACAACTGCGAGAACCCGCCCAGCTGCAGCGGCGACGCCATCATGTGTGGGCAGGCTCGTATTCAATGGCGTATCGATTGCAACACTCGCAGAAACCGCAATGTTAGCGGCGGCACCTGTAACGCCTCTCCTGTCTGCACAGGTGAGAAGTGCGACGCGGTCGAGTACAGCTCGATGATGTTCCAGTGGCGCAGCGCGTGCGCTGCAGAGAAGCTTCTCGCCAAGGGTGATGGCACTGGCACCGGTCAGCCAGAGTGGACCAAGGTCAATGGCGATGGTACTGGCGGTGCTGGCGCTGATCCGGAGAAACCGCATCGCACCGTTGCACTTGGTGTCGGCATGCTCGATAGCGGTGGCTTCCTCGGCGGTGGTGGATCCTGTCCCAAATTCGGCTCTGTCAGCCTCGGCAAATATGGATCGGTTGACCTCGATCAGTGGGATTGGATCTGTCGTTTCTTCGCTGCGGTGCGCATGGTGTTTATCGCCCTCGGTTCCTTCATCGCATTCACCATTCTTGGTGGTAGGTCAATCTTCTGATGGACGCAATTCTTAGCAAACTCACCGGCCTTTTGATTACCGCTCTCAAGCTCGGCGCTGGTGGAATTGTTGGTCGCGTTATGGCGGGCATCGGCTTGACTTGGGTCAACTTCACCTACTCGATGCCGGCGGTGAAGCAGTGGATCGCAGACAAGTTCAGCGGCATGCCTGACAACGTGCTGACCATTCTTGCTGCCTCCGGCATCGACGTGTTTATGACACTCATCGTCAGCGCTATCGTTGCCCGTGTCGGCATGCGCGCTTTCGTCACTTCTGTTTCAGCACTCGAAAGCATGATTGGAAAGGAGCAGGGCGCATGATCTACCAATTCACCGGCCAACCAGGCCACGGCAAGTCACTGCATGCGCTCGACTTGGCGCTCAAATTTAAGGATGAGGGCAGGGTGGTTTACGCCGGCAACATCCGTCAGCTCGATTACCAAAAATGCGGCTTGATGCCGATCACGCCCGACCAGTTCAAGGACTGGCCTGCGTTTCTGCCTGACGGCTCTGTTTGTCTGATCGATGAGTGCTATGAGCACGACATGCTCCCTAAGCGCGGCCCTGGCACCAAGACCCCGCACTGGGTTGAGCAACTCGCCAAGCATCGCCATCGCGGCCTAGATTTCATCTTCGTGTGTCAGTCGCCTGCCAAACAGATGGACAGCTTTGTGCATGATCTGATCGAGACGCACACGCACGTTCGGCGCCGTTTCGGTATGAACTTCGTGCACCTGCGGATCTTCGACCGCTATGAGTCGCGCCCCGAGAAAGCGCACCCGTTGATGCTCAAGCGTGTCAGGCTTCCTAAGCGGCCGATGGGCATGTATCAGTCCACCGAGCTGGATACCACCAAACGCGGAGTTCCTTGGTACTACTACGCAGCCGGCGTGCTGCTGGTCCTCATCATCGGTGGCGTCGTGTTTGTGGCGAATCGCATACACAACCAGCTTGACGGGGATCGCCTCAAAGAAGCGGCCAAGACAACGCCAGGGAGTGACGGAGCGGCAGCGACGGCGCGCCCTGGCGGTGGATTGGTCGGATCACAACGCAACCTCGGAACGCGCACCGAGTATGCGAGGATCCACGAACCCCGATTCGGTTCGATGCCCTGGACCGCACCCGCCTATGACCAGCGCGAAATCACCGCCGACCCCGAGCTGTACTGCATGTCTTCTCTCGCCGGGCGTGATGCCGCTGGACGCATGCAGGAAGCCTCGTGCAGCTGTTTCACTGAGCAGGGCACCCGCTACGAGCTCGACCAGCCTCAATGCCGCACGGTGGCCCGCCACGGCGCTCCCTATAACCCGTATGGCCGCAGGGGGCAGGGGAGCCAGCAACAGCAGTCACAGCCCCCGCAGGCCGCACAAGGCATGTCACAACCTGCGCCCGGCATGGTCGTGGGCAAGGCAACCCGCACACAGGGCACCTTCCCCGAATCTCCGCAGGCCAAGGGCGGCAGCTTCACTGCGCCCACCACCCTCGAAATGTAGTTCCGTGACGCGTCATATAACTAATCATTATTAGACTTTTCTGACGCGTCAGATTAATATAGATACATCAGATCAAGGGGCAGGGCATGGATACCAAAGATATTCTCGTCGGGATTCAAATCGCAGTTCTGATTTTCTTCGGCATCTTTCGGTGGTACATGGCTGGTCGCCGCGAAGGCAAAAAGGGGATTATGTGATGCGTGACGAAAAAGACCCCGGCACCCTTGAAATGCAGCTGCCCAAGCGTCGCGGCCGTCCGCCGCTCAATGGGTTGTCAGCGCAAACTGCTGCTGACCATAGCCGCGCCTATCGCCAACGCCGCAAATCACAGCTTCGTGCTGAGGTCAAGATCGCTGACATGAGCGATATGGCCATCATCGACGCCTTGCGCCGTGCCGTGTCTGAAGGCATGCATAGCTTGGTCGTGATCTATGCGAAGGAGATCCAGGAGCGCCATGAAGTCATCTGATAATTCTGACGCGTCAGAAAAACAACATCGTCCAGTGGGCCGTCCACCTCGCGGCGAGGTTGCCATGTCTGCTGCCGAACGTTCTGCCGACTACCGTGCCCGCAAGGCGCGGCGTCTGCGCGTGGGGCATGCAGCGCCTCGGCAATTGTCTGATGGCCTGTTGCTCGACTTGATCCGCAAGTCCATCGACAACGGATCTGCCGCGCAGACCGTCGCACGCCTGGTCGCCGAGTTGTCTAGTCGCTATCCGATCAATAATTCTGACGCGTCAGATAAATAAGCCCACTTAAATCGTGATTCATCACGAAAAGGACATGCCATGAATGAAGACATTGCAATGTCTGTTGCCGGGTTAGTCATGGTCGCTGCCATGATCCTCGGCGCTGTGCTTGGCGTCATCGACAATTACCTCCACCGTCGCCGGATACGTGACGCATCACGAAACAAAGGGGTGTAGGGGCAGCGCCCCTACGGATAACGCCTCACCCGCGCCGTGGACCTCGAGGCCCACGCGTCCTACGCACTACCTGCGCTCGATCGGCGGACCCCGCGCCATCCACCACTGCAGACCGCTTTTTGCGGCCACGCTGCAGCACATCCCGCAGGTAGATCACCTTGCACGGCTCAGACTTCCTAGCTCCTGGCGTCCTTGTGGCCACAGGCGTTCCCGGCACGTCTCGCCGGCTTTGCCGTTCCTCGGCCATCATCACTGACCACTCCCGCGCGATGCAGCACGTCAGCGACCAGAAGGTCATGTTCGTGGGGTGCAGCTCGCGACCCTCGGGCGTGAAGAACTTGCCCCCTTGAAAACCAAAACCGGCCCAAGGGCCGGTCAGGTCTACGCGATCGTAGGTGTCTACCTTCATCGTCCAGTCCGCTTCCTGTGGAGGGACCAGCAGTGATAGGCCGCCACGGCGCACAGGAGCGTCAATACAGCGACTTCGCATAATGTATATTATGTCAGAACGCCGTTTGACCGACTGACTCGCCTGCCGCCCACCTTGAGCCATTCGCACAGATACCTGCCGAATGCCCATCGCGATGAGCAATATCAGCCACTAGGCTCCATCAACGCCGCGAACACGGCGCGAGATCCCTTGTACGGCTTGCGCCCGTGCGCGAATTTCATGTTGTCGAGCAGCAAGACATCGCCAGGCTGCCAACGAAACATCAGCGCCTCGCTAGAGAAAGCCTGTTGGATCCGGTGCAGATCATCCTCGGAGATTTCCGTGCCGTCGCCGAAGCGCGCATGCCTTGGCAGCTTGTCGGCGCCAAACATGTTCATCATTGCTTGTGACTGCGCGTGCCCCAGGCTGGAGACATGGAACAGGTGAGCCTGATTGAAGAAGACTTTCTCAGAAGTCTCCGGATGGAAAGCGATGCCCTGCGCCCGATTCGAGGTGCGAAGCAAGCCGTCGGCGCTCCAGTGGCAAGAGATGCCGTTATCTGCGCAATATTCGTCGACTTTCGATCGATCTTCTGTTTGGAAGACGGTTTCCCAGGGAAGATCGATGTTCGGGTGGTAATGGCGAATATATTCGACCCCCTTTTCTTCCATTCGCTCGATCAGTTCCTTGCCAATGTTTCGGGACACTTCGCCCATCGGGGCGATCGGGGTTTGTCCGCCTTCAGCCGGTGCTTCAATACAGCAGAACGCCAACAAGAGCGGCCACGTCGTATGGTACGCACATTCGTTGTGCATCGGAATTTCAAGGCGCGCTGGATAGTTTGTCGCGGTGGATACCCGGTGCGTTATCTCGGTCCTCGGCGTGGATCGATAGACGTATTTGTACTGTTGTCGCGATACGCTTTCGACAAATTCATCGAAGTGTTTTATTTCAGAGACCTCGAAGCCACGCAAGAGAATGGCGCCATGTTCGTTGAGTTCCTGCCGGTAGCGCGGCATGTCGGGAACGATGACATCAACCAGCGAGTGCCGCCCGCTTGTCGGTGAGATGATGGTTGGCCCCTTTCTGCTTTCAAATAACGGGGAATATTTGAGCATATGTCCTCTTTATCATTAAACGTTGGGTTGTCATGCTTGGGCGATCGCTATTGTCAAGGACGCACGCGCCTTTGGATATAGACCTGCCGCGCGTTGGCGCGCTGCGACAAGTCGCTGCCACGATCAAGCAAGCATCGGCACCGCCCGGGTCACAGACTGCAATTCATCATTGCTATGCCCTGCATGGTCGCTACCCTAATGACATCTCCCCGCTTCCGGCTGTCCGAACACGTCCGCCTGCTCCCGCGTATCAATGGCTGGTTCGCCCATCCGTATCTGATTTCGCCACTCACCTTCGGTCTGTATACCGAACACTCGCATCTGGCAATGATGGACTCGTTCCTGGAGGATCCGGAACAGCACCGCGCGGCACTGCGCGAGCCTGACATGCGTGGCGGCCCTTTCATCGACCATACCGGCGATGTCGCCGATATCCGCAAGCTGCGCGATCAAACCCTGCAACGCTGCGCGCCCCAGCTGCGCTACGCCGAGGCGATCGCCGCGCTTTATCAATTGCTGCACAGCGAAGCCAAGGGCGCCGGCCTGGCCGGTTTGTACGGCAAGATCGATCCGCTGATCCGCGACAAGCTGGAAATCTTCTACGATGTTAGCAAGCAGCCTGGTGCGCGTTTCATGGAACGCCAGTTCTACGCCAGCGACGCCTACGATCCCGGTCTGCAGACCGCAGTGCTGGAACCGGTCAGCGAACAGGAACGCGCGTTCGCGCTGAGCACGCCGCAGTTGCCGTCGGCAGCCGGTTCGCTGGAGTTGAGCGTGCCCTTCGCCGATCCGTTCTGGGACCAGCTGTGCGGCGGCATGTCCGATGCCGATGCCCTCGCCGATCTGATCCTTCGCCACGCGCCAGCCGGTACCACGCGCGCAGAAGCCCTCGCCTTGCTGACCGATGCGCCGCTGCCCGAACACCCGACGCCGGACGGCGTGCGCGTGCGTTACTTCGGCCATGCCTGCGTGCTGATCGAAGGCGCCGGAGTCAGCGTCCTGATCGATCCGCTGATCAGCTATCCGGGCGAATGCGCCATCGACCATTTCACCTTCGACGATCTGCCGGCCAAGATCGACTATCTGCTGATCACCCATCCGCACCAGGATCACGTGGTGATGGAAGCGTTGCTGCGGATCCGCCACCGCGTCGGCACCGTGGTGGTCGGACGCGCCGGCGGCGGCGACTTGCAGGACATTTCGCTGAAACTGTGCCTGGAGCAATGCGGTTTCGCCAATGTGGTGGAACTGGCCGACTACGAGGAACTGCGGTTCCCGCAGGGAAGAATCGTCGGCGCGCCGTTCTACGGCGAACATGCCGACCTGGATATCCGCGCCAAACTGGTCCACGCGGTGGAACTGGACGGCAAGGTGTGCGTGCTGTTCGCCGATTCGCGTCCGCCGATGGTGGAGTGCTACGCGCAACTGAAGGCGCTGTTCCCGAAGATCGACTGCATGTTCCTGGGGATGGAATGCGTCGGTGCACCAGCGACATGGCTGTACGGCCCGCTGCTACAGAAGATGCTGACCCGGGGCGAAGACCAGTCGCGGCGCCTGGACGGCTGCGACTGCGCGCTGGCCAGCGCATTGCAGGACTTCTTCCTGCCCGAACGGCTCTACGTCTACGCCATGGGCGCCGAACCCTGGGTCACGCACATCACCAGCATTCTGTATTCCGAAGATCTGCCGCAGTTCCGCGAGGCGCGCCAGTTGGAGGCGACCGCCCACGCGAAAGGACGCCATGCCGAACTGCTGTTCGGCCGCTGCGAAATTACGCTCTAGTCCAGGTATCGCTCATGTCCGATGCACCACGTTATCTGCGCGCCAATGCCGTGGCGCGTCCGCTGCTGAATCACTGGATCCTGTGGGACATGCTGATCCCACCGGTGCAGTCTGCGCTGGTGGTGGCCAAGCAGCAGCTGCCGATCCTGGAGTCCTATCTGCGTGCGCCCGCGCAGCACGCCCAGGCGGCGCGCGATCCTGTTCTGATGGGCGGGCCGTGGATCAATTATCCCACCGACAAGAGCACCGAGATCGCGCAGTTGCTTGAGCGCACCCGGGCCATGCAAGGCGATACGCTGGCGCTGGCCGCGGCGCTGCAGGCCCTGGACGATCTGTTGCGCCGGCAGGCAACGGGGCAGTCGCTGGAAGCGTTGTACGCGCAGATCCCTGCCGAACTGGCGGGCCTGGTCGAACTGGTCTACGACCTCAACGATCATCCCGGCCTGCGCTTGCTCGAAGGCCTGATGTATCGCAGCCGCTTCTATCGACGCGACCTGCAACAATTCGCTTTTGGCCTGGTCGAACGCGACTGGCTGCCGTACGAGCGCAGCACACCGGTGCTTGAATCAACTGAGACCCCGGTGCTGAGCCTGCCCTGGGACGATACCCGGCTCGATGCCTTGTTCTGCGCCGAGCACACGCCGGTGGTGGTCGATGAACTGGCCGAACTGCTCGGCATCACTGCCGCGCAGCGTCCAGGATTTGCGCGCTTGTTCGATCTTGCGCCGCCAGCTCAGCGCCATCGTCCA
The DNA here is from genome assembly GCF_014199765.1 of Xanthomonas sp. 3058. NCBI lineage: Bacteria > Pseudomonadati > Pseudomonadota > Gammaproteobacteria > Lysobacterales > Lysobacteraceae > Xanthomonas > Xanthomonas sp. 3058. Next base: position 29,278 of record NZ_JACHOF010000019.1, on the reverse strand, counting down.
CCCGTTACCGGGGTGCGGATCCGCTATCTGGGCCACGCCTGCCTGCTGATTGAATCTGACCAGGTCAGCATCCTCATCGATCCGTTTGTCGCTTACGAGTATCCGACCGACCTGCCCCGCTACACCCTGGCCGATCTGCCCGAGCGCATCGATTACGTGCTGATCACCCATGGGCACAGCGACCATATCCGTCCGGAGATCCTGCTCAGGCTCCGCAACCGGATCGGCAGCGTGGTGGTGCCGCATAGCGCCGGGCGACGCCTGCAGGATCCGTCGCTGAAACTCATGCTGCAGGCGCTTGGATTCGAGCGGGTCATCGAACTGCACGAATTTGAACGCATTGCGCTGCCCGATGGGGCCATTACGGCGTTGCCGTTCCTCGGCGAACATAGCGATCTGGATATCCAGGGCAAGGCCGGCTATCACGTGCAGCTCAAGGGCTGCAGCACTGCGTGCCTGGCCGATTCCTGCAACCTGGATCCGGCCCTGTACCGGCATATCGCCGCCGAACTAGGCGACATCGATGCGTTGTTCCTGGGGATGGAATGCGAGGGTTCGCCGCTGAGTTGGGGCTATGGTCATCTATTGACCCGGCGCATCGATCCAAAGCTGGACCGCAGCCGGCGTGATCGCGGCTCGCATGCCGACGAGGCCATCGCGCTGATCGAGGCTTGGCCCGCGCGCAGCGCCTACGTGTATGCAATGGGCCAGGAGCCCTGGTTGAATCATGTGCTGGCGATCAACCAGTCTGGCGAGCACCTGGGCCTGCGCGAGGCTGATCGCTTCCTTGCCTATTGCCGCGCGCGTGGCATCGATGGCGAGCGTCTTTTCGCAATGAAGGAACTCACCCTGTCCGCAGGCTGAGCGTGGACAACCGGCCACGCCGGTTTTTGCCTTTTCGCCTGCCTCCCCTCCCCCTACCCCGCCCTGTCCTCCCGACGGTATCCCGTCAGGAGGCAGGGCAGTAACGCGGTGCTCAGTGCTCCGCCGCTGCCATGGCGTCGCGCAGGCTCTTGGGACGCATGTCGGTCCAGTGTTCGTTGACATAGTCCAGGCAGGCCTGCTTCGGGTTGGGGCCGAACACCACCGACCAGCCATTCGGCACGTCCGCATAGTCCGGCCACAATGCATATTGTTCTTCGTGGTTGATGACCACGACGTAGATCTGGTCTTGCTCGTCGTCTTGGATCGACATCTGTACGTCCTCCGGTGGGGATGAGTGGCGGCGTGTTGCACGCATCGGGCGATGCGCGATGCGCGGGGCGTCGGCCGCAGGTTCGACGCGCCCGTGGTCTTTCGATCAGGTCCCCGGCGGTATGCCGGGGACCTGCAGTGTTTCCAGCGCCGGCCCGCGCAGGTCCGCAGGGCACTGCGCGTTGCGTGTCGGCTCGGGGCCGACCAGGTGCCCGTAGTCCAGCGTCAGCACACGGTCGGCCAGGTGCCGGTAACCCTGGTCGTGGGTCACCAGCACCAGCGTCTTGCCGCGCGCGCGCAACTCGGGCAACAAGACGGTGTAGAAACGCTCACGAAACGCCTGGTCCTGGTCGGCGGTGAGTTCGTCGAAGATCATGACCTGGCGGTCGTCCAGGCAGGCCTGCACCAGGGCCAGGCGTTTGCGCTGTCCCTGCGACAGATCCACGCTGTCGAACACGCCTGCCGCCTGGTCGAACCCGACCTTCTCGGCAAGATTCACGCGCTCCAGCCAGGCATGCACCTGTGCCGGATCGGCCGGTGCGGCGTCGGCCCCGATGGCGTGCTCGAACAGCATGAAGTCGAAGAACACCGCGCTGAACATCGCCCGGTAGCTGGTCAGCGACAGGCTGGTCCCCAATACCTGTCCATCGACCAGAATGCGTCCCTCGCTGGGGCTCAGCAGACCGCTGAGCAGCAGCAGCAGGGTCGATTTGCCGCTGCCGTTGCCGCCGGTGACGAACACCGTTTCGCCGCGCCGCAAGGTGAGGTCCACGGGGCCGAACTGAAAGTGATCGCCGTTGTCGCCGGCATAGCGATAGACCACCTGTTCCAGGCACAGCGTGGTCCAGGTCGGCGCCATGCTGGCCGGTGCGGCGGCGACCGCTGCCGAGGGCTGCGCGGACGGCGCATCGTCCAATCCCACTTCGCGCAGATGGCGTACGCTCGCCGATGCGCTGCCGACCTGGGCACCGAGATCGAACAGCGCATTGAGCGGACCGCTGATGAACAGCCCGGTGATGACGAATTGCAGGATCGTGGCCGAGGGCAGTTCGAACAGATAGCGCCCGGCCAGGATCGCGGCCAGCACCCAGCCATAGCCGATCAGCTCGGCGCAGGCATCGCTGATGCCCCAATGCATGCTGGTGTCGAACTGCGTGCGGCGCGCGCTCTCGATCGCCGGCCGCAACTGCGCCTGGGCGAAGTGCCCGGCCCGCGCTGGCGACAGGGTCAGTTCCTTCTTGCCCTCCACCAATGTGCGCAGCAGGCCGTTGAGTGTTTCCTCGGCCTTGCGCATACGGTCGAAGGCCGGACCGGTGAAGCGCCGGGTGACGTAGAACAGCACGCCCGACAGGCCGATGAAAGGCACCACCACGGCAAACAACGGCAGCGACACCCAGGCCAGGTACAGCAGCCCCCCCAGCGACAGCAGGCTGTTGGTCAACAGCACCGGCCCCATCTGGATCATCTGCGCCAGGCGTCCGACATCGCCGATCAGCGCGCCGAACACCGCGTGCTTGCGGTGCATCAACCGTTCCAGCGGCAGCTCCAGAAAGCGCGCCGACAACTCCACGCGCAGGTCCGCCATCAGTCCGCTGCTGACGCGCGCCGCCAGGCGTGCCGACAGCAGGCGCACGACGAGCGCGGCGCCCAGCAGCAAGCTGCCGCGCAGCAGCGCATCGCGCATATCGGCATGCAGCGCATTGGTCGCGGTGGCGTTGAGGTAGTCCAGCAGCAGCATCGAGGTGCCCGCGCTGGCCGCCGACAGCAGCGACATGCCGGCCAGCATGCGGGCATGACGACGCAGATAGCGCTGGATCAACATGGCATCTCTTCTTTGGCTGTGGTGGAGGCAGTTCCATCGGCCAGCACGTGGCCGCTCGCCGACGGCGTTGCCGCGCTCATCGGCCGGACCAGCGCGGGGCGCGCTTTTCCACGAACGCCAGCGGCCCTTCGCGGCTGTCCTGGCTGTGGCGCCGACGTTCCTCCCAGGGATAGCGGGTGGCGAAGGCATCGGCCAACGGCAAGCACGCCGCCGTGGCCGCCGCCTGCTTGATCGCGCGCAGCGACAACGGCGCGCACGCCAGCAGATCGGACAGCCAGCTGTCCACGCACGCATCCAGCTGCGCGGCCGGGACCACGTCGTTGACCAACCCCAGCTCCAGCGCTCGCGCCGCGCCGATGCGCCGGCCACTGAGCAAATAGCCCATGGCGGTGCGGTACGGCAATTGCCGGGTCAGGCGAAACACCCCGCCGGCCCCGGCAATCATGCCGAGCCGCGCTTCGGGCAATGCAAACTCGGCGGTATCGGCGGCGACGATGATGTCGCAGGCCAAGGCCAGTTCGAATCCGCCGCCCAGCGCCAGACCGTTGACCCGGGCGATCACCGGCTTGCACAGCTCGAAGCGTTCGGTGAGGCGTGGCCATCCCGCCGCGCCCTGGCTGCCGAACGACGAGGACGGCGCGCCGTTGGCAAGCCGCGCTGCCAGTTCCTTCAGGTCCTGACCTGACGAGAAGGCGCGCTCGCCGCTGCCGCTGAGCACGGCGACCCACAGCGTATCGTCGTGCTCGAAGCTGTCCCAGGCCTCGGCAAGCGCGGCATGGGTGGCCAGATCGAGTGCGTTGAGCACCGCCGGGCGGTTCAAGGTGATGCGGGCGACATGGCCGTCGCGTTCGAACAGCACCGGCATGTCGTTCATCCGAGGACTCGCGGGTCGCACAGGAAGCGGCGCAGGCGTCCGACTCCGTCGTCGATCTGCGCATCGGTGAGATAGCTGCAGGACAGGCGCAGGCTGTGCTGGCCACCGTCGTCCACGTAGAACATGTGCATCGGTGTCCACAGCACGCCGTAGTCGCGTGCGGACAGCTCCAGCAACGCCGCATCCACCGGTATGCCGAGCTGCATGCAAACGAAGAAGCCGCCGTTGGGTCGGTTCCAGCGCAAGCCCGGATGCGCGGCGGCCAGATCGCCGAGTTCGCGCCGCAACGCAGCCAGCAGGCGGGCGAGCTTGCCCTGGTAGAACGCTCCGCGATCCGCGCCCAGCGCAGCGAGCGAACCGCTACTGCCCAACAGCATGCCGGCGGCAATCGCCTGGCAGACCGGCGAGGTATTGACCGTCACCATGCTCTTCAGCGTGGCCAGGGCATCGGCCAGCACCCGCGGCGGCCGATCGGCCACGCGCTGATCGGCGATCACGAAGCCGACGCGGATGCCCGGCAAGGCGATCTTGGCGAAGGTGCCCATGTGGATCACTCTGCCCGTGCGATCCATCGCCTTCAGCGACGGCACGCCCTGCGCGTGCGGGACGGTGAAGCCATAGGTATTGTCTTCCAGCAGCCAGAAATCGTGCGCGTCGGCCGCATCGAGCAAGGCCTGGCGTTGTCCACGATCGAGCAGACTCCCGGAGGGATTGGAGATATCCGGCGCCACGTACAAGGCGCGCACCCGGCGGCCCTGCGCGCGCAGTTCGGCACAGGCGCGATGCAGTTGATCCACATCGACGCGGCCATCGTGCTCGTCGATGCCGAGCAGCGCGATGTCGAGCGCGCGCGCCGCGCCCATCGCGCCGACGAAACACGGTTGCACCACCGCCAGGACGTCGCCGGGCGCGGCGAACAGCGCCCGCAGCACCAGAAACATCGCCTCCTGGAAGCCGACCGTGACCACGATGCTCGACGGCGCGATCTGCAGTCCCTGATCCTGGCGCAGCGCCTGCGCCAGCAGCGTATTGATGATGCCGCGGCTGGGGCCGTACTGGAACAGGCGCCGACGCACCTGCAGCTCGCTGAGGCCTTCGGTTTGCGCCACGTACGCGAGATAGGTCTGCAGGTGGGCGCTCAGGTCCAGCGGTTCCAGCAAGGCCGGCGCCGGTGCGCCTGGTGCGAACGAAATGGCGTCCGGATAGCGGTCGATCACTTCGTTGAGAAAATCGATCGCTCCCAGCACCGGCTCGCCCAGGCTGGGATGCAACTCACGCGGGTCCAGCGTCGCCAGTGCCGGTGGCGGCAGATCAGCCAACGCGGCGCTGGGATGCACGCTCATGCGGACCACCGCTGGCGCAGGCGCGCAAGCACGTCGTCGGCATAGATGCGGCTGCACTGCACCAGGACGAATTCGGTCATGTAGCGACGGAAATCCTCCGGCGATTCTTCCGCCACGCACAGCATGCGTCGGTTGGGCGCCACCGCTTCGCTGCGCATCTGCTGCACCGCCCGGGCGATCGCCGCATCCATGTCGCCGGCGTCGACGACGTCGTCGGTCAGGCCTGCGGCATCCGGTTCCTCGGCACGGATCACGCGTCCGCGCAGGATCATGTCGCGGGCGATCCGATTGCCGGTACGCAGACCCAGGCGCAGATTGGCCGAGCCCGGGACGATGCCCTCCTTGGCCGCAGGCAAGACGAAATAGGCCTCGCGTTCGGCCACCACATGGTCGAACACCAGCAGCAATTGCAGGCCGCCACCGATGGCGAAGGCGTCCACCCCCGCGACCCAGGGTTTCTCGATGGTGCGCTGGCGCGCATCTGCGCCCGGCCAGCACAGGCCGCGTCGGATCTTGTTGAGGTAGGTGAACTCGCGACGCAGCAGAAAGTCGACGAAGGAAATCTTGCCCTGGTGCAGATGCTGCAGGTTGATGCCCGAACAGAACACCCGCCGGCCAAGGTATTTGGGATGTTGCATCGGGCCGCCACGCACCACGCCGACCATGACCTGCTCATCGAGCAAGGTCAGGTCCACGGCCACTTCCATCGCCTCGACCAAGTCATTGTCCTCGGCGTTGAGGCCGGTCTGGTTGGCGACGGTCAACCAGGCGGCGCCATCGCGGCGTTCCAGATGGACCGGGCCGATCTGCACCTGCGCTTGGCTGCGGAACTGCGGCAACAGTTCGAGCGCGCGCGTGGTCGGCCGCAGCAGGCTTTCGATGAGATGGTGGCCGCACTCCGGCTGCCGCAGCACGCCCCACAGGACGATGCCCTGGTCGATCTCCCAGCCTTCCTTTTCCGACTGGATGCAGGTGCTTTCGTGCGCCCACTGCGCCTGGCTGGGCAGCAGGCCAGGCACGAGCTCGGCGGCAGCGTGCAAGACCTCGTCCAGGCGTAGCGCCAGGGTCCGCTCCTGGGTCAGCGTCGCATACAGCCAGTCGCCGTGGTGGCGCATGAAATCCATGCGCGCGGCCCGGCAGCGCGCATGCACGGTGGCGGCGTGCTGGGCCTGGGTCTGATCGCGCTGTGCAGGCACTGGCAAGGCGGCGAGCGCCTGTTCGGACCAGGCCGCCAATGCCTGCAGCTGCGCCAGGTCGTCTGCCAGCGGCGTCATGCCGACACCATCTGCGCCGGAGCGTCGTGCCCGCAATCGGCAGCTGCATGCTGCACGGCACGCAGCTGGCGACGGCGCAGTTCCACATCGCACGCGGCCAGATGCTGGCCCACGGCCTGTTCGTAGGAATGGGCGGCGCCTTCGAGCAGCAGCAGGCGCCGACTCGGCAGCACCTGCACGTCGACGCCGGCCAGCGACGCCAGCCATGCGGCGATCGCGCCCTGGCCATCGTGGCTGACCTGATCGACCACACCCAACTGCGCCATGCGCGTGCAGCACAGCTGCGTTTCGAACAGGAACACGGCGCGCGCCGCGCCCATCCCCAGGCGGGTGCTCATGCGCCGCATCGCCATGCTCGGCCATGCGGCTTCGCCGTTGTGCACGCAGACGCTGGCCGTGGGCGCGGCGATGCGCTGGTCCACCGCCAGCAGCAGGTCCAGCATGCCGGCCGAACAGGTGTTCTCGATCCAGGCCAGCGACAGACCCTGCAGGCGTTCGAAGCGGCGCATCGCCTTTTCCCAGCGGTTCACCAGGTCCAGGCTCACCGCGCCCGGCCAGCATGCTGAGGCCGACAGCTTGGCCGTCCCGCGCAGGTGCAGGATCAGGACCGCCGGTATCGCGGCGTCTTCGACTTCATCGCAGGCGGCGGTGAGCCGTTGGATCTGTGCGTCGTTCAGCGCGCTGGCGGCGTCGATATCCAGATGCACGAGATGCACCAGGGGACTTGATGGATCGCTCATGAAAAATCCATAGGGTCGATGGTCGGAATCAGGTGTGGTCTACCAGCGCAGCAGCGCGGTCTCGATCGACGAGCCGGGCCCCATCGTCATCATCACGCCCCAGTCGCCAGGGCGAACCTGCCCCTCCTCGATCAGGCGTGCATAAGAGAACAGGAACGAACCGCTGGACATGTTGCCGTGGTCGCGCAACACGTCGATGGTGTGGCGCATGTCGTGGCTGGTCAGCATCAGGTTGGCCGAGATCGCGTCGATGACCTTGCGTCCACCCGAGTGCACCAGCCAGTGGGCGATGTCGCGGCGGCGCAGACCGGTTCCCTCGAGCAGGCGGTCGATCACGGTCGGCGCATTGGCACCGACCACGTACGGCACGTCCTTGTGCAGACGGAAATGGAACTTGCCATGCGCCTGATCCCAGACGAAGCGCATCGCATCCAGCGCCTCGGGAATCACCTGGCTGGCGAACTTGCACACACGCGGCCCGCCATGGCCATCGGCGCTGTCGGCGATCACCGCCAGCGCTGCGGCGCCGTCGCCGAACAAGCTGTTGACCACTGCCGTCTCGATTCCCTCGTCGTCGACGTAGGCCGCCGAACACACCTCGATGCACAGCAGGATCGCGAGTTTTCCCGAATTGGCGTTGGCCCAGTTGACGACCGAGTTGAAGCCGTTCAAGCCGGCGTTGCAGCCCATGCCGACCACATCCAGACGCACGCAGTCCTGACGCAATCCCAGGCGCTGGATCAGCAGCGAACTGAAGCCCGGCGTGAGCAGCCCGGTGGTGGTGACACAGCACAGGTACTGCACCTGGTCCAGTTGCGCCCCGATCGATTGCAGGCAGCGGGTCAATGCGTGTTCGCCGATCTCCAGGCCGATGTCGCGGTGCTTGTCGAGCAACTGCGCCTGCGTTTCGCATGGCGCCGCGCCTGTGTCGTCGCGCTGCGGCAGGACCAGGCTGCGCGAGTCGATACCGTTGCGCAGGAACACCAGGCGCCGCCGCTGATCTTCGATGCCGAAGCGGTCCAGCACATCCGGCTGCGAGTAGCGGCTGCCAGGCGTTGCGGTACCGACGCCACGAATGCGCGGCACGGTGGATGGCGGTGCGTCCGTCGATGCAATAGCCGCATTGAAATTCATGCGTATCCAGGTTCCAGCGTTGCCCGGGATGAATCGCCAAACGATCAGGGCGACAGCGATGCCGAGCATGCTGGTCGATGCCCTGTCGGGGTACTTGCTCGTGTGCGCCGATCAGTTGCCTGTCAGCGTCACTGGACAGGGCGCGCACACGACACCCTGCATCGGCGCTGCGGGGGCGAGCGCCGGGTTGGTGGCAAGGCGAAGTGGTTGCGCGGTTAGCGCAGACACGACCGCTAAAGACAAACCGCAGTCACTGCCAGTCAAGTGCGCAGGTGCCCGAAGCACTACAAAACCTACCTACGCAACTGCAAGTTGGGTCAGGTACGTGCAACGCCCGATGTCGATGATCCTGTTCCGGCGCGATCGCCAAGTGCCGCGTCTTCCGCCACGTACTGCCAGGCGCACGCTCCGGTGCTGGTCAGGCCTGCTCAAGGATCCCGTCCATCATGGATAAGTCTGCAAAGACCCTTCCTGCCTCGTTCGTGCAAAAACGCATGTGGCTGCTCGCCCGGCTGGATCCGCAGGCGTCGATCACCTACCACATCGCCAATGGTGTGCGCCTGATCGGCGAGTTGGACATCCACGCGTTGCACGCTGCGCTGGATCGCATCGTGGCCCGGCATGAGGTGCTGCGCACCAGCTTGGTCGAAGTCAATGGCCAGATCCGTCAGCGCATCCAGCCGGCAACCGGCTTCCCGCTGGTGCATCAGGACCTGAGCGATTGCGCTGCGGACCCAGCTGCGGTCGCGCGCATCGTGCAGCAGGAAGCCAGGCAGCCTTTCGACCTGGAACTGGGCGCTCCGGTGCGTGGTCGCCTGTTGCAGCTGACAGCGCACGAACACGTCCTGCTGCTGACCTTCCATCACATCGCCTGCGATGGCTGGTCAATCGGTGTGCTCTTGCGCGAGCTGGAAGTCTTGTACGGGGCCTTCATCCAGCAACAGCCCGATCCGTTGCCGCCCTTGTCGATCCAGTATGCAGATTATGCAATCTGGCAAAGCGAGCAGTTGCAGGGCGATACCCTGGAGACACAGCTGCGCTTCTGGACTGCGCAATTGGCTGGCGCCCCGTCGCTGCTGGCACTCCCGACGGATCATCCACGACCGGCCATGCAGGACTATCGCGGCTCGGTGGTGGAGGTGTTGCTGCCGCCTGCGTTGGGCCAGCGGTTGAATGCGTTGGCACGACGCCACGGATGTTCGTTGTTTGTCACGCTGCTGGCCGGCTGGGCGCTACTGCTGGCGCGCATCAGTGCGACCAACGATGTGGTGATCGGCACGCCGGTGGCCGGACGGACCCATCCGGACCTGGAGCCACTGATCGGCTGCTTCATCAACACCTTGGCGCTGAGGCTCACCGTATCGGGCACGCCCAGCGTGGCGCAATGGCTGGCCTATGTGCGCGATGTGGTGTTGAACGCGCAAGATCACCAGGCGCTGCCATTCGAGCGCCTGGTCGAAGCGCTGCAGCCAAACCGCAGCTTGAGCCATACGCCGGTATTTCAGACCCTTTTCAGTCTGGATGGTTTCAGCGGTAGCCAATCCCTGCACATGCCTGGACTGGAGCTGGAGCCGTTGGCCGATGCATCGGACATGTGCGGGTTTGATCTGGTACTGGCGATGCAGGAATCCCCGGCCGGACTGGGTGCGTGCATCAAGTACCCGATTGCCCTGTTCGAACGCAGCACCATCGAAGGCCATCTGGCCCAGTTCATCACCCTGCTGCAAGGCATGGTGGCTGACGACAGCCTCCGCGTTGATCGACTGCCGCTGCTGAGCGCGCCTGCACGCGAACAGTGGCTGCAGACGCGGGCACTTACCCAGCGGGTGTTTGCCGACGATCGCTGCCTACATACCGTGTTTGAGCAACAGGTCGCGCAGGCACCGCGCGCCATCGCGGTGGTGCACGACGATGTGAGCATCAGCTACGCCGAGCTCGACATCCGTGCCAACCAGCTCGCCCATTATCTGATCGCCCAGGGCATCGGGCCGGAAGATCGCGTGGCGTTGTATCTGCAGCGCGGCATCGACCTGATCGTGGCCATCCTGGCCGTGCTCAAGGCTGGCGCCGCCTACCTGCCGATGGACCCCGCCTACCCCGCGCAGCGGCTGGCCTTCATGCTCGACGATGCGCAGCCGCGCCTGCTGCTGGCCCATCAGGCGCTGGCAGCCACGCTGCCAACCGATTCCGAGATCGCCACGGTGCTGCTGGACGCTGACCCGGTATGGGCGCAGCAGCCGACACGCGCGCCGCAGCGCAGCGACGTGCTGTCGCAGCATCCGGCCTATGTCATCTACACCTCTGGCTCCACCGGCACGCCCAAGGGCGTGGTCGTGGCCCATGCTCAGGTCGTGCGCCTGCTGCATGCCACCCGTGCCTGTGTCTCACCCAGCGCCGACGATGTCTGGACCCTGTTCCACTCCTGCGCCTTCGACTTCTCGGTGTGGGAACTCTGGGGCCCGCTGGCCCACGGCGGACGCCTGGTGGTGGTGCCGCAGCACACCGCACGCGATCCGTCCGCGTTCCATGCCCTGCTCTGCCAGCAACGTGTGAGCGTGCTCAATCAGACCCCCAGCGCCTTCCAGGCGCTGCTCGATGCGCAACGCGAGAGCCCCCTTCAGCACAACCTGCGCCTGGTGATCTTCGGCGGCGAAGCGCTGCAACCGGCCGCCCTGGCACCGTGGTTCGCTCAGCACGGCCAGCGCACTGCCCTGCTCAACATGTATGGCATCACCGAGACCACTGTGCATGTCACCGCCCATGCGCTGACGGCGGACGATGCGCAACGCCCGGGGCACAGCCCGATCGGCGCGCCGCTGGCCGATCTGCGCGCCTATGTGCTGGCAGACGATGGCCAGTGCCTGCCGGTTGGCGTGGCTGGCGAACTGCACGTGGCCGGCGCCGGGCTGGCACGTGGCTATCTCGGCCGTCCCGGCCTGACCGCCGAACGCTTCGTCCCCGATCCGTTCGCCGAGCGGCCGGGTGAACGCATGTACCGCAGCGGCGACGTGGCGCGTTGGCGTGCCGACGGCAGCCTCGAGTATCTCGGCCGTAACGACGAGCAGGTCAAGCTGCGTGGCTTCCGCATCGAACTGGGCGAGATCCAGGCCGCCTTGCGCGGCTGCGATGGCGTGCGCCAGGCAGCAGTCATCGCCCGCGAAGACAATACCGGCGACAAGCGCCTGGTCGCCTACCTGGTCGGCGACACCGATATCACGCTCAACGCCGACACGTTGCGCACCCAGCTCGGCGCGCGTCTGCCGGACTACATGCTGCCGGCCGCGTATATGCAGCTCGATGCGCTGCCGCTGACCGCCAACGGCAAGCTCGATCGCCGTGCCCTGCCCGCACCCGATGCCGACGCGCTCGCCGTGCAGGCCTACGTCGCCCCGGAGGGCGAGCTGGAAACGCAATTGGCCACGCTGTGGAGCGAGCTGCTCGGGGTCGAACGAATCGGCCGCTACGACGACTTCTTCGCCTTGGGTGGACACTCGCTGCTGGCGGTGCAGTTGCTCGCACGCGTGCGCCAACGGCTTGGACTGGACCTGAGCTTGGCCGGGATCTTCGCGCATGCGCGCCTGGCCGATCTGGCCGCGGCCTTGACCAGTGGGTCGGTTGATACTCCGCCGGCAGTGGTGCCGTGTCCGCAGAATGGGCCGCTGCCGTTGTCGTTTGCGCAGCAGCGCCTGTGGTTTATCGACATGCATGGGCAAATCGGCACCGCCTACTCGCTGGCCTACGCGCTGCGACTGCGCGGCAGCCTTGAGGTGACGGCGCTGGGGCGTGCGCTGGAGCGCATCGTCGAACGCCATCAAGCGCTGCGGACCTGTTTTGTGACGGTGGACGGACAGCCGCAACAGGTGATCCAGCCAGCCGATCGCGGCTTTGCACTGGTCCATCACGACCTCAGCGCCGACAGCGATCCGCTGCAGGCCGCCTACGCACACGTCGAATCGGAGGCCCAGGCACCCTTCGACCTTGCCAGCGGGCCGTTGCTGCGCAGTCGACTGCTACGCCTGGGCGAGCACGACCACATTCTGCTGTTGACCGTGCATCACATTGTCGCCGACGCCTGGTCAGGCGCAGTGCTGGTCAATGAACTGAGCGCCTTGTACAGCGCCTTTGTGCAAGGGCGGGACGATCCGCTGCCGCCGCTGCCGATCCAGTACGCCGACTTTGCCATCTGGCAGCGCCGCTGGATCGCCGGCGAGCGGCTGCAGCGCCAGTTGGCGCACTGGGTGGAGCACCTGCGCGGCGCCCCGGCGCTGCTCGACCTGCCCACCGACTACCCGCGCCCATCGCAGCCAGACCATCGCGGCGAAGTGCTGCCCTTCCGCCTGGATGCCGCGCAGTCTGCGGCGCTGAAGGCGCTGGCCCAGCGTCATGGCGCGACCTTGTTCATGGTCATTCTGGCGGCCTGGGCCGCGCTGCTGTCGCGCTTGTCGGGGCAGCGCGAGGTGGTGATCGGTACCCCCATCTCCAATCGCCATCAGGCCGAACTTGAATCCTTGATCGGGCTGTTTGTTGATTCGCTGGCCTTGCGCATCGACCTGAGCCAGGACCCGAGCGTGGCCGCGTTGCTGGCCCAGACCCGGGCCACGGCACTCGCTGCGCAGGCCTGTCAGGACATTCCTTTCGAGCATGTGGTCGAGGCGCTCAACCCGGTGCGCAGCAACGCGCACAATCCGGTGTTCCAGGTCATGTTTGCCTGGCAGAACGCGCCGGAGGGCGAACTCGCCCTGCCGGGGCTGAGCCTGGAGTCGCTGGAGCGCAGCGGCCGCAGCGCGCAGTTCGATCTGGAACTGTCGATGCAGGAAGACGCCGACTGCATCGTCGGCAGCCTGGGGTTTGCCACCGCCTTGTTCGCCCGCTCGACCATCCAACGCCACATCCGCCAGTTGCTGACCCTGCTGGGCCGGATGGCTTCCGCCGACAGCGCTCCGCTCTCCACCCTGTCTGTGATCGAGCCGCAGGAACTGGCACGGCTGCAGGATTTCAACGCGACTGACATCGCGATGGCTGACGGTACCGGTGTGCAGACGCTGTTTGAACGCCATGCCGAACAAAACGGATCGGTCATTGCGGTAGTCGATGCCCAACGCAGTGTGTCCTATGCCGAACTCGACGCCCAAGCCAATCAGCTGGCCCGCTACCTGATCGACCTGGGCGTGGGCCCGGACCGCCGGGTGGCGCTGTGCCTGGGCCGCAGCATTGAGCTGATCGTGGCGATGCTGGCCATACTCAAAGCCGGCGGCGCCTACGTGCCGCTGGATCCGGCTTACCCGCTGCAACGCTTGGGTTACATGCTCGCCGACAGTGACCCGTGCGTGCTGCTCACCGATGCCCAGGGTGCGGCCCAGCTGGGCACGCAGGCTGGCATCCCGGTCCTCCTACTTGACCAGTCACATCCAGATTGGGCGCAGCCGCCGCACACCGCCCCGCGTGTACCGGCGCTGCAACCCCAGCACCTGGCCTATGTGATCTATACCTCCGGCTCGACCGGCACGCCCAAGGGTGTGGCCGTGGACCATGGCGGATTGCGCAATTACTGCGTGGCCGCCGCCACCCGCTACGGATTACGCAGCGGCGACCGGGTGCTGCAATGCAGCTCGCCCAGTTTCGATATCGCCGTGGACGAAATCTTCGCCACCCTGTCCAGCGGCGCCACGCTGGTCCTGTTGCCCGGCCAGCGCTTGCCGGCCATCGCCGAATTCGTGCGGGTGATCGAGCAGCAGCGGATCAGCGTGCTCAACCTGCCCACCGCCTACTGGCATGCCTGGATGGCCGAACAGGCGCACAGCGTGGCGCCACTGCCGGCGACGTTGCGCCTGGTGGTCTGCGGCGGTGAAGCGCTGAACCCTGCGCATGTCCAGGGCTGGCACACGCTGGCGGATGAGCGCGTGCAACTGATCAACGCCTATGGCCCCAGCGAGACCGTCTCCGGGGTCAGCTTTGGCACGGTGCTGCCCGGGCAAGCGGTGCACATCGGCGGCCCCATCGCCAATGTGCGCCTGCACGTGCTGGACCGCCGGCAGCAGCCGCTGCCGATTGGCGTCAACGGCCAGTTGCATATCGCCGGCGCACAGCTGGCGCGCGGTTACCTGGGCCGCCCGGATCTGACCGCCGAGCGGTTTGTTCCCGATCCGTTTGCGCCGCTGCCTGGCGCGCGCATGTATCGCAGCGGCGATCTGGTGCGTTGGCGCGAGGATGGCACGCTGCTGTTCGTCGGTCGCGATGACCAGCAGGTCAAGCTGCGCGGTTTCCGCATCGAACCGAGCGAAATCGAGGCCGTGCTGCGCACGGCACCGGGCGTGCATGACGCCGCCGTGCTGGTCCGCGAAGACCGGACAGGCGAGCGCAGCTTGGTCGCCTATGTGGTCACCTCGTCGCTGGAGGTGGATGCCGTGCGGGCGCATCTGGCGGCGCGGCTGCCGGACTACATGGTGCCGGCCAGCTATGTGCGCCTGGACGCGCTGCCGCTCACCGCCAACGGCAAGCTTGATCGCCAGGCGCTGCCGGCGCCGGATGCCGAACGCAGCGATCCGGCCGGCGCATCCCCGCAAGGGGCCAACGAGCAGGCCCTGGCCCAGCTGTGGTGCGAGTTGCTGGCGATTGATCAGGTCAACCGCGACGATGATTTCTTCGACCTGGGCGGACACTCGCTGCTGGCGGTGCAACTGATTGCGCGGGTCCGCGACAGTCTGGGGGTGGAGTTGCAGATCGGCGATGTGTTCACCCACACCCAATTGCAGGCGCTGGCGCGATGCCTTGACCGCAGCAGCCCTGGCGAGGCACAGACCATCGTGGCGGTGGACCGCAGCACAGCGCTGCCGCTGTCCTTTGCACAGCAGCGGCTGTGGTTTCTGGACCGCTTTGATCCGCACAGTCAGCTGGCCTATCTGATGCCCGGCGGGGTGCGCTTGAGCGGTCCGCTGAACCGCACGGCCTTGCGTCGGGCGCTGGACCGCATCGTGGCCCGGCACGAGTCGCTGCGGACCGTTTTTGGGGTCGACAACGACGCGCCGGTGCAGTTGATCGCGGACCCGCAGACCGGGTTTTCACTGGACTGTATCGACCTGACCACGCTGCCCGACCCGGAGGCCGCCGCCCGCGAGCACGCGTTCCAGGAGGCCACCACCGGCTTCGACCTGCAGCATGGCCCGCTTCTGCGTGGCCGTCTGCTGGATCTGGCTGAGCACGAACATCTGCTGCTGGTGACCATGCACCACATCGTCTCTGACGGTTGGTCGATGGGTGTGTTCATCCGCGAGCTGGGCGCCTTGTACAGCGCATTTGTGCAGGGTCGCGACGATCCGCTACCGCCGCTGCAGGTGCAGTACGCCGACTACAGCAGTTGGCAGCGTCGCCGGATCAGCGGCCAGACCCTGCAGCGCCAGCGCGACTTCTGGGGCGCGCATCTGCAAGGCGCGCCGACCTTGCTGGAATTGCCCACCGACCGGCCGCGCCCGGCGCGCCAGGACTACACCGGCGACATGGTCCACTTCAGCCTGGATCCCGCTCACAGTGCCGCGCTCAAGCAGCTGGGCCAGCGCCACGGCACCACCGTCTACATGACCTTGCTAGCTGCCTGGTCGGTGCTGTTGTCGCGCCTGTCCGGGCAGTCGGATGTGGTGATCGGCACCCCGGTGGCCAACCGCACCCATGCCGAACTGGAGCCGCTGATTGGCTTCTTCGTCAACACCCAGGCACTGCGGGTGGATCTGTCATCCAACCCGACTGTGGCCAGCCTGCTGGCCCAGGTGCGGGAGACTGCGTTGGCCGCACAGAGCCATCAGGATCTGCCCTTCGAGCAACTCATCGAGACCCTCAACCCGGATCGCAATCTGGGCGCCCATCCGCTGTTCCAGGTGATGTTGAGCTGGGAGAACTTGCCCGAACCGGAGCTGACCCTGCCCGGCCTGCGCCTGCAGGGCGTGGACCTGCAGCTGCCGACGATCAAGTTCGATCTGAGCATGGGCTTGCAGGAACACGATGGCTGCATCGTCGGCACGCTCGGCTATGCCAGCGCGCTGTTTGACCGCAGCACCATCCAGCGCCACGTCGCCCAGTTCGTGCAGATCTTGCAGGCGATCTCGGCAGGCGACCAGCAGCGTGTCACCTGCCTGCCGCTGCTGCCGCCAGCGCAGCAGCGCCAGCTGCTGGAGATGAGCCATGCTCGTCCAGCGCGCACGTTGGCACAGGCGAGCCTGCATGCCCTGTTCGCGCAGCAGGCCGCGCTGACCCCTGATGCCCCGGCCATCGTCAGCCAGGCCGCAACCCTGTCCTATGCCGAGCTGCTGGCTCAGTCACAGCGCTTGGCGCAGCAGCTCATGGCCGCCGGTGTTCAGCCTGGCGACCGGGTAGCGGTGGTGCTGCCACGCTCGGCCCAGCTGATCGTCGCCCAATTGGCCGTGCTCCATTGCGGTGCGGCTTACGTGCCGCTGGATGCGGAACATCCGGGCGAGCGCCTGGTCGAACTCATCGGCCACTGCGCGGCGCGTGCAGTGCTCAGCGACAGCGGCATCGCGCTGAAGAATCTGCAGCTGCCGCGCCTGGATCTGGACTGCCTGGCGCCTGCTGATCAGCGCCAGGCGATGCCGATCGCGGTCGCCGCGCACAGCCCCGCCTACGTGATCTACACCTCTGGATCGACCGGCACGCCCAAGGGTGTGGTAGTGGCCCATGAGGCGGTGGTCGCCTTTGCCATGGGCGGTGGACATGTCCCCATCCAGGCCGACGACCGGGTCGCGTTTCTGGCCAACCCGGCATTTGACGCGGCCACCTTTGAGGTATGGGTTGCCTTGTTGCACGGCGCGGCCATCGTCGTCGTCGAGCAGCACGTCTTGCTCGATCCGCCAGCCCTGGCCGAGCATCTGGCCAGCAACGCGGTCAGCCTCCTGCACCTGACTGCCGGGCTGGTGCCCAGCTATTGGCGCGCCTTGGCTGGCTGGCTGCCCAAACTGCGCTGTCTGTTGACCGGCGGCGACCGGGTCGACGCGCGCGCCATCGGCGAACTGCTCGCCCAGGCGCCCCCGCAGCGGTTGCTGCATTGCTATGGCCCCACCGAAACCACGGTCTTTGGCGTGATCCATCCGCTGGCAGCGGTCGAACCTGGCGCCGAACGCCTGCCGCTCGGACGGCCCCTGCCCGGCACCTGCGCTTACGTTCTGGATCGGCACGGCCAACTGGCTCCGATCGGCAGCAGTGGCGAACTGCATCTTGCCGGCGCGCAATTGGCCCAGGGCTATCTGGATCTGCCAGGGCTGACTGCCGAGCGCTTCATCGCTGATCCGTTTGCCACCGCACCCGGCCAGCGCATGTATCGCACTGGCGACCTGGCACGCTGGCGCAACGACGGCACGCTCGACTTCCTCGGCCGCAACGACGACCAAGTCAAGATCCGCGGTTTCCGGGTGGAGCCGGCCGACGTCGAAGCGGCCTTGCGCGATTGTCCCGGCGTGCGCGAAGCCATCGTGCTGACCGACATGCCACGCCCCGGCGAGCGGCGCCTGGTGGCCTATGTCGTGGCCAGCGCGGTCACCCCCGAGGCCCTGCGTGCCATGCTGAGCGCCAAGCTTCCGGCGTACATGGTGCCGGCTGCGTATGTCTGTGTGGACGCGCTGCCGCTCACCGCCAACGGCAAGCTTGATCGGAAACGCCTGCCAGCGCCGGGCAGTGACGACCTGGCCAGCGATGCCTATGCCGCACCGCAGGGATTGCTGGAACAGACCCTGGCCAGTCTGTGGTGCGAATTGATCGGCGTTGCACGCGTGGGTCGCCACGACAACTTCTTCGCCCTGGGCGGGCACTCGCTGCTGGCGGTCACCCTGATCGAACGGCTGCGCCGGCATGGCTGGCACGTGGACGTGCGCAGTTTGTTCAGTGCACCGACGCTGGCCGGCCTGGCGGCGGGTCTGCAGACGGCCGTCAAGGTGGTCATCCCCCCCAACCTGATCGCCCCGGACTGTGGTCGGATTACCCCGGAGCTGCTGCCGCTGGCCGCGCTGACCCAGGCCGAGATCGATCTGGTGGTGGCCAGCGTCGATGGCGGCGCGGCCAACGTCCAGGACATCTATCCGTTGGCGCCGCTGCAGGAAGGCTTGCTGTTCCACCACCTGGCCGACACCGTGCGCGATCCATACCTGCAGCACACGCTGCTGTGCGTGGACACGCGCGCCGGTCTGGATCGCTTGCTTGCCGCCCTGCAGGTCGTGATTGCCCGCCACGACATCCTGCGCACCGCCATTGTCTGGGAGCGGCTGAGCGCCCCGATGCAGGTGGTCTGGCGGCATGCGCCGCTGTCGGTGCAAGAGCACCCGTGGACCGGTTCGGTCGAGCGCCTGCGCGAGCATGTGGCGCAGGCGCCGATGTCCCTGCAGCAGGCACCGCTGTTGTGCGCGCACGTGGTCCACGACCGCAGCCAGGATCGCTGGTTACTGGGTCTGCAGCACCATCACCTGGTGATGGACCACACCACGCTGGAACTGGCGATGGACGAGATCCAGACCTGCCTGGCCGGGCATCAGGACCGTTTGCCGCCGCCGCTGCCGTTCCGCGATTTCATCGCGCATGCGCAATTGGGGATGCCGCCATCGGAACACCAAGCGTTCTTCACCCAGATGCTGGCCGATATCGATGTACCCACCGCGCCGTTCGGACTGCCCACACGCGACGATGCATTGCGCGACAGCGAACAAGCGCATCTGTCGTTGGATGACACGCTGGCCCACAGCCTGCGCAGCCATGCCCGACGCATGGGCGTGAGCGTTGCCAGCCTGTTCCATGTGGCCTATGCCCTGGTCGTGGCACGCAGCAGTGATCGCGACACGGTGGTGTTCGGCACGGTGTTGTTCGGACGGATGTGGGCTGGCGATGGCGCTGATCGGGTGCTCGGCATGTTCCTCAACACCTTGCCGCTGCGTCTGGACTGCGACGCAACGGGCATTGCCCAGGCGATTGAGGACATGCAACACCGGCTTGCCCAGCTGCTGCGGCATGAGCATGCGCCGTTGGCGCTGGCCCAGCGCTGCAGCGGCGTGCAGCCGCCGGCGCCCTTGTTTACTGCGGTGCTGAACTACCGTCATGCCGGTGACGGGCGCACGGCCGCTGCCGGTCCCGATCACGCCTGGGACGGGATCACGTCGCTGTCAGTGCAGGAACGCACCCACTACGCGCTGTTGCTGTCGGTCAATGATCAGGGCGATGCCCACGGATTTTCGCTGGATATCCAGGCCATGCCCAGGGTCGGCGCCCAGCGCGCCGGCCGGATGATGCTGCAGGCCTTGGCTGCGCTGGACAGCGCCTTGCGGCTGGCGCCGACAACGCCGCTGCAGGCGTTGGACGTATTGCCGCAGCAGGACATCGCCGCGGCGTGTGCATCCCATCCGGCGGCGCCGACAGCCGCTGCGGGGTATTGCGTGCACCAGGTGTTTGAACAGCAGGTGGCGCGCAGCCCACAGTCCATCGCCGTGCTGTTTGGCGATCACGCGCTCTCCTATGCGCAGCTCAACGTGCAGGCCAACCGCCTGGCCCATCACCTGATCGCGCTGGGTGTGAGGCCAGACAGCCGCGTGGCGCTGTGTCTGGAGCGCGGTCCGGAGATGATGGTCGGGGTGTTGGCGGTACTCAAAGCCGGCGCCGCCTACGTGCCGTTGGACCCGAGCTATCCGGCCCAACGCCTGGCCTTCATGCTTGAGGACAGCGCACCGCACTGCGTGCTCAGCCACACCGCGCTGAGTGCATTGTTGCCGACCGGCAAGGTTCCGCTGCTTTGGCTGGATGACAGCAGCGCCTGGGCGCAGCAGCCCGAGCGCAACCCCGACCCGGCTGAGCAAGGTCTATGCCCGCACCACCTGGCGTATGTGATTTACACCTCCGGCTCCAGCGGACGTCCCAAGGGGGTGATGGTCCAGCACGCGGCTGTGGTCAATCTATGGCAGGCCCTGGATCGGGTCGTGCATGGGGACGCCACGTCCACGCCGTTGCGCGTATCGGTCAATGCCTCGCTGTCGTTCGACGCCTCGGTCAAGATGTGGGTGCAACTGCTCTCCGGCGACAGCCTGGTCATCGTCCCGCAGGCGCTTCGCCTGGATGGCGAGGCGCTGCTGGCCTGGATGCGCCAATCACGCCTGGATGTGCTCGACTGCACTCCCGCACAGCTGCAACTGCTGCTCGACCACGGCTTGCTCGATGCATCGGCCGGGGTACCGAAGAAGGTCTTGATCGGTGGCGAGGCGATCCCTCCCGCCATGTGGCAACGCCTGAGTCAGTGCGCGCATATCGGCTTCTTCAATGTCTATGGCCCAACCGAATGCACGGTGGATGTCACCGTCGCCGCGATCCAGTCCGATGATCCGTTGCCCACGCTGGGCCGGCCATTGGCCAATGTGCGACTGTCCTTGCTTGATCGACGTCGCCGGCCAGTGCCGGCTGGCGTCGTCGGCGAACTCATGGTCGGCGGCGTCCAGGTGGCGCGCGGCTATCTGCATCGTCCGGCGCTGACCGCCGAGTGCTTTGTCCCTGATCCGTTCGCCGAGCGGCCAGGCCAGCGCATGTATCGCACTGGCGACCTGGCGCGCTGGCGCAGCGATGGCGCCCTGGAATTTATCGGCCGCAACGACCATCAAATCAAGCTGCGCGGCTTCCGCATCGAGCTGGGAGACATCCAGGCAGCGCTGCTGCGCTGCGACGGCGTGCGCGAGGCGGCCGTCATCGCCCGCGATGACGACCATGGCGATATTCGCCTGATCGCTTATTGGGTCGGCGATGCGCGCAGCCTCTCTGCTGATGGCTTGCGCGCGCAGCTGTCGGCGGAGTTGCCCGATTACATGGTTCCCACCGCGTATCGGCAGCTGGAGGCGCTGCCGCTCAACGCCAACGGCAAGCTCGATCGTCAGGCCTTGCCGTTGCCGGATGCGGCCATGCCGCTGCGTCAGGGCTACGTACCGCCAGCCAATGCCATCGAACGCGCCTTGGCCAAACTCTGGGCCAGCGTGCTGGGACCGCAGCGTATCGGCCGCGACGACCACTTTTTTGAATTGGGTGGACATTCGCTATCGGTGGTGCGGCTGATCGCTGCAGCCAAGCGCAGCAGCTTCGAGCTGACCGTGCAGATGGTGTACCAATCCCCGACCCTGCGCGCACAGGCTGCGCATCTGACCGCAGGCGTGCAGACGCTGGGGCAGCAGGCGCTGGCGGCCCGTCGCGGTGGCACCCGGCCTGCGCTGTTTGTGCTGCCGACCGGGGTGGGCGACATCACCTATGCCTTCGAGCTGGCCGCCTACATCGATACCGATATCCCCGTCTATGCCCTGCCCTGGCCAGATCCGCTGCCGGCCACGTTGGAGGCGCTGGCCGCACATATGGTCGAGCTGATCCAGGCAGTGCAGCCGCACGGTCCGTATCATCTGCTAGGTTACTCCTCCGGCGGCTTGCTCGCCTATGCCATCGCCCAGCACTTGGGCATGCACGACCAGCCCGTCGGCTTCCTGGGTCTGCTTGATTGCGACGTGCCGGCAGCGCCAACGGAAACAGACACGCTCGACGATGCGATTGGCCGGACCTTGCTGCGTCAACTGGAAGGATTGCAACGCCATCGCCCCTACCAGGATCGCGATGACGTCCAGGACGCGTTGCGGTCGTTGCTGGATCGCATCGGCAACAGCGCCTACCAGGACATGGCCCTGGCCTGCCAAAGCGATCCGATGCTGGCGCAGTTGGCGGGTGAAGAGCAGACCACGGTCGCGGCCCTGCTGCATAGCTGCGTTACCAGCACCTGTTTCAATCGCTTGTGGCCCACCTTTGCGGTGCAGCCATTGCCGACGGCCTGCCGACTGCATCTGTTCCAGGCCACCGAGCCCGAACCGGCCAGCGACGCCTATGGCTGGCAGCGTCTGCTGAGCGATGCGCAGATCGAACGGATCCCGGTCGAAGGCGAACACACCACGCTGATCGAGGCCGAACATATCGCCGCACTCGCGCGCCGCATCGAACAGGCGCTCGACAGCGCTGCGCGCATGACCATCCAGGGGACTGCATGAGCGCTATCGAGCTGGCTTCTCCGGCCCTGCTTGCGGTGCATCCGCTCGGCTCGGCCCAGCAAGGTGTCTGGCTCGGTCAACTGCTCGCCCCGGACCAGCCCAGCTACACCATCGGCTGCGTGATGCACTTCGAGGGCACGCTGTGCCGGGATGCCTGGGAGCACGCCGTCGCAGCGGTGATCGCGCGCCACGACGCCCTGCGCATGGTGCTGGTCGAAGGATCGCCGCTGCCGAGCCAGCACGTGCTGGAGACCATGCCCGTTTCGCTGCCCTGGCACGATTATTCGGACAGCAACGACGGCCAGCAACGCGCCTGGGAACACATCCGGCAGGCGCTGACACAGCCGTTGCTGCGCTATGCCCAACCGCTGTGGGACATCCAGTGGCTGCAGACCTCGGCCACCGCTGGCTATTGCCTGTATCGCTGCCACCACATCATCGCCGACGGCGTTTCACTGGGCATGCTGTCCAAGCAGATGGTCGATTGCTACAACCAGCGCCTGCGCGGCCAGCCCCGCCAGCCGCCAGCGCCGTCCTATCTGCAAGCGCTCGATGCCGACCAGGCCTATCTGGGCTCCAGCCGCTATCAGCGCGATCTGGCGTACTGGCGCGCCCGCCTGCAAGCGCGACCGGAGCCGCTGTATCCCAGCATCACCGCTGCGCTGGGCCATCAGCGCAGCGTGCAGCTCAGCTGCGCGCTCGACACCCCGGACTTCCTGGCCCTGAGCGCACTGGCCGAGCGCCTGGGCGGCTCGTTCACCAGCTTGATCCTGACCTGCCTGGCCAGCGGCCTGTCTCGGCTGAACAATCACCACGCGCCGATTGCGATTGGTCTTGCCGTCCACAATCGCCACAACGCGATCGAACGCGACATGTTCGGCATGCTGTCCACGCAGCTGCCGCTCTACCTGGCCGTCTCGCCGCACGCGGACATCGCCACCGCCATGCGCGCCATCGCGGTGGAATTGCGCGCGGCGATGCGCCACGCCCGCTGCCCGCTGCACCATGCCCTGCGCCAGCTGGGCGAGGCCGGACAGCGGGCGCCGCGGCCATTCGACATCAGTGTGTCGGTCGAGGACTTCAGCACATTCGGCGATGCGCCCATCGTCGGCGGCCGTTGTCACATGCTGCCGCTGCACGCCGGGTATGAAGACACTGCGCTGGGCGTGTTCGTGCGGCGCTACAGCAAGCAGCGTCCAGTCGTGCTGGAATTCAACGTCAATCCGGACCGGCTGCCAGTGCCGCTGGCCGAACAGGCCCTGGCCGCGCTGCGGCAGATGCTGCTGGCCCTGCTCGCGGATCCGCACACGCCGTTATGGCGCCTGCCGCTGCTGACGGCCTCGCAGCGCCAGCAGGTGCTGTACGCGTTCAACGACCAACCCGGGCAAGCGCATAGCGACCACCAGGTGCATCACGCATTTGAACGCCAGGTCGCCACCACCCCGGACGCCATCGCGCTGGTGTTTGAAGACACCCGCCTCAGCTATGCGGAGCTGGATGCCCAGGCCAACCGGCTGGCCCATCACCTGTGTGCGCTGGGGGTGGCGACCGACGACCGTGTGGCCGTGTGCCTGCCGCGCGGCATCGCCATGGTGGTGGCGGTGCTGGCCACGCTCAAGGCCGGCGCTGCCTATGTGCCGCTGGACCCAAGCTATCCGCCCGAGCGCCAGGCCTACATGCTGCAGGACTGCCGGGCGTGTGTCCTGCTGACCACGCCGGCCTGCGTCGACGCACTGGCCTTGCCTGCGGACCTGGTGGTGGTGTTGGCCGACGCTCGACAGCCAGCGTGGCAGTCGTTGCCGGCCACCGCACCGGCACGCGCCAGCTCGCCGCTGCAGGCCGCCTACGTCATCTATACCTCTGGCTCCACCGGTCAGCCCAAGGGCGTGGTGATGCCGCATGGCCCGCTGCTCAATTTGCTCCACTGGGAAGCCGAGCACTGCGCTGCGGCCGGGCTGCAGGCGCTGCGCACGCTGCAGTTCTCTGCGTTGGGCTTCGATGCCAGCTTCCAGGAAATCTTCAGCACCCTCGGCACCGGGGGCACCCTGGTACTGATCGATGACACGCAGCGGCGCGACGCACATGCCCTGTACCGTCATGTCTGCGCCCAGCGCATCGAGCGCCTGTACATGCCTTACATCGCCCTGCAGTCGCTGGCCGAGACGGTGCTGGCCGATCCGGCGCTCGATGCGCTGGACTGTCCGCTGCGGCAGGTGCTCACCGCGGGCGAACAGCTGCGCATCACCCCGGCGATCCGCGCCTTCTTTGCCGCGCGTCCGGCCTGCCGCTTGCATAACTACTACGGCCCCACCGAGACCCACGTCGCTTCGGCCCACCTGCTGCCGACCGACACCGAGCGCTGGCCACTGCTGCCGCCGATTGGCACCGCGCTGCCGCGCACGCCGCTGTATGTGCTGGATGCGCAGCGCCAGCCGCTGCCAATTGGCGCCATCGGCGAGTTGTTCATCGCCGGCGTGCAGGTTGCACGCGGCTACCTGCACCGTCCGGCGTTGACCGCCGAACGCTTCGTTCCCGATCCGTTTGCCACTCAACCCGGCCAGCGCATGTATCGGACCGGCGATCTGGCCCGTTGGCGTGCCGAGGGCAGCGTCGAGTTTCTTGGCCGCAACGACGATCAGGTCAAGCTGCGCGGCTTCCGCATCGAGCCGGGCGAGATCGAAGCGGCATTGCTGGCGTGCCCGGGCGTGCGCGATGCAGCGGTGCTGCTGCGCGAGGATCGGCCTGGCGACAAGCGTCTGGTCGCCTATCTGGTCGGCGATGGCCTGAGCGTTGAGCCGCTGCGTGATCGGCTCGCCGCCGGCTTGCCCGAGTACATGGTCCCAACGGCGTATGTCGTGCTGCACGCCATCCCCACCACCAGCCACGGCAAGCTGGACCGACGCGCTCTGCCGGCACCCGATGCCAGCGCCCTGGACGTGCAGACCTATGTGGCCCCGCAGGGCGAACGCGAAGTCCTCCTGGCCGCGCTGTGGAGCGAGCTGCTCGGGGTCGAACAGATCGGCCGCCACGATAGCTTCTTTGCTCTGGGCGGCCATTCGCTGCTCGGGGTGCAGCTGCTCTCGCGCATCCGCAGCGCGCTGGGCCTGGAACTGCCGTTGGCTGCGGTGTTTGCCCAGCCGCGCCTGGCCGAGCTGGCCCAGGCTCTGGACCACGCGGCGGCCAGCAAACTGCCGGCCATCGTGCCGCTGCCGCGCGCAGGCCAGTTGCCGCTGTCCTTTGCCCAGCAGCGGCTGTGGTTTCTGGCCCAGTTCGATCCGCGTGCCGACTTGGCCTATCTGATGCCCGGCAGCGTGCGCCTGCACGGCACACTCAACCTGGCCGCGCTACAGCAGGCGTTGAATGCCATCGTGGCCCGGCATGAAGCCCTGCGCACCTGTTTTGTCGAAGGCGATGACGGCGCTACCCAGCGCATCGCACCGCCGCAGATCGACCTCGCCCTGGACATCATTGACCTTCGACACGCACCGCATCCGCATGACGAAGCCCAACGCCATGCCGAACGTGAAGCCAGCACCGCGTTCGATCTGGCACATGGCCCGCTGATTCGCGGCCGCTTGCTGCGCCTGGCCGAGCACGAATATCGCCTGCTCATCACCCTGCACCATCTGATCGCCGACGGCTGGTCCATCGGCGTGTTGCTGCACGAACTGGGCGCGCTCTACAGCGCTTTTTCCCAAGGTCAGCCCGATCCGCTGCCGCCGCTGCCGATCCAGTACGCCGACTACACCGTGTGGCAACGTCGCTGGATCGAAGGACCGCTGCTGCAGCGCCAGCTGGTTTTCTGGCGCGAACACCTGGAGGGCGCCCCGGCGCTGCTGGAGCTGCCCACCGATCGCCCGCGCCCGGCCGAACAGGACTACGCCGGCGACGCGCTGCCAGTGCGCTTGGATGCAGAACTGACCCAGGCGCTGATCGCCCTGAGCCAGCGCCACGGCACCACGCTGTTCATGGCCGTGCTCGCCGCCTGGGGCGTGCTGCTGGCGCGTCTGGCCGGCCAGGACCAGGTGGTCATCGGCGTCCCGATCGCCCACCGCACCCGCGCCGAGACCGAGGCGCTGATCGGCCTGTTCGTCAACACCCAGGCCCTGCACATCGACTTGCGTGGGCATCCATCTGTCGCTGCATTGCTGGCCCAGGTCCGCAGCACCGCGCTGGCCGCACAGGAGCATCAGGACCTGCCCTTCGAGCAGCTCATCGAAGCCCTCAAACCGTTACGCAGCCTGGCCCATCATCCCGTCTTCCAGGTCATGTTCACCTGGCAGAACACGCCTCAGGTGATTCTGGCGCTGGCCGGGCTGGACAGCCAGGTCACGCTCGGGCCGGCCCACGATGCCAAGTACGATCTGGATCTGGATCTGCATCTGGACGGGCCGTGCATCGTCGGCAGCCTGCGTTTTGCCACGGCGCTGTTCGACCCGGCAACGATCCAGCAGCAGCTGGACAGTCTGGTCGTGCTGCTCCAGGCCATGGCCAGCGACGACCAGGCACCGGTGACACGACTGGCGCTGCTCTCGCCCAGCCAGGGCCAGCAGCTGCAGCACTTCAATCAGCGCGGCACCGCAGCGACCGACACGCGCTGCCTGCACCAATGGTTCGCCCAGCAGGTGGCCGACACGCCTGAGGCCATCGCCCTGGTCTGCGGCCAGAGCGCGCTCAGTTACCAGCAGCTGGACCGGCAGGCCAACCAGCTGGCGCATCGCTTGATCGCGCTGGGCGCGCGGCCAGACCGCTGCGTGGCGCTATGCCTTGAACGCGGCATCGCCCAGATCGTGGCGGTGCTCGCCGTGCTCAAGGCCGGCGCGGCTTATCTGCCGCTGGAGCCCAGCCAACCGCTTGAGCGCTTGGCCGGGGTGCTGGCGGACGCAAAGCCGACCCTGGTGATCGTGCAGGACGCTGACAGCGCAGGATTGGCTGGCGATCAAACCATCCCGGTGCTGGCCATCGCCACCGAGCAGGCGGCCGCTGCGGCCTATCCGGACCACCTGCCGGTCCTGCCGCAGCTGCATCCGCAACAGCTGGCCTATGTGATCTACACCTCCGGCTCCAGCGGCCGGCCCAAGGGCGTGATGGTCTCGCACCAGGGGCTGGTCACGCGGCTGCAGGCATTGATCGCCACCTATGGGCTCGGCCCGCAGGACCGCGTGCTGCAATTTGCCACGCTGGCCTTCGATGCCTCGGTGGAAGAACTCTTCGGCGCCCTGTGCAGCGGCGCCAGCCTGGTGCTGCGCGATGACACCTGGCTGGACACCGAGCAGTTCTGGCCGAAGTGCGCGCAGGCCGGCATCACCGTGGTGGATCTGCCGACCCGCTTCTGGGCGCAGCTGTGCACGCAGTCGCTGGATATCCCCACTTGCGTGCGCCAGGTCATTATCGGTGGTGAAGCACTGACCCCGGCCATGCGCCAGACCTGGGTGCAAGGCACCCGCACGCCGCTGCTGGACACCTACGGCCCGACCGAAGCCATCGTGGTGGCCACCGTCCAGGCTGTCGGCGCGGACATGCCGAGCGGCATCGGCCGTCCGCTCGCCGGCACCCAGGCCCATGTGCTGGATCGCGCGGCGCAGCCGCTGCCGATCGGCGCACGCGGCGAACTGCATCTGGCCGGCGCGGCGCTGGCACGTGGCTATCTGGGCCGCCCGGATCTAACCGCCGAATGCTTCGTGCCCGACCCGTTTGCCAGCAGCCCCGGCCAGCGCATGTACAAGACCGGCGACCTGGCCTGCTGGCACGCCGAGGGATACCTGGACTTCCTGGGCCGCAACGACGGCCAACTCAAACTGCGCGGCTTCCGCATCGAACCGGGCGAGATCGAATCGGCGCTGCTGGCCTGCGGCGGCATCGACGATGCGCTGGTGCTGGCGCGCGAGGACCAGCCGGGCGAACCACGCCTGGTGGCGTACCTGGTGACCAAACACATCGACCCCGAGGCCGTGCGCCAACAGCTGCATACGCGCCTGCCCGATTACATGCTGCCAGCGGCTTACGTGTGCATGGATGCCCTGCCGCTGACACCCAGCGGCAAGCTGGACCGCCGTGCATTGCCGGCACCACAAGGCGAAGACTTCGGACAGCGGCCGTATGAGGCACCCGATGGTCCGCTCGAACAGGCCCTGGCCGCGCTGTGGTGCGAGTTGCTCGGCGTCCAACGGGTCGGCCGCCACGACAGTTTCTTCGACCTGGGTGGGCATTCGTTGCTGGCGGTGCGCTTGGCTGCAGCCATTCGCCGAACCCTGCACTGCGATATCCCGATCCAGCGCCTGTTCGCGCAGCCGACCCTGCATCAGATGGCCTATCTGGTGCTCACCGGGCGTCTTGCGCAATTGCAAGCCGCTCAAGCCGCGAACTTTCTTTCCAAAGCCAAAGTGGAACGCTAAACCCCATGACCTCTTCCGCCAAGTTTCCGCAGGATATTTCGACCCTGAGCACGGAGGAGGCACATCGGCTCTGGGCCTTATTGAGCGAGGCGGGGCCTACGGGCGTTGAAGAGCAGACCATCCAGCCGCGCAACGACGGTGAGATTGTGCCGCTGTCGTTTGCGCAACAACGTCTGTGGTTCCTGGCCCAGTTCGACGCCCGTGCCGCACAGGCCTATCTGCTTGCCGGCGGCGTGAATCTGCACGGCGTCCTCGATCTGCCCGCGCTACAGCAGGCGCTGGACCGGATCGTGGCGCGGCATGAAGCCCTGCGCACCAGTTTTGTCGCCGCCGACGATGGCGCTATCCAGTTGATCGCAGCGCCGGACATCGGCTTTGCGCTGCAATGTGTCGATCTGCGCCAGGCAGCAGATCCGCATGCAGATGCTCAACGCCATGCCGCGCTTGAGACCAGCACGCCCTT
>NZ_JACHOF010000018.1:0-78952 GCF_014199765.1 Xanthomonas sp. 3058 | reverse complement strand
TCGGTGAAGCGTGATGTCTTCATGGAAATCTCCTCGAGAAAGGTTACGAGAAAATTCCACTTCTTGCCCCTGCTGATCTGCGGGGGGATTACCCTGCGCTGGCTAGGTTAGCTAAGCATCTGGCCCAGCGATACTCTGCCGGGTTGTCGGTCAGGCGACCACGTACAGAATTGAGTGCAATGTAGCGATAGCAGCGAAGGACGTAGTCCGCACTCTCCACAAGACATGCTTTGTGCTGCTCTTCCCATAGCGTACCAGTGGGCCATGGCGGCCATTGCACAATGCTACGTAGTTTTCCCCAAGCCGTTGCATCAGTTGCCCGATTGGTCTCGCTGCAGAGCGTGACTAGCGGGTGCACCTGGTTGTCCATCAATACGTAAGCATCCAGCTGGCAGCCTGTGGCGTGCAGGGCCTCATGCATCAGGTGCAGATAGCGCAGTCGATCGCCATCATCAAGAAAGCATGGCAAGCGTTGTTCCCGGGCTGCACGATGTGCTGCGGGACACCGGCAAGTTCAATGCGTGCAAATCTGGCCGTCGCACAAGACTCGCAACCAGACGTCGGCGCTAATGTGCAGGGAACCTCGCAAGAGCTGACGCCGTAGACTGCAATTTGCGGAGGAAGTGAATCTGACCCCGTTAGCAGCGACAGCTCAACTGCAGAGCAGATCGCGATTGCATTTGGGCGGGTACCTTCGACGAAAATAGCACCTTCGGCGCTCAATCTTGGCGAGGTCACTAGGGTTGATGGCGTCAATGTAACGAGAGTTGGGCGTTGGATGTCATCGGTTGAATTAGAGGCGATGCAATCTACTAATCGCGTAGTTCAGGGGGGCGGAGGGCAGACATACATTTCTGTCAACGGTGCTGGCGACTTTAGGGCTACTGCACCTAGCGGTTCTCTTTACGTGGAGTTTGATGTTCCCGTTGACAGTCTTGTTCAGGGTGGGAAGCAGGGGTGGTTCAAGATGCTTGGGCCAGATGCTAGTAAATCGCAAAAATTCATGCTTGGAAAACAGGGTGGTGAAGAGCTTCCGAAGGTTGGTAATGTTAAGATTGTCGATATGAAGGGAAATTAGTCATGAATATGAGTTGGTTTAAAGAAGATCTGTTGACATCTCTCAATGGTTGCGAATTTGAATTAAGTAATTTCAGTAATGGTGATTTCGGGGATCTCCAGCGAGTAGAAATCCAAGGTTTTAACAAGCTGGGGACAATAGAATTTTGGTCCTTGGGATGGGTTGGGCTTGATCTTGTCGATTGCGTTTCTGGAGCCCAAGAAATGAACGTGCTTCTTTCCCCGGATCAGCGAGATTTGGTTGACGGTGAGTTAAGGAGATTTGCAGCTTTAATGACTGGTTCCAAAATTTGAGTGGTGGCTCATGCGTCTGTCGCTATCCAATAACTGCGCATGGCGCTGTCTTCGTCTTGATCTGTTGACCAGGACTTGAGCGGTCAGCCTGATTCATTGGCGACGTGGTGCTTGTGGAACTGTTAAATAAAGCTGACAAAGCGAAACTGCCAACTCAGCCGAGGTCAGCCACACTACGACCAGTTCGCCATTGCGCATACGGACATTCAGTTTGGTCCCGGTGGCAAAGCCAATTGTTCCAGCCAGCACCGCGCAGGCGTAGCGTGGGAGCGCGTCGATCGCTGGCGGGGTAGTAGCCGTAGCCGACGGTTAGCTGCTGCGGCGCGCGCGGGCGACGCTTTGCGCGCTGTTGTTTGACAAGGTCGGCGGCGTTGGCGACCTCGATTTCTTTGGGGGTAGGCATCGGAGTGTGCGGCGACTTTTTGATGCGCCAGACCGCGTCGCGGGGTGGTTGACGCTTTGCGCGCTTGCGCGTGGTGGTGCGAGATGGCGGTTGACGCATGGCAAAGCCCGCCGTCGCGAACAGGCGCCGTCTCCGATCAGCGGCGGAATGTCGGGAGGTTAGAAACCGCACGTAGCCGGCGGGCGTATTTCCCCGAAGGGTGTTGTATTAGCCGCCCTCCCGACGCAGACATCGCGTCGGTTGCGCCTGCGAAGTGCAGGCACAAAAAATCCACTGGTTTGACGGAGGTGGGTACCGCTACGTGAGGAGTTTCTACGCTCCTTGGAGCAAGAGATTGCTACCGGGTACGAGCCATGTCAATGGCTTCGCAACGTCGAGCTCAACGCCACCAATTCCATGAGCAACCAGGGCGTCATCGCAGGCGCCGATGTCAGCATCACCGCAGGCAACCTGCTCAACCAGGGCCGCATCAGCGGCACTGGCGCTGTATCGCTGGAAGCCCGTAACGACCTGCTCAACCAGGGCCAGTTCCAGGGGCGCGATGTGGCGCTGGTGGCTGGCAACAACCCGGTCAGCGAAGCATCCAAGGCCATCAACGGCGTCGGCATTCTGTCCGGCATCAGCGCCAGCAACACTCTGCAACTATTCGCCGGCAATGACATGACGTTGACCGGTACCCGCGTGCAGGCCGATGGCAGCGCAGCATTGATTGCGGGCAATAACCTCAGCCTCACGCCCAGCGCGTTGCGCGACGACAACGGCCTGCTGCGCGGCGGCGATGCGGTGTCGGTGACCACCGGCAAGGATCTGGTGATGTCTGCAGGCAACGACCTGCAATTGCATGGCGTGACCATCAGCGCCGGCGGCAGCGCCGCACTGCAGGCGGGCAACAACCTCTCGTTGACCCCGCCCACCGGCCTGGACGGCAAGGTCGCCACGCGCACCAATATCAGCACCGGCGACAGCCTGTAGTTGACCGCCGGTAACGACCGGACCATCCGCCGTGATTAGCAAATGCACATAATTGTCCGTCAATACATGCGCGCGATCACGCAAGCTGCTTGGCTCCCAGACGCTCTAGTTCACTCTACGGTTTGTTACCTGCACAGCCCTAAGGCTGGACGCAGCACTGTTTTCATTGCCTGGACATGCGATGTGGCATCGTTCCGGGCATCAGTTAGATGCCGTCGCGTCGCGTCCGCACTTTCTGCTCTTGGTTGGAGAGTTCGATGACGAAGAAATCGCAGTGGTTTGGACTCCTGGGGTGGTTGGTGCTGTGCTATCTGGTGGCGGCCCTGGGAGCGACTGCATCGATCCAAGCAGCGACCTTCTACGCCGGCTTGCAGCGGCCGGACTGGGCACCGCCGGGATGGTTATTCGGGCCGGTGTGGACTGTGCTGTACGGGATGATGGCGATATCGGTGTGGCTGGTCTGGCGCCGCGGCGGATGGAGCAGTGCGCGTGGGGCGCTGGGTCTGTTCGTACTGCAGTTGGCGTTGAACGGGTTGTGGAGTTGGTTGTTCTTTGCCTGGCACATGGGCGCCTGGGCGTTTGTCGATATCGTGGCGCTGTGGGTGGCGTTGGTGCTGACAATCGCAGCATTCGCCAAGTGGCAGCGGATTGCTGCGTGGTTGTTGGTTCCGTATCTGCTATGGGTGAGTTTTGCGGCGGCGTTGAACTATTCGGTGTGGCAGCTCAATCCGCGGGTGCTTGGCTAAGGGCTGTATAGATCAAAAGTGGCTGATACGCTTTGCGTTCGGCGCAAGGTGGGCGCGGCCGCTAGGCGGAATTCGCCGAATCCAACCGCGTCTGTCACCAGGTCCTCGCTACAGGATGCTGCGCAAGCACCGCTTGGCCTTGCGCATTAAAAGTTTCCATAGCAATCAATCGGTTGGGGCGGCCTTGCTTAAATCTTTGTCCTGCAAGGCTTTCTGTATAGGTGCGCGGTCACGCAGGGCTGACGGAATACGTAGTGCTTGACAGCCTTCGGCCCGGTGATGTCTTTTGCACACATGCCTAACGCCTTCGCCACCGCCTCGCTTACCTGTCAGCCGCAGCCGCTACTGCGGCCGGGTGCGGGCGTGGCCGGCATTACCACCACCATTACCACCGTCACCATTCGCCCGGTGCGGCCCGTCGTCTTCGCGTAACTTCCGAAAACAACGGCCCCGCACCCGGATCAGGATGCGGGGGCTTTCCTCCCTCATCTGATGCGGACGGGGCCTCCCTAACGAGGTCTGTCGATGTCATCGCCTGTTGTTTTGCTCGAACCCGCCGCTGTTGCCGCATCTTCCGCACGCACCGTCGTGCATAAATTCGGCGGCACGTCGGTGGCCGATGCCGAGCGCTACCGGCATGTGGCGCAGTTGTTGCTGGCACGCGACGAGTCGGTGCAGGTCACCGTAGTCTCGGCGATGAAGGGGGTTACCGATGCCTTGATCGAATTGGCCGAGCTGGCCGCACAGAACCGCCCCGAATGGCGCGAGCGCTGGCATGAAACGCGGGCGCGCCATCGCGGTGCGGCGGTGGCCCTGCTGGGCGAGCATTCCGGGCCGACAGTGGAATGGCTGGACGAGCGCTTCGAGCATCTGTCGCAAATCCTCGGCGCTTTGGCGGTGATCGGCGAGTTGCCGCGTGAGGTGCTCGACCGCGTGCAAGGCCTGGGCGAGGTGTATTCGGCGCAGCTGCTGGGTGATCACTTCCGCGCGCTTGGCGAAGATTGCGCGGTGCTGGATGCGCGCGATGTGCTGGTAGTCAACCGCGGCGAACTCGGCGTTGATGTGGATTGGGACGTCAGCGCGCAGCGGCTTGCAACCTGGCGCCAGGCGCATCCGCAAACGCGCGTGGTGGTCACCGGCTTCGTAGCGCGCGATCGCGCCGACCGCATCACCACGCTGGGGCGCAACGGCAGCGATTATTCCGGTGCGATCTTCGCCGCCTTGTTCGATGCCGATGAGCTGCATATCTGGACCGACGTGGATGGCGTGCTCTCGGCGGACCCGCGCGTGGTGCCCGAAGCGGTGCAGCTGGAAACCTTGAGCTACGACGAGGCCTGCGAGCTGGCGTATTTCGGCGCGAAGGTGGTGCATCCGCAGACCATGTCGCCAGCGATCGAGCGCGGCCTGCCTATCATCATCCGCAACACCTTCCAGCCGGAACATCCGGGCACGCGCATCACCGCCAGCAGCAAGGTGAGCGGGCCGATCAAGGGACTGACGCTGAGTCCGGATCTGGCGGTGCTCAACCTGGAAGGCACCGGGCTGATCGGCGTGCCGGGCACGGCCGAGCGCGTGTTCGCGGCGCTGCGCGTGGCGCAGGTGTCGGTGGTGATGATCTCGCAGGGCTCGTCGGAGCATTCGATCTGCTGCGTGGTCAAACAGCATGAATCCGAGCGTGCGCGCAATGCGCTGTTGCAGGCGTTTGCGCACGAACTCACGGTCGGCCAGGTGCAACGCGTGCAACTGACCACGGGCATCAGCGTGCTGGCGGCAGTGGGCGATGGCATGGCCGGGCAGCCGGGTGTGGCGGCGCGGTTGTTCGAGTCGTTGGGGCGTGCGCAGGTCAATATCCTGGCGATCGCGCAGGGCTCGTCGGAGCGCAATATCTCGGTGGCCATCGACGCGGCACATGCGACCAAGGCCTTGCGTGCGGCGCATGCAGGCTTCTGGTTGTCGCCGCAGACGTTCTCGGTGGGCGTGATCGGTCCGGGGAACGTCGGCGCAGCGCTGCTGGATCAGTTGCGCATTGCGCAGCCGCAGTTGCTGGGCAAGGCCAACATCGACCTGCGCTTGCGCGCAGTGGTGTCGCGTGGCCGCATGCTGCTCGACGAGCGCGGTCTGGTGGGCAACTGGCGCGATGCCTTCGCGTCTGCAGCCACCGCGACCGATCTGGAGCGGTTCACCACGCATCTGCTGTCCGCGCATCTGCCGCATACGGTGATCATCGATTGCAGCGGCAGCGCTGAAGTGGCCGATCGCTATGCGGATTGGTTGGCCGCCGGCATCCATGTGGTGACGCCGAACAAACAGGCCGGCTCCGGCCCGTTGCAGCGGTATCAGGCGATCCGTGCGGCGGCCGATGCCAGCGGCGCACGCTTCCGTTACGAGGCCACGGTTGGCGCAGGGCTGCCGGTGATCACCACGCTGCGCGATCTGGTCGATACCGGCGATGCGGTGACTTCGATCGAAGGCATCTTTTCCGGCACGCTGGCATGGTTGTTCAACAAGTACGACGGTAGCGTGCCGTTCGCCGAACTGGTGACCCAGGCGCGCGGGATGGGCTATACCGAGCCGGACCCGCGCGACGATCTGTCCGGCGTGGATGTGGCGCGCAAGCTGGTGATCCTGGCGCGTGAAGCGGGGCGCGCGATCAGCCTGGAAGATGTGCAGGTCGAGAGCCTGGTGCCCGAGGCGCTGCGTCAGGCCAGCGTTCAGGATTTCATGGCGCGCCTGCATGAGGTGGATGCCACGTTCGCGCAGCGCCTGGCCGATGCACGTGCACGTGGCAATGTGCTGCGGTATGTCGCGCAGCTGCCGCCCGACAGCGCACCCAGCGTGGGCCTGGTCGAGTTGCCGGCCGATCATGCGTTCGCCAATCTGCGTTTGACCGACAACGTGGTGCAGTTCACCACGCGGCGTTACTGCGAAAACCCGCTGGTGGTGCAGGGGCCGGGGGCCGGGCCGGAAGTCACTGCGGCCGGTGTCTTTGCCGATCTGCTGCGGGTGGCGGCGGGCGAGGGGGCGCGATTGTGAGTCAGGCGGTTGCAAACCAGGCGGCTGTAAATCAAACGGCGCCAGATCAAACAAGCGAAGCGGACCACGTGGCGACCGCAATGCAGGGCCTGCACGAAGCACGCGCATTCGCACCGGCTTCGGTGGCGAATGTGGCAGTAGGATTCGATCTGCTCGGTTATCCCATCGACGGCGTGGGCGATACGGTCACGGTGCGTCGCATCGATGCGCCGGTGGTCCGCATCGCCGCCATTCGCGGCACCACGGTGGCCTTGCCGCTGGATGCCGAGCGCAACACCGCCGGCGCAGCCTTGATGTCGCTGCGCGCAGCACTGAAGCTGCCTTACGGCTTTGAAGTGGAGATCGACAAGGGCATCGCGTTGAGCTCAGGCATGGGGGGCTCGGCAGCCTCATGTGTGGCCGCATTAGTGGCGGCAAACGCGCTGCTAGACACGCCGCTAAGCACGACGCAGCTGTATCAGCATGCGCTCGACGGCGAAGCTGTCGCCAGCGGTAGCCGACATGGCGACAACCTGGGGCCGCTGTTTTTAGGCGGGCTGGTGCTGTGCACGCTGGAGCGGCTGGTGCCGATCAGTGTGCCGGCCGCGTGGCACAGCCTGCTGGTGCATCCGGACGCGGTGCTGGAAACCCGCCGCGCGCGCGAAGCCCTGGCCGGCGATTATCAATTGCGCGAGTTTGTCGCGCAGAGCACCAATCTTGCGTTGGTGCTGGCGGGCTGCCATGCCGGCGATGCCGGGCTGGTGCGCGCCGGCTTGCGCGATGTGCTGGTCGAGCCGCGCCGTGCGCCGCTGATCACCGGCTTCGCAGCCGCCAAACAGGCTGCGCTGGAGCATGACGCGATGGGTGCGAGCATTTCCGGTGCTGGCCCCAGCGTGTTCGCATGGTTCGAAACGCGCGCCGCTGCGCAAGCCGCTGCGCCTGCAGTGCAGGCTGCCTTTGCCGCTGCCGGGTTCGATAGCCAGTGCTGGGTGTCGCCGATCGCCAGCCCGGCCGCACGGCTGATCGAATGAGCCGGCATCTGCATGTCCCAGTTCGGCAGGATGCCACGTGCGGCGTGTGGACCACGCAACACGCGGCAAGTCCCTCACTCGACGACGACCTCGCTGATCTGCATCACCGGGCTCAGGTCGGTGTAGTTGGCGATGTCGCCCAGGATCTCCGTCGCGTGCGGGCCGAAGCTGCCGTTGAAGGCTTCCACCGAATCGCAAAAGAGATGGCACATGCCGATGAAGGCCGGCGTGCTGCCGGGCTCGCCGCCGCTGAGTCCCTTGTCCACGGTGTAACGCAGGCAGGCCGCACCCATGCGCGCGGCCACCAGCGGCATGTGCTGGTCGCGGTAGTAGCTGTGGTCGAAACGGGCACCTTCGCGGTAGGGATACATCACGCTGACCTTGATCATCTGCCGACTCCACGGAAAGGTGCGCGCAGCATAGCGCCGCGCCAGCGCATGCAGGGGACCATTCGGCGGAACGCAGCGACCGCGCCAACCATGCCCATTCCCTCGACCATTTCATTGCCGGGTAATGCCCGGTCCTGTTCTTGCCTGGAGTCACGCTGATGTTTATCTCCACCCGCGGTGGCGCACCTGCCGCAAGCCTGAGCCAGGCGATTGCCGCCGGCCTGGCCCCCGATGGCGGACTGTACGTGCCGCAGACCCTGCCACCGGCACGGACGATGACTGCCGGCACCACGCTGGCCCACACCGCCGTCGCATTGTTGCAGCCGTTCTTCGATGGCGATGCACTGGCGGACGAACTGCCGGCGATCTGTGCCGATGCGTTCGATTTCCCGGCGCCGTTGGTGCCATTGGGTACGCCCGGCGATTATGCGCTGGAGCTGTTCCACGGGCCCACTGCCGCGTTCAAGGATTTCGGTGCGCGCTTTCTCGCGGCGTGCCTGATCCGCCTGCGCCGTGCCGAAGACCGGCCGCTGACCATCCTGGTCGCCACCTCCGGCGATACCGGCGCGGCCGTCGCTGCGGCATTCCATCGCCAGCCCGGCTTGCGCGTGGTGGTGCTGTATCCGGACGGCCGCGTGTCGCCGCGCCAGGCGCATCAGCTGGGCTGTTTCGGCGACAACATCCAGGCCTTGCGCGTGGCCGGCTCGTTCGACGATTGCCAGGCGATGGTCAAGCAGGCCTTGAACGATGCCGGCCTGCAGGCGCAGGTACCGCTGAGTTCGGCCAACAGCATCAGCCTGGGCCGCCTGCTGCCGCAAATGAGCTATTACGCGCATGCCGCCCTGCAGCACCATGCCGGCGCGGGCGCCGCGCTGAATCTGGTGGTGCCCACCGGCAATCTGGGCAACGGGCTGGCGGCGATCCTGGCGCGTGCGCTCGGCGTACCGCTGGGCCGCATCGCGCTGGCGTCCAATGCCAACCACGTGCTGCCGGATTATTTTGCCGGCGACGATTACGCGCCGCAGCCCAGCGTGGCCACCGTGGCCAATGCGATGGACGTGGGGGCGCCGAGCAATTTCGAACGGCTGCGCTGGCTCTACCAGGGCGACGATGCCGTGCTGCGTGAGGCATTCCGTGCGTTGTCGGTGGACGATGCGGCCATCAGCCACACCATCCAGCAGCGCTATGCGCGCTACGGCGAGGTGCATTGTCCGCACACCGCCACCGCAGTGCATGTGCTGGAGCAGCTGCGCGCCGAAGGGGCCGATGGCGGCACCGGCGACTGGGCGGTGGCGGCCACCGCCCATCCGGCCAAGTTCGAGGGGGTGGTGGAGCCGTTGATCGGGCGCGATGTCGAGGTTCCGCCGGCGCTGGCCGCGCTATTGCAGCGGCCAGCACATGCCGAAACGTTGCCACCGGACTATGCCGCCTTCCGGCAGCGTCTGCTGGTGGATGCGGGCTAAACCCAACGCGTTCAGCGACTCGGGGTTGGAATGTGCCGCCCATGGGGCTATTTCTAAGGGGTGCGGTTCCCGCCGTGGCGCCGCTTCCGATGTGGGTTGTTGCATGTCTTATCGAGTGATTGCCGTTGCCGCCGCGTTGTTCGGGTGGGCAGCGGCTGGAACGGCCAGTGCGGCCGACGCCCTGTCTACTTCCCGCGTGTCGCCATGGAGCGCGACGCGCGTGGGTCTGGTCGATGCCTTGGCGCGGCAGGCGCCGTCGCTGGATCGTCGCGTGCTGGCGTTGGCGACCGAGGCGCTGCAATGCGCGCGACAGCGTCAGCAGGTTGGCGCCGAGCGCGTGCTCAGCGTGATCGACTACAGCCGGCCGTCGACCGAGCGCCGCCTGTGGGTGTTCGACCTGGCACGCCAGCGCTTGCTGTTTCGGGAATGGGTGGCGCACGGGCGCAACACCGGCACCAACCTGGCGGCGAAGTTTTCCAACGACGATGGCAGTTTCCAGTCCAGCCTCGGCGCATTCACCGCGCAGGAGTCCTACATCGGGCAGAACGGGTATTCGCTGCGGCTGAAAGGCCTGGAACCCGGTTTCAACGACCATGCGCGCGACCGCGCAATCGTGATCCACGGTGCGCCCTACGTCAGCGAGGCAGTGATCCGCAGCCAGGGCCGGCTTGGCCGCAGTCTGGGCTGCCCGGCGGTGCGTCCGGCGGTGGCCAGGCAGTTGATCGATACCTTGCGCGACGGCGCGTTCGTGTTTGCCTATTACCCGGACCGCGCCTGGCTGCGTCAATCGCGGCTGCTGGGCGGTGGCTGCGGGGCGTCGATGGCGGGGGCGAATGTGGGCGGGCACTGATCGGCAGGGCGTCAGCAGCCTGCGACTCGCTTGCAGTGGATACGCTCGCCGGCCTGCGCGCACGTCGGTGGCTGAACGATGCAGTGCCGTTAGATGGCGTGCGATAGGGGCACCGCAGCTGTCGCTGTCGCTGCGCAGATGCCGATCGACCTCTGGCCGCTGCAGCAACTTTGGAACGGCCGGCAAAACGTCGCAAGCCTCCTTATATGTTGGCAGGTGCGCAGCACATGAAACTTTCAGGCAGTGCAGGCCAGTCTGGTAACTCCTCGCACGCCTTCGTGGGGTAGCGTTGCGACTTAGAGCGGCTAACAAAACGACTTCGCGTCAGCCTACTGCAGGCCGGCTATCTGCGGCCTGGTTGCAGGGCCCTTGCCCGCCCAGCGTCGCGGGACACGCTGCAAGTACGTCCTTGTAAGCGCTTACGCGGCATCCATGCCGCGTAAGGTCCCGCGACGCTGGACGGGCAAGGACCAGTCGAGATGGTCGGCATGCATGGGTTTAAACACAGCAACCAGCGGAGTCTCTGGTGCGGTGTCCTCGCCGCTTGCGGGACCGTGTGGCGGCATGGATGCCGCCACCGAGCCCCCAGGGACGGGTTCACGGCGTGTCCCGCCAGCGGTGAGGGCACCGCGCATTCGACCCACTCAGTGTTTGATCTGGACTTCTGACTGCATCCACCAAGATACGACCGACAGAACCACTGCACTCACTGACAGGCGCTCGCTCGCCAGGTTTTGTTAGCTGCTCTTAACCGCGACACTTCAGACGGTATCGCCGGCAAGGCGACGCAGTGCCGCGTAATCCAGAACCTGCACCAGATGGAGCTGCGGCAACGCAATCAGTCGCTGCTGCTTGAGTTTGGTGAAGGTGCGGCTCACCGTTTCCACGGTCAGCCCGAGATGGTCGGCGATATCGCTGCGGCTCATCGGTAGCGCCACGGTGTCGCCGGTCGCGCCGGGCTGGGTGGAGCGGGCGGCCAGGCGCAGCAGGAAATGCGCCAGCCGTTCGCTCGGTTGCAGGCGCGCCAACAGCAGGCCGGTGTCCTGCGCGGCGGCCAGTTCCATGCTGGCGCGCTGGAACAGCTTGCGTTCCAGCTGGGGGTAGCGCTCGCGTAACTGGCGCATCTGCGCCATCGGTGTGCGACACACCCGGCTGGCGACGATGGCTTCGATATCGTGGCGGTGCTGCGGCGTTTCGGTCAGCCCGACGTAGTCGCCGGGCAGCACGAAGCCGGTGATCTGGCGGCGCCCGTCGGGCAGCGTGCGCACCATGCGCAGGGCGCCGGAGGTGACGGTGTAGACGTGATGGCGGGTCTCGCCCGTGCGCACCAGGGTGCTGCCTGGGGCGTAGGTCTGGGCGTGGATGGCCTGATCCAGCGCGTCCATTTCCTGCGCCGACAACGCCGCGCAGATGGCCCGGCCGCGTACCGCGCATTGCGCACAGTCGGAATTGCGCCTGTCGTTGCCCGACACGGCGCTTGGCGCCGCGCAGGTCGCGCTGGGATCTGGAAGCTGCCGATACATGGGCCACGCACTGCTAGGACGCGTGTGAATGATACGCCATGCGGTCAGCGCGGCCGGCAGCCGGTAGAATTGCGCGTTCGCCACATTGCCCTGCAGGAGTTTCGCTCGTGATCAAGCCCCGTACGCCGCCCGGCATCATGGAATTGCTGCCGCGCGAGCAGATCGCGTTCCAGCGCATGCTGGACGTCATCCGCCGCAATTACGAGCGGTTCGGGTTCCTGCCGGTCGAAACCCCGGTGTTCGAGCTGTCCGACGTGCTGTTGACCAAATCCGGCGGCGAAACCGAGCGCCAGGTGTACTTCGTGCAGTCCACCGGCGCGCTGGCCAATGCGGCTGCCGCCGCCGACGAGGGCACAGAGAGCGGTGGCCTGCCGGAACTGGCGTTGCGCTTCGACCTCACCGTGCCGCTGGCGCGCTATGTGGCCGAGCACGAGCACGAGTTGAGCTTCCCGTTCCGCCGCTACCAGATGCAGCGCGTGTACCGCGGCGAGCGTGCGCAGCGCGGGCGTTTCCGCGAGTTCTATCAGTGCGACATCGACGTGATCGGCAAGGATGCGTTGAGCATCCGCTACGACGCCGAAGTGCTGGCGGTGATCCACGCGGTGTTCGCCGAGCTGGGCATTGGCGCGTTCAAGGTGCAGTTGAACAACCGCAAGCTGCTGCGCGGGTTCTTCGAAAGCCTGGGCGTGGCCGAGGGCGAACTGCAGCTGGCGGTGCTGCGCGAGGTCGACAAGATCGACAAGCGCGGTGCCGATTACGTGCGCGATACGCTGGTGGGCGAGGGCTTCGGCATCGCCGCCGAGCAGGTCGACAAGATCCTGGCGTTCGTGGCGGTGCGTTCGGACGGCCATGCCGATGCGCTGGCGCAGCTGCAGGCGCTGGAAGCCTCGGTCGGTGCCAGTGCGACGCTGGGCGAGGGCATTGCCGAACTGCGCGAAGTGCTGGAACTGGTCAAGGCGCTGGGCGTGCCGGAAAGCGCGTACTGCCTGAATTTCTCCATCGCGCGCGGTTTGGATTACTACACCGGCACCGTTTACGAGACCACGCTGACCGATCACCCGCAGATCGGCTCGATCTGTTCGGGCGGCCGCTACGAAAGCCTGGCCAGCCACTACACCAAGTCCAAATTGCCGGGCGTCGGCATCTCGATCGGCCTGACCCGGCTGTTCTGGCAGCTGCGCGAGGCTGGCCTGATCCAGGGCATCGCCGAGAGCAGCGTGCACGCGATGGTTGCGCTGATGGACGAATCACGCCTGGACGACGCGCTGGATATCGCGCGCCGGCTACGCATCGGTGGCATCAACACCGAGGTGCAGATGGAGCCGAAGAAGGTCGGCAAGCAGTTCCAGTACGCCGCGCGTGCGGGCATCCGCTTCGTGGTGCTGGCCGGCGACGACGAGCTGGCGCGCGGCGTGGTGGCGGTGAAGGATCTTGTGCGTGAGCAGCAGTTCGATGTGCCGCGCGAAGAGTTGGCGAGCACGCTGCAGGTTGAGCTGGAGCAGGCCAAGGCGATGCTGGTGCCGGGTGCCGTTCGCTCCGGTTGATGCGTGACTCGATCGAAATCGTGCTGGACGGGCCGGTGTTCTTCGCGCAGCAAGACGAGGAGCAATTTTTCAGCTGGCTCGCAGCCTTGCCGGCCTACGCCGGTGTCAGGGGCAGGGGGTGCCAGTTGCATCTGGAATTGACCTGGCCGGTTGATCCCGCGACGGTCGAATCCTTGTTGGTGATCTGTCATCGATGGGAGATCGACAAGGCGCCGCTAGCCCCCCTGAAAAGTGAGGCAGTGTCCTGGCATGTAGTGTGGGCTCCCGCTGCCCCTAAGCAGCATGGCGCTTCGTAAGACAGCGCAGCGGCTGAGTTGCTGCTCGAAGTCCGGCTGAGTCAGCTCATCATTGTGATCGTCGCGCTGGCAGCTTCGGTTTCGCAGAAGTCGGCGCATCGCATCAGCCTTAACGCCCTCGATTCCCGAGATCCCAAGCGGGTGACAATTCTGCCCGCTTGCGTTAATGTACTAACACGCTATTACATTAACGCAATGAAACAACGACCTGCCCCCCGCGAAACCACCGATGTCGCCGCCTCCCTCAAGATGCTCGCCGATGCCCTGGCGTGCCTGAAAGAGCCTGGCGCAGTCGAGGCTTTTCTGCGCGATCTGTGCACGCCTGCCGAGCTGGAGGCCATGTCCGACCGCTGGCGAGTGGTGCCGTTGCTGATCAAGGGCGTGCCATACCGCGAGATCCATGAGCTGACCCAGGTCAGCGTCACCACCATCGGGCGCGTCGCGCGCACGCTGGAACACGGCGCCGGCGGCTATGCCGCGGCCCTGCGCGAGCAAGCCGCGCGCCCTGTCGATTCCCACTGAGAGAACAAGATGAGTGCTTCCACGGCAGCGCCGGCACGTGACCGGTTGCGTATTGCCATCCAGAAAAACGGCCGCCTGGCCGAACCGGCGCGTAGCTTGCTGGCTGCCTGCGGGCTGAGCTGGCGGCAGAGCCGCGACAAATTGTTCTGCTATGGCGAATCGCTGCCGGTGGACCT
This sequence comes from Xanthomonas sp. 3058, assembly GCF_014199765.1. Lineage (NCBI taxonomy): Bacteria > Pseudomonadati > Pseudomonadota > Gammaproteobacteria > Lysobacterales > Lysobacteraceae > Xanthomonas > Xanthomonas sp. 3058. The sequence goes on along the minus strand of NZ_JACHOF010000018.1, from coordinate 64,654 downwards.
GTTGCTGGTGCGCGACGACGACATCCCCGGCCTGATCGCCGATGGCGTCTGCGACCTGGGCATCGTGGGCCAGAACGAGCTGGACGAGCAGGCATCGGCGCGTCGTCGCGCTGGCTTGCCGGCCGCGTATCACGCCGTGCGCGGGGTCGGTTTCGGCCAGTGCCGGCTGATGCTGGCAGTGCCGGAAGAATGGGACTGGCAGGGCGTGGCGCAGTTGGCGGGCAAGCGCATCGCCACCAGCTATCCGGCGATCCTGGCCGACTGGCTGGAACGGCAGGGCATCGACGCGGCGGTGGTGGAGCTCTCCGGTTCGGTGGAAATCGCACCGCGCCTGGGCACCGCCGATCTGATCTGCGATCTGGTCTCCAGCGGCGCCACGTTGGCGGCCAACCAGCTCAAGCCGGTGGAACTGGTGATGGAAAGCGAAGCCGTGCTGGCCGGCGCGGTGCGCGAGCCGGCCGATGCGCGCGCCGGCCTGCTGGCGATGCTGCTGCGGCGCATGGACGGGGTGCTCAAGCTGCGCGACAGCAAACTGCTGATGTTCCGCGCCGAACACGGCAACGTGGATGCGCTGCGCCGCCTGCTGCCCGATGCCGACCCGCTGGTGCAGCTGCCCGACGATGGCAACGGCGCGCTGCGATTGCAGACCATGTGCCACGGCGCGGTGACCTGGCAACGGCTGGAAGAACTCGAACGCGCAGGTGCGCAAGGCTTGATGGTGTTGACGGTGGAGCGCTCGCTGGCATGAATATTCTCGATTGGTCGCAACTGGACGCCGCTGCGCGCAGCCAGGCGTTGACCCGCCCGGCGCAGACCGTGGCCACGCAGACGCGCGAGGCGGTCGCCAGCTTGATCGCCGATGTGCGCGCCCGTGGCGATGCGGCGTTGCGCGAAATCACCGCACGTTTCGATGGCGTGTCGCTGGAGACTTTTGCAGTGAGCGAGGCCGAATTCGCCGCCGCCGAAGCGGCCGTGGCCCCGGAACTGCGCCAGGCGATGCAGGACGCCGTCGCGCGCATCGACACCTTCCACCGCGCCGGCATGAGCGAGGGCTATGCGGTGGAAACCGCGCCCGGTGTGGTCTGCGAAAAGATCGTGCGGCCGATCGGCCGGGTGGGGCTGTACGTACCGGCCGGCAGCGCGCCGTTGCCGTCGACTGCGTTGATGCTCGGCGTTCCCGCGCGTTTGGCCGGCTGCCGCGAGGTCGTACTGTGCACGCCGCCGCGCAAGGATGGCAGCGTGGATCCAGCGGTGCTGGTGGCCGCGCAGCTCACCGGCGTGCGTCGCGTGTTCAAGCTTGGCGGTGCGCAGGCGATTGCCGCGATGGCCTATGGCACCGAATCGGTGCCGAGCTGCGACAAGTTGTTCGGGCCGGGCAATAGCTACGTCACCGAAGCCAAGCAGCAGGTGGCGCAATCCGGCGCGGCAGCGATCGATATGCCGGCCGGTCCGTCCGAAGTGTTGGTCATTGCCGATGCCGGCGCGCAGCCGGCTTTCGTGGCTGCCGATCTTTTATCGCAGGCAGAGCACGGCCCGGATTCGCAGGTATTGCTGTTGTCCGACAGCGATGCGCTGATCGCGGCAGTGCAGGTGGAACTGAATGCCCAGCTGGCGCAACTCTCGCGCGCCGACATCGCGCGCCAGGCGCTGGCGCAATCGCGGCTGATCAAGGTGCAATCGCTGGACGAGGCATTTGCGATCAGCAATCGTTATGCCCCCGAGCACTTGATTCTGGCGCTGCGCGAACCGCGCGCATGGTTGAACCAGGTGGAAGCTGCCGGCTCGGTCTTTCTCGGCGACTATACGCCCGAGGCACTGGGCGATTATTGCAGCGGCACCAACCACGTGTTACCGACCAGCGGCGCGGCGCGCGCGTATAGCGGCGTGAGCGTGGCCAGCTTCCAGAACATGGTGAGCGTGCAGGCGGCGAGCAAGGCCGGTATCGCCGGCATCGGCGAGTGCGCGTTGATCCTTGCGCGCGCCGAAGGCCTGGATGCGCATGCCAATGCGGTGGCGCTGCGCATGGGAGTGGCGGCATGAGCACACCCTCGATTCTCGAACTGGTGCGCGAAGACCTGCGTGCGTTTGCCGGCTATTCGTCGGCACGCACCAGCGCGCTGCAGGGCGATGTCTGGCTCAATGCCAACGAATCGGCCTGGGGCAACCCGGCCGATCCCAATGGCAGCACGCGACGCTACCCCGATCCGCAACCCAAAGGGCTGCGCGTGGCGTTGGCCGAGTTGTATGGCTGCGCGCCCGAGCAACTGCTGATCGGGCGCGGCAGCGACGAGGCGATCGACCTGCTGGTGCGCGGCCTGTGCGTGCCCGAGCGCGATGCGGTGGTGGTGACGCCGCCGGTGTTCGGCATGTATGCGGTGTGCGCGCGCTTGCAGAATGCGCCGTTGGTCGAGGTGCCCTTGGTCGATGGCAGTGATGGATTCCATGCAGATATCGCCGCCATCGTCGAGGCGGCACTGACCTCGAAGGCGAAGTTGGTGTTCCTGTGCTCGCCGTCCAACCCGGCGGGGTCGGCGATTTCGTTGCAGGACATCGAAGTCGCATTGCAGGCACTGCAGGGCAAGGCGCTGGTGGTTGTCGACGAAGCCTATGGCGAATTTTCGGATGTGCCGTCTGCCGTTGCGCTGCTGGGCCGCTACGACAATCTTGCCGTGCTGCGCACCTTGTCGAAAGCGCATGCGCTTGCCGCAGCACGTATCGGCAGCCTGATCGCGCATGCAGAATTGATCGCGTTGTTGCGGCGCTGCCAGGCCCCGTATCCGGTGCCCACGCCGTGCGCGGCGATGGCCGAGCAGGCATTGTCTGCGCCAGCACTGGACGTCACGCGCCGGCGGATTGCCGAGGTGCGCAGCGAGCGTGAGCGCCTACACACCGCGCTCGAACAACTGGCCGGTGTGCGTCAGGTGTATCCCTCGCAAGGCAACTTCCTGCTGGTGCGTTTCGACGACGCCGAAGCCGCATTTCACGCGCTGCTGGAAGCCGGCGTGGTGGTGCGCGATCAACGCGCGGTGCCGCGCCTGTCCGATGCATTGCGCATCACCCTGGGCACGATCGAACAGAACCAACGCGTGCTCGGCGCGCTGCAGCGCAAGCAGGAGGCCGCATGACCCCGATTCTTTTTGTCGACCGCGACGGTACGCTGATCACCGAGCCGGCCGATTACCAGATCGACGCCTACGAAAAGTTGCGCTTTGTCGACAACGTGATTCCGGCGATGCTCAAGTTGCGCGATGCGGGCTATCAATTCGTCATCGTCACCAATCAGGACGGTCTGGGCAGCGAGCGCTATCCGCGGGCCGCCTTCGATGGCCCCAACAACCTGATGCTGCAGATCTTCGCCAGCCAGGGCATCGAGTTCCGCGAAGTGCTGATCGACTGCAGCTGGCCGGCCGACAATGCGCCCACGCGCAAGCCGGGTGTTGGCCTGATGGTGCCTTACCTGCAGGATCGCAACATCGACTGGGCGCGCTCGGCAATGGTGGGCGACCGCCTGACCGACATCCAGTTTGCGCAGAATCTCAATATCCGCGGCTTCCAGCTACGTACCGACGAATTCGGCGGCGAATGGGATTGGCCGGGCATCGCGCACGAACTGGCCGATGCACCGCGGCGTGCGGTGGTCCAGCGCAATACAAAAGAAACCAAGATCCGCGTCGAGCTGGACCTGGATCGCGTCGCCGAGCCGCAGACCGCTACCGGCCTGCCGTTCTTCGATCACATGCTGGAGCAGATTGGTAAGCATGGCGGCTTTGCGCTGGATATCCGCGCCGACGGCGACCTGCATATCGATGAGCACCACACCATCGAAGACACCGGCCTGGCGCTGGGCCAGGCACTGCGCGAAGCCCTGGGCAACAAGCGTGGCATCGGCCGCTACGGGTTCGATCCGGTCGAAAGCCCGTGGTTGGCGGCGGGCGAGGGCGCGCAACACGGGTTTACCCTGCCGATGGACGAAACCATTGCCAGCGCGGCGCTGGATTTCAGTGGCCGGCCCTATTTTGTGTTCGATGGCGAGTTCAAGCGCGAACGCGTGGGCGATATGCCGACCGAGCTGGTGCCGCATTTCTTCCGCTCCATCTGCGATGCCTCCGGTTTAAACCTGCATTTGAGCGTGCGTGGCGAGAACGATCACCACAAGGTCGAGGCGTGCTTCAAGGCGCTTGCACGCGCCTTGCGGCAGGCGATCCGTCGCGAAGGCACGGCGCTGCCGTCGACCAAGGGCGCGCTATGACCGACCTTGCGCTGATCGACGCCGGTGGCGCCAACCTGGGCTCGGTGCGCTACGCGTTGGAGCGGCTCGGCATCGAGGCACGGCTGGTGCGCGATGCGGCCGGCTTGCAGGGTGCCGATCGGGTGATCCTGCCCGGCGTGGGCGCCGCGCCGGAAGCGATGAAGCGACTGCGCGCCCAGGGGTTGATCGAGCCGCTGCGCCAGTTGCAGGTGCCGTTGATCGGCATCTGCCTGGGCATGCAGCTGCTGTTCGAGCGCTCCGAAGAAGGCGATGTGGACTGTCTTGGCCTGTTGCCGGGCGTGGTGCGCCACATGACGCCGGCGCTGGGCATCCGCGTGCCGCATATGGGCTGGAACCAATTGGTGCCGATGCGTGAATCGGCATTGCTGGCTGGCCTGCCCGAGCGCGCCAGTGCCTATTTCGTCCATGGGTACGCCGCGCCAGTCACGCCGGACACGGTGGCCGCCTGCGATCACGGCGGCTTGTTCACTGCAGTGGTGCAGCAAGGCCTGCGTTGCGGTGCACAGTTCCACCCCGAGCGTTCTGCCGAGACCGGTGCCCGCATCCTGCGCAATTTTCTTGAGATGAGCTTCCCATGAGTTTTACCGTCTACCCGGCGCTGGATCTCCGCAACGGCCGCGTGGTGCGCTTGTTGCAGGGCGATTACGCGCGCGAAACCCAGTATGGCGACGATGTGCTGCCGCGTGCGCAGGCGTTTGCCGATGCCGGCGCACGGTGGATGCATCTGGTGGATCTGGATGCGGCCAAGGCCGGTGGCTATACCTTGGCCAGCACGCTGGGCGCGATCGCGCGCGCCACCGGCTTGCAGGTGCAGACCGGCGGCGGCGTGCGTTCGCGCGAAGATGTGGCACGTCTCCTCGACGCAGGTGCGGCGCGCGTGGTGATCGGCTCGCTGGCGGTGCGTGAGAGCGACACCGTCATGGCATGGTTGCAGGAATTCGGTGCGGATCGCCTGACCATTGCGCTGGACACGCGCCAAGACGCCGACGGCGTATGGCAATTGCCGGTGCATGGCTGGACCGAAGCGGCCGAAGCCACCCTGGACCAATTGGCGGTGCGCTATGCGCAGGCCGGGCTGCAACATCTGCTGTGCACCGACATCGCACGCGATGGCATGCTGTCCGGGCCGAATATGCACCTGTACGCGCATTTGCGCGCACTCACGCCGCAGTTGCAGGTACAGGTCTCCGGCGGCGCGCGCAATCTTGCCGACGTTGCCGCGGCCAAGGCATCGGGCTGCGCCGGCATCGTGCTGGGCAAGGCCTTGCTCGAAGGTCATCTGGATCTCAAGGACGCATTGGCATGTTGAGCCGTCGCATCATTCCGTGCCTGGACGTGCGCGATGGGCGCGTGGTCAAGGGCGTCAAGTTCCGCGACCACATCGACATGGGCGATATCGTCGAACTGGCGCTGCGTTATCGCGCGCAAGGTGCCGATGAACTGGTGTTCTACGACATCGGCGCCAGCCCGGAAGGGCGCTCGGTCGACTACACCTGGGTCGAGCGTGTGGCGCGGTTGATCGACATTCCGTTCTGCGTGGCCGGTGGCATTCGCGATGTCGAAACGGCGCGTGCGGTGCTGCACGCCGGTGCCGACAAGATTTCGATCAACTCGCCGGCGCTCGGCCGCCCGCAGTTGATTTCCGAACTGGCCGACGCATTCGGTGTGCAATGCGTGGTGGTCGGCATCGATTCCATTCGCGAAGAAGACGGCCAGTGGCGGGTGCGGCGCTACACCGGCGACCCCAGCAAGACCCAGGCGTTGCCGATGCGCACGCTGGATTGGGTGGCCGACGCGCAGCGCCTGGGCGCCGGTGAGATCGTACTCAATTGCATGGACAACGACGGCGTACGGCGTGGCTACGATATCGCGCAGTTGCGCCAGGTGCGTGCGCTGTGTCGCGTGCCGTTGATCGCTTCCGGCGGTGCAGGCGAGATGCAGCACTTCGCCGATGTGTTCGACCAGGCCGATGTGGATGGCGCCTTGGCTGCCAGCGTGTTTCACAGCGGCGCGATTCCGATTCCGGAACTCAAGCAATTTTTGCGTGCGCAACAGATCGAGGTGCGTGATGGGCAGTGACACCGTGGCAACCGACGACGCGCTGACAGCGCTGGACTGGAGCAAGGGCGACGGCTTGTTGCCGGTCATCGTGCAGGACGCTGACAACCTGCGCGTGCTGATGCTGGGGTACATGAACGCCGAAGCCCTGGCCGTTACGCAGCAGCGCGGCGACGTCACCTTCTTCAGCCGTAGCAAGCAGCGCCTGTGGACCAAGGGCGAGAGCTCGGGCAACGTGCTGCGCGTGGTCTCGATCGAAGCCGACTGCGATGCCGACACGTTGTTGGTGCAGGCGCGCCCGCACGGGCCGACCTGTCATCTTGGTCGCACCAGTTGTTTTCCGACCGCGCCTGGCCAATTTCTCGGCAGCCTGGATGCCTTGATCGCCACACGCGAACAAGAACGGCCGCCCGGCAGCTACACCACCAAACTGTTCGAACAAGGCATCCGCCGCATCGCGCAGAAAGTGGGCGAGGAGGGCGTGGAAACCGCATTGGCCGGCGTGGTGCAGGGCGATGCCGAGTTGCTCGGCGAATCGGCCGATCTGCTGTATCACCTGATCGTGCTGCTGCGCGCACGCGGCCTGGGTCTGACTGATGCGGTGGCGTTGCTGGAGTCGCGGCACACGTAGCGCGCTTTGCTGGGCGAGCCGTCTAGCGCGACGACGCGTTATCGACAACGCTCCGTCGCGCTAGCGGGCGCTTTTTGAGAGCGACCAATAAAGCAGTGCGTACGCGTCAGGTGGAGGCGGGCGGCGCGTAAGCAGCGGGATGCACGGGCGGGACAGATCGATTCCAGGGATCGGCCGCGTCCGCCTGTCGATGCGCGCAGCAAGTGTCAGCCGTGCTCGGATGATTTGCCGGTGCGCTGTGTCTGTCGCGTCCGGTGTCCAGTCCTGCAGCGTGTGCATGGCGTCGGCAGGTACAATTTCCGCTGATCTTCGTGCCGGAAACTACATGCAGCTCCGCTTCGTTTTGTTGACTCTGGGCTTTGTCGCAGGCACGGCGCACGCGCGCGACGCCATCGTCGATGGCATCGTTTACGAAGAGCGCGACGGACGCGCCGGGCGCGGCGTCGATGAGCCAGGCATTGGCGAGGTGACCGTCTCCAACGGCGAGCAGCTGGTGCGCACCGACGCGCAAGGCCGCTACCGCTTGCCGGTACGCGACGGGCAGACGGTGTTCGTGATCAAACCGGGCGACCGCAGCTTTGTGCCAACCGCCGACGAACTGCCGGGGTTCTGGCGTCACTACGCGCCCAACGGCTCGGCCAAGCGCAAGTACCCCGGCATCGCCGCCACCGGGCGCAATACGCACAACTGGGATTTCGCACTGACGCCGCGCGCAGGTGCTGCCGCCGACGGCTTCCAGATGCTGGTGTTCGCCGACAGTCAGACCGCCAGCCTCGTCGACGTGGGTTACTACCAGCGCGACATCGTCGCGCCGATCGTCGGCAAGACCTCGGCAACGCTGGGCACCACGCTGGGCGATATCGTCAGCGACGACCTGAGCCTGTATCCGGCCTTGAACAAGGTCACTACGCAGCTGGGCGTGCCGTGGTTCCATGTGCCCGGCAACCACGATCTGAATTTCGATGCCGGCGACGATGCGCATTCGCTCGACAGCTGGCGCGCGGTCTACGGCCCGGACACCTATGCGGTGGAAGAAGCCAACGCCAGCTTCGTGTTTCTGGACGATGTGATCTACACGCCAGGCGGCAAGCCGGCCTATGTCGGCGGCCTGCGTGAGGATCAGTTCGTGTTTCTGCAAGCGTATCTGGCGCAGTTGCCGCGCGAACGCCTGCTGGTGCTGGGCATGCATATCCCGTTGTTCGATGCGGCCCCGGGGCAGGAGACCTTCCGGCATACCGATCGCAGCCGCTTGTTTGCACTGCTGAAGGATTTTCCGCATGTGCTGGTGCTCAGCGGACACAGTCACACCCAGCGACAGGTGTATCACGGCGCCGACGAAGGCTGGCACGGCGCACGCCCGTTGCACGAATACAACGTGGGCGCGGCTTGCGGCGCGTTCTGGTCGGGTGCCAAGGACGCCGACGGCATTCCCACCGCCACGATGAGCGACGGCACCCCCAACGGTTACGCGGTGCTGCAGGCCGCGCACAGTGGCGACTACAGGCTGGCGTACCACGCCGCACGCGCGGCCGACGACGCGCAATTGCTGCTGCAGGCGCCCAAGGTGCTGCGCCAGGGCGCCTATGCGGCGTGGGGCATCTACGCCAATGTCTTCATGGGCCAGGACGACACCATTGTCGAGCTGCGTATCGACAATGGCGCCTGGCAGCCGATGAAGCGGGTGGAGCGTGCCGACCCGCGTGTGTTGGCCGAGAACATGCGCGACGATGCGGCAGAGCAACTGCGCGGTTACGACCGCTCGCCCGAGGCCACGCCGTCCACGCATCTGTGGCGTAGCGCGTTGCCGACCAACCTGGCGGTGGGCGAGCACAGCCTGGAAGTGCGCGCGACCCTGCCGACCGGGCAATACAGCGCACGCACCGCGTATCGCCTGCAGCGTGCAGATCCTTGATGCAGACGCGCGCGGTTGGCGCTTGGTTCCACTGAAACAACCACTGCACCGCACATGGGGTGGCCGCGTGGCGTGTCCAAGCGGCCTTGCGTGTCGGGCCGCCGGCTTGGCTGCCTTGTCGGCCTCGGATGCGATGCAGAAGACGATTGACGCAAACGCAAACGCCTCCACGAGGGAGGCGTTTTGGGATCCGGGCTGGCAGGCGATGGCGCGCTGGCGGGGATCGATGCTGGCTGGCGTGAGCTGGCTGGCCGGGCGAGTGTAGCGAGGCCGCACAAGCGCTGACGAAATGAGAATTAGTCTCAGCGCGTTACAGCGATCATCGTGTCGATGGTGCAGGGGCCGGTGACGATTTGCGCGGCGTGATGGCAGCGTCAGGCACCTTGGAGTTGGTTGGGCTATCCAGTGACTTCGGATCAGGATCGGCGTCTTGATCGAGCTCCTGCCCGGCTTGCGGAGCAACCTCCAGCGGCGGATACGGGTAGGCAACCGCCGGCCCTGCGCGCAGCCCGGCACGCCAGCGCGCCAGCACCGGCGCGATGCGTTTGCCCAGCGATTGCTGCGGTAACGACGGTAATTCGCCGTCCTGCTTTTCGCGCGCGGTGATCGCGGTCTTTGCGATGTCGAACGCGGCCAACGGGTCGTCGCTCTGGTTCATCGCATCGATCAGCCAGGCCTGGCCGAAGTAGGTCGCGTTGGAGGTGTTGCCGCAGCCGAACGATGGTCGATCGGCACGTGCCGCAGTCAGGATCAGCGTGTCCGGCGAGCGCAGCGCCGGAATGAAGCCGCCCGAATAGCAGGCCGACAGCACGATGATGCGGTTGTCGATGCCGGCATCGTCCAGCGCCTTGCGCAGATCCTGCGGGCTGATGAAATCCTCTTCGTTCTGATCCACCTGCACGTACAGCGTGTGGTCTTCGGTGCCGTGGGTGGTGACGAACAGCAGCAGCGCATCTTCCTTGCGATCCATGCGCTTGCCGATCGCAGCGAGCGTGTCGTAGAGATTGTCGTAAGTCGCCAGCGGTGCGTACGGCTGCTCGCCCAGATTGTCCGGGTTGTTGACCAGTGTGACCACGCGGCCGCGCGCATCGAAGCGCTGTTCGAACAATTGCTTGAGGTACAGCGTTTCGTTGCGAAACACGTCGTCGCCGGCATCGCCGGCAAAGCCGACCACATACAGATCGGTGACGCCGGGGCGCTGCGGCTGCACGGCGGCCAGCGCGTTCTTCAGTGCGGCCTGGTCGACCGGGTCCACCTGCGCTGCGTCATCGGCGTTCTGCGCCGGCAACGCCGCGCCCGCATCGGGATGACAGCCGGCAACCAGCAAGACCATGGCGAGCAGCACCAGCATCCGGCGTATCAACGCATGCGACGCAAAGCGTGAGTGGAGCGATGGGGACAACGCCGGTGCCTCGATGATGCGTGGAATGGGAATGTGTGGAGCGGCCGATCAAGGCTTGCCATCACGCGACTGCAGTTGCCCTCTGGCAGATAAGCCGACTGCTCACGCCGGCAGGGACGGTGCGTTACGTAGACCAGGACGCACGGTCCGGACCTGCAGGACGCTGCGTATCGTCTTCCAACCCGCTGGCAGATGCATGAACTGGCGATCCAGTTAACCCACTGACTCATGCATACGCTGGGAAACCGTGTGCGCCAGGCGCGCTCGCTTCAGTGGCGTGGACACCGCTGCGCTGCTTGCAGGATGTGCCCTCATGCGACTGCAGTCGCTCGTCGCATAGGGGCCATCCGCTACATGAAGCGTCGGTCCAAGGGCCTGCAGGTCTTACGTCCAACACATGACACACGCGGTTCTTGCAACCTCACCGGCCACCGCACCGCGGCAGCCGGTGTCTCACCGCAACTGCCGGCTCAAAACACCAGCTGCGAAAAACTTTCCACGCGCTGGTGGTTGCCCACGTCCTCGGCCGAGCGCGGCGTTGGATAGTCTTCGCGGCGATCCAGCAGTGCGGTGCGCATGCCTGTGCGTTTGGCGGCATCCAGTTCTTCGATCACGTCCGACAAGAACAGGATCTCCGTTGCAGGCACGCCGATGCGTTCGACAATGCGGCGATAACTGGCGCTCTCGCGCTTGGGGCCGACCTCGGTATCGAACCAGTCGGTGATCAAGCCGCTCAGATCGCCCGCATCGCTATGTGCGAAGAACAGCTTCTGCGCCGGCACCGAGCCGGACGAATACACGTACAGCGGAATGCCCTGGGCGTGCCAGGCCTGCAGCTGGATCGCCGCATCGGCATAGATGTGCGCGGTGAAGTCGGCGGTCTTGTAGCCGTCGCCCCAGATCAGCCCTTGCAAGGCCTTGAGTGCGGTGTGCTTGCGGTCCTCGTCGATCCAGGTCTGCAGCGTGCTGATCAGCACCTCGTCCGGCACGTCCTCGCCGATCTCGTCGGCCACCTGGTTGAGCCAGTGACGCACCTGCGGGTGGTTGCCGTGCTCGCGCACGTAGGCGGGCATGGCACGGCGTGCATACGGAAACAGCACGTCCTTGACGAATGAGATGCTGCTGGTCGTACCTTCGATATCGGTGAGGATCGCTTGCGGTCGTGTCATCGTCAGCTGGCCTTGTGAGGTGTCTCGGGGGCGTAGCGGGGGAATTGTTTGGCGATTTCGGTGCCGGTGAAATGTCCGACCCAGCCGTCCGGCTCGGTGAAGAAACGGATCGCCACAAAATGCGGCTCCGGCCCCATGTCGAACCAGTGCAAGGTGCCGTCGGGCACCGCGATCAGGTCGTCCTTGACGCACTCGATCTCGTAGACCTTGGCGTCCACGTGCAGCGTGAACAGGCCCGAGCCGGCGACGAAGAAGCGTACTTCGTCTTCCTTGTGGAAATGCTCGTCCAGGAACTTGGCGCGCATTTCTTCGCGCTTGGGGTTATCCGGGGCGATGCTCACCACGTCCACGGTCTTGAAGCCGCGTTCGCTACTGATGCGGTCGATATCGGCGCGGTAGGCGGCCATCACCTGTTCGGGCGTGGCGCCGGGTTCGACCGGCTGGCTGGCATGCCAGCGCTCGAAGGTGACGCCGATCTTGACCAGCTCGGCGGCGATGGCATCGCCGTCGCGGCTGTCGAATTCCGGGGTGGTCGGGTTGGTGTCGGCAAAGATACGCAGTCGGCTCATGGCGGTCTGGCTCACGAATGGGGGACGGACGACACTCAGCGCTGGCCGCGCAGTTTCAATAGTTCGAGTTCGCAATGCAGCACGAATTCGAAGGCCTCCAGGTGGCGACGTGCCTCGGCCATGTTGCGGCCCCAGGCATACAGGCCGTGTCCTTCGATGAGATACCCCCACATGCTCTGTTTGTCCAGCAAGGCGTCGACCTGCGCGGCCAGCACCTGCATGTCCTGGGTGTTGGCGAACACCGGCACGTCCACTGCGGTTTCGTGGGTGGTATTGCCTTCGAAGGCCTTGAGCAGTTCGTAGCCTTCCAGACGGATCACGCCGCTGCCTGCATACAGGCGGGAAGCAATCGTCTGCACCGGCGAATGCGTATGCAGCACGCAGCCGATCTCCGGAAACCGGCGATACAGCTGGGTATGCAGCAGGGTTTCGGCGGACGGGCGCAGCGGGCGGCCGACGGCCTGGCCATCGAAGTCCACCACCATGATGTCTTCTTCGACCAGGCGGCCCTTGTCGCGGCCGGAGACGGTGATCGCGGCGTGCTGTTCGTCCAGGCGATGGGAGAAATTGCTGCTGGTGGCAGGCGTCCAGCCGGCCTGGGCCAGCTCGCGGATATTGCCGATCAGCAAGTGCGCCAGCTCGTGCAGACGGTCGGCGCTATAGGGCAGGGGGGCGGTGGTCGCATTCATGCACCTATTCTACTGCCCCAACGGATCATGGTCAGGTGCAGCGTAGCAGGGTGTGTTGCTGCCACGCCCGGGTCGCGAATGGCTGAAAGAATATAAAGAGCGCGCGTCAGGCAGTGAACGCAATATGTTTTGTTAGCCGGCTCTTGTCGGATGCAGTCAGAGGCCCAGGTGAAACGCTTCGTCGGTCGGGGGCGCGGTGCCCTCACCGCTTGCGGGACACGCCGTGAACCCCTCCCTGGGGGCTCGGTGGCGGCATCCATGCCGCCACACGGTCCCGCAAGCGGCGAGGGCACCGCGCCTGACAGTTGGTCAGCTGCTTTCTTGAAGGCCTATTGCTCGGCTTACGGCGGGCAGACGAGCGTTTGCAGGTTGCAAGCCTGCCTGTTGCTCGGCCAGCGCCGGGAATTGATCGGACGCAACGTTATTTGAACAACGCACGCCATGCCCTGCTTGTAACTGCGCACACCGACCATGTTGACTGGTCCTTCCCGCCCACCGTCGCGGGACCTTACGCGGCATGGATGCCGCTTAAGAGCCTACGGAGACGTACTTGCGGCCTGTCCCGCGATGGTGGGCGGGCCAAGGGCCCTGCAACCAAGCCGCAGATCGGGGCCCTGCAGCGGAAGAGCTGATCTGCCATAGACCGGCGCGCAGTCGTGTTGTCAGCGGCTCCTGGCCCGCGCGCGTGCTCAGCGACCGTCGCGCAGGCGGCTGTGGCGGTAGCCGTAGCCGAAATAGACCACCAGCCCGACCAGCGTCCACACCCCCATCAACATCCAGTTGTGCAGCGTCATCGCCGACAGCAGGGCCAGGCAGCTCAATACGCCGGCGCTGCAGATCAGCCAGGCCGCCGGCATGCGGAACGGACGCGGCAGTTCGGGGTGGGTGCGGCGCAGGATCAGCACGCCGGCGCACACCGCCGCAAACGCGATCAGCGTACCCATCGAGGTCAACTCGCCCAGCACATCCAGCGGGAACACCGCCGCCAGCAAGGCAATGCCGATGCCGGTGATGACGGTATTGATGTGGGGGGTACGGTACTTGGGATGAATGCGGGTGAAGATCGAAGGCAGCAGACCATCGCGCGCGATGATCATAAAGATGCGTGGCTGCCCGATGATCATCACCAGCACCACCGACGACAACCCGATCAACGCGCCGACTTCCACGATCACGCGCAGCCAGGCCAATTGCGGATGCGCGGCCACCGCGGTCACCACCGGCTCGTCGGTGCCGAGCAAGGTGTAGGGCACCAGGCCGGTCATCACCGCGGCCATGGCGATGTAGAGCACGGTGCAGATGACCAGCGACAGGATCATGCCGATCGGCAGATCGCGTTGCGGGCGGTGCGATTCCTGCGCCGCCACCGACACCGCCTCAAAGCCGATATAGGCGAAGAACACCATCGCCGCGCCGCGCAGCACGCCTTCCATGCCGTACTTGCCCGGACCTTCGTTGGCCGGGATGAAGGGATGCCAGTTGGCGGTATCCACATACTTCCAGCCCACCGCGATCACCAGAATGATCAGCCCGGTCTTGAGGATCACCATCGCCATGTTCATCGCAGACGACTTGCGGATGCCCACATAGCACAGCCAGGTCAGCAGCAGCACGATGCCGGCGGCGGGCAGGTTGGCGATCGCACCGGTGGGCTGCAGCTTGCCGTCCAGCGGCGCACTGACCAGCGCGGCTGGCAGATGGATGTCGAAATGTTCCAGCAGGCTGAGGAAATAACCGGTCCAGCTGACCGCCACCGCCGAGGCAGAGACGCCGTATTCGAGCACCAGCATCCAGCCGATGAACCAGGCCGCCAGTTCGCCGAAGGTGGCGTAGGTGTAGGTGTAGGCGCTGCCGGACACCGGCACCATCGCGGCGAATTCGGCGTAGGCCATCGCGCAGAACGCGCAGCACACCGCTGCCAGCACGAACGACAGCATGATGGCCGGGCCGGCATGGTCGGCCGCTGCCTGGCCGGTGATGACGAAGATGCCGCCGCCGATCACCGCGCCGATGCCCAGGGCGGTCAGCCCCCAGGGACCGAGCGCGCGTTGCAGGCCCAGCCCGTCGGCCGCCTCATGGCTGGCGTGCGGGTGTTTGGTGGCCCAGAGTTGTTTGAACATGGAGCGGTTCCGGCTTGGCGCTGCGCGCGATCGTTGAACGAGAAGACCGGCGCGCACGCCGGTCTTGAGGAGAATCAGGCTTTCTTGGCAAGCCGGCTATTGTGGATGCCGTAGCCGAAATAGATAAACAGACCGATCACGGTCCAGCCCACGAACACTTTCCAGTGCTCCTGGAAGGCCTGGAAGAACAGGAACAGGCAGGCCACCGCGCCGAGCGGGCAGATCACCATCGCCAGCGGCACCCGGAACGGCCGTGGCAGATCCGGCTTGGTGAAACGCAGCACCATCACCCCGGCGCAGACGGTCGCAAAGGCGAGCAGGGTGCCCATCGACACCAGTTCGCCCAGCACGTTCAACGGAATCACCCCAGCCAGCAGCGCTGCGACCACGCCGACGAAGAGCGTGCCGACATAGGGGGTGTGGAACTTCGGGTGGACCTTGCCGAACAGTTTGGGCATCAACCCATCCTTGGCCATGGTGTAGAAGATGCGCGGCTGCGCCATCAGCATCACCAACACCACCGAGGACAGGCCGGCGATCGCACCGATCTCCACCGCGGTCTTGAGCCAGGTCAGTTGCGGATGCGCTTCCAGCGCGGTGGCCACCGGCTTTGCGGTGCCCAGCTGGGTGTAGGGCAGCAGGCCGGTCAACACCGCACAGACGATGATGTAGATGACGGTGCAGATCGCCAGCGACACCAGGATGCCGATCGGCATGTTCTTCTGCGGGTCCTTGGTCTCGCCGGCGGAGGTGGAGACCGCGTCGAAGCCGATATAGGAGAAGAACACGATGGACGCTGCACGGAAAATCCCGTCCCAGCCGAACTGGCCCGGCCCGGTGTTTTCCGGGATGAAGGGGTGCCAGTTGGCCGGGTCGATATACGAAATGCCGAAGCCGACGAACAGACAGATCACTACCACCTTGATCGCCACCACGATCGCGTTGGCGAACGCCGATTGGGTCACGCCCACATAGCACAGCATGCTCACCGCACCGACGATCAATACGGCCGGCAGGTTGACGATATTGCCGGAGCTGACAAAGCCATGGCCGTCCCAGGCCAGGGGCGCGCCCGCCAGTTCTGCCGGGAACGGCAGCCCGAGCGTACCGGTCACGAAGCTGATCAGGTAGGCGGACCAACCGACGGCGACACTGGAGCCGGCAAACAGGTACTCCAGTACCAGGCACCAGCCGATGAACCAGGCGATGCCCTCGCCGAGGGTGGCGTACGAATACGAGTAAGCGCTGCCGGAGACCGGCATCATCGCGGCGAACTCGGCATAGCACAGGCCGGCGAACGCGCAGGCGATGCCCGCAAACACGAACGACAGCATGACTGCCGGCCCTGCGTGGTTGGCAGCGGCCTGGCCGGTCAGGACGAAAATGCCTGCGCCGATCACCGCGCCGATGCCGAGCATGATCAGGTGCTTGGCGGTGAGGGTCCGTTGCAGCGTCGCTTCGCCTTGCAGGCTGCCTTCGACGGGTTCGCCCGCATCCACATGTCCAGCGGGCTCGATCGGTTTGACCCTCAACAGAGACTTCAGCATTCGGTACATCCCTAAGTGGCAGAGCTAAGGCGCGCGCGCCTGGGCGAAGGTGGTGCGCCGCGTCCCGATGGGACAGGCAAGCGGCCTACCTTGCCAAAGCTACACGCTCACGACAAGCACGTACGCAGCATGAATGGCGATAATGGTCGCTGATCCATGCGCAACCGGGAACGACAGATGGTGGATGCAACCCTGCGGCAGCAACTGGCTGCCTACCGCGCCCGCTGGCCGGACGAGGCCGAGGTGGCCGACCAGTTCATGCAGCTGCTGGACGATGCCACCGATCCATTCGTGCGCGAGCGTGTCGAAGGTCATTTCACCGGCTCGGCCTGGGTGGTCAGCGCCGACGGCAGCCGCACGCTACTGACGCATCACCGCAAGTTGCAGCGCTGGTTGCAGTTGGGCGGCCACGCCGATGGCGACCGCGATCTGGCCCAGGTGGCCTTGCGCGAAGCGCAGGAGGAATCCGGCCTCACCGGGCTGACCCTGGCCGACGGCCTGTTGTTCGATCTGGACCGGCACTGGATCCCGGCCCGTGCCGAGGTGGCCGGGCACTGGCATTACGACGCCCGCTACGTGGTGGTCGCCGGCGCCGACGAGACCTTCCAGGTCAGCGAAGAATCGCTGGCCCTGGCCTGGCACCCGATCGCGGAGCTGCTGACCGAGCCGGAGCTGGATCCGTCGATGCGGCGCATGGCCGAGAAGTGGGTGGCGCACGGCGGCAGCTGATGCGCCGGCGACGGGCGTTGCCGGACCGGCTTGCGCGGGCGCCGAGCGTCCGTTGGCTGGGCGGGCATGGCGGGATTGGGTACCCTTGGGCGCCCGTTGTCTGTCCACGCCCATGTCCCGCATCGCTGCTTCGTTCACTTACCGCCTGGCGTTCCGCCCGGTCGACGACCGGATGGAGTCGGCCGAACTGGCGCGTACCGTGCAACGGGCGCTGCTGGCGTTGAGCGGGCCGCCGCATGGCGTGGCGATCGTCAGTCTGCAGCGCCCGCCGCGCGAGGACGGCGACGGCCTGTACATGGAGGCGGTCACCACCGGCCCGGAGCGGTGGTATTTGAAGGCCGACGACTATCTGTTGAGCGAGGGGGTGCGCGGCGAGTTGCAGCCCTGAGGGGCTGGGATTCGGGATTTGGGATTCGCAAGAGCGTACGTCGCCTGATCCGCTGTTGCGCGCTTGTTTTGGCATTCAGCGCATTCGCGTCTGCGCCACCGCAATCGATCCAGGCCAGATAGCGGTCAGAGAAAGGACTCGCCAGCGCCGCCGCTCTTCCCAGTCCCAAATTCCGAATTCCTAATCCCTAATCCCCGTCAGTAGAGAACCCGCGTCCGCAAGGTGCCGGTGATCTGACCCAACTCGTCCTTCAACACGCCCGCCAGCTCCTCACTGGCGCTGACATCGATGACCACATAGCCCACTTTGGGGTCGGTGCGCAGGAACTGGCCGTCGATATTGAGGTTGTGGCGCGAGAACAGTTCGTTGATCTGCGACAGCACGCCCGGCACGTTGCGATGGATATGCAGCAGCCGCAGGCTGTCGGGATGTTCGGGCAGGGTGACTTCGGGGAAATTCACCGCCGACAAGGTGCTGCCGTTGTCGCTGTAGCGCACCAGCTTGGCGGCCACTTCGATGCCGATGTTGTCCTGCGCTTCCAACGTGCTGCCGCCCACGTGCGGGGTCAGGATCACGTTGTCGTGCGCAATCAACGGGGACTCGAACGCATCGCCGTTGCCCTTGGGCTCGATCGGGAACACATCCACTGCCGCGCCGCCGATCTGGCCGGAGCTCAGCGCCGCATCCAGCGCATCGATGTCGATCACCGTGCCGCGCGAGGCGTTGATCAGATGCGCGCCGTGTTTCATGCGCGCGATCTCCGCCGCGCCGATCATGTCCTTGGTCGACGGGGTCTCCGGTACATGCAGGGTCACCACGTCCGAACGTGCCAGCAGGTCGTCCAGATCGATCGCTGCGCGTGCGTTGCCCAGCGACAGCTTGGTTTCGATGTCGTGGAAGATCACCTGCATGCCCAAGGATTCGGCCAGCACACCGACCTGGGTGCCGATATGCCCGTAGCCGACGATGCCCAGCACCTTGCCGCGCGTTTCGTGGCTGCCGGCGGCCGACTTGGACCAGCCGCCGCGGTGGCATTCGGCGTTCTTCTGCGGGATGCCGCGCAACAGCAAAATCGCCTCGGCGATGACCAGTTCGGCCACGCTGCGGGTATTGGAGTAGGGCGCGTTGAACACCGGAATGCCGGCCAGCTCGGCCGCATCCAGATCGACCTGGTTGGTGCCGATGCAGAAGCAGCCAATGGCGATCAGACGCTTGGCATGCGCCAGCACCTCGGCACTCAGTTGGGTGCGCGAGCGGATGCCGACGATATGTGCTTCGGCGATGCGTGCCTTGAGTTCCTCCTCGGGCAAGGATTTGGCGTGCAGTTCGATCTGCGAATAACCGGCGGCGCGCAGCACATCCACGGCGGTCTGGCTGATGCCTTCCAGCAACAGGACGCGGATGTCCTGCTTGGGAAACGAGGTTCTCTTCGGCGACATGGGGGAGCGCACTGCAGCAATCGGGTCGGCAACTATGCCAGATGGGGTGCGCGATTGGGCGGCTGCAACGCAGTGTTTGCGCAGGCAAAGTCCTTGCGGCGCAACGGTTTCAGCTGAATCCAACGCCGTGTCGGCGGTATGCGGCGCAACTGGACGAGGCTGGCGCGCGCTGGCACGCTGTGCGGTTCCTACTGCAGCGCCGCGTGCCATGACCGATTCCCGCATTCTCTCGTTGCAACAGGCTGTGCCGGCATTGCGTCTGAAAACCGAGCCGGCCGACCTGGAGCATTACGGCCGCGACTGGACGCGGCGCTGGACGCCGAATCCACTCGCGATCGCCTTGCCCGGTTCGGTGGACGAAGTGCAGGCCGTGGTGCGCTGGGCAAATGCGCAAGGTGTGGCGGTGGTGCCGTCGGGCGGGCGCACCGGGTTGTCCGGCGGCGCAGTGGCGGCCAATGGCGAGCTGGTGCTGAGCCTGGAGCGTTTGAACAAGCCGCTGGAGTTCAACGCGGTCGACCGCACGCTAACAGTGCAGGCCGGCATGCCGCTGGAAGCGGTGCACAACGCCGCGCGCGAGCATGGGCTGGTCTACCCGGTGGATTTCGCCGCGCGTGGCTCGTGTTCGATCGGCGGCAATATCGCCACCAATGCCGGCGGCATCCGCGTGATCCGCTACGGCAATACCCGCGAATGGGTGGCTGGCCTGAAGGTGGTCACCGGCGGTGGCGAGTTGCTCGAGCTCAACAATGCCTTGGTGAAAAACTCCAGCGGCTACGATTTCCGCCATCTGATGATCGGCTCCGAAGGCACCCTCGGCATCGTGGTCGAAGCCACGCTGCGCCTGACCGACCCGCCGCCGCCCAGCAACGTGATGCTGCTGGCGCTGCCCTCGTTCGAGGTGTTGATGCAGGTGTTCGCCGCCTTCCGCGCGCAGCTGCGCCTGGAAGCGTTCGAATTCTTCACCGACCGCGCGCTGGAACACGTGCTGGCGCATGGCGCACAGGCTCCGTTTGCCGAGGTCCATCCGTACTACGTGGTCACCGAATTCGCCGCCGGCGACGAAGCGCAGGAGGCGGCCGCGATGGCGGCGTTCGAGACCTGCATGGAGCACGGCTGGGTCAGCGATGGGGTGATCAGCCAGAGCGATGCGCAGGCGGCGCAACTGTGGCGCCTGCGCGAAGGCATCACCGAAGCGTTGGCGCGCTATACGCCGTACAAAAACGATGTGTCGGTGCGCATCTCGGCAATGCCGGCATTTCTGGCCGAAACCCAGGCGTTGTTGCACGACGCCTATCCGCAGTTCGATGTGGTGTGGTTCGGCCATATCGGCGATGGCAATCTGCATATCAACGTGCTCAAGCCCGATGGCACCACGCAGGCCGATTTCGTTGCGGCCTGCGATCAGGTCACCAAGTTGCTGGCGCAGGCGTTGCAACGTTTCGACGGCAGCATTTCCGCCGAACACGGCATCGGTCTGGTCAAGAAGGGCTATTTGTGGAGCACGCGCTCTGCCAAGGAAATCGCCTTGATGCGCGGCATCAAACGTGTGCTCGACCCTCAGCTTTTGCTGAATCCCGGCAAGCTGTTCGAGATGGGCGACGCGCCCGACGCCACGCGTGCCGGTTAGTCTTTCTGCACCTTCACATGGAATCGATATGACGATGATGCGCTCCCTGGTGTTTTGCGCTTTGACGATGCTGCCGCTGGCAGCGTTCGCATCCAGTCTGGCCGGTACGTCGGCGGGTGCCTCCTCGGCCGGTTCGTCCGATTCCTCCGGCAGCAGTTCCGGCGACGACAAGGTGGTGGCCGATGCACGCGAAGACGCGGCCGGCTTCGTCGCCAGCGATGGCGCCATCCGTGGCGCGCGCCTGGAAGCGGCGCTGCTGCAGCTGCGCAGCCGTAGCGATGCGGCGCGGTTGTCCAGCGACCTGCAACTGGCTCAGTCCATCCTGGCCCAGTGAGTGCGCGCCGCCGGTGCGGGTGGCTGTGGCTGGCCGCAGCGATCGCACCGGCAGCGCACGCCGAACTGCAGGTTGAGGTAGCCGCGCCAGGCCTGGATCCGGCGCAACGCGATGCCACGCACGCCTTGGTCGAACAGGTCGCACAGCGCCTGCCACCAGGCTGGGCGCAGCGCCTCGGCGTTCCGATCCAGCTGCAATGGCGTAGCGATCTGCCCACGCATGTGCATGGCCGTGCGATCGGCCATCGGATCCTGCTCGATCGTGCATTGCTGCAGGCATGGAGCGCGCAGCCGGCGGTTGCCCGCAGCGATCCCGGTGCGCCTGCCACGCGTGCGGCAATGGCGGCAGTGGTGCACGAGCTGGCGCATGTGCTCGATCGTGGGCCGCAGGGTGGATTGTCGCGGGATCCACGCCTGCGCGATCTTGCCGGCTGGCAGGTGCGTCCCTGGCGGATCGGACGCGGTGCGAACCAGTTCAGCGACCGCAGCCCCGACGACTACGAACGGCGCAGCCCGGCCGAATTCGTCGCGGTCAACCTCGAACATTACGTGCTGGATCCCGATTACGGCTGCCGGCGCCCGGCGCTTGCGGCGTGGTTTGCCGAGCAGCTCGGCGCGCCGCGCGAGGCCACGCCATGTGCGAACACGCTGCCGTATCTGCAGGCCGACAACGATGCCGGCGCGATGTCGCTGCTGGCGCTGGATCCATCGCGTGTGTACGCGGTGGACTATCTGCTGGCCGAGGGCAACGCGCAGCCGATGAGCCGCTGGGGCCACAGCATGTTGCGGCTGGTGATCTGCGCGCCCGGCCGCGCACCCGGCCCCGATTGCCGCCTGGATCTGCAGTATCACCGTGTGCTGTCGTTCCGCGCCTTTGTCGGCGACGTACAGATTTCCAGCTGGCGTGGGCTGACCGGCTCCTATCCCTCGCGTCTGTTCGTGCTGCCGTTGACCCAGGTCGTCGACGAATACACCAAGGTGGAGTTGCGCGCGCTGTCCTCGGTGCCGCTGAGATTAACGCCGGAGGAGATCGCCGCGTTGCTCGCACGCGCCGCACAGGTGCATTGGAGTTACGACGGGCGCTATTACTTCGTCGGCAACAACTGCGCGGTGGAGACCTACAAGCTGTTGCACGATGGCGTGCCACGGCTGGCCGCCGCCGGGCTGTCGTCGATCACGCCGCGCGGCGTGCGCCACCGGCTGCAGCGCGCCGGCATCGCCGACATGCAGGTGCTGGACGATCCGGTGCAAGCGATCCGTCAAGGCTATTACTTCGAATCCGCAGCTGCGCATTACCAAAGCATGTTCGAGGTAATCCGGCGCAGCATGCCGGTGGCGCAGGCAAGCGTGGAGCAATGGCTGGATGCGCGCCCGGATGCGCGTGCGCGGTGGTTAGGCCAAGGCGGTTTGCGCGAGACCGCAGCGGCGCTGTTGCTGGAACAAGCCGCGTTGCGAAGGCAGGAATTGCTGGCACGCGATGCGCTCAAGCGCTTGCTGCGACCCGGCGTGGCCGAGCGTGAATCGGTGCAGGGACAGCTGCAATCGCTGTTCGCGCGGCAGGCGCAGCTCACCCATCCTGCGACGTTATTGGGCACCTCCGGTTACGGACTGCCGCAACCGGACGAGCAGCGGCAAGTGACTGCGCGCGTGGCGCAGGAAAGCCGCGTGCTGGTCGATGGCTGGAAACAGCTGCAGGCGCTGGGGCGGCAGCAATTGCCGGCTGAGGTGCGCGCCGGGTTGGAACAAGGCGAGGCCAATATCGTGCAGCTGCAGGCCCGGCTGCGAGTGCTTGCGCGCAGTAGTGCGGCCGCCGACAACCTGTAGCTGGACCTGCGCACCCCCTCGCGGGCGCAATAACACGCGGATGGACAGGCGGTGCCGAGCCTCTCTCGTCGGCACGGTCATTGCCGCGGTCAACGGCCGTCGATCGCCCCCATCCGCCCTGCGGGCAGCTTCCCCCGCACGCGGGGAAGGGACGTGATCGAATGCGCAGAGCCCTCTCCCGCTTGCGGGGGAAAGGAAGTGAAACAACTGCGCAATAATTCATCTTCTGCATGCAGGAGAAGCGCTGTAGATCGAAGACGCAGAGCCCCTCTCCCGCTTGCGGGGGAAAGGAAGTGAAACAACTGCGCAATAATTCGTCTTCTGCATGCAGGAGAAGTGCCGTAGATCGAAGATGCAGAGCCCCTCTCCCGCTTGCGGGAGAGGGGCTGGGGTGAGGGCACGACAGGCCAGCATTCACCACGCCCCGTTGTCGCATTCGGCGCCCTGCGCGGGCGTCTCCCGAGACAAGACAGTCGGCAGCCGTCACTTCCGATGCTCTGCGCAGGACGATGACCTCCATCCAGGCACCCGGCGAGGAGCCCCGGTGCGCGGTAGCCGGCTGCTGTCGGTTCTCAGTGCCCGGCCAGGCACCAGCTACCAGCCATCGCATCCGCCGGGATGCCTCAACCGGTGGGTTCCAGGGCCGCCTGCTTGGCGTACTTGCGCAACCACTGGCTGACATGCGCATCGTTGCGGTACTGCTGCATCAGCTTTGCAAGCCGCGCCGGTGCCGGCGTACAGAACTGTGCGATCGCCACTTCGATCTCATGGCGCCGGTCGGCGTCGTACGGCTCCTCGCCAGCGAAGTGCTCGCAGGTGTCGTAGTCATCCACCAGCGTGCGCACATCCTCCGGCATGCCGCACAGGCCGGGCGGATGTTGCATCCATTCGTCGTCCACCTTGGCGTCGGTGCAGGCCACCGGCGCGGGCTTCGCCATGGATGTCGGTGCCGGGGCCGGTTCCGCACTACAGGCGGCCAGCACCCCCAGCGTCAGCACAACGGCCAGCTTGTGCATCAGTCGGCGCGGCCTGCGAATTCGCCGGTGGTGGTGTTGACCAGCACGCGCTCACCGTTGGTGATGTACTCGGGCACCATGATTTCCATGCCGGTGTTGAGCTTGGCCGGTTTGGGACGCTTGGTGGCGGTGCCGCCCTTGAGTTCCGGCGGCGTCTCGACCACTTCCAGCGTCACCGTCTGCGGCAACTGCACCGCCACCGGCTGGTCGTCGATCACCTGCACGTAGAGACCGGTCAACCCGTCGGTGATGTACCCGGCATCGGTGCCGATCACATCGGCGTCCAACGTGTAGGGCGTGAAATCTTCGTCGTCCATGAACACGAACGCCTCGCCATCCTTGTACGAGAACGTGGACAGGCGACGCAGCAGTTCCACTTCCGGCAGGTTGTCGTCGGCATCGAAGCTGGCGTCGGTTTTCACACCGCCCGGCACGCTGTACATGATGAAGCGGAAGCGCACATTGCCGCCGCGGCCCTGCGGCGAGCTGCGCTCGATGTCGCGGATCTGGTAAATGCCGCCGTTGTATTCGACGACGTTGCCTTTCTTGATGTCGTTAGCTTTCATGGGTGTAAGTCGGAGATTGGGGATTGGGGATTTGGGATTGGCAAGTGCGGCTGGGTTGCAGGCGGCGGTTGCCGTTGCGAATCCCCAATCCCGACTCACCAATCCCGGCTACTTGGGCGCCAACCGCACGGCGCCGTCCAGGCGAATCACTTCGCCGTTGAGATAGCGATTGCGCAGGATGAAAGCGACGGTGTCGGCGTATTCGTCGGGTTGGCCAAGACGCGAGGGGAACGGGATCGCCGCAGCCAGCGATTGCTGCACCGCCTCGGACATGCCATCGACCATCGGGGTCCAGAACACGCCCGGTGCGATCGTCATCACGCGGATGCCGAAACGTGCCAGTTCGCGTGCCATCGGCAAGGTCATGCCGACTACGCCGCCCTTGCTGGCGGCATAGGCGGCCTGGCCGATCTGGCCTTCATAGGCGGCAACCGAGGCGGTGTTGATGATCACCCCGCGCTCGCCATCGTCGCCGGCGGCGTTGTGCTGCATCACATCGGCCGCGGCCTTGGCGACATTGAAGCTGCCGACCAGGTTGACCAGCACGGTGGTGCGGAACGTCGTCAGCGGCATCGGTGCGTCCTTGCCCAGCACCCGGCCGGCGCCAAGAATGCCGGCGCAATTCACCACCAGGTTGAGTCCGCCCAGCGCCTGCGCGGCCTGCGCCACGTTGGCCGCGACCTGTGCCTCGTCGGTGACATCGGTGGTGACGTAATGCGCGTTGCCGGCACCGAGCAGCGCCAGCGCCGCATCGGCCTTGTCGGCGTTGACGTCGAACAACGCGACCTTGCCGCCGTCGGCCACGATGCGCTGCGCCACGGCCAGGCCCAGGCCGGAAACGCCGCCGGTGACGATGGCGCGGACAGAAGATGGCTGCATGCGGTGGTTCCTCAGAAAACATTGGAGGCCGGTGGAGGCCGGCGGGCGAACGGTCGACGACGCAGCCAGCAATTCTAGCCCAAGCGTCTATGCGACCAAGCTGGAAGATGCGGTGTCAGTGGCATGCGGAGTTTGCGTCTCAGCCGGCGGCCGCCAAGGCCTTGCCGACCTTGCTGCCGGTCTGGCGACCGAGCAACTGCGCCAGCCAGCAGCCGGTGCGGGCGAGGGCAGGCAGATCGATGCCGGTAGGCATGCCCAACCCATGCAGCAGATACACCACATCCTCGGTGGCGACATTGCCGCTGGCACCCTTGGCGTATGGGCAACCGCCGGCACCGGACACCGCCGCATCGACCACGCGTACGCCTTGCTCCAGGCAGGCGGCGATATTGGCCAGCGCCTGGCCGTAGGTGTCGTGGAAGTGCACCGCCAATGCCTGCATCGGCACGGCCTGCGCCACTGCTGCCAGCATCTGGCGCGCCTTGGCCGGCGTCCCCACGCCAATGGTGTCGCCCAGCGAAATCTCGTAGCAGCCCAGCGTGTACAGGCGTTGCGCCACATCGACCACGTCGGCCACCGGCACCTCGCCCTGATACGGGCAACCCAGCACGGTGGAAACGTAGCCTCGCACGCGCACGCCGTCGCGCGCGGCCTGTTCCAGGATCGGGCGAAACCGCTCGATCGATTCGTCGATGCCGGCATTGGTATTGGTGCGATTGAATGCCTCCGACGCCGCAGTGAACACGGCCACTTCCTGCGCGCCGGCGGCGCGTGCGCGGGCATAGCCCTGCAGGTTCGGCACCAATACCGGATAGCTGACGCCCGGTGCTTGCGCGATTCCGGCGAATACTTCGGCCGCGTCGGCCAGTTGCGGCACCCAGCGCGGGCTGACGAAGCTGGTCGCCTCGATACTGCGTAGCCCGGTCGCGGAGAGTCGATCAATCAAGGCGATCTTGTCGGCGGTGGCGATGGGCTGCGCCTCGTTCTGCAGGCCATCGCGTGGGCCGACTTCCACAATGCGCACGACCTCGCTCACGCCAGATCCTCCGGCACCCAGGCAGGCGTGCGCTTGTCGAGGAAGGCACTCAGGCCTTCCTGGCCTTCGGGCGAAACGCGCAGGCGCGCGATCCACGCCGCGTTGGCCGCATCGATGGCGTCGCGGTCGGCAAGTGGCAGCACCGAGCGCACCAACGCCTTTGCACTGGCGGCTGCCAGCGGTGCGGCACTCAGCAACAGGCGAACCTGACGCTCCACGGCGATGTCCAGTTGATCTGCGGCGACCAGTTGATGCAACAGCCCCAGCAACTGCGCGGTGCTGGCGTCGAAAATCTCGCCGGTGGCGAACCAGCGGCGTGCCTGGCGCGCGCCGATCGCCGCGATCACGTACGGCGAAATGACCGCCGGCAGCAGGCCGAGCTTGCTCTCGGTCAGGCCGAAGCGCGCCTCGGTACAGCCGATGGCGATATCGCAACAGGCCACCAGGCCGACGCCGCCGCCAAATGCCGCGCCGTTGACGCGCGCGATGGTCGGCTTGGGCAATTCGTCCAGCGTGCGCATCAAGCCGGCAAGCGCGAGCGCATCGGCCGCGTTGTCGGCCTCGCTGGCGCCGGCCATGCCGCGCATCCAGTTCAGATCGGCGCCTGCGGAGAACGCGCCACCGGCACCGGTGATCACGACGACGCGGATCTGTGCGGCCCGACCGGCGTGTCGCAAGGCCTCGGTGAGGGCGGCGATCAGGGTCGCATCGAAGGCGTGATGCACCGCCGGGCGGTTCAGACGTAGCGTGCGGACCGGTCCCTGGTCGTCCACGATCAAGCCGGTGTCCTGCATTGTGCATACGTCCATGAATGGGATACGAACCATGATAGCGGCATGGGTCGGCGGAGCCATGACGCGGTGCGTCGATGCTAGAATTGAGAACCATTCCTAACAATCAGGCCGTCTTCGTGACGCTGTCCGACATGCCTTTGCATCGCGCCGCCATCGTGGATTCCGTGGAGGATCGCCTTCCCAACGACACGATCGCCCGGCGGCTGCGGGAACTGGGCTTTGTCGCCGGCGAAGAAGTCACGGTGCTGGCCACCGGGCCGGTCGGGCGCGAGCCGTTGCTGGTGCAGGTGGGTTACACACGGTTCGCCCTGCGGCGTAGCGAGGCTGCGCGCGTGCAGGTGCACGTCGACGGAGCACCGGCATGAGCGCGGCAACCGTTCCGCTGCGTCTGGCATTGGTCGGCAACCCCAACTGTGGCAAGACCGCGCTGTTCAACCAGTTGACCGGCAGCCGGCAGAAGGTGGCCAACTACACCGGCGTCACCGTCGAGCGCAAGGAAGGGCATTTCCGCGCGCCGTCCGGGCGCGACTTCGCGGTGCTGGATCTGCCCGGCGCCTACAGCCTGCAGCCGGCCAGTCTTGATGAAGCGATCACCCGCGACCTGTGCCGTGGCTTCTATCCCGGTGAGCCTGCACCGGACGTGCTGGTGTGCGTGATGGATGCGACCAACCTGCGCCTGCACCTGCGCTTTGCGCTGGAGCTACGCGAGCTGGGCCGGCCGATGATCGTGGCGCTGAACATGGTCGATGCCGCACAGCGACGCGGCATCGTCATCGACCTGCCGGCGCTGGAACAGGCGCTGGGCGTGCCGGTGGTGGAAACGGTGGCGGTGCGCCGCGGCGGCGCCAAGGCCCTGGTGGAACGGCTCGATACGCAGGCCGCGAGCCTGGTCGCCCCCACCGCTACGCCGCCGGTCGATGGCAACTACCACGCGCAGGTGCGGCAGATCCTGAGCGCGGCGGTCACCATGCCCACCCGCACCTCGCGCGTGGACGACGCGCTGGACCGCTGGCTGCTGCATCCGGTCTGGGGCCTGGTCACGCTGGCGGTGGTGATGTTCCTGATCTTCCAGGCGGTGTATGCCTGGGCCACGCCGGTGATGGACCTGATCGACGGCGGCACGTCGGCGTTGGGCGAGTGGGTCGGCGCCACCTTGCCGGAGGGTCCGCTCAACAGCCTGCTCAAGGACGGCATCATCGCCGGCCTGGGCGGGGTGATCATCTTCCTGCCGCAGATCCTGATCCTGTTCGCCTTCATCCTGGCGCTGGAAGAGTCCGGCTACCTGCCACGCGCGGCGTTCCTGCTCGATCGCATGATGGCTGCCGCCGGTTTGTCCGGGCGCTCGTTCATTCCCTTGCTGTCGAGTTTCGCCTGTGCGGTGCCCGGCATCATGTCCACCCGCAGCATCCAGGACCCGCGCGACCGCCTCGCCACCATCATGGTCGCGCCGTTGATGACGTGTTCGGCGCGCCTGCCGGTGTATGCGTTGCTGATCGGCGCCTTCATCCCGCAGAAGACCGTGTGGGGCATCTTCAACCAGCAAGGCCTGATCCTGTTCGCGCTGTATGCTGCGGCCATCGTCAGCGCGCTGCTGGTGTCGTGGACGATGAAGAAGTGGCGCCGCGACAAGAGCGAGCATCCCTTGATGCTGGAACTGCCGTCCTATCGCCTGCCGCATCTGCCCGACCTGGCGTTGGGTCTGTGGGAGCGTGCGCTGATCTTCCTCAAGCGGGTCGGCGGCATCATCCTGGCCTTGACCATTTTGCTGTGGTTCCTGCTGTCGTTTCCGGCCGCACCGGCCGATGCCACCTTGCCGGCGATCGACTACAGCTTCGCTGGGCGCATCGGCCATGCGATGGCGATCTTCTTCGCGCCGCTGGGTTTCAACTGGCAGATCTGCATTGCATTGATCCCCGGCCTGGCCGCGCGCGAAGTGGCGGTGGCCTCGTTGGCCACCGTGTACGCGCTGTCTGCCGCAGACGACGATGCCGCTGCGCAGGCGCTGTCGCCGCTGATCAGCGATGGCTGGTCGCTGGCGACCGCGCTGTCGCTGCTGGTCTGGTACATCTACGCCCCGATGTGCATCTCCACGCTGGCGACCATCAAGCGCGAGACCAACTCGTGGAAGCAGATGACCATCAGTGCGGTGTACCTGTTCGCGCTGGCGTATCTGGCCTCGCTGGTGACCTATCAGCTGGCCGTGCTGCTCGGAGCCGGCTGAGGTGGATCTGTCGCTGACGTTGCAGTACGTGGTCATCGCCCTGGCGGTGTTGCTCAGCCTGTGGGTGGTGATGAAGAAGCAATTTCCCGGCACGCTACGGCGCCTGCGCGGCACCCTGGCGATCGGCTTGCTGCGCGATGGGCGACCGCCGTGGATGCAGGCGCTTGGGCGGCGTGTGGCACCGCCGGCTGCGCAAAACGCGTCGGCCTGCGGCGGCTGCGACAGTTGCGGGCCCACGCCGCCACGTGGTCACTGACGCGCCTGGTCCTCTACACTTGCGCGGCCGCAGGATGCGGCGGTACAGGGGATAGGCGATGCGTTTGTTGGTGTTGTTGGCAATCTTGGCCGCCGTTGCGGGCATATATAACTACGGTGGCAATGCGCTGGACGAAACGCAGGTGCGCGATTTCTATGCTGCGCACGATAAAGCGATGCTGAGCCAGGACGGAGAGGCGCTGTGCGCGATGACCGCGCCGGAATTCGAAATGGTGGTGTTGTACCGCATGGACTCGCACCAGAAGCGGCAGACCGCCACACGCGAGAAATACTGCAAATCCAATGGCGAATGGGCGCAGTTGCTGGGTCAGATGCGCCATGTGGCACCTCCGGAAGAGTTGATCGACTACAAACATTCGATCACCAAGATCGAAATCGCGCCCGATGAGGCCTCGGCCATGGTCGAGACGCGCGCCACGCTCGGTTTGCCGGGCCTGCGCATGACCTTCCGCTCGCGCGACAAGGTGATCCGCAAACGCTGGAAGACCTTGATCGAACGCAGCGAAGGCACTGCCTGGGTCGGGCCGGCGTACGACTAAGAGCGGCTAACAAAACGGCTTCGGTGTCAGCCTACTGCAGGCCGGCTATCTGCGGCCTGGCTGCAGGGCCCTTGCCCGCCCAGCGTCGCGGGACACGCTGCAAGTACGTCCTTGTAAGCGCTTACGCGGCATCCATGCCGCGTAAGGTCCCGCGACGCTGGGCGGGCAAGGACCAGTCGAGATGGTCGGCATGCATGGGTTTAAACACAGCAACCAGCGGAGTCTCTGGTGCGGTGTCCTCGCCGCTTGCGGGACCGTGTGGCGGCATGGATGCCGCCACCGAGCCCCCACGGACGGGTTCACGGCGTGTCCCGCGAGCGGTGAGGGCACCGCGCATTCGACCCACTTAGTGTTTGATCTGGACTTCTGACTGCATCCACCAAGATACGGCCGGCAAAACCACCGCACTCACTGACAGGCGCTCGCTCGCCAGGTTTTGTTGGCTGCTCTAAACGCCGCTGGCGCTATCGCCGGGTTGGCGCTACCGATGCGTGGGCGCGGTGTCCGTCATCCATTGGCCGAGTTCCGCGTCCAACGCTGCAGCGCAACGCGCGCCGGCCACACGCCTTCGCTATGCTTGCGCCATGACGACCTCCTTCCAGATCTCCCGACGTGCGCAGGCGCTGACCAGTTCGGCGATTCGCGAAATCCTCAAGGTGACCGAACGGCCGGAGGTGATTTCCTTCGCCGGCGGGCTGCCGTCGCCGGCCACCTTTCCGGTGGAGCGCATGCGCGCGGCCAGCGACCAGGTGCTGCGCGATGCGCCGCAGGCGGCGTTGCAATACGGCCCCACCGAAGGCTATGCGCCGCTGCGCGAATGGGTGGCCGCACGGCTGAGCCGCGATGGCGCCAGCATCCGGCCCAGCCAGGTGTTGATCACCACCGGCTCGCAGCAGGGCCTGGATCTGCTCGGCAAGGTCTTTATCGACGAAGGCAGCAAGGTGCTGGTGGAAACGCCGAGCTACCTCGGCGCCTTGCAGGCGTTCTCGCTGTTCCAGCCCAGCTTCGTCGGCATGCCCTCGGACGAGGACGGCGTGGTGGTGGACGCGCTGGATCCTGCAGTGCTGGACGATGCGCGCTTTCTGTATTGCCTGCCGAATTTCCAGAACCCCACCGGTCGCCGCCTGCCGTTGGCGCGACGTCAGGCCTTGGTGGCGCGTGCGGCCGAGGCGGGGGTGCCGATCGTCGAGGACGACCCTTACGGCGAGCTGTATTACAGCGGCCAGCCGCTGCCGAGCCTGTTGTCGCTGCATTCCGAAGGCGTGATCTACATGGGCTCGTTTTCCAAGGTGCTCGCACCGGGTTTGCGGCTGGGCTATGTCGTCGCGCCGGAGGCGGTGCTGGGCAAACTGATCCAGGCCAAGCAGTCGGCCGATCTGCATACGCCCTCGTTCACCCAGCGCGTGGTCTACCAGACGCTGCAGGACGATTTTCTGGACACGCATATCCCGCAGATCCGTGCGCTGTATGCGCGCCAATGCAGCCTGATGCTTGAGGCATTGGATCGCCATTTTCCGCCCCAGGTGCAATGGAATCGCCCCGAAGGCGGCATGTTCCTGTGGGTGACCCTGCCTCCCGGATTGGATGGCACCGCATTGCTGGCGCGTGCGATCGCGCGCAATGTCGCGTTCGTGCCGGGCGCGCCGTTCTATGCCACCTTGCCGCAGGCCAATACCTTGCGGCTGTCGTTTGTCACCGTACCTGGCGAGAAGATCGATGCCGGCATCCACATCCTGGGCGAGGTCCTGCGTGAGGCGCTGGCCGAATTGCCGGGGCAGGGCGCGTGACCACGACAACGCTGGCGCAGGCGGCGTCGCTCGCGACCACCATCGACAGCGTCGCGATTGGTGTCGCACGCGATTTCACCCGCCCCGGTAGTCGCAGCGCGATCGACAAGCGTGCGGTGGAAGGGGCAGTGCGCATCGGTCCGCAAGGTCTTGACGGCGACCAGCAGGGCGACCGGCGTGTGCACGGAGGGCCGGACAAGGCGATTCATCACTATCCGCGCGATCACTATGCCGCCTGGCTAGCCGACCTCGGCGCGCACGTGTTGCTGGAGACTGCCGGCGCATTCGGCGAAAACCTGAGCAGCGTCGGTCTCACCGAAGCCGACGTCTGCCTCGGCGATCGTTTCTTCCTGGGGACAGCGGTGGTGGAAGTCTCGCAGCTGCGTCAGCCGTGCTGGAAACTCTCCGATCGTTTCGGTGTCCGCGACATGGCGCGGCGCGTGCAGGACACCGGCCGCACCGGCTGGTATTACCGCGTGCTGCAAGCCGGCGCGGTGGCGGCCGGCGACATGCTCAGCTTGCAACACCGGCCGCATCCGCAGTGGACGCTGTCGCGCCTGCAACAGGTGCTGTACGCCCGCAAGGTCGATGAGGCCGCGATCGAAGAGGTGTTGCGCCTGCCGCTGGTGCCGTCGTGGCAGGCACTGTTCGAACGCCGCCTGCAACGCAACGAAATAGAGGGCTGGGGCAAGCGCCTGGATGGCGTCACCGACTGACACGGTCAACAAACCGGCGCGCTCATCCGAAGACCGCAGCCGCGCTCGCTGCTGCACGCGGCATGCGGACACCGATGTCGAACACGCAACCCGTGCCAACCCACAACGGCTCGCTACGCGGTGTCGCCCCCCGGCAGCAAGCACCAACAGGCGCCACCTGCGAACGCCACCAAGACGCGGTGCAAACGATGCACGCCCCGCGCACCCCGCTTCCAAGATTCCCCCACTGCCGATTCCCGACTCCCGGCTTTTACGATTCCCGAATCCCCATTCCCGAATCCCGGCTATCTTGTACGACCAACACCGCCTAGCTAGCCTGCCGCCATGACAACCTCACCTGTGAAAGTTCTGATCCACGGCGCCTCGGGGCGGATGGGCAAGGCATTGCTACGCCTGGCTGCCGAAGACGAGGCCTTGCATCTGGTCGCTGCGGTGGTGGGACGTTCGCCCTCGCAGCGCGTGGTGGACGGCGTGCCGTACTTCGCCGCCAGCGAACTCGGCGGTGCGCCGGCGTTCGATGTGGCCATCGACTTCAGCCTGCCGCAGGGCTTCGCACCGATCCTGGCGTTGTGCGCGCAGCGCGGCAAACCGCTGGTGTCCGGGACGACCGGGTTGGAGGAGGCGCAGCGCGCCGCATTGCTGGAGGCCGCGCAACAGATCCCGTTGGTGTGGGCGTCCAACTTCAGTCTCGGCGTTGCGGTGCTGACCGAGCTGGTGGAGCGTGCCGCCGGCAGCCTGCCGGGGTGGGACTGCGATATTGTCGAGGCGCATCACGTGCACAAGCAGGACGCGCCATCCGGCACCGCACTGACGCTGGGCGAAGCGGCCACCGGCAGCGGGGCGCAGCCGCGGTTTGCCAGCCTGCGTGCCGGCGATATCGTCGGCGAGCACACGGTGCAGTTCACCACCTTGGGCGAGCGGGTGGAGCTGATCCACCGCGCCACCAACCGCGACATCTTCGCGCGCGGTGCGCTGCATGCGGCCAAGCGGTTGGTCGGCAAGCCGCCCGGCAGCTATCGCGTGCGCGATCTGGTGCTGTAACCCGGCGCGTCGTCGCGCATGAATGGCGAATGATCGCAGCGGCGCATTCATCTCGTGGTGGCGAGGCCAGTGCGTCAACAGGTGTTCTTCAGGCTGGCATGCCGGGGCACTTGCCTTTACAATTCTCGCTTGCCCGAACCAGCGTCGGACCGGTCCTCAGCACCGCGTCCGCGCTTTGCTGCAACCGGAATTTGGCCGGAAGCGCATCGGAGTCCCAGGCAGCCAGAGCGAGACCCCCACGTGACCCAACCCGCAATCCTTGTCCTCGAAGACGGCACCGTGTTCGAGGGCGAATCCGTAGGCGCCAACGGGCTTTCCGTCGGCGAAGTGGTGTTCAACACCGCCATGACCGGTTACCAGGAAATCCTGACCGATCCCTCCTACGCCCGCCAGATGGTCACGCTGACCTATCCGCATATCGGCAACACTGGCTTTACCGATCAGGATGACGAAGCGCGCAAGATCTGGGCCGCCGGCCTGATCGTGCGCGATGTACCGCGCCGCCCGAGCAGTTGGCGCAGCCAGGTGGCCTTGCCGGAATGGCTGCAGGCCCGTGGTGTGGTTGCCATTTCCGGCATCGACACCCGCAAGCTGACCCGCCTGCTGCGGCAGAAGGGCGCCCAGAACGGCGCGCTGATGGCCGGCGAGATCGACGTGGAAAAGGCACTGGAAGCGGCGCGCAAGTTCCCGGGCCTGAAGGGCATGGACCTGGCCAAGGTGGTGTCCACCGAGACCAGCTACAGCTGGAAGGAAGGCTCGCTGGATCTGAACTCCGACGCCTTCCTCGGCCTCGGCGCCCTGAACGCGGGAACGTCCGCACAGGGACAGACATTCAAGGTCGTGGCCTACGACTACGGCGTCAAGCTCAACATCCTGCGCATGCTGGCCGAGCGCGGTTGCGACGTCACCGTGGTGCCGGCGCAGACCCCGGTGGCCGAGGTGCTGGCGATGCATCCGGACGGCGTGTTCCTGTCCAACGGCCCGGGCGATCCGGAGCCCTGCGATTACGCAATCGCTGCGATCCAGGAATTGATCGCCAGGAAGGTGCCCACCTTCGGCATCTGCCTGGGCCATCAGCTGCTGGCGCTGGCCGCCGGCGCCAGGACGATCAAGATGGTCACCGGCCACCACGGCGCCAATCACCCGGTGCAGGATCTGGACGGCGGGCGGGTGATGATCACCTCGCAGAACCATGGCTTTGCGGTGGACGAAACCACGCTGCCGGCCAATGTGCGGGTCACCCATCGTTCGCTGTTCGATGGCACCAACCAGGGCATCGCGCTGACCGACGCCCCGGCGTTCTCGTTCCAGGGCCACCCGGAAGCCTCGCCGGGCCCGCGCGATGTGGGGCCGTTGTTCGATCGGTTCGTGGCGTTGATGACGCAGGATGCCAAGCGCGCATGAGCGTGCGTTTGATCGGTGTGCTGATCCTGCTGGTGGGTGCTGCCCTGGCCTATTGGGCGGTGTGGATGCCGCTGGAGCAGGCACGCGCTGGCGCCGAGTCGATCACCTTGCACGGCGGCATGAAGCTGGCCTTGGTCATACCGATGTGCCTGCTGTTCGGTATTGGTTACGCAGTGGGTGGCGGACGCTTTCATCAGTCAATTCACAACAGCGATCCGGACAAGGTACGCCGTTGGGGCAAGACCTCGGGAATCGGCTGGTTGCTGATCCTGGTCAGCGTCGCCGCAGCCTTCGGGTTGTATCAATGGCTTCAGCACACCCTGCACGGCCTCGGCTATGGATCTGCAGGATGAACCGGCTTTCGACTCTGCTGGGTCGATGCACTATCACGCTGCGTCGCGATTCGATCGCCGCGGCCACTCTTCCGCACTTGCGGCTCGCCGCAAGTCCTTAATCGAGTAAAGAAATGCCAAAGCGCACCGACCTAAAAACCATTCTGATCATCGGCGCCGGCCCGATCGTCATCGGCCAGGCCTGCGAGTTCGACTACTCCGGCGCGCAGGCATGCAAGGCGCTGCGCGACGAGGGCTACCGCGTGGTGCTGGTCAACAGCAATCCGGCCACGATCATGACCGACCCGGACATGGCCGACGCGGTCTATATCGAGCCGATCAACTGGCAGACGGTCGAGAAGATCATCGCCAAGGAAAAGCCCGATGCGCTGCTGCCGACCATGGGCGGGCAGACCGCGCTGAACTGCGCGCTGGACCTGGCCGACCACGGCGTGCTGGAGAAGTACAACGTCGAGCTGATCGGCGCCAAGCGCGAAGCGATCCGCATGGCCGAAGACCGCGAGCTGTTCCGCGTGGCGATGGGCGAGATCGGCCTGGATTGCCCCAAGGCCGAAGTGGCGCACACGCTGGAAGAAGCGCTGGATATCCAGACCCGGGTCGGCTACCCGACCATCATCCGCCCCAGCTTCACCCTGGGCGGTAGCGGCGGCGGCATCGCCTATAACCGCGAAGAGCTGATCGAGATCGTCGGCCGTGGC
This sequence comes from Xanthomonas sp. 3058, assembly GCF_014199765.1. NCBI lineage: Bacteria > Pseudomonadati > Pseudomonadota > Gammaproteobacteria > Lysobacterales > Lysobacteraceae > Xanthomonas > Xanthomonas sp. 3058. The sequence continues at coordinate 28,621 of NZ_JACHOF010000018.1, read as the reverse complement.
CTGGAACTGTCGCCGACCACCGAAGTGCTGGTGGAAGAATCGGTGCTGGGCTGGAAGGAATTCGAGATGGAAGTTGTGCGCGATACTGCGGACAACTGCATCATCGTCTGCGCGATCGAAAACCTCGATCCGATGGGCGTGCACACCGGCGACTCGATCACCGTGGCGCCGGCGCAGACCCTCACCGACAAGGAATACCAGCGCCTGCGCGATGCCTCAATCGCCGTGCTGCGCAAGATCGGCGTGGATACCGGCGGTTCCAACGTGCAGTTCGGCATCAGCCCGACCACCGGCCGGGTAGTGGTGATCGAAATGAATCCGCGCGTATCGCGTTCGTCGGCGCTGGCCTCCAAGGCCACCGGCTTCCCGATCGCCAAGGTCGCCGCCAAGCTGGCGGTGGGCTACACGCTGGACGAATTGAAGAACGAGATCACCGGTGGGCTGACCCCGGCTTCGTTCGAGCCGTCGATCGACTACGTGGTCACCAAGATTCCGCGCTTTGCGTTCGAGAAGTTCCCGCAGGCCGATGCGCGCCTGACCACCCAGATGAAGTCGGTGGGCGAGGTGATGGCGATGGGCCGCACCTTCCAGGAATCGCTGCAGAAGGCGTTGCGTGGCCTGGAAACCGGCAAGATCGGGCTGGACCCGACCGGCCTGGATCTGAGCAGCGAAGACGATATCGCCGCGCTCAAGCGCGAGCTGAAGGCACCGGGTCCGGAGCGCCTGTTCTATGTCGCCGATGCCTTCCGCGCCGGCATGAGCGTGGCCGATGTGTACGCGCTGTCGTTCATCGATCCCTGGTTCCTGGATCAGATCGAAGAACTGATCAGCCACGAACAGCAACTGGCCGACGACGGCATGCCGGCACTGGATGCTGCGCGCCTGCGCACGCTCAAGCGCGCCGGTTTCTCCGATGCGCGTCTGGCCGAGCTGACCGGCACCAATGAAGAATCGGTGCGCACGCTGCGTCGCGCGCTCAAGGTACGCCCGGTCTACAAGCGCGTGGATTCGTGCGCGGCCGAATTCGCCACCAGCACCGCCTATCTGTATTCGACCTACGAGGACGAATGCGAAGCGCTGCCGACCGACCGCGACAAGATCATGATCCTGGGCGGTGGCCCCAACCGCATCGGCCAGGGCATCGAGTTCGACTATTGCTGCGTGCACGCGGCGCTGGCACTGCGCGATGACGGTTATGAAACCATCATGGTCAACTGCAACCCGGAAACCGTCTCCACCGATTACGACACCTCCGACCGCCTGTACTTCGAGCCGCTGACGCTGGAAGACGTGCTGGAAATCGTCGAGCTGGAAAAACCCAAGGGCGTGATCGTGCAGTACGGCGGCCAGACCCCGCTGAAGCTGGCGCGCGCGCTGGAAGCCAACGGCGTGCCGGTGATCGGCACCTCGCCGGACTCGATCGATCTGGCCGAAGACCGCGAGCGTTTCCAGCAACTGGTCGACAAGCTGGGCCTGAAGCAGCCGCCGAACCGCATTGCCCGCAACGCGGAAGAAGCCCTGGTGCTGGCACGCGAGATCGGCTACCCGCTGGTGGTGCGCCCGAGCTATGTGCTGGGTGGCCGCGCGATGGAAATCGTCTACGGTGAATCGGATCTGGCGCGTTATGTACGCGATGCGGTGAAGGTCTCCAACGATTCGCCGGTGCTGCTGGATCGCTTCCTCGACAACGCGGTGGAAGTGGACGTGGACATCATTGCCGACAAGGACGGCAACGTGCTGATCGGCGGGCTGATGGAACACATCGAAGAAGCCGGCGTGCACTCGGGCGATTCGTCGTGCTCGCTGCCGCCGTATTCGCTCTCGGCCAAGACCCAGGCCGAGCTGCGCCGCCAGGTCGTCATGCTGGCCGAAGGCCTGAACGTGGTCGGCCTGATGAACACCCAGTTCGCAGTGCAGGTCAACGAGGCAGGCGACGATGTGGTGTTTTTGCTGGAAGTGAACCCGCGCGCCTCGCGCACCGTGCCGTTCGTGTCCAAGGCCATCGGCATCCCGCTGGCCAAGATCGCCGCGCGCTGCATGGCCGGCAAGACACTGGCCGAGCAGGGCGCCACCAAGGAAATCGTGCCGGACTATTACTCGGTCAAGGAAGCGATCTTCCCGTTCGCCAAGTTCCAGGGCGTGGACCCGATCCTCGGGCCGGAGATGCGCTCCACCGGTGAGGTGATGGGCGTGGGCCGCAGCTTCAGCGCCGCATTCGCCCGCGCGCAGGAAGCCGGTGGCATCAAGGCGCCGCCGGTGGGCAAGGCGTTCGTGTCGGTGCGCGATCCGGACAAGCAGCGCGTGCTGCCGGTCGCCCAGGCATTGGTGGAGCGCGGCTATACGCTGGTGGCCACGCGAGGCACCGGTGCCTGGCTGCAGCAGAACGGCCTGAGCTGCGAGATCGTCAACAAGGTGGCCGAAGGCCGCCCGCATATCGTCGATTCGATCAAGAATGGCGAGATCGTGTATATCGTCAACACCACCGAAGGTCGCGCCGCCATCTCCGATTCGTTCTCGATCCGGCGTGAAGCGCTGCAGCATCGCGTGACCTATTCGACCACTGTCGCCGGCGCCAAGGCGCTGGTGCATTCGCTGGAATTCCGCGGCACCGGCCCTGTGTGGTCGCTGCAGGAACTGCACAAGGAGCTGCAAGCATGAGAGCACCCATGACGGCAAAGGGCGCGCAGCGTCTGCGCGAAGAGCTGGACCAGTTGAAGTCGGTCAAGCGTCCGGCGGTGATCAGTGCGATCGCCGAGGCGCGCGCGCACGGCGACCTGAAGGAAAACGCCGAATACCACGCTGCGCGCGAGCAGCAGAGCTTTATCGAAGGCCGCATCAAGCAGCTGGAAGGTGAGCTCTCGCATGCCGAGATCATCGACATCACCAAGCTGTCGGCCGGCAACAAGATCGTCTTTGGCGCCACGGTAACGCTGGCCGACACCGAGACCGACGAAGAGAAGCGCTACCAGATCGTTGGCGATCTGGAAGCGGACATCAAGCTGGGCATGATTGCGATCTCCTCGCCATTGGCGCGTGCGTTGATCGGCAAGCTGGAAGGCGATTCGGTCACCATCGATGCGCCGGCCGGCCAGCGCGAATACGAAGTGGTCAGCGTCGCCTATCTGGACTGACCGATTCGCACTGATCGACATCACTGACCGATGACCACCGCAACGCTGCTGCTGCCGGAAAAACGCCGTCTGCCCGGGGCATTGGGCGACACGGCGGTGGCACGTGCGCTGGCGCGTGCCGACCAGCGCGCGGTGGATGCGGGAGAAGTGGCGCAGTTGCAGCGCCACTTCACGCTGACGCCTGCGCAGTGGCCGGTGGCCGCCTTGACCCGTCAGCTCGATGCCGGCGATGCCGCCGGTGCGAGCTGGGTGCGTGCCGATCCTGCGTATGTGGTGCCGGACATGCAGGGCGCACGGCTGATGGGCTACGGCGAGGCGCTTGGCCTGACCGCCGAGGATGTGGCGATGTTGCTGCCGATCCTCAAGCCGATGTTCGGCGATGCCGGATTCCTGCTCGACGCGCCCACGCCGTCGCGTTGGTATCTGCGCCTGTCGCCGGATGCCGCGTTGCCGGATTTTGCACCGCCGGATCTGGCGATTGGCGATGACTTGTTCGAGCATCTGCCGGCTGGCGATCTCGGCCGGCGCTGGCGTGCGTTGCTGACCGAAGCGCAGGTGCTGTTGCATCAGCACCCCTGGAACGAAGGCCGTGTTGCCGCCGGCAAGCCGGCGATCAATTCGCTGTGGTTCTGGGGCGGCGGCGTGCTGCCGCATGCGGTGAGCTCGCCGCATCGTCAGGTGCGCAGCCGCGAATCGCTGCTACGCGCGCTGGCCCTGGCCGCCGATGCCGATGCGCAGGGCGAACAGCGCGTGGATGCCTTGGTGGATCTGCGTCATCTGCGGTCGCTGCAGCAGTTCAGTGAGGACGCGGTCGCGCCGCTGCTGGTGGCGATGGCGCGGGGCGAACTGGATCGCTTGGTGCTGGATTTCCAGGATGGCGAAACCGTCTCGCTGACGCATGCGCAGCGCTGGCGTTTCTGGCGCAAGCCACGGTTGCAGCTGGCGCAATGACGTCCACGCCGCAGATCGTCCGGCGCCCGCCTGGGCAGGCCGGCAGTTGGCCCGATGCGATGTTGCCACTGCTGCGCCGCATCTATGCCGCGCGCGGCGTCACCGATACGCATGGCGCGCACCCGCGCCTGGGGCAATTGCTGTCGCCGGAGTTGCTGCATAACAGCGGCGTTGCTGCCGAACTGCTTGCCGATGCCATCGCACAGCAACGGCGCATTCTGGTGGTGGGCGATTTCGATTGCGATGGCGCCACTGCGTGTGCGGTGGGCGTGCGCGGCTTGCGCATGCTGGGCGCGCTGGATGTGCATCATGCCGTGCCCAATCGCATGGTGCATGGCTATGGCCTGTCGCCGGCACTGGTGGACGAACTGGCCGTCTTGCAACCGGAGCTGCTGGTCACTGTCGATCACGGCATTGCCTGCCATGCCGGCGTGGCGGCGGCCAAGGCGCGTGGCTGGACAGTGCTGGTCACCGATCACCATCTACCCGGCGAGGTATTGCCACCCGCCGATGCGATCGTCGATCCGAATCTGGCCAACGACACGTTTCCAAGCAAGACCCTGGCCGGCGTCGGGGTGATTTTCTATGTACTGCTGGCCTTGCGCAGTGTGCTGCGCGCACGCGGCGCATTTGCCGAACGTGGCGAACCGGATCTGTCGGTATTGCTGGATCTGGTCGCAGTCGGCACCGTCGCCGATCTGGTGCCGCTGGATACCAACAACCGCGCGCTGGTGTCGGCTGGCCTGCGTCGCCTGCGCGAGGGCCGCGGCTGCATCGGTTTGCGCGCCTTGATCGAGGCCAGCGGCCGCGATGTGGCGCGTTTGAGCGCCAGCGATATCGGCTTTGCGTTGGGTCCACGGCTCAACGCAGCCGGCCGGCTGGAAGACATGGCGCTGGGCATCGAGCTGTTGCTCAGCGAAGACTGGAACAGGGCGCGCGCGATCGCCGGCACGCTGGAAGAGATCAACGCCGAGCGCCGTGCGGTACAGCAGTTGATGACCGACGATGCCGAACAGGCCGTCGCCAAAGTGGTGCTGGATGCCGACGGCCAATTGCCGATTGCCGCGTGCCTGTTCGATGCCGAGTGGCATCCGGGCGTGATCGGCCTGGTCGCCTCCAAGCTCAAGGATCGCCTGCATCGCCCGGTGATTGCGTTGGCGCCTGCCGAGCCGGGCAGCAGCCAATTACGCGGCTCGGCGCGGTCGATTCCCGGCCTGCATATCCGCGATGTGCTGGCTGCAGTGGACGCGCGTCATCCCGGCTTGATCCAGAAGTTCGGCGGCCATGCGATGGCCGCCGGATTGAGTCTGGAGCATGCCGCGCTTGCGACCTTCGAACAGGCATTCCAACGCCAGGTGCAGGCGATGGTGGATGCCACGTTGCTGCATGCCGAATTGCATAGCGATGGCGAGCTGGCCGCGCACGAACTCGATCACCTGCATGCCGAAGCGCTGCGTGTGGCCGGGCCGTGGGGGCAGGGCTTTCCCGAGCCGTTGTTCGATGGTCAATTCGAAGTGCTGCAATGGCGCCTGCTCAAGGAGCGCCATCTCAAGCTCACCCTGCGCTGTGCCGGTCGCGCCGAACCGCTCAACGCGATCCACTTCAATGGCTGGCGCGGCAGCGAGCCGGCGCGGGTGGTGCGGATCGCCTATCGCCTGGTCAGCGACGACTATCGTGGTGGCACCGCGGTGCAGTTGATCGTCGAACATTGCGAACCGGCGATAGTCACCGACTGATCTGCGGGCTCAGCGTACTCGCCACGTTTTGTCAGCCACACCTTGGCCTCGTCTGGGCGGTTCAAAGCTTGAGTCGATCGCGCCCGCGGTGCCCTTACCGCTTGCGGGACACGCCGTGAACCCGTCCCTGGGGACTCGGTGGCGGCATCCATGCCGCCACACGGTCCCGCAAGCGGCAAGGACACCGCACCAGAGAGTTGGTCGGTAGTCGGTCAAAACCCGCCTGTCGGCAGGTCTGCCTTAGAGCAGCTAACAAAACCTGGCGAGCGAGCGCCTGTCAGTGAGTGCAGTGGTTTTGTCGGTCGTATCTTGGTGGACGCAGTCAGAAGTCCAGATCAAACACTGAGCGGGTCGAATGCGCGGTGCCCTCACCGCTTGCGGGACACGCCGTGAACCCGTCCCTGGGGGCTCGGTGGCGGCATCCATGCCGCCACACGGTCCCGCAAGCGGCGAGGACACCGCACCAGAGACTCCGCTGGTTGCTTTGTTTAAAACCCATGCATGCCGACCATCTCGACTGGTCCTTGCCCACTCACCGTCGCGGGACCTTACGCGGCATGGATGCCGCGTAAGAGCCCTGCAGCCCTGCAGCCCTGCAGCCCTGCAGCCCTGCAGCCAGGCTGCCGCTCAGCCGCTCAGCCGCTCTGCACTGAGCGGCGCACCCATAGGCGGTATTTACGCAGAAGTACAGGCTCTACGAGCCGCATGCCTGACGAGTCTAGTTGGCAGCTCGAAGCGTCCTGCTAGATCGTGCAAGCGCACACTGACGCTCGCACTCACTCGCATTGTCCTTGCCTCGATCAGGGCGACTTCTTGACCTCGGTCACCACGGTCGGCAATTCCCACGCTCCGCCAGCCGCGACCAATCTGCAAAGGCCGGAAGTGGATTTGGACGTCGGTAAGAAGCGACGGCCGTCCCAGGTCCAGCTTGCCTCGCTGTAGCAATCGCCCAGACCGCGTCCTTTCTGCGATGCAAGGATGGTCGATCCATCGATATCGCTGGCTTGCGTGGTCACCAACGTCGGCGCGAACGGCGCGCGTGCGTTGATCACCCAGAAACCGGTGCCGACGTTGTAGGCGCCCATCCAGCAGTCGGTCGATACCAGCAGTTTGTCGCTGCTGAGACGGGTGACTGTCAGCGGCTTGGCTGCATTGCCGGGCTGTAGTCCCTTGCATTCCTGATCGGCCGGCAAGCTCGCACGCAGCGCTTGATAGAGCGCCGGCAGCGTGCCCAGGCGCGCATCGGACGCTTGCGTTGCTGCGAGTTTGACCGCGCGCACCTGCGGAATCGGCAACGCCGGCAGCACGGCGGCTTCCCCGCGATCGCCCTTGCGCACCAGCGCACCGCGCGTGCCCAACCGGCCCTGGAACTCGTCCATCTTCAGCAGTACGGCGGCAGCGCCGCGATCGGACAGCTGCCACCGGCGCCCATCGTTGCCGACCGCCACGATCTTGCTGCTGCGTGGCAGTGCGGCCAGCAGCGCGGCCACCTGCGCGCTTGTCAGCGGCGCGGTGCCGTTGTCGCGATTCAGCGCCAGCTTGCCCAGCTCGCGCTGGTCGATGCGCAAGGTGAGCGACGCCGGCATCTTGACCTTGTCGTACTGGCCCAGCATCAACTCGGCGGTTACCGCTTGCCCAGCACCGGCCTTGCGGGTCAGCAGCACCGACACCGGCGTGCTGTCGCCTTCATCGGGCTGATAGCCGGCAGCGCGGCAGGTGCGGGTATTGTCGCAGGCGATAGTCCAGTCTTCGTGGTCGAAGCTGATGCCGATGGGCGCATCGGCAAGCGCAGCGATAGGGGCGAGCAGTAACGCAGCAGTAAGCAGGGTAGGGCGCATGGTGTCTTCGAAGGAGCGTGTCCGGTGCGCATCTTGCGTTGCTGCCGACAGGCCGTCCAGCGAGTCGCATGCTAAAGCGGGACGTATCTTCATGTCGGCATCGGCGCGCTGTCAGTCCTGTTCGCTACGCGCCGCGTGCGCCCACGCAATCCAAACAACGGACGCAACCAGCGCACCCGGCGGATCGCAAATTCATGCAACGCCAGGCAACCGATCACGGTGGCGGCGATCACCAGCGTCGGCTCCAGCCATGCATTCAGCTGCAACGGCATCAGCCAGTACAGCGCCATGATGATCAGGCTCTGGTGCAGGACGTACCAGGGGAACACCGCTTCGGTGCAGTACGGTAGCCAGCGGAACGGGCGATTCAAACGGTGCCTTGCCCAGCCAAGAATCGTCAACAGCGCCAGCCAGGTGTAGGCGGCACGTGCGCTGTGTTCGATGGTCTCCCACGGCAGCGCGGCCAGCGTTGTACCCAGTTGCGCAGGTTGCCCATGGATGCCGACATAGCGAAGGCCCAGTTCGGCGCCAATCGCCACCAGCGCGGTACCCAGCGTGTGCCAGCGCAGCTGCACTGCCAGCTGCCAGAAGCGCTCGCGGCGTGCCAGCAGATACCCCAGCACAAACAGCGGGAACGATTCGGCATGCACGAACCAGTCGCCGACCAGCGCGTGGGTCGGCGGATGGCGCGGCATCACCCACAGCACGCAAAACGCTTCCCACAGCATCGGCAACAGCAGCAGTGCGGGCACCGCCAGCGCAGCGGGCAGGCGAGGCAACGTAATCAACCGCAGCAGGGGTGTCAGCGACACCAGCGCCATCAACGCGACGGTATAGGGCAGCAGATAGGCCAGATACCACAGATGGTTCCAGGTGATGCCGTGTTCCCAGCCATCGAAACTGCCGGCCGGCCAAGGCCGTACCTGCCAGTAGCGCAACAGGAAGTCGCCGAAGCCCGGGCTGACCTTGCCGTTGCTCACGCCCTGGCAATAGGCCTGCACCGCCACCACCACGAACATGCCGAACAGCAACGGCGGCAGCAATCGCCCGCAGCGCTGCAAGGCAAGGCGCCAGGGCGCGGCCTGCGGCCGCGACAGCCCGATCGCGATGCCGGAGAGCGTGAACAGCAACGGCATCCGCCAGCGGTTGAGCACGATCATCGGCCACTGCAGCCAGGTGGCGGTGTGCACGCTCTTGAGGTGGAAATCCCAGTCGGCCACGTAGGCCATGCCCATGTGATAGAGGATCAATAGTGCGAAGGCGAAGACGCGCAAGGCATCGATATCGTGGCGGCGCTCGGTCATGGTCGTGTGGTTGGAAGGCGTGCCAGCATCCTCGGCAATCCGGCCTCGTACAGCTGCGCCAAGGGTGGCAATGCCGTCCCTGAGGGACCAGTTGTGGTCCCACGGGGACGAACCGGGGGCGGCAAGCGGGCGGTTGGGCCGAGATGCGCGGATGTTCTCACCCGCGTCAGGGGTAGGTCTGGCGGCGCTACGCCGCAGTCTCGTTCTTGATGAAAGGAGCGGCGCGCAAGGTTGCCATCGCTGGCAGGCCAAATAGCGGTCGTCGCCAGCGCCGCCTGCGGATGACCTCATAGCCCGCCAGGCAAAGCACAGCGGTGGCGACGATCAGCGTCGCACTCTCGACCAGCTGCGGCAGTGCCAGTGGCTTCAAGGAATGCGCCAGGACCACGATGATTGTCTGGTGCAGCACATAGACCGGAAACACGGCAGCGGTGAGATAACGCAAGGCGGCGCTGTCTGCATGACGGAAACGGTGGGCAAAGCCCAGGACCGCGGCGATCGCGCACCATTGGTCGACTGCCCATAGCGCGCGCAAGAGCAGGCGCAGCGTGTTGGGTGCGGGATGCGCGTCATCGTAAATGGTTCCAGGTCGGCAGGCGCAGACAGTCGCCACCGGCACCACAGAATCCTTGGTAGGCGCTCAGATGCTTGGCATAGAACGCCAGGTAGCCCTCGTGGTAGCCGCATGGCAATTGCTCGACGACTTGATAGTAGGATTGCGGCGGCACGATGACGGCCATACCGAACAACAGCGGCAGCAGCAGCTGGCGCGAACGTCGGTAGAGCAGGCCCTCCGGCGTGCTGCCCAGCATGAAGGCGGTAGCGACACCGGAAATCAGGAACAGCAGCGACATCCGCCACGGGCTGCTGAGCAGCATGACCGGCTCCAGCATCAGGTGGGTGGTGGGACTTTTGACGTGACAGTCCCAGGTCACGTAGTACATGCCGACGTGATAAAGCACCAACAGGCCAAACGCGATGACGCGCAACCAGTCCAGATCGTGACGCCTTTGCATTGGTTGCCCCTGCCATCATGGAGATGTCCCAACTACATGGGATGACGCAGCAGGCGGCCATCGGGCAGGGACGAAACAGGGATCTTCAGGGACGAATGGGGTCTGGAGTGGGTCGGCAATCGGCGCTGCCAGCCTAGAATATGGGCATGAGCACCGACCCCGCACGCACGATCCTGGAGCGCTTTCTGCCTTGGCAGCGCAGCGCAGGAATGTTCTTCTGGCTGATGGTGGTAGTGATCAATGGCAGCGGCAACGCCGTCACCGAATTGATGGATCGTCGTCGCGCCGGGCTGCCGATCCAGAGCTGGGAACCCTGGGTTTGGGAGATGTCCAGTGGCCTGGTCTGGCTGCTGATGCTCGTCCCGGCCATTGCCTGGTTCACGCGAAAGCTGCCGTTGCATCTGGATACCTGGTGGCGCCGGCTGCCCTGGTATCTACTGCTCAGCGTGGCAGTCTCGGTGGTGCACGTGCTGGCGATGGTCGGACTCCGCATGCTGACCTATCGGCTGCTGGGCGAGCATTACGATTTCGGGGCGTGGCCGCAGGAATTGGTCTACGAATATCTCAAGGACGTGCGCACCTTCGCGACCATCGTCGCGTGCATGCACGGCTACCGGTTTCTGTTGCGGCGCTTGCAGGGCGAGGTACGGCTGCTGGCTGCGCCGGACGAAGGCGCGCCGGTGGAGTCGCTGGATCGCCCGCAACGCTTCCTGGTGCGCAAGCTGGGGCGGGATTTCCTGGTCGCCGCCGCCGATATCGAATGGCTGCAGGCCTCAGGAAACTACGTCAACCTGCATGTGCGCGGACACGATTATCCGCTGCGTAGCACGATGGCGGCGATCGAAGCCAAGCTCGACCTGGCCGTGTTCGTGCGCATCCATCGCAGCTACATCGTCAACCTGGGCTGCGTGGTTTCGATCGAGCCGCTGGATGCCGGCGAGGCGCGCGTGCACCTGTCCGGCACTGGCAAGCTGCCGTGCAGCCGTCGTTACCTGGCGTCGCTGCGGCGGGCCGCCGGCCATGCCGAGGTGCCAGCGGTAGCTGTTGTGCCGGGCTGAACAGCATGGCTGCCGCGTTCCGCCGCCGCCGCCCGCTTGCTAAACTATCGGGCTTGTTTGCCGGAAGTCCGCCATGATCGAAACCAATCCGATCCGCCAGCGCATCACCGATCTCAACGATCGCGTGCTCTCGCTCAGGGGGTATCTTTGACTACGACGTCAAGAAAGAGCGTCTAGAAGAAGTCAGCCGGGAGCTTGAAAGCCCCGACGTGTGGAACGACGCCGAGCGCGCCCAGGCCCTGGGCCGCGAGCGCTCGATGCTGGAAAAGACCGTCATCGGCATTGCCGATGTGCTGGCCGGCCTGGCCGATGCCGGCGACCTGCTCGAACTGGCCGAAAGCGAGCAGGACGAAGACACCGCCGTGGCGGTGATCGCCGACCTGGACAAGTACCAGACCCATGTCGAAAAGCTGGAATTCCAGCGCATGTTCTCCGGGCAGATGGACGGTGCGAATGCATTCGTCGACATCCAGGCCGGCGCCGGCGGCACCGAGGCCCAGGACTGGGCGGAAATCCTGCTGCGCATGTATCTGCGCTGGGCCGAATCGCGCGGCTGGAAGACCGAGCTGATGGAAGTGTCCGGCGGCGAAGTGGCGGGCATCAAATCGGCCACGATCCGCATCGAGGGCGAGTACGCCTATGGCTGGTTGAAGACCGAAATCGGCGTGCACCGGCTGGTGCGCAAGTCGCCGTTCGATTCGGACAACCGTCGGCATACCAGTTTCACCTCGGTGTTCGTGTCGCCGGAAGTGGACGACAACATCGAGATCGACATCAACCCGGCCGATCTGCGTACCGACGTGTATCGCTCCTCCGGTGCCGGCGGTCAGCACGTCAACAAGACCGAATCGGCGGTGCGTATCACGCACATCCCGACCAATACCGTGGTCGCCTGCCAGACCGGCCGCAGCCAGCACCAGAACCGCGACAACGCGATGAAGATGCTGGCCGCCAAGCTGTACGAGCTGGAAGTGCAGAAGCGCAATGTCGAGCGCGACGCGCTGGAAGCCACCAAGTCCGACATCGGCTGGGGCAGCCAGATCCGCAACTACGTGCTCGACCAGAGCCGCATCAAGGATCTGCGCACCGGCATCGAACGCAGCGATACGCAGAAGGTGCTCGACGGCGACCTGGACGAATTCGTCGAGGCCAGCCTCAAGGCCGGTCTGGCGGCAGGCTCCAAACGCCTGGATGCCTGATCGCAGGGCGAGGTCGATGTGCTTGCGTGCATCGACCTCGCCTGGTGCGCCGTTGCGAGGCCAGCATCGTCAGGACGGCAGCCGCCGCAATGCAATGCCATCCCGCACCATTGCGCCGCGCAGTCGTCACAGTCCCACCGTAAAAGAACGCAGGAGCCGCTGACCCGGTTCCTCATTCCCCACCGGGCACATGCCCGACCCATTGCAGATCGATTCCCGCCATGACCGAGCAGACCCCCGCGCCGCAGACTCCCGCCGACGAGAACAGCCTCATCGCCGAGCGCCGCGCGAAACTGGGCGCGTTGCGCGGCCAGGGCATCGCCTATCCCAACGACTTCGTGCGCGAACACTTCGCCGGCGACCTGCAGGCCGAATTCGCCGATGCCGACACCTGGACCCCCGAAGCGCTGGAAGCCAGCGGACGCAGCGTCAAGATGGCGGGCCGGCTGATGGCCAAGCGGGTGATGGGCAAGGCCAGCTTCGCGCAGATCCAGGACGAATCCGGGCGCGTGCAGCTGTTCCTGCAGGGCAATGTGCTCGGCGATGCCTATACCGCGTTCAAGGGCTGGGACGTCGGCGACATCGTCGCGGTGGAGGGCGGGCTGACCCGCACCAAGACCGGCGAACTGTCGGTCAAGGCCAGTGCACTACGCCTGCTGACCAAGTCGCTGCGTCCGTTGCCGGACAAGTGGCATGGCCTGTCGGACGTGGAGCAGCGTTACCGCCAACGCTATGTCGACCTGATCGTCACCCCGGAAGCGCGCGAGGTCTTCATCAAGCGCTCCAAGATCATCCGCGCCATGCGCGCCTGGCTGGATGCGCGCCGCTTCCTGGAAGTGGAAACGCCGATGATGCATTACATCCCCGGTGGCGCCACCGCCAAGCCGTTCACTACCCATCACAACGCGCTGGACCTGGATCTGTACCTGCGCGTGGCCCCGGAGCTGTATCTCAAGCGCCTGGTGGTCGGTGGCCTGGAACGGGTCTACGAAATCAACCGCAACTTCCGCAACGAGGGCGTGTCGACCCGGCACAATCCCGAGTTCACCATGCTCGAACTCTACGAGGCCTACGCCACGTATCACGAAATCATGGACCTGACCGAGCAGGTGATCCGCGACACCGCCCAGTCGGTGCTGGGTACCACCCAGGTCAGCTGGGATGGCGCCGACATCGATTTGGCGCCGGCTTTCCGGCGCTGGCGCATGGACGAGGCCGTTCGTCACCATAACCCTCAGATCAGCGCGGCCGATTGCACCGATCGCGCCGCCCTGCTGGGTCACTGCGAGCGGCTGAAGATCCGCACCAAGCCCTCCTACGGCTGGGGCAAGCTGCTGCTGGAGATCTTCGAGGCCACCGTCGAGCACACCCTGGTGCAGCCGACCTTCATTACCGACCATCCGGTCGAGGTGTCGCCGCTGGCACGTTCCAGCGACACCGAGCCGGGCTACACCGATCGCTTTGAGCTGTTCATCAACGGCAAGGAATTGGCCAACGGCTTTTCCGAGCTCAATGACCCCGAAGACCAGGCCGCGCGCTTCCAGGCGCAGGTGCAGGCCAAGGACGGCGGCGACGACGAAGCGATGCATTACGACGCCGATTACATCCGTGCGTTGGAGTACGGCATGGCGCCGACCGGCGGCCTGGGCATCGGGATCGACCGCCTGGTGATGCTGCTGACCGGCAGCACCTCCATCCGGGATGTGCTGCTGTTCCCATATATGCGTCCGGAAGCCTGACTTTCTGGCGCTGTCCGTGCGCGGCGGCACAAATACTGCATATGCTTAGGCAGAGCCCCGAATGGTTGTATCGTCGGGGGAGTCGGCACAGGAGCCGGCGTCATCGCTTTTCCGTTCTCGAATAGAGGAGCAACGGCTATGCAGGACGTTTTAGGGAGTTCGGTCGATGTGTCGTCGCCGGATACATGGGAAGGCTTGTCGGAAAAGGCGGATCTGGGATTGAACATCGTGATTGTCGATGACCAGATGTCCGCACGGACCATGCTGCGCCATGTCATCGAGGACATCGCTCCAGAGTTGAAGGTCTTCGATTTCGGTGACCCGATGGAGGCGCTGGCCTGGTGCGAAGCCGGGCGCGTGGATCTGTTGCTGCTCGACTACCGCATGCCCGGCATGGATGGCCTGGAGTTCGCACGCCGGTTACGCCGTCTGCCCAGCCACCGGGATATCCCGATCATCCTGATCACCATCGTCGGCGACGAACCGATTCGCCAGGCCGCGTTGGAAGCCGGGGTGATCGACTTCCTGGTCAAGCCGATCCGCCCACGCGAGCTACGTGCGCGCTGCTCCAATCTGCTGCAGTTGCGTCAGCAGAGCGAGAGCGTCAAACAACGGGCGTTGTCGTTGGAGCAACGTCTGCTGGCCAGCATGAACGAGGTCGAGGAGCGCGAACGCGAGACGCTGTCGCGGCTGGCGCGCGCGATCGAGTACCGCGATTCGGGCACCAGCGCGTTCCTGGAGCGCATGTCGCACGTGGCCGGCCTGATCGCCGAGCAACTGGGCCTGTCGGAGGAAGAAGTCCGCATCATCGAGATGGCCGCACCGCTGCACGACATGGGCAAGATCGCCATTCCCGATTCGGTCTTGCTCAAGCCGGGCAAGCTCACCGAAGACGAGATGAACATCATGCGCCGGCATCCGCGTATCGGCTACGAGCTGCTCAGCGGCAGCCAGAACCGCTTCATCCAGGTCGGTGCGCTGATCGCGCTGCGTCACCACGAGCGCTACGACGGCACCGGCTATCCGGACGGCCTGGTGGGCGAGGCGATTCCGCTGGAAGCACGCATCGTCGCGGTGGCCGATGTATTCGACGCACTGCTGTCGCCGCGCCCGTACAAGGAAGCCTGGACCATGGATGCCGCACTGGCCTATCTCTACGCACAGCGTGGCCGCCTGTTCGACCCGCGCTGCGTGGATGCGCTGCTACGCGGCCGGGCGCAGCTGGATCAGATCTGCGAGGAATTCTCGACCGCATCGCCGCGTCCGGGCCAAGTGGGATGAGTGCTCTGATAGACGGGTTGCGGATCCGCTTTCGGCAGCGTCCGGATAGCGAGCATCTGCAGCACGCTGTGCGGATTGTCATTGCGGTTCTGTTGTTTGCCTATGTCTGGACGATGGAGCATCAGGTCGGCCGGTCCGGCTATCTTGCTAAAACCTGGTGGGTACTGACCTGGGAGGTTGTGGTGTCGCTCGGTCTGTTGACGGCGATCGCTGCCAGGCCAGGTATTTCTCATGTGCGTCGCTGCATTGGCATGCTCAGTGACTACACATGCATCGTCGTGCTGATGCTTGCCACCGCCGATGCCGGCGGAATCTTCTACGTCATTTGTCTATGGGTGACGATCGGAAACGGCTTGCGCTATGGCGGCCGTTACCTGTTGGCAGCTACTGCGGTAGGTACTTTAAGCCTGGTGCTGGTCAGCCTTTTTTCCGCCTATTGGCGCTCGACTCCGACGCTGGCTGGAGGATTGCTGCTAGGTCAGATCGCCATTCCGTTGTACTTCCGTTCCTTGCTCGCAGCGTTAACCCGTGCATTGAACGATGCCCGTCAGGCTAACGACGCCAAAAGTAAGTTTTTGGCGAATATGAGCCACGAATTTCGTACGCCGTTGAACGGCCTTTCCGGAACTGCGGAATTGTTGGCCGTGACCAAGCTCGACGCAGAGCAAAGCGATTACCTCAGGGCAATTCAGGCGTCAACACGCAGCCTGCGCTCTCTGGTTGAAGAAGTCCTTGATATTTCGGCGATTGAGGCCGGTAAGGTTCGGCTGATTCGTACTGACTTTTCGGTTGTATCGTTGCTGGACTCGGTAGCGCTGATTCTGCGCCCGCAGGCGACCAACAAAGGGATTGGCTATCGGGTAGAGATCGATCCAGACATTCCAGCAAACCTCGTAGGCGATGCTGGTCACCTGTCGCAGGTGCTGCTGAACTTGATCGGTAATGCGGTCAAATTCACCGATGAAGGTTACGTTGATCTCAAGGTGTCGAAGGTCGCAACGCTGCCGAACGATCGGATCTGCATTCGCTTCGAGGTACGCGACACCGGAATCGGGGTGCCGGCCTCGATACAGTCCCAGGTGTTTGATGCCTTCCAGCAAGGCGAAATGGGTCTGTCTCGCAGCTACGAAGGAACTGGCCTAGGTACCGCCATCGCCAAGGGGCTTGTAGAAAGCATGGGCGGGGCCATCGGTTATCACGAAAATCAGCCTTGCGGTAGCGTGTTCTGGTTCGAGATACCGATTGGAGTTGGCGCCGAGGCGCCAATTGCAGAAAAAGAGGCTCCGCTGGATGCTCTCTCAGAGCAGATCAGTAACGTCATTGCCTTCTCCAATCCGTTTCTGCGCCATCGTGCTCGGGTGCGTCCCATGCGGATTCTGGTGGTCGACGATCACGAGGCGAATCGGATGGTGGTGCAGCGGATGTTGGAAAAGGCAGGGCATTCGGCCGTTTGCCTATCCGGCACCGCAGATGTGCTGGATTTGCTCGTGCAGGAGAGCTGCGATGCAGTCATCTCCGATCTGCATATGCCCGGATTGAGTGGACTGGACCTGCTTCGTCAGATGCGGGTGATGCATGCCAGCGGGATGCCGTATGTTCCTGTGGTGATTCTGAGCGCCGACGTGACCGTGGAATCGATTCGGCGCTGCGAGGAAGCCGGGGTTCATGCTTTTCTGGGCAAGCCCGTGGAAGCAGGCAAGCTGCTCGGAGTGCTGGCCGAGATCGCCAGCGGTGCGCGCCTGCCCGATGCGCGAGCACGCGTGCAGGAACCTCAAGTCGACGACGAGCTGGTGTTCGACTCGCGCGTGCTTGACGAGTTAGCCGAATTGGGGATGGGCAACGAGTTTGAGGCGCAGTTCATCGAGCAATGTCTGGCAGATGCGACGCGCTGCCTACAGTCGTTGCAGCAAGCAGGACAATCCGGGAAGACTGAAGAGTACCGCGCATTGGCGCACGCTCTGCGCGGTGTTTCCGCGAACCTCGGGCTTTCCCGCCTTGCAGTATTGGCCAGCAAGTCGATGCTGCTGGCCATACCGTTGCCGCCAGAATGGTTGAGTCTATTTGCACAGATGCAGGGTGCGTTGGCACAAGGGCGTGATGCGCTGGAAACGCGTCGGCGGCAAAGCCGGCGCGATAGTGATCAGCAGTATCCTCCCTCCTGAGTAGCGGTTTTAGTCGTGTCGTGTACTACGGCGATCCTGCGCCTTGAACAGTCGTTCCATCGTGCGAAGAGACTTCTCACCTAATTGCAGCGCCGTGTCGACCCAGATCTCGGTGATCTTCATCAATTCGTCCATGGACGGCGCCTTGCTGGCACGCTTTGCTTGTTGAACCGCCTTCCATGCATGCGGGATGCGTCGACCCTCACGGATGATTTGCTCCACCGCCGCGAGTCCTTCGCCACGCGGTACCAGGTGGTCGACCACGCCGAGTCGGTACATTTCCTCTGCACTGTGCAGGTTGCCCTCGAGCATCAGTCGCTCGGCTTGGCGGGCTGGCATACGTTGGCAAAGGAACGAGTAAGCGCCCATGCCCGGGAACAAATCAAACAGCACTTCCGGCAGACCCAGCAGCGCGCCTTCTTCGGCGACGATTGTGTGGCAGCTCAGGGCCACTTCGAAGCCTCCGCCCAGTGCATTGCCTTGCACCAGTGCAACGCAATGCATATCTTCATGTAACCCGCTAGTAAAGGCATAGGCGCACTGTATGCAGCGGCGCGCATAATCTAGCAGTGCATCCCGATCGCGGCCTCGAATCAAGCCGCAGAACAGTTCCAGATCTCCGCCTAGATTGAAGACATCGCTATCTGACACTAGCACCATGAACGGTGATTCCGCACCGCTTTGTCGGACTTGGCTGCGAATGATTTGCTGATGCTCGATCAAATCATCAAGCAAGTTGGAAGAGAAGCAAGGGCGCTCTGACGTAGTGGCCAAGTGAGCATGCATGTGCATCCAATAAACATCACGAGAGGTATCTGCAACTACTTTGACAGTGGAAGCACGCTGGATGCGGGAGATGGGCAGGACGACTGACATGGGTATTCTCCGAGAGGTTCCGTCCAGTCGGCAGCCAGCTGGACGAGAGAGTAAGATGCAACTGCGCCGACTTCCAATCTATGCGCGTAAAGAGGAAGCGCCGCAAGAGAATAACGGCTGGATCGTTTTTGGGTGCTGGAGAGAAGGAGGTGCGATAGTCCGCGAATGGCGCAGTAGGCCATCGGGCGCCGCACCGCGCTGCTTGTAGTGCTCTTCTTGCTGCTGGATGTGCGTGGCTGGAATTACCAGGTATGTCGCAAATTGCTTCGGCCGATATGATTTGGCTATCGAATTTTCTTTTTTAAATAAATAAGATTGTATGTATTTTTAAGTTGCAACTAATGTTGGTGGTGGCGCTTGGTCATGGTGGCCATTTCATTTGCCTATATCCGGTTGCTAAAAATCAAACGCCCGCTCCGCCATGTGGCGTCGCGGGCGTTTGATTCAATTTGAAGATTGGTGATATTGCGCAGTGGCCTTATTCTTTAGGCGCATCCCGCAATTCCCGCCGCAGGATCTTGCCGACGTTGGTTTTCGGCAGCTCCTTGCGGAATTCGATCACCCTGGGTTGCTTGTAGCCGGTCAGGTTGGCGCGGCAATGCGCTTTCACATCGTCGGCGGTCAGGGCAGGGTCCTTCTTGACGATGACGGCCTTGACGATCTCGCCGGACTTTTCATCCGGCACACCCACGGCAGCTACTTCCAGTACGCCGGCCATTTCGGCGATAACGTCCTCGATCTCGTTGGGATACACGTTGAAGCCGGACACCAGGATCATGTCCTTCTTGCGATCGACGATGTAGACGAAGCCTTGCTCGTCCATGCGTGCGATGTCGCCTGTGTGCAGCCAGCCATCGGCATCCATGACCTTGGCGGTTTCCTCGGGCTTCTTCCAATAGCCCTTCATCACCTGCGGGCCCTTGATGCACAGCTCGCCGATGTCCCCTTGCGGCAGTGCAACACCGGAGTCGTCCTTGATGCAGGCATCGGTGGACGGAATCGGCAGGCCGATCGAGCCGTTGTAATCGGTCAGATCCATCGGATTGATGCAGGCGGCCGGGGAGGTCTCGGTCAGGCCGTAGGCCTCGACCAGAGTCAGGCCGGTGACCTTTTTCCAGCGTTCGGCCACCGAGCGTTGCACCGCCATGCCGCCGCCGAGGGTCATCTTGAGCGTGGAAAAATCCACTTGATCGAAGCCGGGCGTGTTGAGCAGGCCGTTGAACAGCGTGTTGACGCCAGTGAACGCGGTGAAGCGGGTCTTCTTCAATTCCTTGACGAAGCCGGGCATATCGCGCGGATTGCTGATCAAGTGATTGCAGCCACCGATCTTCATGAAGACCAGACCGTTCGCCGTCAACGCGAAGATGTGATACAGCGGCAGTGCGGTGATCACCACCTCGTTGCCTTCTTCCAGCTTGCCGGTGCCGGCGAGCCACTGGTGGGCCTGCTGCATGTTGGCCACCAGG
The DNA here is from genome assembly GCF_014199765.1 of Xanthomonas sp. 3058. NCBI lineage: Bacteria > Pseudomonadati > Pseudomonadota > Gammaproteobacteria > Lysobacterales > Lysobacteraceae > Xanthomonas > Xanthomonas sp. 3058. Next base: position 8,864 of record NZ_JACHOF010000018.1, on the reverse strand, counting down.
TTGCGGTGGGTGAGCATCGCGCCCTTGGCCACGCCGGTGGTGCCGCCGGTGTACTGCAGGAAGGCGATGTCGTCGGATTCGATCTGCAACGTCGGCACTTTGTGCTTGCTGCCCAACGCCAGCGCCTCGCGGAAGCGGATCGCGCCGTTGATGCGGTAATCCGGCACGAGCTTCTTGACGTACTTGACGACGAAGTTGACCAGCGCCGCTTTCGGAAACCCGAGCATGTCGCCCAGGCCAGTGGTGATCACCTGCTTGACCGGTGTGTCGGCGATGACCTGCTGCACGGTGGTGCCGAAGTTGTCGATGACCACCAGCACGCTGGCACCGGAATCGATCAACTGATGCTTGAGTTCGCGCGGTGTATAGAGCGGATTGACGTTGACCACGGTCAGGCCGGCACGCAGGATGCCGAACGTCGCGATCGGATATTGCAGGCAGTTGGGCATCATCAGGGCGACGCGGTCGCCTTTCTTCAACTGCAACTCGCCAAGCAGATACGCGGCGAATTGCTCGACCAGCTGATCGGCTTCGCGATAGGTGATGGTCTTGCCGAAGCTGTGATACGCCGGGCGATCGGCAAACCGTTTGACCGAGGTGTCGAACACCTCTGCCACGGTGCGGAACTGCTCCAGATCGATCTCGGCAGCGACGCCAGCCGGATAACTTTGCAACCAAGGACGTGCCTGATTCATCTGCCCCCCCTCCAGGGTGTTCGGTACCTGGCGCGGTGTGTTCCACGCCACTACATCAGCTGGCAGCATACCGTCATGGATGGAAAAGGCGAAGCGTGATGCAGGGCGGCATTCGAGTGCGCTGGCGACAGGGGATCGCATGCAACATGCGTTCTCGCCATGATCGCTGCGCGCGACCTGCGCCGGAACAGCGGCTGTGAGAGACATGGCAGCAGATGCATCGGGCAATCGAAGCGCGCCAGATCGGCGATGCGATGGCGCCGGTTGCCGAAGATTTTGTCGGCGAACAGCTGCTGGAGGCCGTCGGTCTGCGGCGGTTGATACGACTGCAGATGCTGGGTAATTGCCAGATCGACGCGACGCTGGGGCCGGTGGATATCGCGCTGCGCGGTGACGTGGCAAGCGTGCGCTGTACCATTTTGCTGGCCGTGGCCGCTGGCTTCCTGGGCAGGCACAGCGCGATCAGGTGATCACCGGCTGGTGCTTGCAGGACGGCGACTGGCAGCGATACCACGCGCACTGGGAACCGACACGGCACTGAGAATGGCGATGCGCGGACGCAGCGCCTGGCGAGCGCAGCCGGTAGTGGGTGCAGGCTCTACCGTTGCACTGATGTGTTTTCGCGCGTCAGCTATCTGCCTCTGACGACCGCTCGCCATCGAGCGTCAGCACCTGTCGTGATCGCCTGAAACGACACTCCCGCCACATCGGCGGGAGTGTCGTGCAGGGTATGCCGCGCAGCGATCACGCTGCCTTGCGTGCTGCCAGTTGACGCAGCACGTACTGCAACAGACCACCGTGCTTGAAGTACTCCACTTCCTTGGGTGTCAGCAGCAGCACCTTGACCTGGAACTGCTTGACGCTGCCGTCGGACTTTTTCGCATCCACGGTGGCGCGACGGCTGGCGCCGTCCTGCAGGCCGGTGATGTCCAGCACTTCCGAACCGTCCAGGCCCAGCGTCTGCGCGTTTTCGTTCTCGAGGAACTGCAGCGGCAGCACGCCCATGCCGACCAGGTTGGAGCGATGGATGCGCTCGAAGCTCTCGGCGATGACTGCCTTGACGCCGAGCAGGTTGGTGCCCTTGGCCGCCCAGTCGCGTGAGGAGCCGGTGCCGTATTCCTTGCCGGCCAGCACCACCAGCGGCACGCCGTCGGCCTTGTACTTCACCGCCGCATCGTAAATCGCCAGTTTTTCCGGCTGGCCACCGGCCGCGGGGTAATACAGCGTGTTGCCGCCTTCTTCGCCGCCGAACATCAGGTTCTTGATGCGGATGTTGGCGAAGGTGCCGCGCACCATCACGTCATCATTGCCGCGGCGGCTGCCGTAGCTGTTGAAGTCGGCCGGTTGCACGCCGCGTTCCTGCAGGAAACGTCCTGCAGGCGAATCCTTCTTGATGTTGCCGGCCGGCGAGATGTGGTCGGTGGTGATCGAATCGCCGAACAACCCCATGATGCGCGCACCGTGCACGTCTTCGACGTGGCCGACCTGCATGGTCATGCCGTCGAAGTAGGGCGGGTTCTTGATGTAGGTCGAGGCCGCGTCCCATGCGTACAGCGCGCCGTCCGGGGAGGCGATGGTGTTCCAGCGCGAATCGCCCTTGAACACATCGGCATAGTTCTGCTTGAACATCTCCGGGCCGACGGTGGCGGCGATGGTGTCGCCGATTTCCTTGTTGCTCGGCCAGATGTCGCGCAGGTAGACCGGCTGCCCGTCGCTCCCGGTGCCCAGCGGCTCGGTGGTGAGGTCGATGTCGGTGGTGCCGGCGATGGCATACGCCACCACCAGCGGCGGCGAGGCGAGGTAATTCATTTTGACTTCGGGATGCACGCGGCCTTCGAAGTTGCGGTTGCCCGACAACACCGAGGACACCACCAGATCGTCCTTGGCAATCGCCGCCGAGACGTCGTCCGGCAGCGGGCCGGAGTTGCCGATGCAGGTGGTGCAGCCGTAGCCGACCACGTAGAAGCCGAGCGTTTCCAGGTCGGCAAGGACGCCGGCCTTGCTCAGGTAATCGGTGACCACCCGTGAGCCCGGCCCGAGCGAGGTCTTCACCCACGGCTGCGCTTTCAGCCCCTTGGCGGCGGCGTTGCGCGCAAGCAGGCCAGCACCGAGCATCACTGCCGGGTTGGAGGTGTTGGTGCAGGAGGTAATCGCGGCGATCACCACCGAACCGTCGCGCAGTTGCCAACCGGCGCCGCTGTCGTTGGCGCTTTCCGCCTGCGCGGCCTTGGCGCCGACTGCGGTGCCACCGCCGCCTTCGTTCTTCAGGCGATCTTCCTGCTTGAGGTCGGTCGTGCGCTTGCTGCGCGCATCCACGAACGGCTTGAGGCTCTCGCGGAAGTTGGCCTGCATGTCTTCCAGCAGCACGCGATCCTGCGGACGCTTGGGGCCGGCCAGCGATGGCTTGACCTCGCCCATGTCCAGTTCCAGCGTGGCGCTGTACTGCGCAGGCGGGGTATTGGCGTCGTGCCACAGGCCCTGCGCCTTGGCATAGGCTTCCACCAATGCGATCTGCTCCTCGCTGCGACCGGACAGGCGCAGATAGGTCAGCGATTCTTCGTCGACCGGGAAGATGCCGCAGGTGGCGCCGTATTCCGGTGCCATGTTGCCGATGGTGGCGCGGTCGGCCAGCGGCAGATGCTGCAAACCTTCACCGTAGAACTCGACGAACTTGCCGACCACGCCGGCCTTGCGCAGCATCTGGGTGACGGTGAGCACCAGGTCGGTCGCGGTGGCGCCTTCGGGCAGCTTGCCGCTGAGCTTGAAGCCCACCACCTGCGGAATCAGCATGGAGGAGGGCTGGCCCAGCATCGCAGCCTCGGCCTCGATACCGCCGACGCCCCAGCCCAGCACGCCGATGCCATTGATCATGGTGGTGTGGCTGTCGGTGCCGAACACGGTGTCCGGGTAGGCGATCCGGGTGCCGTCCTTGTCCGCGCTCATCACCACGCGCGCCAGGTTTTCCAGGTTCACCTGGTGGACGATGCCGGTATTGGGCGGCACCACCTTGAAGTTCTCGAACGCCTTCTGGCCCCAGCGCAGGAAGCCGTAGCGTTCCTGGTTGCGCTGGAATTCGATCTTGCCGTTGAGGTCGAGCGCATCGGCCGAGCCGAACACGTCCACTTGCACCGAGTGGTCGATGACCAGCTCGGAGGGAATCTGCGGGTTGATCTGGTCGGCCTTGCCGCCGAGCTTGACCACCGCATCGCGCATCGCGGCCAGGTCGACCACGCATGGCACGCCGGTGAAATCCTGCAACACCACGCGCGCCGGCATGAAGGCGATTTCGATATCGGGTTCGGCGGTGGGGTCCCACTTGGCGACCGCTTCGATATGGTCCTTGCCGACGGTGACGCCGCCGTCCTCGTGCCGGAGCAGGTTCTCCAGCAGGATCTTCATCGAGTAGGGCAGGTGGCCGATATCGAAGCGTTCGCCCAGTTTGGGCAGGCTGTAATAGTCGTAGCGCTTGCCGTGGACCTCAAACGAGGTGCGGGTGGAGAAGGAATCGCTCATGCATCACTCCTATGGCATCGAAGGCTTTAGGTAGGGGCCTAGTCTGAGCGATTCAGTGTGTACGCACGGTGTGTCCGGCGCGTTCAGTCGGCTTGAGTACGACCTCTCAAGTACGTATGATGTGCGCATACTTTCTGGAGCATGCTCATGGAAGCCACCGTTGCCGAACGCGGACAGATCACGCTGCCAAAGGCCGTGCGCGATGCCCTGGGCCTGACCAAGGGCACCACGCTCAAGATCGAACTCGATGGTGGGCGCATCATTCTGCGCAAGGATGTCAGCGAGGCGCTGCGCAAGGTGCGCGGCAAGTTCAAGCTGGTCGATGGCCTGACCAGCACCGACGAGGCCATGCGCGCCATCCGTGGCCGCGCGCCCGGAGATCCGTTCGACCCATGATCGCCCTGGATTCCTCGGTGCTGCTGGACATCCTCATCGGCGACCCGGTGTACGGCGAGGTGTCGGAAATCTGCATCGGCGATGCATTGGCGCGCGACGAGGTGGTGGTCTGCGATGCGGTAGTGGCCGAAGTACTGGCCATGCTGGACACCCAGGTCGACCTGATGGAAACCCTGGCCTCGATCGGGGTCCGTTACGAAGCCACCCAGGAAGCGGCGGCGGTGCGCGCCGGCCATATGAACAAGCGCTTCCGTGCACGCGGCGGCAAGCGCGAGCGGGTGGTGGCGGATTTTCTGATCGGCGCCCACGCGATGCTCCAGTGCGATGGGTTGATCACCCGCGACGAGGGCTTCTTCCGCGACTACTTCAAGGGCTTGAAGATCACCGTCCCCAAGCCCGTTGCCTGACCCACGCCTTCTGATCCACGTCTGACGTTTTTACACATTCACCGCTGTCCCTTTGGAGAACCCGCATGTTGGAAGCCTATCGCCACCACGTTGCAGAGCGCGCCGCGCTCGGTATCCCGCCGCTGCCGCTGACCGCGCAGCAGACCGCCGAGGTCATCGAACTGTTGAAGGCTCCGCCCGCCGGCGAAGACGCCTTCCTGGTCGAGCTGCTCAGCCAGCGCGTGCCGGCCGGTGTTGACGACGCCGCCAAGGTCAAGGCCTCGTACCTGGCCGCGGTGGCGTTCGGCACCGAAAAGACTGCGTTGATCAGCGCCAAGCGTGCCACCGAGCTGCTCGGCACCATGCTGGGTGGCTACAACATCCAGCCGTTGATTGATCTGCTGGACAACGCCGAGCTGGGCGCCACCGCCGCCGAGGCACTGAAGCACACCTTGCTGGTGTTCGACGCCTTCCACGACGTGCAGGAAAAGGCCGAAGCCGGCAACGCGCACGCCAAGGCCGTGCTGCAGAGCTGGGCCGATGCCGAGTGGTTCACCAGCAAGCCGGAAGTGCCGCAGAGCATGACCGTCACCGTGTTCAAGGTGCCGGGCGAAACCAACACCGACGACCTGTCGCCGGCCCCGGACGCGACCACGCGCCCGGACATCCCGCTGCACGCGCTGGCGATGCTGAAGAACGCCCGCGAAGGCGCAGCGTTCGTGCCGGAAGAAGACGGCAAGCGCGGCCCGATCCAGGCCATCGCCGATCTCAAGGACAAGGGCCACCTGGTGGCCTATGTGGGCGACGTGGTCGGTACCGGTTCCTCGCGCAAGTCGGCGACCAACTCGGTGCTGTGGTGGACCGGCGAAGACATTCCGTACATCCCCAACAAGCGCTTCGGCGGCGTGTGCCTGGGTTCGAAGATCGCCCCGATCTTCTACAACACCATGGAAGACGCCGGCGCGCTGCCGATCGAACTGGACGTGTCGCAGATGGAGCACGGCGACGTGGTCGAGCTGCGTCCGTACGATGGCAAGGCGCTGAAGAACGGCCAGGTGATCGCCGAGTTCGCGATGAAGTCGGACGTGCTGTTCGACGAAGTGCGCGCCGGTGGCCGCATTCCGCTGATCGTCGGCCGTGGCCTCACCGCCAAGGCGCGCGAATTCCTGGGCCTGCCGGCCTCGGACCTGTTCCGCCTGCCGATGGACCCGCCGGACACCGGCAAGGGCTTCTCGTTGGCGCAGAAGATGGTCGGCCGCGCCTGCGGTCTGCCGGAAGGCCAGGGCATGCGTCCGGGCACCTATTGCGAGCCGAAGATGACCTCGGTGGGCTCGCAGGACACCACCGGCCCGATGACCCGCGACGAGCTCAAGGACCTGGCCTGCCTGGGCTTCTCGGCCGACCTGGTGATGCAGTCGTTCTGCCACACCGCCGCCTACCCGAAGCCGGTGGACGTCAAGACCCACCACACCTTGCCGGAGTTCATCTCCACCCGTGGCGGCGTGTCGCTGCGTCCGGGCGATGGCGTGATCCACAGCTGGCTCAACCGCATGTTGCTGCCCGACACCGTGGGCACCGGTGGCGACTCGCACACCCGTTTCCCGATCGGTATTTCGTTCCCGGCCGGCTCCGGTCTGGTGGCCTTTGCCGCCGCCACCGGCGTGATGCCGCTGGACATGCCCGAGAGCGTGCTGGTGCGCTTCAAGGGTGAGATGCAGCCGGGCGTGACCTTGCGCGATCTGGTCAACGCGATTCCGCTGTATGCGATCAAGGACGGTCTGCTGACCGTGGCCAAGCAGGGCAAGAAGAACATCTTCTCCGGCCGCATCCTGGAAATCGAAGGGCTGCCGAACCTGAAGGTGGAGCAGGCGTTCGAGCTGTCCGACGCCTCGGCCGAGCGTTCGGCGGCTGGGTGTACCGTGCACCTGGACAAGGCGCCGATCATCGAATACCTGACCAGCAACATCACGTTGCTGCGCTGGATGATCGCCGAAGGCTATGCCGATGCGCGCACGCTGGGCCGCCGCATCAAGAAGATGGAAGAGTGGCTGGCCGATCCGCAGCTGCTGCAGCCCGATGCGGATGCCGAGTACGCCGCCGTCATCGAGATCGATCTGGCCGACATCCATGAGCCGATCGTGGCGTGCCCGAACGACCCGGACGACGTCAAGACGCTGTCCGAGGTTGCCGGTGCGGCGATCGACGAGGTGTTCATCGGTTCGTGCATGACCAACATCGGTCACTTCCGTGCCGCCGCCAAGCTGCTGGAAGGCAAGCGCGATATCCCGACCCGCCTGTGGGTGGCGCCGCCGACCAAGATGGATGCCTCCGAGCTGACCAAGGAAGGCCATTACGGCACCTTCGGCGCGGCCGGTGCGCGCATGGAAATGCCCGGCTGCTCGCTGTGCATGGGCAACCAGGCGCAGGCGCGCGAGGGCGCCACGGTGTTCTCCACCTCCACGCGTAACTTCCCCAACCGTCTCGGCCGTAACACCAATGTGTACCTGGGTTCGGCGGAACTGGCGGCGATTTGCTCGCGTCTGGGGCGCATCCCGACCAAGGACGAGTACATGGCCGATGTAGGCGTGATCAAGACCAGTGGCGAGCAGATCTACCGCTACATGAACTTCGATCAGATCCAGGAGTATCAGGATGTGGCCGACACCGTCGCTGCCTGATCCAGCGGGTTGACGGCAGGTTTGAAAACGCCCGGCAATGCCGGGCGTTTTCGTTATTCGGGCGATGACTTCGCTTTTCTTGCGCACCGGCACGCGCTTGGGAAATGCCAGTTAACTCGCCTATCGCATTGCAACAAAAATCTGAAGTGCGAAGGTCTAGATTTCCCCGCTCCCATCTGCGCGAATGATCTTCCTATGCCCACTTGCACGATCGCCGATCAATCACTGCACTATGCACAGTATGGTCAAGGGTTTCCGGTTCTGCTCGGCCACAGCTATCTCTGGGATGCGGCCATGTGGGAGCCGCAGATTCAGGCGCTCTCGCAGCACTACCGGGTCATCGTTCCGGAGTTGTGGGGGCATGGGCAATCGGCGGCGCTGCCGGCAGACACGCAGACCGTGGGCGATCTTGCCAAGCAGATGCTGCTATTGCTTGATGCGTTGCAACTGCCGCAATGCGCGGTGGTCGGTCTGTCGGTCGGTGGCATGTGGGGCGCCGAGCTGGCGCTGCTGGCACCGGAGCGCGTGCGCAGCTTGGTATTGATGGATACCTTCCTGGGTGCCGAGCCGCAGGCCATGCAAGCGCGTTATTTCGGTCTGCTCGATGCGATCGAAGCGGCCGGGCAGGTGACGCCTGCATTGGTCGCGGCGATCGTGCCGATGTTCTTCCGCTCCGGTATCGATCTGAGCTCCGCGCTGCCGGCCGCGTTTGCGCAGCGCCTGGCGGCGATGACGGCCGAGCAGTTGCGCGCGTCGGTGATACCGCTGGGGCGTTTGATCTTCGGCCGCGCCGACCGGCTTGAAGCCTTGGCGGGACTGAACCCTGCGAACACCTTCCTGCTGGCGGGCGAAGACGATGGTCCACGGCCGCCGGAAGAGTTGTGGATGATGGCCGAGGTGATTGGCTGCGATTACGAGCTGGTGCCCGATGCCGGCCACATCGCCTCGCTGGAGAACCCGGAGTTCGTTAATGCGCAGCTGTTGGGGTGGTTGAAGCGGACAGTGGAGCAGGGTGTTGGCATGGTTGCTGAGAGCTACGCTTGAAGGCAGCGCTCAGAAGGATGGTCCCAAGCTACGTAGGTCGGGTGCGCGGTGTCCTCGCCGCTCGCGGGACACGCCGTGAATCCATCCCTGGAGGCTCGGTGGCGGCATCCATGCCGCCACACGGTCCCGCAAGCGGCGAGGACACCGCACCA
>NZ_JACHOF010000017.1:0-81947 GCF_014199765.1 Xanthomonas sp. 3058 | reverse complement strand
CCCTCAGCGTCACCGAACGTCAGTTGCATGGATCACTCCTCAACATCAGGCGGGTAGTGTCGCGTATCTGTGGTGCGTTGTTCAGAGGTTCCCTAACTGCCTTACCCGCCAGGTCCTTCACGTGCACGCGGTTGCCCAGGGTGATTGCCATGACCGTGGTATAGAAGGACTGGTGCTGCTCAGAGTGGTGGATGACGTTCATCTCCGGCGCAGTGGACACCGCGCGCGGTTGCAGGAATGGCTTGTCGCTGAGGGTGTTGATGTAATCGGTAAGCAGGTTGCCGTTGCGCACGGACAGGCCATCGAGCCGGTAGGAACCACCGATATCCGAATGCGCGCCCGGATTGACCAGATTGAGCAGGCGCCCATCCTGGGTGCGGCCCGGATCGATGATGTCCTTGGCCGGGAAGAGATCGAGGCGCTCGTCGCGGGCGGTGATTTGCAGGCCCGACACTACCGACGGCGGCAGGCGCGAGTCGCGCAGGTTCATGTCGCCGGTAGCCACCGGGTCGAGCAAGCCCACCGCCTGCGCGGTGCGGCCGGGTGGCACCAGCGGCGGGTGGGTTGGGGTCAGTTTGAGGATTTCGCCGTTTGGGCCTTGGTCGATCTTCATGTCTTTGCGGTCTTGGATGCCACGCTCGTGGACCATGCGGGTGAACATGGCCGCGGTGACCGCACCACGGCTGAAGCCGGTGGAAATAATGCTGATTTCGGCTTGCGGGTCTTCATCTTTCCATTTTTTTGCTTGGTCGATGAATTTGAAGTACATCTCTTCCATGCGGGGGGCATAGGTATAGCCAACGGCGCCGTCGAGGTTGCGGGTGAAGGCGTCGTCCTGGGTGCCTACGCCTAGGACGTAGTAGCCGCCGATATTTTTAATGCCGTTACTTACTGCCGTTGCACCTGATCATCCAGAGTGCCGATATTGGTGATGTGCTCAGGGTCCTTGTACTTGTCATTGCCAGTTCCATCAAAAGAGGCTACGAACAAACGGGTGTGCGGATTCTGCTGGCTGACCAGCAGCGGTGCCTGGAACTGCGCCAACGCATGGCCGCTAAGTTCGTAGGCGGCCAAATCCTGCGCACTCGCGGGATAGGTTTCCACACCATCGGCCCAGGTCTTTGCAGTATCACGATCGTTAGCCAGTACATGCTCCCTGGCGAATACGCCATCAGTAGGTCTTGGTGTAGGCGAGGATCAGTTCGTTGCGGAAATTGCTATATTTGTTACCCGGCTTTTGCAACACCGTGGTATCCACCATCGCCTTCATATACACATTGATGGTGCGGTCGTTCACTTCCAGGATGATCTCCGGAGGGATATCGGCTTTTAAGATCGGCGGCAGTTGCTCCTGCGGCACATGATGCAGCACCACCTTGTCCTTGAAGATGGCCTCAAGATCCACCAGAGCATGATGCGGCTGGCCATCCCTGGAGCGCCACGTCACCTCAGCAGGGGGCGGGAAGTTCGGGAAGTTGCGAATGCCGATCGTGTTGGCTTTAAGATTGCCGGGGTAGACGTCACCCAGCGAAGCCGATGAAATTCGCTTCTCATCTTCAGGAAAGTTGGCTGCATACCTGCCGTCGTACAGCACCTTGCAGCCATAGGTGTCGTAGCACATTGCTCCGAACGCATGGTTGCTAAACGGAATCGGCTTACGGGTATCGATATGCACGGTGTTATGGGCATCGACTGGAATATTCTCAATCAGATGAATACCAGATGGATCGTTGGTAGGCGTATTCATGCGTGAACACCCAGTCAGCAGGTGGGCGAAGACGGCGCACAGCAGCAGGGGGAGCGCTGCACGGTGCTGCGGGATGCAAGGAAGGCGCACAGCCATGGAGCCACCTGTGGCAAGGGAAGGACAGCCTACTGCTTGCGATATGCTCATGGTAGGTCGGCGCTGGCGTGGCGACTCACGTGCCTCAAGCATGAGCGGCAGCGGTTGCGGTGCAGGGACTTGCCATCCGCACGCACGCCATTGCGCGTGATTTTCTCTGTGATCTGCTCGCTGCGACGCAGGATTTTCCCTAAACGTCTCTTCCCTGTGGCACGTAGCGGTAACCCGGGATAACGTCGAGCGCACAAGCGGGTGTGCCGGCTGGCCGCCAAAGTTGCCTGGAACTGCACCAACGCATGGCGGCTTTGTTGATAGGCAATCCATCCCGCGCAGTCGCCGGATAGGGTTTCATGCCATCGGCCCAGGTTCTTGCACCATCACGCCCACACTTCTAGCGCATCCGTCCGTTCCATTTCGTTTCGATATACCAGTCCATGAATTTTTCATTGGCTGGCGCTGAAACACGCGCCTATACCTGTGCACCAGATCGCACGCTGAAGCGAACGTGAAGTCGAGCAGGTGATCGGCGGCCAGGCCGCCATGCAGTGGAAGGGAAGAGCCGTGCGCTAGCGCCTTGCTCTTGCACGATCATGCGGTGCGCATGCGGTATGTCGCGCGGTGCCGTCACAACCTGTCTTCAGTCGTCTTGCGTCCTGGGAGGGATTCAGATGCTCAGCTTTTCAAGCCATGCCTCGGCGGGTACGGGCGTGCGTGCGCGTCCGTCGCGTTTGTGTCGTTGCACCATCGCCGTCAGCATCGGGCTGATGCTCGCCACGCCGGCATACGCCCAGCAGGCGCAGCCTTCCCGGAACGCCCAGGCCGGCAACGCCGCCAGCAGCGCGGTGGATCTGGATGCGGTGGAGGTGCGCGGGGTACGCGCCAGCCTGATCAAGTCGCAGGTCATCAAGCGCGATGCCACCCAGATCGTCGACTCGGTCAGTGCCGAAGATATCGGCGCCTTGCCCGATCGCAGCGTCACCGAAACGCTGCAACGCGTCAGCGGCGTGACCATCGATCACTTCATGGCCCGCAACGACCCCGACCACTTTTCCGCCGAAGGCAGCGGGGTGATGATTCGCGGGCTGACCCAGGTGCGCGGGGAACTCAACGGGCGCGATATCTTCAGTGCGGCCAGCGGCCGTGGCCTGAGCTTCGAGGACGTGCCTGCCGAATTGATGGCCGGCGTGGACGTGTACAAGAATCCATCGGCGGAAATCATCGAGGGCGGTCTGGGCGGCACGGTCAATCTGCGTACGCGCATGCCGTTCGACAATCCGGGCCGGATCGTCGGCGGCAATATCGACGTCAACTACGGCGACATGAGCAAGAAGTACAAGCCGTCGGCGTCGTTCCTGTTCAGCGATCGCTGGAATACCGGCATCGGCGAGATGGGCTTCATGGTCGATATCTCGCATTCGGAACTGGCGACGCGCTCGGACGGCATCCAGGTAGAACCGTATGTGCGACGCACCGATGAGGCGGTGCTGGCCGGCAGCGGGCGCGATCAGGTGTATGTGCCGGGTGGGGTGAACTGGCGGCAGCTGGATTTCGAGCGCAAGCGCAATGGCATTGCCGCTGCGTTCCAGTGGAAACCGAGCGATGCGACTGACATCTATGTGCAGTACCTGCGCTCCAGGTACGACATGAACTGGCAGGAGCGCGCGGCGTTTTTCAACGACAGCAACAACAGCATCAGCCCGGCGCCGGGCACCACCTTCGATTACGACAACCGCGGCGGGTTCCTGCGTGGCTCACCGGTGTCCGATTCATGGCGTGGCGTGCTCACCGGCGACGGTGTGCGCTTCAATACCGACAACCGCTATTCCGAACAGCGCACCACCACCACCGATCTGTCGGCAGGCTTCAGCCACTTCTTCAACGACAACCTGCAGATCAAGGGTGACATGCAGCTGGTGCAGTCGGAGAACGAGCAGCTGGATTTCACCGCGTTCAGCGCGACCTATCTGCCCGGGCTGACCTACGATGTCTCCGGCAAGTACCCCAGCGTGCAGATCGCCGACCCGGCGTTTACCCAGAATCCGTCCAATTACTTCTGGGCGGCGGCGATGGACCACCTGGGCAAGAACCGCGGGCGTCAGCTGTCCACGCGCGTGGATCTGGAATACACCTTCGATGACAGCAGCTGGCTGCGCTTTGCGCGCTTCGGCATGCGCGCCACCGACCGCAACCAGATCAACAAGAACTCCGGCTACAACTGGGGCGTGATCTCCGACAACTGGGCCGCGGTGCCGGGCACCAGCAACGGGCTGGCCAACATGTCCGAGTTCATGGCCGACCAGTCGTCGTTGTTCACCTTTTCCAACTTTTTCCGGGGCGGGGTGAATGTGCCGACCACCCTGGTCGTGCCCAACAGCAGCCTGGTCAACAACTACCGATCTGCCTCGCAGATGATCCAGCAGATCGTGGCATTGCGCGGCTCTGGCTGGTCGCCGGATCAGTACCAGCCGCAGGACACCAATCGTCAGTTCGAGCGCACCCAGGCGGCCTATGCGGCGCTGTATTTCGGCAATGACCAGGCATGGGGCGTTCCGGTGGACGGTAATGTCGGCGTGCGCGTCGTGCAGACCAAAACCCAGGCCGAAGGTTTTGGCCAGTTCCAGAACCTGGCCGATCTGAACGTCTCGCCGGAGTTGCAGGCGCGCTACACCGGGCAGTACTTCGACAACGATGCGCAAGGCAGCTACACCAACGTGTTGCCCAGCCTGAATCTGCGGCTGCGCTTCAGCGACAGCCTGCAATGGCGTTTTGCCGCCTCCAAGGCGATGGCGCGCCCGGACTATACGCAGCTGCAGCCGTACGTGTTGCTCAACGTGAAAATCAACGACGCCGGCCAAGCGACCAGCTTCGTCGGCACTGCCGGCAACCCGACCCTCAAGCCGATGGTGGCTAACCAGTTCGACACTGCGCTGGAGTGGTACTTCGACACCAGCGACATGCTCTACGCCACGCTGTTCTACAAGAAGGTCAAGGATTACTTCTCCACCCAGACCCGCAGCGAGATCTACGATAGTCGCCCGTGGCTGGTGACCCGCCCGTACAACATGGACGAAGGCACCATCCGCGGCGCCGAGTTCGGCTACACCCAGTTCTTCGACAGCCTGCCGGGCTGGCTGAGCGGGTTCGGCATCAATGCCAATTTCACCTTCGTCGACAGCAAGGGCGGTGCCAATACCGCCACCGACCCGTACGCCAATACCACGGTGAGCGGCGTCGAGCTGCCGCTGGAAGGCCTGTCGCGGCGCAGCTACAACCTGGCCGGCATCTACGAGAAGGGGCCGTTGTCATTGCGCCTGGCCTACAACTGGCGTTCGCGCTATCTGCTGGCCACCAGCGATGTCACCACCCTTCTTCCGACCTGGGCAGACGACTACGGCCAGCTCGACGGCTCGTTCTTCTACCGCTTCAACGAGCACCTGCAACTGGGCGTTCAGGCCAATAACCTGACCAACACGGTGACCAAGGTGTTGATGGGGCCGACCTCGTACGAAGGTGGCGAAGTGGACCGGCGCTTGTACACGCGTTCGTCGTTCGTCAACGATCGGCGTTATTCGCTGGTGCTGCGGATGAACTGGTAAGTGCATGCGTGCATCGCTCCGGCGTACGTCACGTCGCAGAGTTGAGCCTGCTTTGCCTCTACCGGCAGTCTGGACGCGCACTGCCAGAGCTGCCGGGTTTTTCGGTGTTGCTATGGGTTTGGCGCTTGTTCGAGAGCCGCGATGGCGCAGCGAACTTTCGCGACACCGGTGCGCAGGTGGGCAGCCCGGCGCGCGATGAACGTGCGCGTCCGCAGCTGCGCCCCGATCCGTGGCGGGCGGGGGTGGTGTATCTGGCCAGTCACACCCAGGGCGTGATGCGCTGGCAGGACGAGCGTTTGCAGAGTTTGTCCAAACCGGACCAGGCGCGTTCGTTGGGCATCGGCAAGGCGCTTCACGAGGGCGCCCCGCCGGCGCTGTATCTGGCCGGCCGCGTGGATGGTGTGGATGGCGTGTTCCGCTCCGACGACGAAGGCGCGCAGTGGGTGCGCATCGATGACGACGCGCACCGTTTCGGCAAGCCATACAGCGTCACCGGCGATCCGCGCATTCCTGGGCGTGTGTACTTCGCCACCGGTGGGCGTGGCATCTTCTACGGCGATCCACGATGAGCGCTACGTCGCTGTGTGCGTCATCGCGCGGTCTTACCTTTTACGGCGGCGTGCGCCGCCGCATCGCTGCGCGTCGACTGGCCGCGCCGACCCTGGAGATCATTGCATGACCGCTTCTCTCATCCTTCGTGGCTGCCTGTTGGGCCTGGTCCTGGCCAGCCCCGCTGCATTGGCGCAGCCGAGCTTGCCATTGTTGTTTGCCGATGGCGCGGTGCTGCAGCGCGACCAGCCGATGCCGGTGTGGGGGTGGGCATCGCCGAATGCCGCGATCACAGTCGGCTTCGATGGCAAGCGCGCCACCGCCAGGGCCGATGCAAGGGGGCGGTGGAGGGTCAGTCTGCCCGCACACAAGGCTGGTGGCCCGTATGTGCTGAATGTGCAGGGCGACGGCGGGCAGTTGCAGCTACGTGATGTGCTGGTCGGCGATGTGTGGCTGGCCAGCGGTCAATCGAATATGGAGTGGCCGTTGGCGCAGGCCAACGATGGTCCCCAGGCGGTGGCTGCCGCCAACGACGCGCTGTTACGGCACTTCAAGGTGCCCAAGTCGTGGGCGCTGCAGCCGCAGGCGCGCCTGAGCGGTGGCAACTGGAAAGCGGCCACGCCGGACAACGCCGGCGAGTTCACGGCAGTTGGTTATTTCTTCGCCAAGGAATTGCGCGCCAGCACCGGCGTGCCGATCGGCATCGTCAACAGTACCTGGGGCGGCAGTGCGATCGAAGCGTGGATGGATGCGGCCTCGCAGGGTTTGAATGCCGAACAGAGTCAGGGCGCGATCGCGGCGATCAAGCAACGTGATGCCACTGTGCTGGCCGCTACCGGCAAGCGCATCGCGCGCTGGCCCAAAGTGGGTGGCGACATGCCGCAGTGGCGCGAGGCGACGTTCGATGACAGCGACTGGGACAGCATCCCGACGACCCAGCAATGGGAGCTCAGCGGCTATGACGGCATGGACGGGATCGCCTGGTATCGCACCACGGTCACCTTGAGCGCTGCCGAGGCCAAGGCCGGTATCGAACTGGGCGTAGGCCAGATCGACGATTCCGATAGCACTTACGTCAACGGCACCGAGGTCGGTCAGACCGTCGAGCAGTGGAACCTGCCGCGCGTCTACCAAGTGCCTGCCTCCGCATTGCATGCAGGCGTCAACCACATCGCAGTGCGGGTGGAAGACCTCAGCGGTGGCGGCGGCATGCACGGCCCGGACGAGCAACGCTTCGTGCAGACCAAGGCCGGTGCCAAACGTGCGCTGGGCGGCTGGAAGTTCCGCCCGGCCGCCGTGCGCGTGGCGCTGGCCGACAACAAGAATCAGCTGCCCACGCTGCTGTACAACCAGATGATCCATCCGCTGCAGCCGTTCCCTGTCAAGGGCGTGATCTGGTACCAGGGCGAAACCAATGCCAGCGACACCGGCGCGGTGAAGTATCGCGAACAGTTCGCTGCAATGATCCAGCAATGGCGCGCCGAACGCGGTGCGAAACAGCTGCCGTTTCTATGGGTGCAGCTGGCCAATTTCAAAGCCGGTGGTGACAAGGGCGATATGAGCCCCTGGGCGCTGTTGCGCGAGTCGCAATCCAAGACGCTGGCGCTGCCGGCGACCGGGCAGGCGGTGATCATCGATATCGGCAATCCAACCGATATCCATCCCACCAACAAGCGCGATGTCGGCCATCGTCTGGCGCTTGCGGCGCGGCATGTGGCTTATGGCCAAACGCTGGTGTACAGCGCGCCGGTGTTCAAGCAGGCGCGCTTTGCCGAGGGTCAGGCAGTGCTGAGTTTCGATCTGCAGGGCAGTGCCTTGCAGGTGCGCGGTGGGGGCGAAGTGCAAGGCTTCCGTATCGCCGGTGCCGACCGGTACTTTCATCCGGCAACCGCGCGTATCGAGGGCGACCGCGTGGTCGTGCGCAGCACTGCGGTGTCTGCACCGGTCGCGGTGCGCTACGGCTGGAGCGAAAACCCGGACGACGCCAACCTGTTCAATCGCGAACGCCTTCCTGTTTCCCCCTTCCGCACCGATACCTGGTGACACGGAGTCCTATGTCCATGCATTCCCCCGTTGCAGGTGTGATCGCTCCTTCCATCGGGCGCGGTTGTCTGCGTCCGCTGCTGCTGTCCGCGCTGGCGCTGGCCTTGGCTGCGTGCCAATCCGGCGAGCAGGACGCCGCCGCCAAACCGGCTGCCGTCGCATCGGCCTCCCGCAACGCAGCGACAGCACCTGCCACTGCGCCGGCTGCGCAGACACCGATGCCGCAGTTCGTCAGCAAGGACGGCAAGCATGCGTTGCTGGTCGATGGCGCGCCGTTCCTGATCCTGGGCGCGCAGGTCAACAACTCCAGCAACTATCCGGCCGCGCTCGACAAGGTGTGGCCGGCGATGCGGGTGCTGGGCCCCAACACCGTGCAGGTGCCGATCGCCTGGGAACAGGTCGAGCCGGAAGAAGGCACGTTCGATTTCTCCTTCGTCGACACGCTGCTCAACCAGGCGCGCGAACACAAGGTGCGGTTGGTGCTGCTGTGGTTTGCGACCTGGAAGAACAACGGCCCGGCGTACGCGCCGCATTGGGTCAAGACCGACAACCAGCGCTTTCCGCGCGTGGTGACGCGCGAGGGCAAGGCGATCGGCTCGTTGTCGCCGCATGCACAGGCCACGCTGGATGCCGACCGCAAGGCCTTCGTCGCCTTCATGCAGCATCTCAAGCAGGTCGATCCGCAGCACACGGTCATCATGGTTCAGCCCGAGAACGAGCCGGGCACCTACGGCAGCGTGCGCGATTTCTCGCCGATGGCGCAGCAGCTGTTCGACGGCCCGGTGCCGGATCAACTGCTCAAGCGCTTGAACAAACCGCCGGGCAGCTGGGCGCAGGTGTTTGGTGCCGATGCCGACGAGATTTTCCATGCCTGGTCGATCGGTCGCTACATCGATCAGGTGGCCGAAGCCGGCAAGGCGGTCTATCCGTTGCCGATGTACGTCAATGCCGCACTGCGTGGCCCGTTCAATCCGGGTCAACCCGGCCAGTACGCCAGCGGTGGCCCCACCGACAACGTGCTCGACGTGTGGAAGGCGGCCGGCCCACATATCGATCTGCTGGCGCCGGACATCTACATGCCCGAGTACCGCATGTACACCACGGTGCTGGAGCGTTACGCACGCCCGGATAATGCCTTGTTCGTCGCCGAAACCGGCAACCGCCCCGAGTACGCGCGTTACCTGTTCCCCACCCTCGGCCACGACGGCATCGGCTGGTCGGCGTTCGGCATGGATTACACGCCTTATTCCAACTATCCGCTGGGCGCCAAGCACGTCAACGCAGAAACGCTCGCGCCGTTTGCGCTGGGTTTCGACCTGGTCAAGCGCGGCATGCGTCCGTTCGCCAAGGCCGCTTCCGAAGGCAAACTGCACGGCACCGCAGAGGAGCCCGGCCAGGCCGTGCAGGAGCTCAAGCTCAATGACCGCTGGAGCGCCACCATCACCTATGGCGTGCCGCAGTTCTGGTTCAAGGGCGAGCCGCCGGGCAACCCCGAGCCGATCGGCGCGGCGTTGATCGCCGAGCTTGGCCCGGACGAATTCCTGGTCACCGGTTACCACGTGCGCGTGACCCTGCATCCGGCCAGCGAGGCGACTGCCAACATGCTCTACGACCGCGTCGAGGAAGGCGTCTACGAAGGCAGCGACTGGAAGTTCGCGCGCAACTGGAACGGCGACCAGACCGATTACGGCGTCAACTTTTCCAGCGCGCCGCAGCTGCTGAAGATCAAGCTGGCCACCTATAAATAAGCCTGCTCGGCCGCCTGCTGCGCAGCCCGATCGCTGCGCAGCAGGCTGTCTTCCACGTCAAATGCAATGAACCCACGCGCTGCCGCCCCCGCGGTACCGTTTCGCAATTCCAAGGGAGTGAACATGCAAACCACCAACCGTTCCGCCGGCCGTGCGCCTGCCACTCGACGTTCACCGCTTGCCCAATGTCTGGCGTTGTCGCTGGCCTTGCTGGCCAATGCCGCGCACGCGCAGGAGGTGCGCAAGGCGGCCGATGGCGTCACCGTGGTACCGAGCGCCAAGGGTGCCGCACCGGTGCGCCTGCAGGTGGTCGATGCCGGCATCATCCGCGTCAGTGCCGATCCGGACGGCGACTTCGCCCGTAGCCCCAGCCTGATGCGCGTGCCGGTGCAGGGCGATAGCGCATTCCAGATTGCCGATCAGGGCGACAGCGTGCAGCTGAAGACCGGCAAGGTCACCGCCACGGTGTCCACCGTCGATGGCCATGTCAGCTTCGCCGATGCCAGCGGCAAGCCGGTGTTGTCGGAAGTGGCAGGCGGGCGCAGCTTTGCGCCGTTGAAAGTGGAGGGCAAGCAGTACCTGAGCGTGCGGCAGCGTTTCCAGTCGCCTGATGACGAAGCCTTGTACGGCTTCGGCCAGCACCAGCAGGGCTGGATGAATCAGAAGGGCCGCAATGTCGAGTTGCAGCAGAACAACATCGACATGGCGGTGCCGTACCTGGTGTCCAGTCGCAACTACGGCCTGCTGTGGGACAACAACTCCATCAGCCGCCTGGGCGACCCGCGCGGCCTGCAGCCGCTGCCCAAGACGCTCACGTTGTACGACGCCAAGGGCAAGGCCGGCGCGCTGACCGCACGCTATGCCATCAACGGCAAGCAGGTGCTGGAGCGCCGCGAGAGCGAGGTGAACTACCAGTACCTCAGCGACCTGAGCAAGTTCCCCAAGAAGGCCATCACCAAGGACAAGGACAGCCGCATGCAGGTCACCTGGGAGGGCGAGATCGAAGCCCTCACCGGCGGCGAGCATACCTTCTCGCTGTATTCGAGCGAGTACGCCAAGTTGTACGTGGACGGCAAGCTGGTGATCGATCGCTGGCGCCAGAACTGGAACCCGTGGAATCACGAGTTCAAGCTGGACCTGGAGCCGGGCACGCGCCACACCGTCAAGCTCGAGTGGGATCTCATCGACCCCAGCTACATCGCGCTGCTGCACCGCGACCCGCTGCCCGCCGCTGAAGCGAAGGATCTGTCGCTGTGGTCCGAAGCCGGCCAGATGATCGATTACTATTTCGTCTCGGCCGACTCCTACGATCAGGCCGTGGCCGGCTATCGCGAACTCACCGGCAAGTCGGTGATGCTGCCCAAGTGGGCCTATGGCTTCTGGCAGAGCCGCGAGCGTTACAAGAGCCAGGACGAGCTGGTGGGCGCGGTGGCCGAATACCGCAAGCGCAAGCTGTCGCTGGACAACATCGTGCTGGACTGGTCGTACTGGCCCGAGAATGCGTGGGGTTCGCATGATTTCGATCCCAAGCACTTCCCGGATCCGGATGGCATGGTCAAGGCCGTGCACGACATGCACGCGCAGATCATGATTTCGATCTGGCCCAAGTTCTATCCCACAACCGCCAACTACAAGGAACTGGATGCCGCCGGTTTCATGTATAAGCGCAACGTGGAAGTGGGCGAGCTCGACTGGATCGGCAAGGGCTACAAGAACGCGTTCTACGACCCGTATTCGGAGAAGGCGCAGGCGATCTACTGGCGCCAGGTCAACGAAAAGCTCAACAGCAAGGGCTTCGATGCCTGGTGGATGGACGCCGACGAGCCGGACGTGCATTCCAACCTGGATATCGGCGAGCGCAAGGCACGCACCACGCCGACTGCGCTGGGCCCGTCCACCGAGTTCTTCAACTCGTACCCGCTACCGCACACCCATGGCGTATACGTGGGCGACCGTGCGGCCGACGACAAGCGCGTGTTCATCCTCTCGCGCAAGGGATATGCCGGCACCCAGCGCAACGCGGTGGCGGTGTGGAGCGGCGACATCGTCTCGCGTTGGGACGACATGCGAGACCAGATCTCTGCGGGCGTCAACATGGCGCTATCGGGCCTGCCCAACTGGACGTTCGACATCGGCGGCTTTGCGGTGGAGAAGCGCTACAAGACCCAGGACCCGGCGCATCTGCCGGAATGGCGCGAGCTAAACACGCGCTGGTTCCAGTTCGGCGCGTTCGTGCCGATCTTCCGCTCGCACGGGCAGTTCCCGTACCGCGAGATCTGGAACATCGCCCCGGAAGGCACGCCGTTCTACGACAGCATGGCCTACTACAACCGCCTGCGATACGCGCTGCTGCCGTACATCTACAGCCTGGCCGGCGATACCTATCAGCGCGATGGCGTCATCATGCGCGGCATGATGATGGACTTCCCGAACGACCCCAAGGTCCGCGACATCAACGACCAGTACCTGTTCGGCCCGGCCTTCCTGGTCGCACCGGTGACCCGCTTCGGCGCCACCTCGCGTCAGGTCTATCTGCCGGCCGGCAGCACATGGCTGGACTTCGCCACCGGCAAGCGCTACGACGGTGGCCAGAGCATCGAAGCGGCTGCGCCGATCGAGCGCATGCCGTTGTTCGTCCGCGCCGGTTCCATCGTGCCCACCGGCCCGGTGCAGGAATACGTGGATCAAAAGCCCGATGCACCGCTCACCGTGGTGGTCTACACCGGCGCCGATGGCCAGTTCTCGCTGTATGAGGACGACGGCAAGGGCTATGGCTACGAGAAGGGCGAGTTCAGCCGCATTCCGCTGAGCTGGAACCAGGCCAAGGGCGAGTTGCGCATCGGCACGCGCGAAGGCAGCTGGACCGGCATGCAGACCAAGCGCACCGTCAACGTCCGCTTCGTCGATGGCCCGCGCGACGACGCCGGTGCGCTCGAGCCCAGGACCGATGCCAGCATCCAGTACGACGGCAAGCCGGTCAGCGTGTTGCAGCGCAAGATTGCATCCGGCAAAGCGCGTCGTCGATGATTGCAGGCTGTCTTCAGTCGATGAGCGAGCAGATGCCGGAACGCCGCAAGGCAGGCGCGGGCGGTTCCGGTGATGCCGTGCGGCGGCCGCCGTGCTGACCCGCAGAGAGCTGTGCAAGGCCACCGGGGCTGCCGTCGCGGTCCTGGGCACCGCGCCGGTGGCCGCGCAGGCGGCGAAGGCGACCAGGTCGTCATCGCTCCCTGCGGTGGCGCCTGCCGGCGCATTGACGCTGTGGTATCGCCAACCGGCCAACGAATGGGTGCAGGCGCTACCGGTCGGCAATGGCCGGCTGGGCGCGATGGTGTGGGGTGGCATCGCCCACGAGCGCCTGCAACTGAACGAAGACACCCTCTACGCTGGTGGCCCCTACGACGCCACCAGCCCGGAGGCACTGGCGGCGCTGCCGCAGGTGCGCGCGCTGATTTTTGCCGGGCGGTATGCCGAGGCCGAAACACTGGCCAACGCCAAGCTGCTCTCGCGTCCGCGCAAGCAGATGCCGTATCAGCCACTGGGCGATCTGCTGCTGGATTTCGATCGTGCCGACGGCATCAGCGACTATCGCCGCCAGCTCGATCTGGACACCGGCGTGGCCACCACCACCTTCCGGTCCGGCGGTGCGTTGCATCGGCGCGAGGTATTCGTGTCGGCGCAGTCGCAGTGCATCGTGGTACGCCTGTCCTGCGATCGGCCACGCGCGATTTCCTTGCGCGTGGGCATCGGCAGCCCGCAGCGCGGCGAGGTCACGATGGAGCAGGGCGGCCTGCTGTTCAGTGGTCGCAATGGCAGCTTCGCCGGCATCGACGGCAAACTGCGTTTCGCCCTGCGCGTGCTGCCGCAGGTCAAGGGCGGCACGGTCAGTGATCTGCGCGAGCGTCTGCGTATCGACGGCGCCGACGAAGTGGTGCTACTGCTCACCGCGGCCACCAGCTACCAGCGTTACGACACGGTTGATGGCGACCCGCTCGCGCTCACCGCAGCCAGCATGCACAAGGCGGGCACACTGGACTACGCGGCACTGCTGCGTGCGCATCTGGTCGATCACCAGCGGCTGTTCCGGCGCGTGGCGATCGACCTGGGCAGCAGCGAGGCGGCCGCACTGCCCACCGACGAACGCGTGCAAGCGTTCGCCAACGGCAACGATCCGGCATTGGCCGCGCTGTACCACCAGTTCGGCCGCTACTTGCTGATCTGCAGCTCGCGGCCAGGCAGCCAGCCAGCCAACCTGCAGGGCATCTGGAACGACCTGATGCAGCCGCCGTGGGAAAGCAAGTACACCATCAATATCAATACCGAGATGAACTACTGGCCCAGCGAGGCCAATGCGCTGCACGAGTGCGTCGAACCGCTGGAAGCGATGGTGTTCGACCTGGCCGCGACCGGCGCGCACACCGCGCGTGCGATGTACGACGCGCCCGGTTGGGTGGTGCACAACAACACCGATCTGTGGCGCCAGGCCGGCCCGATCGATGGCGCCAAGTGGAGCCTGTGGCCGATGGGCGGGGTATGGCTGCTGCAGCAGCTGTGGGACCGCTGGGATTATGGCCGCGACCATGCCTACCTGGGCAGGATCTATCCCTTGTTCAAGGGCGCGGCAGAGTTCTTCGTCGCCACGCTGGTCAAGGATCCGCAGACCGCCGCGATGGTCACCAATCCCTCGATGTCGCCGGAGAACCAGCATCCGTTCAATGCCGCGCTCTGCGCTGGCCCCACGATGGATGCCCAGCTGCTGCGCGACCTGTTCGCGCAATGCATAGCGATGAGCAAGTTGCTGAAGCGGGATGCGGAGTTCGCGCAACACCTGAGCACGCTACGCGAGCAACTGCCGCCCAACCGGATCGGCAAGGCCGGGCAGTTGCAGGAATGGCAGCAGGACTGGGACATGGACGCACCGGAGATCCATCACCGGCACGTCTCGCATCTGTACGCGCTGCATCCGTCCAGCCAGATCAATCTGCGCGACACGCCCGCGCTTGCCGCCGCCGCCAGGCGCTCGCTGGAGATCCGTGGCGACAACGCCACCGGCTGGGGCATCGGCTGGCGCCTGAATCTATGGGCGCGTCTGGCCGATGGCGAGCATGCCTACCGCATCCTGCAATTGCTGCTCTCGCCCGAACGCACTTATCCGAACCTGTTCGATGCGCATCCGCCGTTCCAGATCGATGGCAATTTCGGCGGCACCGCCGGCATCACCGAGATGCTGCTGCAAAGCTGGGGCGGTAGCGTGTTCCTCCTACCGGCCTTGCCCAGGGCGTGGCCGCGCGGCAGCGTGCGCGGGTTGCGCGTGCGCGGCGGCGCCAGTGTGGAGTTGGACTGGGAGGGCGGTCGCTTGCAGCAGGCACGCCTGAACAGCGATCGCGGCGGGCGCTATCAATTGTCTTATGCAGGGCAGACCCTGGACCTGGAACTGGGTGCCGGTCGCACCCAGCAGGTGGGCTTCAACAACAACCGATTGGTGATGCAATGAGCTTGTATATAGGTCTGGACGTGGGCACGCAGAGCGTCAAGCTGGTGGCCTACGATCCGCAACAGCGCGAGGTGGTCGCCACGATTGCCGCGCCTATGGAACTGATCAGTCGCGACGACGGCACCCGCGAGCAGCAGGCGCAGTGGTGGATCGACGGCATCGTGCATTGCTTCGCGCAGCTCGATGGCGCGCAGCGTGCGCAGGTACGCGGCATCTCGGTCTCCGGCCAGCAGCATGGTTTCGTGCCGGTTGCCGCCGATGGCAGCGTTACCGCACCGGTGAAGCTATGGTGCGACACCAGTACCGCGCTGGAATGCGACGAAATCATGGACGCGGTCGGCGGCGCGGCGGGCAGCGTGGCCACTGCCGGCAACCCGATCATGGCCGGCTACACCGCCTCCAAGTTGCCATGGACGCGCAAGCATCGCCCCGAGGCCTACGCAGCGATGACCACGGTGATGCTGCCGCACGACTACGTGAACTTCTGGCTCACCGGCGAGCGCTTTGCCGAAGTCGGCGATGCCTCCGGCACCGGCTGGCTGGATGTGCGCACGCGGCAGTGGTCCGAGCGCATGCTCGGCGCGGTGGACGCACAGCGCGACCTGCGCGAGGCATTGCCGCCGCTGGTGGAAACCGGTGCGGTCTATGCGTTATCCGCCGCCGCCGCCGAGGCGCTCGGGTTGCCGGCCGGCGTGCGCGTCACCACCGGTGGCGGCGACAACATGATGGCCGCGATCGGCACCGGCAACGTGGTGCCCGGACGCCTGACCATGAGCCTGGGCACCTCGGGCACCTTGTTCGCCTACGCCGACCACCCGGTAGTGGACGACGACGCACGCTGGGCCGCGTTCTGCTCGTCCAGCGGCGGCTGGTTGCCGCTGATCTGCACCATGAACTGCACCGTCGCCACCGAGGCGGTGATGCGCATGTTTTCCATCACCCGCGAGCAGACCGAGGCGCTGATCGCCGACACCGCACCGGGTGCCGACGGGCTGGTGTTGCTGCCGTTCTTCAATGGCGAGCGCACACCCAATTTGCCGGATGCACGTGGCTGCCTGTTCGGCATGGACCTGCACAACACCACCGCTGCGCATTTCTACCGCGCCGCGATGGAAGGGGCGACCTACAGCCTGCGCAACGGTTTCGATGCCTTCGTGGCCGCCGGCCTGCAGTTCGACACCATCCTGCTCACCGGTGGCGGCAGCAAGAGCGCACAGTGGCGGCAGATGGTGGCCGATATCTTCAATCTGCAGGTCGTTGTGCCGACCCAGCCGGAAGGTGCCGCCTTCGGTGCGGCGCTGCAGGCGCTGTGGGCCTGCGATCGCGACGACGGCGGCACGGACGCGTTGTCGGATGTGGTGCTGGAGCACCTGCAGATCGACGACGCGTTGTCGGCACGCCCGGATCCGCAGCGCGTGGCCCAGTATCAGCAGCATTACCAGCACTTCCTCAGGCACCTGCAAGTCGTCAGCCCGCTCTACGCCGGCTGATTCATTACTCCCCCAGTACCAAGGACATCTCGCCCCATGAGCAACACCGTCTACATCGGCGCCAAAGAATATTTCCCCGGCATCGGCAAGATCGGCTTCGAAGGCCGCGACTCGGACAACCCGCTGGCCTTCAAGGTCTACGACGCGCATAAAAAGATCGGCGACAAGACCATGGCCGAGCACCTGCGCTTTGCGGTGGCCTATTGGCATAGCTTCTGCGGCAACGGCGCCGATCCGTTCGGCCCGGGCACGCGTGCGTATCCGTGGGATGTAGGCAATACCGCGCTCAATCGTGCCGAAGCCAAGGCCGATGCCGCATTCGAGTTCTTCACCAAGCTCGGCGTGCCGTATTACTGCTTCCACGATATCGACCTGTCGCCCGATGCCGACGACATCGGCGAATACGAGCGCAACCTGCAGCACATGGTCGGCATCGCCAAGCAGCGCCAGGCCGATACCGGCGTCAAGCTGTTGTGGGGCACCGCCAACCTGTTCTCGCACCCGCGCTACATGAATGGTGCATCGACCAACCCGGACTTCAATGTGGTGGCGCGGGCGGCGGTGCAGGTCAAGGCCGCGATCGATGCCACCGTCGCACTCGGTGGCGAAAACTATGTGTTCTGGGGCGGCCGCGAGGGCTACGCCTGCCTGCACAACACCCAGATGAAGCGCGAGCAGGACCACATGGCGCGCTTCCTGACCCTGGCGCGCGACTACGGCCGTGCGATCGGCTTCAAAGGCAATTTCCTGATCGAGCCCAAGCCGATGGAGCCGATGAAGCACCAGTACGACTTCGACAGCGCCACGGTGATCGGCTTCCTGCGCCAGCATGGCCTGGACCAGGACTTCAAGCTCAATATCGAAGCCAACCATGCCACGCTGTCGGGCCATAGCTTCGAGCACGACCTGCAAGTCGCCTCCGATGCCGGCCTGCTCGGCAGCATCGATGCCAACCGTGGCAACCCGCAGAACGGCTGGGACACCGACCAGTTCCCGACCGACCTGTACGACACCGTCGGCGCGATGCTGGTGGTGCTGCGGCAGGGCGGGCTGGCACCGGGCGGGCTGAATTTCGATGCCAAGGTGCGGCGCGAATCGTCCGATCCGCAGGACCTGTTCCTGGCCCATATCGGCGGCATGGACGCGTTCGCGCGCGGTCTGGAAGTGGCCGATGCGCTGCTGACCTCCTCGCCGCTGGAAACCTGGCGCAAGGAGCGTTATGCCAGCTTCGACAGCGGTGCCGGTGCGGCGTTCGCCGATGGCACCAGCACGCTGGTGGATGTGGCCCAGCACGCAGCCGGTAACGAGCCCAAGCAACTCAGCGGCCGTCAGGAAGCCTACGAGAACCTGATTAACCAGTATCTGACGCGTTGATGTCCCGTGGTCGGCGGCGCACTGCGCGTCGCCGGCCGATGTCGGCCACCCCGTGGCCGCTCCTTTGCATGCTTCCAGGTGAATCCATGTCCAGTGTCTCCGTAAACGGCGCCCCCGATGCCGGTGAGAACACCCGTTTTATCGTCCTGATCAGTTGCGTGGCCACGATCGGCGGTTTTTTGTTCGGTTTCGATAGCGGCGTGATCAACGGCACCGTCGATGGCCTGAAGCAGACCTTCCATTCCAATGCCGCCAAGACCGGATTCGAGGTTGCCTCGATGCTGCTGGGTTGCGCCATCGGCGCCTTCTTTGCCGGTCGTCTGGCCGACCGCTGGGGCCGCCGTGCGGTCCTGATCATTTCTGCGGCGCTGTTCCTGCTCTCGGCCATCGGTGCCGGTGCCTCGCACAGCTCCGGCTTCTTCATCTTCGCGCGCATCATGGGCGGCTTTGCCGTCGGCGCGGCCAGCGTCATCTCGCCGGCGTACATCGCCGAGGTCGCCTCTGCGCGCTATCGCGGCCGGCTTGCCACGATGCAGCAGATCGCCATCATCAGCGGGCTGTTCTGCGCGTTCCTGAGCAACTACCTGCTGGCCAATGCTGCCGGTGCGTCCACCGAGCCGTTGTGGGCAGGGCAGGCTGCCTGGCGCTGGATGTTCTGGATGCAGGCGATTCCGTCGCTGGCATTCCTGCTGTTGCTGCTGGTCATCCCGGAGAGCCCGCGCTACCTGGTGGTCAAGGGCCGTCGCGAGCAGGCGCTAGTGGTGCTCAAGCGGCTGTACGGCAACGCCGCCGCGCAGACCAAGCTGACCGAAATTTCCGCCTCCATGTCGGCCGACCAACACAAGCCCAAGTTCTCCGACCTCATCAACAAGGCAACCGGCAAGGTCCGTCCGATCGTCTGGATCGGCGTCGGCCTGGCGGTGTTCCAGCAACTGGTCGGCATCAACGTGGTGTTCTATTACGGTGCGGTGCTGTGGCAGGCGGTGGGCTTCTCCGAGCAGGACGCATTGCTGATCAACGTGCTCTCCGGCGGCCTCAGCATTGGCGCCTGTCTGGTCACGGTGATGCTGGTCGACAAGATCGGCCGCAAGCCGCTGCTGTGGATCGGCTCGGCCGGCATGGCGGTGTCGTTGGCCCTGGTCACCTACGCGTTCGCCACCGCCTCGCTGGATCCCAACGGCAATCTCGCCATGTCCGACGCCATGGGCATGCTGGCGCTGGTCGCCGCCAACGTCTACGTGGTGTTCTTCAACGCCTCGTGGGGCCCGGTGATGTGGGTGATGCTGGGCGAGATGTTCCCCAACCAGATCCGCGGCTCGGGCCTGGCGATCGCCGGCGCAGCGCAGTGGACCTCCAACTTCGCCATCACCGTCAGCTTCCCGATCCTGCTCGGCAGCATCGGCCTGGCCGGCGCCTACGGCATCTATACCGTCGCCGCCTTCATTTCGGTGTTCTTCGTGCTCAAGTACGTCTACGAAACCAAGGGCAAGGAGCTGGAGCAGATGGAGGGCTGATTCTGTCTGTTATGCCTATATAGGCATGGAAAACAAACAAGGCCGCGCAATGCGCGGCCTTGTTCGTTGATGATCTCGCCAGGGATCTCGCCGATGTCTCGCATGCCTGCATCACTGCAAGCGCCTCAATCGAGTTGGCTGTCGTCGTGGAGGTGGATTGGGTGCGTGCGCCTCCTCGCGACTGCCAGCAGCTCTGCCCTGCGCTGTGTCGAGCGGCCTGATTCCCGCGTGGCCCAACGCACCAGTAAAGTGCAATGCATGTCTTCAATGACGATAACCGCCTGGAAGCACATGGGCTCTTTTTGCAAATTGTGCGCCACCGCTATACTCCGACAAGCAGTTTCCCTCCAGACTAGGGCGAATCGTGGAACCAAGGAGTGGTGGTATGGTGGTAGTAAGGGAAATCTTTAGGGGCGCGCTGGTTAGCGCTTGCTATTGCCTGGCATTCCTGTCGCTTTGGTATTGCTCCATCGACCAGTGGTACCTACCTGTCGGCTTGCGTGTTGTAACCCTGCTATTCAGACCTTATCGTGAGTGGCCATTCCTGTTGGTAGGAGATGCGGCTGCAATGCTTTGGCTGCGTGTTCCGCTTTCGCAGCGTCAGGGATACGACTTGACATGGGCGTACATAAGTCCACTTTTTCATGCCCCCATGATCGCGTTCGTCATTTGGTTGGCACGCCATTACGCCCGTAAGCTGCTTCAGCAGACTCCTTTCTTAATTCCATTTGCGATTGCCATTGGATTTTTTAATTCATTGTGGAGCATTGCCCTCAATGCCAGCCTCGGTGGGCCGAGTACGGCCAAGGTCCTGGAATCTCTTGTTCGCTACTGGTTGGGGAGTTATCTGGGGATATTGATTTTCTTGCTTCCGGCCATGCTGTGGTCGCCTCGAAAACGAGAGCCGGCACGCATAGACCTGCCCCGAGACCTTGGGCTTTCGGTTGTCGTCATTCTTGTGCTTTTCTATATGCTCGGCTACACGCAGGAGCCATTACTTCGAAAGATGCTGATGGCCGCGCTGATAGGGCCGGCGATTGTCTTGACGCATCGTCACGGTTGGACAGGGACCGCTCTCGGCACGCTGCTTGCCAACTTCGCTTTGGCAATAACCTTGCCTAAGACATATGAAATTGGTTATTACAATGCGAGCCTATTTGAAGTTCAAATTTTCCATGTAATCGTCAGTACCTTTTTATTCGTCTTTGGCGTACGGTTCGTCAGGCCGTTAAAGCGATTTGACACTATCGGGCGAATTAAAGCCGATGCTCAAAAGGCCATTCAGGCTAGTTATCTCGCGGCTGAGCGAACACTGCGGGATCGGGTTGTGGAATACTCCGATATCAACGTCCAGATGAATAGGATGCGTAAATCGGTCGTGGCAGATCTTCGGGAGCGCGGTCACCATGCGGCAGCAATGGAGATAACACGCGTGGCCGTTCTGGAGTCGCAACTTCTGCATGAATATGTTGCGGCTTTATATCCGTTAGAGATTGAAACGCATGGCCTGTTTCGAACGCTGCGTTCGGCTGCGTTTGAGAGGTTGAATTCCACCAAGCTCGACTGTCTATTGCAGGGGGATTGTCAGCAGCTGTCGCTTGGACTGCAGCTTGCGGCTTATCGCTGCACACTCAACGCATTGGAGCTTCTGCCTGCGTCCAATAAGCATTTCATCCATGCGCGTGTCTGGCGCGGTCGGGGGGGGCAGGGGATCGTCATGAGAGTTTTTGCCGATACTTCGTTGGTGGATTCCGTGCGGCGTGAATCCCCTGAGGATGAACATGAATTCCGGGCCCGGCTTAAGTCGCATGGCGGCTTGTTTCGTCGCCGCCATGCGTTGGTACTTACCTTCCTCGTGGCCGAGGCATCTGCTGTCACCGCGTCGGAGAGACCTTCCAGCGTTCCACGTTGGCTTGCCGCTCGACATGCACGGTAAAGTGTGCGGTCTGGTATACCATTTTCGCGTCAGGTCCTAGCTCAGTCGCAGACGTTGCCGACGAATTTGCCCAAATTGTATTAGCTGCCGGTACCGTGACGCGATCAGCATCCTTGCCCATTGGCAGTACCCAAAGCGCATTGTCAACGCGTGCGACCACTGCTCTAACTCCCCCGGCGACGTCATTGATTTGCAGATATGTCACGCCGTCACGTTGGAACTCGTAGATCGACCAAGCGGGATCTAAGGTGAGGTTGGCAGCTGCAGGGCTACGTTCCCCCAATCCCGTTGTTGCTTGGGCGCCTACACCGCCTGCGCAGCATCCGCCAGTTTGAGCCGAGACTTGGCCTGCGATCAAGGCGCAGGCCAGTACGCACATAACTTTCAACGTATTTGCTTTAACTTCCATGGGTTTCGCCTTCCCCTGCTAGGGTCGATTTTGCCTGCAATTCAGGCTCGCCTACGTTACGTCGATAAAGCGGATGGGTGTTGGTGTTCGCGCAGAAATTGCTGACAGCCACTCTGTCGGGCACGCGTTCGATATGCGGACCGGGCTACTTTAGCCTTTAACGTTTCTCTCAGTTCGTGTCGGCTGCAGTGCGCCCTTAAGAATATGCAATGTCAGTTATTTGACAATCCTGCCTATTGCCCAGGCTTTGTCTTACCGAAAAAGCCTTATTGATCTCCACGCAGGAGATAGTGTTTCGCTGAATGTTGTAAGCCCCGCCATTGCAGATATGGCCCAGGCCGCTACGAGCACCACTCCCTGACTACTTCTTAGAGGACCAGGCCCTGGCCACCTAACCCTTTGATTCCAAATCCTGGAGCGCTCGATCGAACCACCCAATCACCCGCTGAAGATGCGCTTGACCCCAGCGGCGCAGGAATTGCTGAGTGTGGTGTCCGGCTGGGTCGCGCAGATCGATAAGACGTTGGGCAATGAAAGGTGCAGTCAGTGGCTGGGCGCAGTCGACTTCGATGCAGTGGCGCCAGGCGGTATAGCTGTCGGGGATGACGGGGGACATCGTGATGCTCTTCGGCAAGAGTGAACGTGAGGACGTTGGCGGAGCGCGGCGGGCTTGCTTTTGCGCGATAAGTGTTACTTTATAACACTTCATTCGTCGTTCGTCTGGTCCCGTCGTGCCGCGTCCCTTGTCGCTGAGTGTTGTTTGCCTGGTCACCATGCCGAACCTTCCATGTTCGAAGAAGCGCGGCGGCAGTATCGATCCTCCGGGATTGGCCCGATGAGGCGGCGGCAGCTATTGCGCACCGCTGGCGCGGCATTGGTGCTGTCGCCTAGCTTGGTCCATGCGCAGCCGCTGCCGATGCTGCGCAGCTGCAGTCTGCAGCGCCAGGATGGGGAGTTGCGACTTCGACTCGAATTGAGTGCGCAGGCCGCCTACCGCAGCTTCAACCTGTCTGATCCAGCGCGCCTGGTCATCGATCTGTCCGGCATTTCGACGCAACCACCGCGTATCGATCCATTGCCCGGTGATCCCGCCGTCGTCGCCATCCGTAGCGGCCCGCATGACGATGGGCTGCGTGTGGTGCTCGATCTGTCGCAGCCGCTGACGGCCTCGGCGCGCTGGGAGGGCAGTGCGCTGGTGCTGGATCTGGCTGGTACCTCCGGCACAGCGCCGTTGTCCACTGCCGATGCGACCGATCCCGCCGTCGCGGCAGCCGTGCCTACGCGCTCGCGCCTGCATCCCTATGTGGTCGCCATCGACGCCGGCCACGGCGGCAAGGATCCCGGCGCGGTCAGTGCCGATGCGCGCTACGAGAAGCATGTGGCCATGGCGGTCGCGGGGCGGCTACACCAGCGTCTGGTCGCCGATCCGCGTTACCGGCCGACCATGATCCGCAGCGACGACCGCTTCGTGCCGCTGCACGAGCGGGTGCTGATCGCCCATCGCCGCAACGCCGATCTGTTCGTGTCCATCCACGCCGATGCTGCGCCCAACAGCGAGGCGCGCGGTGCCTCGGTGTTTGCCTTGTCGCAGAACGGCGCCAGCTCGGCATTGGCGCGCTGGATCGCCGACAGCGAAAACGCCGCCGACGACATGGGCGACAGCGCGCGCCGTTTGCGGGTGCCAAGCAATCCGGTGTTGTCGCAGGTGCTGGCCGACCTGTCGTTGAGCGGCACCATCGCCAGCAGCGTGGAGTTTGGCAAGTTGATGCTCGGCCGTTTGCAGCAGGTGACGCGCCTGCATCAGGGCCAAGTGGGACAGGCCGGCTTTGCCGTGCTGAAGTCGCCCGATATTCCGTCGTTGTTGGTGGAAACCGGCTTCATGAGCAATCGCGACGACTGCAACAGGCTCTGCGGCGACACCCATCAGGACGAGCTGGCGCAGACGCTGCACGCTGGTATCGACGACTACTTCCAGGCGTTTCCCGGTCGTGCCTGAGGCGCGTCCATCACTATTATTCTTCAACGAGCATTCGATGTCCGCCACGCTTCCCGATGTTGCCGTCACCGAACCTTCCGCACTCAGTGCGCCTTTGCGCTGGGTGGGAATGCAGAACATTGCCGTGCCGGTGCGCCTGGACGAAGCCGAGCCGAGCGGAACCGTGTCCGCACGCGCCAGCGTGCAGGTCGATCTGCCGCGCCCGGAGCTCAAGGGCATCCATATGTCGCGGTTGTATCGCCTGCTGGATCGGCATCTGGAGCAACCCTTGTCGCCGGCGATGCTGTCGCAGCTGCTGCAGGCGCTGATCGACAGTCATGCCGATTGCGGCAGCCGTGCGGCGCGTCTGACGTTGACCTTCGAACTGATGCTGCGGATGCCGGCATTGCGCAGCGAAGGATTGAGCGGCTGGCGTGCCTATCCGGTGCGGATCGATGCGCAATGCAGGGCAGGGCGCAGCGAGATCCGGTTGCAGATCGACGTGCTGTATGCGTCCACCTGCC
Source organism: Xanthomonas sp. 3058 (assembly GCF_014199765.1). Classification (NCBI taxonomy): domain Bacteria; kingdom Pseudomonadati; phylum Pseudomonadota; class Gammaproteobacteria; order Lysobacterales; family Lysobacteraceae; genus Xanthomonas; species Xanthomonas sp. 3058. Next base: position 57,455 of record NZ_JACHOF010000017.1, on the reverse strand, counting down.
CCTGTTCGGCGGCGTTGTCGCGTCAGTTGCTCAGCGATGCGTTCTTGCAGCAACACGCCGGGCGCGATGCCTTGCCGCTCGAAGAGGTTGCGCAGTGGCTGCAGCACAACGGCTCATATGCCACCCCGCATAGCCAGCGCAGCGTGGCGCAGGTGCGCGTTGATCTCATCGCGTGCGTGCAGCGGTTCGATATCCGCGAGTTGGTCGGCCTGTGCGAACAGGCGCTGGCAACCCCGGTCCAGGCAGCGGTGCGGCGGATCGATGAGCAGGCGTTCGCTCGCTTGAATGGCGCCAACCTGATGTATGTGGAAGATGCCGCGCGCCGTCTGCGCAAGGTGCTGGCCGAGCGCTATGCGTCGTTCGATGTGGCAGTCCGCCATTTCGAAAGCCTGCACGCCCACGATGCGGTTGCCGAGGCCGGTAACCAGGCCACTGGCATGCAGCCGTTTGCCGAGTAATCGAGCCAAGCGCATCCTCGCTTTTCGGTCACTGTGGCTTCCTGCGCCGGTTCACCAATGCGGCCGCACTGGACGTCGATTCCACTGCGCCGCATCCGCATCGAGTGAAGGCCGTGCCCCCTAACTCGCGTATTGAAAGGCCTCGATCAATCTGGCGCTCAGGTCGTCATCGTCTAGGCGGCAATGGATCGTCTGTTCGTCGCTCGCGTGGCCGCCATGCTCGCGGAAATTGATTGCCGGAATAAACGCCACTTTGCCGTCCGCATATTCGATGCTCACCGCTTTTGCCTGCTTCCCCAGCGCGGTCCAGGTTCTGACGCCTGCCGCTTGCAGAAGGGGGCGCTGGAGATGCTTCCATTCCGACTGAGGCGGGTGCGCGATATCGACGGTCGATTGTGCAAGCGAGTTCTTTATCCCGCTGACAAGGCCTGAGCGATCGTCTGAGCGAATGGACAGGACGTCGCCATGCGCAATCCATAAGCCACTGTCGGTGAGTGACATGGCTTGAAGGATGATGTTCTCGTCGATCATGTAGGCAGCCGTCGTTTTCACTTCTGACCTCCGAGTCATCATGGCGTTCATGCGCATGGCCTTGAGCCGATTGGGTCTGCTGCCCAGGCGCTCAATCTGACGCCCTGCCGCTGGCCGAACACCGGCCCGCAATCAAACGACATGCAGTAGCTCTTGGTCAAACGTCTGAGGCGGGACCATCTCCTCGACTTCCAGCGTCGGATGCTGGAGCTGCGCTGCGGCTCATCAAATGGATGGGTCGGACCCCGAGGCGATGACACATGCCGCATGCACCGCCGCTGCGTGGCACGTGCGCGGCATTCGCGTGGTGGTCGATCGTGCGGCAGTGCCTGTGGACGCAATGGAGGGTAGGGCTGCCTCGCGCCGCTGCGCATCCGTCAATGCACGTCGGGCCGCGCGTGATCGAAGCGGTCGTGTCACGACTGCGCAGCGCAGCGCCGCACGTTGTCGGCACAAGCGATCTCGGCCATCGCCATCGCCGCGCAGTTGCCGCGCACGTGACGAAGACTGCAGGCCCTGACTGCACAGCGCTCGCGCAGCCTTTCTGCGCTGCAGGAGACGTGTGCAGAGCCAGACGTCCGTAACGCAAAAACCCCGCAATGCGGGGTCTTGGCGTGGTCTGCAGCGCGAGGCACGTGGTGCTCCCTAGGGGACTCGAACCCCTGTTTTAGCCTTGAGAGGGCCACGTCCTAACCATTAGACGAAGGGAGCGTTTGGTGCGTCTTGTGCAGCGGGCTAGTATAGTGCGCCCAAAGCCGTTGGGCAATCCTGCAACACAAGACGGAAGCGCCATCATCGAATCCTCAGTTCCATCTCCGTTCACGCTGCGCGTCATCCCTCGCGATCAGCACACCATTTCGCGCAAGGACATCAGCCCCAACGCGTTGCGCGTGCTGTACCGCCTTCGCGAATCGGGCTTTGGTGCCTACCTGGTTGGCGGTGCAGTTCGCGACCTTCTGGTTGGCGGCCATCCCAAGGATTTCGACGTGGCCACCAGTGCCACGCCGGAAGAAGTCAAGACGCTGTTTCGCAACTGTCGCCTGATCGGCCGCCGCTTTCGGCTGGCGCATGTGGTGTTCGGCCGCGAGATCATCGAAGTGGCCACCTTCCGCGCCAACATCGACGATGGCAGCGGCGACCGTGAGCTGGATAACGGCCGGTTGGTGCGCGACAACGTCTACGGCACCATCGAAGACGATGCGATCCGTCGCGACTTCACCTGCAACGCGCTGTACTACGCGATCGAGGATTTCTCGGTGCGCGATTACTGCGGCGGCTTCGAAGACGTGCAGGCGCGCCTGATGAAGCTGATCGGCGACCCGGAGCTGCGCTACCAGGAAGATCCGGTGCGCATGCTGCGCGCGGTGCGTCTGGCGGCCAAGTTGAACTTCGATATCGAAGCCGGCAGCGCAGAGCCCATCCCGCGTCTGGCTGGTCTGTTGTCCGAAGCCGCGCCGGCGCGCTTGTTCGAAGAAATTCTCAAGCTGTTCCTGTCCGGGCACGGTGTAGCCAGTTTCGAGGGCCTGGAGCGTTACGGCCTGCTCGGCGCGCTGTTCCCCGAAAGTGCGGCGGCGCTCAAGTCCAACCGTAGCGGCGCATTGCGCGCGATGGTGCTGGAAGGCCTGCGCAACACCGACGCGCGCGTGGCCAACGACGAGCCGGTCTCGCCAGCGTTCCTGTTCGCCTTGCTGCTGTGGCCGGCATTCTGCCGCACCTTGATGGGCTTGCAGGCGCAAGGCGTGCAGCCGGAAGACGCGCAGCGTCGTGCCGCCGATCGGGTCACCTTGCACCAGCTCGAACGGGTCGCGCTGCCGCGCCGTTTCTCGCTGCCGATGCAGGAAATCTGGCTGCTGCAGACCCGGTTCTCCTCGCGTCAGCGCAAGCGCGTGTTCCGCACCTTGTCGCATCCGCGTTTCCGCGCCGCGTTCGATTTCCTGGTGCTGCGCCAGTTCGCCTCGGCCGATCACGCCGCCGATGTGGAGTTCTGGCGCGAGGCACAGAAGTCCTCCGGCCAGGAACTGGTCGATGCGATCGAAACCGCGCAGGCCGATCACGAGGGCGAGGAGGGTGCACCGCGCAAGCGTCGCCGTCGTCGCCGTCGCACCGGCGCGCCCGCAGGCGAATAGGGCGTGCAGACCGCCTTCGTCGGCCTGGGCGCCAACCTGGGCCCGGCCGAGGCCAGCGTGCGCGCGGCCATCGCCGCGCTGGGCGAGGTGCCGCAGTCCACGTTGATTGCGGCCTCGCGCCTGTACCGCACGCCGGCCTGGGGCCGCGAAGACCAGCCCGATTTCATCAATGCGGTGGCGCAGCTGCGCACCGGGTTGGCACCGCTGGCACTGCTGGAGGCTCTGCTCGGCATCGAGCAGGCCTTCGGTCGGCAGCGTGAGGCCGGCGAGCGCTGGGGCCCGCGCACGTTGGATCTGGATCTGCTGCTGTACGCCGACCAGGTGATCGATCTGCCGCGCCTGCAGGTGCCGCACCCGCATCTGCAGGCGCGTGCCTTTGCGCTGCTGCCACTGAGCGAACTTGCGCCAGAGGCGATCATTCCGGGCAATGGAACAGTGCGGCACGCGCTGCAGGCCATCGATGTCTGCGGGCTGGAGCCGATTGGGTAGATAATGGTCGGCTTATCACCCCACGTAATGACTTCATGAGCAGCCAGACCGACAGCAAGCCCTGGACCGTGCCCGCCTTGGCGCAGGCCAAGCGCGAGGGTCGAAAACTGGTCATGTTGACCGCCTACGACGCCGGCTTTGCGCGCACCTTCGATGCCAACGGCGTGGACCTGATCCTGGTCGGCGATTCGCTGGGCATGGTGGTGCAAGGACATGCGTCCACGCTGCCGGTGACCACCGCCGACATGGTCTACCACACCGCCTCGGTGGCGCGTGTGCTGGAGCGCGCGTTGCTGGTGGCCGACTTGTCGTTCCAGGCCGATGCCACGCCGGAGCGTGCGCTGGATGCCGCCACGCAGCTGCTGCAGGCCGGCGCGGAGATGGTCAAGCTCGAAGGTGCCGGGCACAAGCTCGAGGTGATCCGCTATCTGGTCGAGCGCGAGATTCCGGTCTGCTCGCACCTGGGGCTGACCCCGCAATCGGTGCTGCGTTTCGGCGGCTACACGGTGCAGGGACGCGGCGAAGCCGGCGCGCAGTTGCGTCGCGATGCGCAGGCGGTGGTCGATGCCGGCGCCAGCCTGGTGGTACTGGAATGCGTGCCCACGCCGATCGCCGCACAGATCAGCGCCGAGCTCAGCGTGCCCACCATCGGCATTGGCGCCGGCCCCGGCTGCGATGGCCAGGTGCTGGTGATGCATGACATGCTGGGCCTGGACAGCGGCCATCGCCGTCCCAAGTTCGTCAAGGATTTCCTCGCCGAAGGCGGCTCGGTGGCGGGCGCAGTGCGCGCCTACGCGCAGGCCGTGCGCGACGGCAGCTTCCCCGATGCAGCCCACGCGTACGCCGCATGATCCAGACCCTGACCGATCTTTCCACCCTGCGCGCGCTGGTCACCGGCTGGAAGCGCGAAGGCCTGCGCGTGGCGTTGGTGCCGACCATGGGCAACCTGCACGCCGGCCACTATTCGCTGGTGATGCTGGCGCGCCAGTACGCCGACCGTGTGGTGTCGAGCGTGTTCGTCAACCCGACCCAGTTCGGTCCGAACGAAGACTTCGCGCGCTACCCGCGCACGCCGGAAGCCGACCTGCGCGGTCTGGAAGATGCCGGCTGCGATGCACTGTGGTTGCCGGACGTGGACACCATGTATCCGCTCGGTACCGCGCTGGCCACGCCGATCCATGCGCCGGGCGTCAGCGACGTGCTGGAAGGGGTGTGCCGGCCGGGGCATTTCGATGGCGTGTGCACGGTGGTGGCGCGGCTGTTCAATCAAGTGCAGCCGGACGTGGCCGCCTTCGGCAAGAAGGACTATCAGCAGCTGGCGGTGATCCGCCAGATGGTGGCCGACCTGGCGTTTCCGATCGAGATCCTGGGCGGCAGCATCGTGCGCGAGGCCGATGGTCTGGCGATGAGCTCGCGCAACCAATATCTGTCGGCCGACGAGCGTCCGCGTTCGACCCAGATCCGCCAGGTACTGCTGCAGATGCGCGACGGGTATGCCGCCGGCACGCCGCGTGCGCAGGTCGAAGCCACTGCCACCCAGGCGCTGGAACAGGCCGGTTTCCGGGTCGATTACGCGGTGGTGCGGCTGCCCGATCTGAGCGAGCCGGGCGACAGCCATGCCGGTGCGCGCGTGGCGTTGATCGCCGCACGCCTGGGCGCGACGCGCCTGATCGACAACCTGGAATTCTGAGGGCCGCCGCACGGCCGGGCTGAAGTCCTCATCCCCGGTGATGGCGCAGGCCGGTGGGAGCGTGCGCTTTCGGCTAAAATGCCGGCTTTCCTTTGCCGTTGCCCGTCCATGCACCTGTCCCTGCTGAAAGCCAAGATCCACCGCGCCACCGTCACCCATTCCGAGCTCAATTACGAAGGCTCGATCGCCATCGACGGCCTGCTGCTGGAAGCCACCGGCATCCGCGAATTCGAGCAGGTGCATATCTGGGACGTCACCAACGGTGCGCGTTTCAGCACCTACGCCATCCGTGCCGATGCAGGCAGCGGCATCATCTCGCTCAACGGCGGCGCCGCGCGTCACGTGCAGGTGGGCGATCTGATCATCGTGGCCGCATTTGCGAACATGAGCGAAGACGAAGCCAAGACCTTTCAACCCAATCTGGTATATGTGGATGCGCACAACGCGATCTCCCATACCAACCACAGCATCCCCACGCAGGCCGCATGACACACACCAACGGATTCGACGCGCTCCACGCCCACGCCCAGCGCCTGCGCGGCGCTGCCATCCCGGCATTGCTTGCCGCCGAGCCGCAACGGCCGACGCAGTACGCCAGGCAGGTCGGTCCGTTGTATTTCAACTTTGCGCGGCAGAAGTACGACCGCCCCGCGCTCAATGCACTGTTCGCCATTGCGCGCGAGCGCGATCTGGCCGGTGCGTTCCAGCGCCTGTTTCGCGGCGAGCAGGTCAATGTCACCGAACAGCGCGCTGCATTGCATACCGCATTACGCGGTGACTTGACCGACGCGCCGGTGGCCTCTGAGGCCTATGCCACCGCGGCAGAAGTGCGCCAGCGCATGGGTGCGTTGATCGAGCAACTGGAAGCCACCGACGTCACCGATATCGTCAGTGTCGGCATCGGTGGCTCGGACCTGGGCCCGCGTCTGGTGGCCGATGCCTTGCGTGCGCCGTCGGGTGCGCGGTTCCGCGTGCATTTCGTGTCCAATGTCGATGGCGCCGCCATGCAACGCACGTTGGCCACGCTGGATCCGGCGCGTACCGCCGGCATCCTGATCTCCAAGACCTTCGGCACCCAGGAAACGCTGCTCAACGGCGGTATCCTGCATGCCTGGCTCGGTGGCAGCGAGCGGCTGTATGCGGTGAGCGCCAATCCCGAGCGCGCCGCCAAGGCCTTCGACATCGCACCGGGCCGCGTGCTGCCGATGTGGGACTGGGTCGGCGGGCGTTATTCGCTGTGGTCGGCGGTCGGTTTCCCGATTGCGCTGGCGATCGGCTTCGAAGGTTTCGAACAATTGCTCGAAGGCGCCGCGCAGTTCGACGCGCATGCGCTCAACACGCCGCTGGAAGAAAACGTTGCCGTGCTGCATGGCCTGACGGCGGTGTGGAACCGCAACCTGCTCGGCAGCGCCACCCATGCGGTGATGACCTACGACCAGCGTCTGGCACTGCTGCCTGCCTACCTGCAGCAGCTGGTGATGGAAAGCCTGGGCAAGCGGGTCAAGCTCGACGGCTCGGCGGTGGACAGCGACACCGTGGCGGTGTGGTGGGGCGGTGCGGGCACCGACGTGCAGCACAGCTTCTTCCAGGCGCTGCATCAGGGCACCAGCGTGGTGCCGGCCGACTTCATCGGCACCGTCCACAACGACGATCCGTACGCGGACAACCACGTCGCGCTGATGGCCAACGTGCTGGCGCAGACCGAGGCGCTGGCCAACGGCCAGGACAGCAGCGACCCGCATCGCAGCTATCCGGGCGGCCGCCCGAGCACGGTGATCCTGCTCGATGCGCTGACCCCGCAAGCGCTGGGGGCATTGATCTCGATGTACGAGCACAGCGTCTACGTGCAGTCGGTGATGTGGGGCATCAACGCGTTCGACCAGTTCGGTGTGGAGCTGGGCAAGCAGCTGGCCAGCCAGCTGTTGCCGGCGCTGAAAGGCGAGTCGGCCGATGTAGCCGATCCGGTGACGCGCGAGTTGCTGTCCAAGTTACGCGGCTGAGCGCAGGCGCCTGGCCAGGCGTGGCGGACAACGGGGCCTTCGGGCCTCGGTGTGTTTACAGGGCACGACAGCAAACAGGGCTAATGGCCTAAAATGGCCAAATTTCCCAAAATGCGCGGTTGGGAGTAGTGTGGCGGTGGTCGCCTCTCCGCAGGACCGTCTCATGTCTCGCCTCCACGATCTGCCCGAGCTCGAAAAATCTCCCGCCGCCGACATCAAGGTGAAGGGCTGGCCCAGCCTGATGCGCAAGGTGCGCTCGCACGGGGCGGTGGTCATCACCAACCACAATCACCCCGAGGCGGTGGTGGTGGATGCCGAGGAATACCGGCGGTTGGTGAGTGAAGCCAGCGCGGCGGCCACCGCTTCGACGCGGGCGCAGTCGTTGCAGGCATTGCAGGTGAAGTTCGATGTGCATCTTGCTGCGGTGACCGCTGGCGCAGGCCTGGCGACGGTGATCGGCAAGCCGGCACGCCGGGGCAGGAAGGTCGCGCTGGGTCCGTCGCTCTAAACCATGGGCAATCTCCTGGTGCTTGCCGGCGTCAACGGCGCCGGCAAGAGTTCGCTGTTGGGCAGCTTGCTGCAGGAAGATGGTGCGACTTGGTTCAACCCGGACGCGTTCACCCGGCAACTGGTGGAGCAGGGCTGGACGCTGGAGGACGCCAACGCACAAGCCTGGCAGGAAGGGGTGCGGCGGCTGCGCCAGGCAATGGCCGATGGCAGCGACTACGCATTCGAAACCACGCTGGGCGCCACGACCATCCCACGCTTGCTGCAGGAGGCCTGCGCGCAGCACGCGGTGGCGGTGTGGTTCTGCGGGTTGTCGAGCGTGGAGTTGCACCTGGAGCGCGTCGCGGCGCGTGTTGCAGCCGGCGGCCATGCAATCCCGGAGCACAAGATCCGCGAGCGCTTCGATGCTTCGCGCGCCAACCTGATCGCGTTGCTGCCGCATCTGGCCGTGCTGCACGTCTACGACAACAGCGCGCCCGCCGATGCGGCAGGACAGACCGAGCCGCTGCTGGTGCTGGAACTGGATCGCGCCGGCTTGCATTACCCGACGACGTTAGAAGCGTTGGCGCAGGTGCCGGACTGGGCAAAACCCATCGTGATGGCGGCATTGGAGACGCGTCGCGCGTCTTGAGCCGCACATCCGGGCTGGCCTGCGCGAGTCGTCTACCTGATTGAAGATAGGAGTGGCTAGTGAAACTACTTCACACCGGTCTACTGCAGGGCGGCTGATCTGCCGCCTGGCTGCAGGGCTCTTGCCCGCCCACCATCGCGGGACACGCTGCAAGTACGTCCTTGTAGCGTCATCGGCAGGTCGGTACGCGGCTGATCTGCGAATTTGCTGCAGGGCCCTTGCCCGCCCAGCGCCGCGGGACACGCTGCAAGTACGTCCTTGTAAGCTCTTACGCGGCATCCATGCCGCGTAAGGTCCCGCGACGCTGGGCGGGCAAGGACCAGTCCAGATGGTCGGTGCGCATGGTTGCAAGCAAGGCAAGCAAGGCATGGTGTGTTATTCGGACAACGCTGCGGCCGATCAGCTTCGCAACGCAAAACGCAACGCGATCAACAGGTAGGCTTTCATCAAACTACCGACCAACTCTCTGGTGCGGTGTCCTCACCGATTGCGGGACCGTGTGGCGGCATGGATGCCGCCACCGAGCCCCCAGGGATGGGTTTACGGCGTGTCCCGCGAGCGGTGAGGGCACCGCGCCCTCGACGCACGCAGCGTTTGATCTGAATCTCTGACTGCATCCACCAAGATGCGGCCGACAAAACCACTGCACTCACCGCCAGGCGAGCGCTCGCTACGTTTTGTTGGCCGCTCTGAGTCTGTGCCGCACGCACGTCGCGATCGCACAGACGCGACTGCAGATAGATCGCACAACGCATCGCGTTGTCCGCATGAGATGTCCATATACCAGCGCGCTCTCAAACAAGCGCCCGTCGCGCAGTTGATACAACGGACGAAAGACAATGCCGCTCGCAGCGCGTTGTGGGCGCTGCGAGCGGCGATGTCATGCGTTTACGCCTTGCCCAACTTCACCGCCACCGGATCGCCGGTGAGATACCCCACCGCTGCGCCGAAGCGATCCTTGTAGTTGGCGCGGATCAGCGGATCCAGGGTGGCCTTGACGGTGTCGTGCAATGGGGTTTCCCAATCGCCGGGATGCTGGAAATTGCTCATCACGTAGGTCCAGCCGTGGATTTCGTCGACCGCGTGCAGGCCGGTCGATTCGGCACCGGCTGGCACCGACAGCACGCGTGTCAGCGTGCCGTGATCGACGTTGTAGGCCCACAGGAAGTTGTTGACGTGCAGGCTGCTGTCTTCGCCGATGAACAAGGTACGCAGCGACTCGGAGAACTTGAGGTTGTCCGGGTTGGCCAGGCGCTCCGGGTCGGCCAGGTTGCCCAGCGCATCGGCCTTGGCCAGGTCGTGGCCGGTGAGCGCGGCCGGGGCGGCCATGTCGATCGGCACCCAGTCGCTGTGGATCGCCGCGCCGCTGCTGTCTTTGCGGCCGCCGCGCAGATTCAACGCGTACACCGCACCGGAATTGGGGCCTTGCACCTTCACATCGCCCGAGCCGTTGAGCATGCTGGTGACGATGTAGGACATCGCCATGTAGGCGACCTTGTCCTTGGCGTTGACGGTGGTGCCTTCCAGCTTGGTGAAGCCCAGGCTGCCGCCGGCCAGGGCCGCATAGCGGTGGGTTTCCAGATACGTCGCCGCCTTTTCCATGCCCGGCTTGATGCGGATCCAGTTGAAGGTGCCGTTGAACGGGATCTTGGTGAAGGACGCATCGCCGGGGTCGCTCAGATGCACGTCGAGGATGTCGGCGGCGGTGAGGCGGTCGGCCATGGCCTGGATCTCGGCGCTGGTGGCGTGGCCAAGTTTGATCCAGCTCAGCGTGGCCGCGCCGGGGCCGGTGCCGGAGGTCTGGTGCCACTTGCCGACATACAAGGTGCCGGCCGATAGATCCGCCTTGCGGTCGGCGATGAACATGAACAACCCGCCATTGGTGGCGTCGTCGCCCATCAGCACGGTGCGTTGGTCGGGCATGACCTGCACCAGTTCGTGCGAGATGCGGCCCAGGCAGTAGTGCTTGCGCACGCTGCCGGTTCCGTCCGGGTGCACGGTGATTTCGGGCAGATGGCCGTAGTGATACGGATTGGCTTTTTCCGGGTCGCCGTACAGATGCGTGCTGTAGCTGCGGAACTGCGTGTTGCCGGCCAGCGCGGTGGCGTCGGGTTCGTACTCTTCGCTGGACAGGTGGGTATTCCACGGCGACAGGCTGGCCCCGCAGGTGGTCCACAGCCCGTGCACCGGCGCGGTGTCGACGTTGTGGTACTTCACCAGCGACAGCTTGCCGGTGGCCGGGTCCTGGTCCAGCGTGAGCACTGCGATCGGTGCGGGCAGGTGGCGGTTGGTGTCGTTGCCTGCCTGGTCGCGGGTGGTGTATTCGAACTGCACCACGGCGAACACGTGGTTGCCCTTGACTCCGGGCACCTTGGCATCGGGCAGTGTCAGCAGCGAGGAGCCGTCCGGGCAGTCGGAAAAGAACGGGCGTTCGGCACCGGGCTTGGAGCGGTCGATGATCGGCCGGTGCTGGATGTCGTAATAGCCGCCAGCCAGCACGGTGCCGCCCTTGCCGTCGGGCACCTGGTCGCCGGTGACGAAGAACGGGTGGTAGGCCAGTGCATAGCGCTGCGTGCTGCCGTCGCTACGTGCCACGGTCAGCGCCGAGCCCACCGTGGTGGTGGCCATGGCGGCCGGGTTGGCCAGGCTGGGCGCCGGCATGCCATGGAAGGTGGCCGACACCAGTTGAGCGGAGCTTTCCGATGGACGTAGCGGCCGCGCGGCCAACGCCGCACCGCTGAGTTGCTGCAGGGCGGCGGCGCTGGCGCTGCCCAGCGGCAACAGGGGAACGGACGCCAGTACCTGCATGAGGCGGCGGCGGGACGGATCGGGGGAGGCAGACATCGAAACTCCAGGCAAAGGCAACGATCAACAAGGGCCGATGGCACATCGGCACGCCGGTCACGCTAGGCCGGTCGTATGACAGTTGTTTGACGGCGAGCGCGCCGGTTGGCGCACGTTGCGATGCGAATGGCCAAGCGAACCCGGCCACAGCGCGTGGCGGCACGCCGCCTGCGCACTGCATCCCGAGCGCGGTGGTGCGTTGCAACAAAGTGTGCGACTGCCCGGGATCAGGCGCTGCCGTCGATTCGCCGATTTCTGCGTGCGTTTGTCAGCGGCTGCCGGTATTCCAAGGCTATAGCCCCGGCCAATAAGTTGGCCGTCATTTGGCATATGGGCGAGGCTGGTTGACAGGGTAGGGGAATCACGCAAGCGTACGCCGCCTAATGGCCTGCGGCGCAACGCATCGGCCGTGGGGAACCATCTGGAGATCTGGATCTTGGACAAGTTGCTTCGTCGTACCGCCACGCCCAGCGCGCGCCGTGCCCTCTCGCTGGCGACCGCTGCTGCGGTGCTGATGCTGGCGGCCTGTCAGGGCAAGGACACTGCTGCCGAGGCGAGCAAGGCCGCGCCTGCCGCTGCGCCTGCCGAGTCGTCCACGACGATTCATCCCGACCAGTGGCCGTCGCCGAAGTGGCCATTCGCCCAGGACCCGGCCCTGGAGCAGCGCATCACCGATGTGATGGCCAAGATGAGCGTCGAAGAGAAGGTCGCCCAGACCATCCAGGGCGACATCGCCAGCATGACCCCGGACGATGTGCGCAAGTACCGCATCGGTTCGGTGCTGGCCGGCGGCAATTCCGATCCGGGCGGTAAGTACAACGCCAGCCCGGCCGAGTGGCTGAAGCTGGCTGACGCGTTCTATGAAGCGTCGATGGACACTTCCAAGGGCGGCAACGCGATCCCGATCATCTTCGGCATCGATGCGGTGCACGGCCAGAGCAATATCGTCGGCGCCACGCTGTTTCCGCACAACATCGGCCTGGGCGCCACGCGCAACCCGGCGCTGATCAAGCAGATCGGCGAAGTCACCGCCGCCGAAACCCGCGTCACCGGCATGGAGTGGACCTTCGCGCCCACCGTGGCGGTGCCGCAGGACGACCGCTGGGGCCGCAGCTACGAAGGCTATTCCGAGTCGCCGGAGGTGGTGGCCAGCTTCGCCGGCAAGATGGTCGAAGGCGTGCAGGGCGTGCCGGGCACGCCGCAGTTCCTCGACGGCAGCCACGTGATTTCCTCGGTGAAGCATTTCGTCGGCGACGGCGGCACCACCGACGGCAAGGACCAGGGCGACACCAAGGTGTCCGAAGCCACCATGCGCGACATCCACGCCGCCGGTTATCCGCCGGCGATCGCGGCCGGTGCGCAGACGGTAATGGCCTCGTTCAACAGCTTCAACGGCGAGAAGATGCACGGCAACAAGGTCATGCTGACCGACGTGCTCAAGGGCCGCATGAACTTCGGCGGTTTCGTGGTCGGCGACTGGAATGGCCACGGCCAGGTCAAGGGCTGCAGCAACGACAACTGCCCGGCCTCGTTCATTGCCGGCGTCGACATGGCGATGGCCTCCGACAGCTGGAAGGGCATCTACGACACCGAACTGGCGGCAGTGAAGTCGGGCCAGATTTCGGCGCAGCGCCTGGACGATGCGGTGCGTCGCATCCTGCGCGTCAAGCTGCGTCTGGGTCTGTTCGAAGCCGGCAAGCCGTCCAAGCGCCCGCTTGGCGGCAAGTACGAATTGCTGGGCGCGCCGGCACATCGCGCGATCGCCCGCCAGGCGGTGCGCGAGTCGCTGGTGCTGTTGAAGAACCAGGCCGGCATCCTGCCGCTGGACCCGAAAAAGCGCGTGCTGGTGGTCGGCGATGGCGCCAACGACATGGGCAAGCAGTCCGGCGGTTGGACGCTGAACTGGCAGGGCACCGGCACCAAGCGCAGTGACTACCCCAATGGCAATACCATCTGGGAAGGCCTGGACAAGCAGATCAAGGCGGCCGGCGGCAAAGCCGAGCTGGCCGTCGATGGTGCGTACAAGACCAAGCCGGACGTGGCGGTGGTGGTGTTCGGCGAAAACCCGTATGCCGAGTTCCAGGGCGACATCGCCACCCTGCTGTACAAGCCGGGCGACGACAGCGAACTGGCACTGATCAAGAAGCTCAAGGCCGAGGGCATCCCGGTGGTGGCGGTGTTCTTGAGTGGGCGTCCGTTGTGGATGAACCCGTACATCAACGCGGCCGATGCGTTCGTCGCTGCGTGGCTGCCGGGTTCGGAAGGCGAGGGCATTGCCGACGTGCTGCTGCGCAAGGCCGATGGCACGGTACAGAACGACTTCAAGGGCAAGCTGAGCTTCTCCTGGCCCAAGACTGCGGTGCAGTTCGCCAATAACGTGGGCCAGAAGGATTACGACCCGCAGTTCAAGTTCGGCTACGGCCTGACTTACGCCGACAAGGGCGACCTGGCTGCGTTGCCGGAGGAATCGGGGGTGTCCGGCGAGCAGTCCGTCGGTGGGGTGTATTTCGTGCGCGGCAAGCCGGCGCTGGGCATTGCGATGCAGCTGTCCAATGCCGGCCAGGCCAACATGCCGGCGACCACGCTGCCGGTGGGCCTGTCCGATGGCAGCCTGCAGATGACTGCGGTCGACCACAAGGCGCAGGAAGACGCGCGGCGTCTGGTGTGGTCCGGTACCAAGGCCTCCAGCGTGTTGCTGGTGTCCGGCAAGCCGGTCGATGTCTCGCGCGAGAGCAACGGCGATGTGCAGTTGCAGCTGACCGTGCGCCGCGACAGCGCGGTAACCGCGCCGGTGTGGCTGGGCGTGGGCTGTGGCGACGGATGCAGCGGCCGCGTCGATGCGCAGAAGACCCTGGCCGCGCTGCCGCAAGGCCAATGGAAGGTGGTCGGCGTGCCATTGAAGTGCTTCGCGGTGGCCGGTGCCGACGTGACCAAACTTGCCCAGGTCGCCGGCATTGAAAGCGCTGCGGCGCTGGAGTTGTCGATCTCCAAGATCGCGCTGGGCGCGCTCAACGAAGCCGACGTCACGCTCGACTGCCCGATCAAGTAAGCAGCAAACCCGCAGGCGCGCTTGCGGGTTTGCTCAGGTAACAAGGACACACACGCGTCGCCGGCCCCGGCGACGTTTTATAGCGGCCACCCTCAGCGGTGGTGTCATCAGCCGCCGCGGGACGCGCGCGTCGATGGGTCGGGACGGCCTGCAGCTGCGGTTCGCCGCGCTGCCGCCACGCACGCGGTGCGGGCGGCGGCAGTCTGCAGGCTTGTCCGGTCCACGACGCACGGCCCAGAGCCAGACAGGAGAATGCAGTGGGTTTGGCGACGTTGGATATCGTGATTGTGCTGGTCTATCTGACCGGCATCTTCGTGCTCGCGCAGTGGGTATCGCGCGAGAAGGCAGGCCACAGCAAGAGCGCCGAGGATTACTTCCTGGCCAGCAAGTCGTTGCCGTGGTGGGCGATCGGCGCCTCGCTGATCGCTGCGAACATTTCGGCCGAACAGATCATCGGCATGGCCGGCTCCGGCTATGCGATCGGGCTGGCGATCGCGTCCTACGAGTGGATGGCGGCGCTGACGCTGCTGATCGTCGGCAAGTTCTTCTTGCCGATCTTCCTGCGCAACGGCATCTACACCATGCCGCAGTTCCTGGAGCAGCGTTACGGCAAATGGATCCGCACGCTGATGGCGGTGTTCTGGCTGCTGCTGTACGTGTTCGTCAATCTCACCTCGATCCTGTGGCTGGGCTCGATCGCGGTCAGCCAGGTCACCGGCATGGACCAGACCCTGGCGCTGGCGTTGATCGGCGTGTTCGCGCTGGTCTATCAGTTGTACGGCGGTCTCAAAGCAGTCGCCTTGACCGATATCGTGCAGGTCACGCTGCTGGTGCTGGGCGGCCTGCTGGTGGCCGGGCTGACCCTGGCGCGTATTGGCGATGGCGCTGGCGTGCTGGCCGGCTTCAAGCACCTGTGGAGTGCGCATCCCGAGCACTTCCACATGATCCTGAGCAAGGACAACCCGTTCTACAAGGATCTGCCCGGCCTGAGCGTGCTGCTCGGCGGTCTGTGGGTGATGAACATCAGCTACTGGGGGTTCAACCAGTACATCATCCAGCGCGCGCTGGCCGCCAAGAACATCGGCGAGGCGCAGAAGGGCATGGTGTTCGCGGCATTCCTGAAATTGCTGATGCCGTTGGTGATCGTGGTGCCGGGCATTGCCGCAGTGGTGCTGGCGCCGGATCTGGCCAAGCCCGACCAGGCCTATCCGACCATGATGCAGTTGTTGCCGACCGGCATCCTGGGCCTGGTGTTCGCCGCGCTGGTGGCGGCGATCGTGGCCTCGCTGGCTTCCAAGATCAACTCGGTGGCGACGATCTTCACCCTGGATTTCTACGCCAAGTTCCGCCCGCAGACCGAGCAGAAGCAGCTGGTGCGCGTGGGTCGCATCGTGGCCATCGTGGCGGTGGTCATCGGTATCCTCACCGCGCGGCCGTTGCTGGGCAACTTCGATCAGGGCTTCCAGTTCATCCAGGAATTCACCGGCTTCTTTACGCCCGGCGTGGTGGTGATCTTCATGCTCGGCCTGTTCTGGAAGCGCGCCAACGAGGCCGGTGCGCTCACCGCAGCGATCGGCTCGGTGGTGCTGTCGTTCGCGCTCAAGTTCGCCTGGCCGGAATTGCCATTCATGGACCGCATCGGCGTGGTGTTCGTGGCAGCGCTGGTGCTGGCGGTGCTGGTGTCGTTGATGACTGCGCCGACGCAGGCACGCGATCTGATCCGCACCGACGATGTGGCCTACGGCACCACGCTGGGCTTCAAGCTCGGCGCCGCCGGTGTGGTGGCGATCCTGATCGTGCTGTACACGGTGTTCTGGTAATCGCGCTCGCACCAGGCTGACAGATGGTCTGCGCACGCGGCGCGGCACGCAGGTGTCGCGCCGCGTTGCGTTTCAGGGCCAGCCAGCCAAGCGAGGCAGCTGGCCGACTACACCCGCGTTGCGGCCAGGCTCGCGGCGAGCAGGTTGACCGGCGCTTCGAAGTGCGTGTGCCACGGCGTCTGCAACCAGGTTTCCAATGCGGCTGCCGGCATGGGCTTGGCGATCCAGTAGCCCTGACCTTCGTCGCAGCCCCAGGCGCGCAGCTGCGTGTACGCCTCTGCCGATTCGATGCCTTCGGCGACCACGCGCTGGCCCAGGCTGTGGCCGAGCTGGATCATTGCCGGCACCAGGGTACGGTCGGTGCGGCTGTCCGGCAGCGAACGGACGAAAGACTGATCGATCTTCAACGAGCTGGCCGGCAGCTGCTTGAGATAGCTGAAATTGCTGTAGCCGGTACCGAAGTCGTCGATGGCGATATGCACGCCCAACGCAGCGATGGCCGCCAATTGCTCGGCCAGGTGCTCGGGGTGGCGGATCATCGCGCTTTCGGTGAACTCGATCTCCAGCCGGCGCGGGTCCAGTTTGTGCCGCTCCAGTCCGCGCCGCAGCAGGCCGGCAAAGCCGGGGCGGTCCAGGTCGGCAGCCGACACATTCAATGCCAGGTTGAAATCCAGACCCTGTTGCTGCCAGCGCGCTGCCTGGGCGATGCCGTTGTCGATGACCCAGGCGGTGATGCGGTTGATCAGCGCGGTTTTCTCGGCCATCGGAATGAAGTCCGAGGGCATCACCGGGCCGATCATCGGGTGCTGCCAGCGCAGCAGTGCTTCCACCGCCACGCAGCGGTGGTCGTGCAGGTCGACGCGCGGTTGGTAGTGCAGGCGCAGCTGGCTGGTGCTGTCCAGCGCAGCGGGCAGGGCGGCCAGCAGGCGGAAGGTAGTGCGCTGGGCGACGTCGTGTTTGCGCTCGTACATGCTCCACGGCAGGCTGCGCTCGCGTGACACGTCCACCGAGGTCGTCAGCGAGCGGATGGTGTCGGCCGCGCCATAGCTGGTCTGCAGCGAAACCGCACCGATCGAGGCAACCGCAGTATGCGGGATGCCTTGATGTTCCAGCGGCTCGGCGAAGGCCTTCGAAATCTTGGTGCACAGTGTGGCCAGGCGCTGCGTTTCGGCCTGGGCCAGGAACCCGAACGTGGTGGGTTCCAGCCGATATAGCGCGGTCCCGCCCGGCAGATACGCGGCCAGGCGACGTTGGGCCAGCGCCACATAGCCGTCGGCATAATCCCAGCCCAGCGCCTTGACCATGTCGCGGAAATAATCGCTGCCGCAGATGTCCACGGCCACTGCGGTGGTGGCCGGTGCGGTGTCGCGTTGCGGCAGCCAGGCATCCAGATCCTCGGCGAAGCGCGAGCGGTTGGGCAAGCCGGTCGGGCCATCGCGGTAGGTGGTGCTGCGCAGGTTTTCCACCCGCAGCACGGCCAGGTCGCGCAGGCCTTCCAGGTGCGTCATTGCGTCGGCGTCCAGCCCGGGACGCGGGCTGGTGCCGATCACGCACAGGGTGCCGATGCTCTGACCATCGCGCAGCGTCAGCGGCGCGCCGGCGTAGAAGCGGATGAACGGCGGGCCCAGCACCAGCGGGTTGTCGCAAAAACGTGGGTCCAGCCGCGCATCCGGCACCACCATCACCTTGTCGGAGCGGATGGCGTGCGCGCAGAACGCCTGGTCGCGCGGGGTCTCCTGCGCCTCCAGGCCGACACGCGCCTTGAACCACTGGCGATGCTCGTCCACCAGCGACACCAACGCGATTTCCGCCCCCAGGGTACGGGCGGCCATGGCGGCGATGGTCTCGAAGACCGGGTCCGGTGGCGAGTCCAGCAGGCACAAGCCACGCAGGACGGCCAGCCGGGTGGACTCATCGACCACGGGCGGAAGAAGGGATTCGGCAACTGCGGGCAGGGATTGCATGAGTCCGTATCGGCCTGAAGCGTCATCGCTTGATCGACGGCCACCGGTTTGTTCAGTTGATGGTGGGCTGTGGCGGCGCGACCGCGCGCGGCGGCTAACGGCGGGCTTTTCTGCCGGTACGCCGCTCTCAATATTGCCGGCCCGCTGCCGATGACAGGGTGTAGCCGAGGCATCTAGCTGAGCCATATCGACCCGCAGCGCCTGCGTGGTGTCGATCTGCCCGAGCTGCGTTCGCCTGTGTGATCTGCGTCGTCAGCAAAGACGCGCTGAGTCGACACAGGGTCGGTGGTGATGCGGTTTGCCGTCGCGGCTGCGACGTTCCCCTGTCCGGAAGATCGATCGTGAAAACAGTGATGTCCTACGCGCAGCGCATGCTGCTGGTCATGGCCGGTCTGCTGCTCTCCTCCGCCGCACAGGCGGGCTTGTCGGTCTCCGGCACGCAACTGCGTGAGGCCAATGGCAGTGCCCTGGTGCTGCGCGGGGTCAATCTGCCGCACGCCTGGTATGCAGGCCGTACCGACGCGGCCCTGGCCGCCATCGCAGCGACCGGCGCCAATAGCGTGCGTGTGGTGCTCAGTTCCGGCCACCGCTGGAGCCGCACGCCGGAGGCCGAGGTGGCGCGCATCATCGCGCGCTGCAAGAACCTTGGTCTGATCGCGGTGCTGGAAGTGCATGACACCACCGGCTACGGCGAAGAAGGCGCTGCCGGCAATCTGGCCAATGCCGCCGCCTATTGGACCAGCATTCGCAAGACGCTGATCGGCAACGAGAACCACGTCATCATCAATATCGGCAACGAACCGTTCGGCAACCAGTTGAGCGCCAGCGAATGGGTCAACGGCCATGCGACCGCAATCGCCGCCTTGCGCGATAGCGGGTTGACCCACGCACTGATGGTGGATGCGCCGAACTGGGGCCAGGACTGGAAGTTCTACATGCGCGACAACGCCGCCGCGCTGCTGGCCCGCGACAGCCGCCGCAATCTGATTTTCAGCGTGCACATGTACGAGGTGTTCAATAGCGATGCCAAGGTCAACAGCTACCTGCGCGCCTTCCGCGACAAGAAGCTGGCCCTGGTGATCGGCGAATTTGGCGGCGATCATCGCGGTGCACACGTGGACGAAGCGGCGATCATGCGGCGTGCCCGCGAATACGGCGTCGGTTATATGGGTTGGTCGTGGTCGGGCAACGACAACAGCACCCAATCGCTGGACATTGCCATCGGCTGGAATGCCATGCGCCTCAGCACCTGGGGGCGCAACTTGATCCTGGGCACCGACGGAATCACCGAGACCTCGCGCAGAGCGAGCGTGTTCGGCCCGCGTTGAAATTGAAGCCCTGCGGTCAGGGTCTTTGGTTTTTCGGGACGCGTGGATGGTTTACTGCAGAGCTGCAGAGCGATCGATCTGCCGTTTGGCTGCAGGGCCCTTGCCCACCCACCATCGCAGGACACGCCGCAAGTACGTCTGTGTAGGCTCTTACGCGGCATCCATGCCGCGTAAGAGCCCGCGACGGTGGGCGGGCAAGGACCAGTGGAGATGGTCGGTGTGCATGGTTTTCAACAAAACAGCCGGCAACTGGTGCGGTGTCCTCGCCGCGCTCTCGACACCTAAACTGCCAGAATCCGAACAGATAAGGCTCTGGCGCGGCATTCATGCCGCTCAAGGTCCCGCGACGGTGCGCAGACAAGGACTTGTCGGGATGATCGGTGTGCACAGTGAAGAGTAGTAAGCGCAGTGCGTGATGCGCGTTGTTCGATCTGGTGCGCCGGCTCAAGGTCAGACACGCGTGCGCCAAACGGCTTTTCATGCGACCACCGACCAACTTCCTGGTGCGGTGAGGGCACCGCGCCTCCGACTCACCGAGCGTTTGACTCAAGCATCGGATCGAGCCAAAAAACAACGCCATGGTTGAACGGATCAAGCCTCGAATAGCACCTGAAAAACGCCACGGTTCAACGATTGGTTGCCAGGCCTCAACGCCCTGGTTCGCGTAACGGTCCCGGGCTCGGCCGCTTGGTCAGCTTGCGCTGCAGCGAGCGGCGGTGCATGCCGAGCAGGCGCGCGGCAGCCGAGACATTGCCGCCGGTTTCATGCAGCGCCTGCTGGATGTGCTCCCACTGCAGACGGCTGAGCGGGGTCATCATTTCCTGCGCGGTTTCTTCTTCGTCCGGTTCGGGCAGCTCATCGTCCTCTTCGCCCAGCGCACGCATGATGGTGGGGATGTTGGCCGGCTTGGGCAGATAGTCGTCGGCGCCGAGCTTGATCGCCTCCACCGCCGTAGCGATGCTCGCGTACCCGGTGACCAGCAGGATGCGCATGTCCGCGCGAATTTCGCGCAATGGCTGGATCAGGTTCAAGCCAGAATCGTTGCCCAGCTTGAGATCGACCAGGGCAAAATCCGGCAAGGTGCTGCGCGCGGTCGAGAGTGCGCTGGCCGCATCGGTGGCGGTCAGCGTCTCCACGCCGCGGCGGGCGAGGCTGCGTTGCAGTGTGCGCAGATACAAGGTGTCGTCATCGACCAGCAGGCCGGTGCGGATAGGAGTGCTTGTCATGCGAGTGCCTCGTGTTCGGAGAGCGGCAGACGGAAACCGACGCGGGCGCCGCTGCCTTCGGCGGGCAGCATCCACAACTCGCCCTGCAGCCGCTCGACGGTGGCATGCGACAACGCCAGCCCGACACCCATGCCGTCGTGCTTGCCGCTGTTGAACAAGGTACCCGGCAACATGGCCTGCGAGGTGTCGAAGCCGACCCCATAGTCGCGGACTTCGCCGCTGAGATGGTCCTGCTCCACGCGCAGGGTCAGGTCGATCTGCGGGCGCCCGGCACGCTCGCCGGCATCGGCCGCGTTGTTGAGCAACACCATCAACAGATGGCTGACGCCGGGCTGCAGCAGCAGGCGCATCGGTGCGTCGTCGTTGCGGCGCAACTCGATGGTCGGGCGCACCAGTCGCCATTGTTCGAGCACGTCCTTGACCGCCACTTCGCGGCTCAGGTGTCCGTTGTCGGCGGGTGCGGCCAATGCCAGGACGCGTTCGTGGCACTGCACCAGCAGTTCGCGCAAGGTCTCCAGATCCTCGCGCAGTTCGGCCTGGTCGCATTGGTCGGCAATGTCGTCGACCAGCAAGGTCATCGTCGCCAGTGGGGTATTCAACTCGTGTGCGACCGAGGCCGCATGCGTGGCCAGCGCCACGATGCCTTCGTTGCGCGCAAAGCGCTCGCGCAGGGTGGAGATCTCGCGCTCGCGTTCGCGCATCGACAAGGCCAGCCGGGTGGCGAACGCCAGCACCACCACCGTGGACAGCAGGAAGTTTGCCGCCATGCCCCACATGTGCAGGCTGAGCGGGTCGAAGCTGCCGTACGGCAGCGGCAGGCCGAACGCGGCGCTGATGACATAGCCGGCCACGCACGACGCCGCCACCGCCATCGCCCAGGTCAGCGGTAGCGCCAGCGCAGCCAGGGCAATCAACACCAGGAACAGCGAGCCGAACGGGTTGGCGATGCCGCCGCTCCAGCCCACCATCCAGGTCAGCACGGTGACATCGACCAGGATATGGCCGAACTCGGTCGCCGGGCTCACCGCGCCGCGATGGGCCACGCGCAGCTGCGCATACAGGTTGAACACCGCCAGCGCGGCGACGCCGGCCCACAGCGGTTGTTGCGGCAGGTGTAAGCCCATCAGCCCTGTGGCCACCAGGATGGTGGCCGCCTGGCCGGCGGTGGCCAGCCAGCGCAGGCTGCACAGGGTGCGCAGGAAGGAAGCGTCAGAGCTGTTCATCACGGCAATGCTATGCGCTCAGGGAGGTGGTGGCCTGCGACAAAGCGTCGCATCGGCGCAGGGATCGGCTCACGTGCGGCTTCAGCTGTAAGCGGCCTGCGGACAGGCTAAAATAGCGCGATGTATGACGCCGTGACCCGCCCAACCCCTCCCGCAGACGCGACCGCCTGGCCGCGCCGCATCACCCAGGCCGTCAAGATCGGCAGCGTGACCGTCGGTGGCGGCCATCCGGTGGTCGTCCAGTCGATGACCAATACCGACACTGCCGACATCGCCGGCAGCGTCAAGCAGGTGGCCGAACTCTGGCGCGCCGGCTCGGAAATGGTGCGCCTGACCGTCAACAACGCCGAGTCCGCTGCGGCCATTCCGCGCATCGTCGACAAGCTGCGGATGATGGGGATCGAGGTGCCGTTGATCGGCGACTTCCATTACAACGGCCACCAGCTGCTCGCCGCCGAACCGGCCTGCGCCGAAGCGTTGGCCAAGTACCGCATCAACCCGGGCAATGTGGGCTTCGGCAAGAAGAAGGATCTGCAGTTCGCGCAGCTGATCGAGTTCGCGATCCAGTACGACAAGCCGGTGCGTATTGGTGCCAACTGGGGCTCGCTGGACCAGTCGCTGGCGGCGCAGTTGATGGACGAAAACTCCAGGCGCGACACGCCGTGGGACGCCGGCCGTGTGCTGCGCGAGTCATTGATCCGCTCGGCAGTGGATTCGGCCGAGCGCGCGGTGGAGCTCGGTCTGGCGCGCGAGCGCATCATCCTGTCTGCCAAGGTGTCCGGGGTGCAGGAGTTGATCGCGGTGTATCGCGACATGGCGAGCCGCTGCGATTTCGCGCTGCATCTGGGCCTGACCGAGGCCGGTATCGGCAGCAAGGGCATCGTGGCCTCGGCTGCGGCGCTGAGCGTGCTGTTGCAGGAAGGCATCGGCGACACCATCCGCATTTCGCTGACGCCGGAGCCGGGCCAGTCGCGCACCCAGGAAGTGATCGTCGCGCAGGAACTGCTGCAGACCACCGGCCAACGCGCCTTTACGCCGATGGTCACTGCGTGCCCCGGTTGCGGCCGCACCACCTCCGAGTTCTTCCAGGAGCTGGCAGGGGTAGTGCAGAACCATGTGCGCGCCAAGATGCCGGAGTGGAAGGTGACCAACCCCGGCGCCGAGAACATGACGCTGGCGGTGATGGGATGCGTGGTCAACGGGCCGGGCGAATCGCGCCACGCCAATATCGGCATCTCGTTGCCGGGCACTGGCGAGGCGCCGTCGGCACCGGTGTTCATCGATGGCGAAAAAAGCGTCACCTTGCGTGGCGAGAACATCGCCTACGAGTTCATCGATCTGATCGATCAGTACGTCGAACGTACCTATGTTCGCCGCGCCGGCTGAATCGCCGGCTGGATTCAGGGGGTGGCTGCGCAGCAATGCCTGGCGCATGGCGTTGCTGTTTGCCGGCGTGCTGTTGCCGCTGGGGTTGTTCGTCGACCTGGCCGACGAAGTCCACGAACTGGAAAATGTCTACTTCGACGAGCCCTTGCTGTGGAGCATGCGCAGCATCGCCACCCCAGGGCTGGATGCGTTTTTCGGGGTGATCTCCAAGATTGGTTATCAGTACGGGGTGATTCCTGCCGATATCGCCATCGTGCTGGTGCTGCTGGCGTTGCGCCGTTGGCGCGAAGGCACCTTTGCCGCGCTGGGCTTTGCCGGCTCGGCGTTGCTGAACATGGGCGCCAAGCAGTTCTTTCAGCGCGATCGCCCGAGCTTATGGGAATCGATCGCTCCGGAAAGCACGTTCAGTTTTCCCAGCGGCCATGCAATGGGTTCGATGACGCTTGCTGCAGTGGTCATCGCACTGGCCTGGAACACACGCTGGCGCTGGCCGGTGACGCTCGCTGCCAGCGCGTTCGCGCTGTTGGTGGGCGTGTCGCGGATCTATCTGGGCGTGCATTATCCCTCCGACATTCTGGGTGGATGGTCGGCGGCGCTGGTATGGGTGGTCGGGCTGTATCTGGTCATGTTCCACGGTACGCGGCGTCCACATTGGCGCAAGCAGGCAGTTGCGGGTGCGCAGCAGCCCGGGCGCGTGCCGTTTGCCGATTAGCGGTGACCGCGGCGGCCAGGGCGGTTCAGCGCATCGCGTTTCGCGCGCTGTACTGACGCAGGGATGGATCCGCCCCGGAGCTGTGTCGATGGCCAACCTTGCCGCTCACTCGCCCAGGCTGCCCCGCTTGGCGGTGAACGCAGTGGTGTGATGGCCGCGCGCACTCACTCGCCCGGCTTTGCACCTTCCACCGGTGCATGCGTGGCCGCGCGACGCGCCAGTACGCTTTCGCGGTGCGCGATATAGACGTTGGCGCAGAGGATGATGGCGGCACCGGTCAAGGTATGACGTTCGATCGCTTCGCCGAACAGCCACCAGCCCAATAGCGCCACCAGCGGCAGCTGCATGAAGCTGATCGGCTGTAACGCGGAGACTTCGCCCAGCTTGAGCGCACGCGTCCAGAACAACTGCCCGGCAGTGCCGAAGATGCCGATCGCCACCAGCCAGAGCCAGTCGATGCCCTGCGGCCAGGCCCACTGGAACAGCGCCGGAATCAGCGACATCGGCACCCAGAACACATAGGTGTAGAACACCACCGTGTCCGAGTCGTCGCTGCGCGAGAGTTGCTTGATCTGGATCGCCACCACCGCGCTGATCATTGCCGCCAACAGCGCAACCAGCAGGCCCGGCGTAAAGGTGGACGAGCCTGGCCGCAGGATCACCAACACACCGACAAACCCGGCCGCCACCGCCAGCCAGCGGCGCATGCGTACCTGTTCGTGCAGCCATACCACCGCCAGCACGGTGACGAACAACGGGGTGGAATACGACAGCGAGATCGCCTGCGACAACGGCAGGTGGCCGATCGCCCAGAACCCGCACAGCATCGAGGCCAGGCCGATCAGCGTGCGCGCCAGATACTGCGGCAACTGCCGGGTGCGCGGCAGCGGCTTACCCGGTCGCACGATCAACGGCAGCAGCGCCAGCAACCCGAACGCGTTACGAAAGAACGCGATCTCGGTGGTGGCGATATTGCTCGCCGCCAGCCGGATGCAGATGGCCATCAGGCCAAAGGCGAAGGTACTGGTGAGCATCCACAGCGCAGCACGTCGTGATGCCTGCTGCGCTGTCACCAATGCGCTCCGATGACACGCGGTTCCGGCTCCAGAATCACCGAGTAACGCTCGCGTACCGATTCGGCGATGCGCCGTGCAAACTCCAGCAACTGCGCGCCGCTTGCGGTGCCGTAGTTGACCAGCACCAAGGCGTGATCCGGCGATACGCCGGCATCGCCCTCGCGCTTGCCTTTCCAGCCGCACTGCTCGATCAGCCAGGCCGCCGACAACTTGCCTTGGCCGGGCTGCTCGCCGGGGTACACCGGCATGTCGGCAAACGTGGCGTGCAATGCGGCGATCTGTTCGCTCGGCAGCAGCGGGTTCTTGAAGAAGCTGCCGGCATTGCCGAGCACATCGGGGTCCGGCAATTTGCGTCGGCGGATATTGATCACCGCCTGCGCCACGTCGGCCGCACCTGCCAATTCGGCACCCATGCTGGCGAGTTCTTCGCGGATGCCGGCGTAATCCAGTCGCAGTTCGTGCAGCAGCGGTAGATGGAATTCCACCGCGACGATCAGATAGCGGTCCGGTTGCTGCTTGAACACGCTGTCGCGGTAACCGAAGGCGCATGCATCTGTCGTCAATCGCACGAACTGCTGGGCATGCCGATCGAAAGCCTCCACCACCTGGATGAAATCGCTCACCTGCGCGCCATATGCGCCGATGTTCTGAATCGGGCAGGCACCGACGGTGCCGGGAATCAAGGCCAGATTTTCCAGCCCGGATAAACCTTGCTGCAGCGAATACAGCACCAACGCATGCCAGTTGACCGCGGCACCGGCACGCACGATGGCATGGTCGGCATGGTGGGCAAGGATGGCGATGTCCTGGTTGTCGAAACACAGCACGCAGCCCGGCGGGTCGCCGGCCAGCAACACGTTGCTGCCGCTGCCCAGCACCAGCAGCGGTTGCCCGGCAATCTCCGGGGTGGCCAGTGCGTCCGGCAATGCATCGGGGGCCTGGATGCTCAGCAACCAGCGCGCCGTGGCATCGACGTGGAAGGTATTGAGCGCCCGCAGCGGGGCGTGCTCGCGCAATTGCCAGCCAGCCTGCACGCTGACGCTCATAGCGGCGACACCGCACCGCCGCTGGGTGCTTCGCGGCGGCGGCGGATCGCGTCCACGCATTCGCCAATCAATGGCGGACCGCGATACACCAGCCCGCTGTAGCACTGCACCAGCGTCGCACCGGCCGCCATCTTGGCCACCGCGTCCGCACCGGAGTTGATGCCGCCCACGCCAATCAGCGGGATCGATTCGGGCAGGCGCGCGCGCAGGCGGCGCAGCACCAGCGTGGATTGCCCAAGCAGCGGCGCGCCCGACAAGCCGCCGGCTTCGCCAGCCAGCGGATGGTTGGCGATCAAGGTGCGCGTCACCGTGGTGTTGGTGGCAATCACCCCATCCACCGCCAGGTCGGCCAGTACGCGCGCGGCAGCATCGATGTCGCGGTCGTTGAGGTCCGGCGCCACCTTCACCAGCATCGGCACGCGTTTGCCGTGTTGCGCGGCCAATGCTTCCTGGGTTTCGCGCAGGTCGGCGATCAGCCGACGCAGCGCCTGTTCTTCCTGCAGTTCGCGCAGACCGGCGGTGTTGGGCGAGGAAATATTGACGGTGATGTAGTCGGCCAGCGGATACACCCGCTCCATGCAATAGCGATAGTCGCTGGTCGCGTCCTCGTTGGGCGTGTCCTTGTTCTTGCCGATGTTGATGCCGAGCAGGCCGCCGCGACGGCGCGCACGCTGCACGTTGGCCACCAGCACGTCCACGCCCAGGTTGTTGAAGCCCATGCGGTTGATCACTGCCTGGTATTCGGGCAGGCGGAACATGCGCGGCTTCGGATTGCCTTCCTGCGCGCGCGGCGTCACCGTGCCGATTTCGACAAAGCCGAAACCCAGCGCCAGCAGCGCGTCGATATGCTCGCCGTTCTTGTCCAGGCCGGCACCAAGACCGACCGGATTGGGAAACATCAGGCCGAACGCGGGCGTGGGCAGCGGCACCGGGCGCCTGGCCAGCAGCGGCGTGGTGCCGGTACGGTATGCGGTGTCGATGGAGCGCAGCGCCAGCGCGTGGGCGCGCTCGGCATCGAGGGTAAACAGGAAAGGGCGGGCAAGCGAATACATGCAGGTCAGTTCAATCTCCCGGCGAAAACGCGGGTCTGGTATTGGAAGTCGATCAGCCCATCGCGGGCGTGCGCATCGAACAGCGTGCGCAGCGCAGCCAGCATCGGAGCATGACGTGGATCGTGGGCCAGCGGTGCATACGAGGACGACAGCAACCGGCCACGCAAGGCGTCGAAGTCCAGGCGCTGCACATTCGGAAAGCGCGCCATCGCGCGGAAGCCTTCGCCGAACCACGCTTGCATGGTGGCATCGTCCTGATAGCGTTCGGCCACCGCCGAATAGTCGGTGCCGTAGTCCAGCAGCAATTGCTCATAGCCGCGCAAGAACGCGGTGGTGTCCAGCTCGCGGCTGTTCCAGTAGATAACGGCCAGCCCGTCGGGCTGCAGGATGCGCGCCCACTCTGCGCGCACCGCCTGCGTGTCGAACCAGTGGAAGGCTTGCGCCGCAGACACCAGCCCCACGCTGGCATCGGCCAGCCCGGTGGCTTCGGCGGTGCCGTCGATGGCCTGGAAGTTGGGGAACTCCGCCAGCCACTGCAGCGCGGCCTCACGCATGGCCGGATTCGGCTCCACCGCCGTCACCGGGTAGCCAGCTTCCAGGAACAGGCGGCTGGAGATGCCGGTCCCGGCCCCGATATCGGCAACGGCTGTCGCCGGTGTCACGCCCAGCTCTTCGTGCAACCAGCGCAGCAATTGGGGCGGATAACTCGGCCGGTAGCGCACATAGGCCGCGACGCGGTCATTGAAACGTTGCGCGGAGGAGGGCGCGGCCATGCTCAACTGTTGGCCGCCGCGAGCCAGGCCATGCCACCGAAGAACAGGATGAAGATCCCGATCGCCGCGAGCCAGGTCGCCACCGCCAGCCAGCCGAGAATCAACCCGCCGATCGCCAGCCCGTCGCCGTCCAGCCCCTGTGGGTTGCGGCGGATTTCCGCGCGCGCCAGATGGCCGGTGATGATGGCGCACACGCTGCCGAGGAACGGGATCAGCGTCCAGCCGAGAATGCCTGCGACCAGGCTGACCACCGCCATGGCACTGGTCTGTCGAACGACAGCGTTCATCATTGACTCCTGAGAAAGAGGGCAGCCGACGGCTGGCGTGGCCTGATTATCCCAGAGCCGCCGCTCGAATGGCGCGCCGTCTGTGGTCAAACGCAGCGGCGTGATCGGATTTGGCCTGACTGAAGCGGCCGAAAGAGCCGGGAGCGCTGCGTATGCGGCGCTCGGTCGCGCCGCTTTGGGGTCTGTTGTCGCACACGAGGCTGGTGCTTGACTGCCCGTCCGGTGCCATGCACGGAGGGATGCCGGTTGGCTGTGCATCACGTCATGCGGGCACATCGGGGTGCGGCGTCGCGGGAAAACGGCGCGCCGGCGATTGCCAGACGCGCCTTGTCGCCTTCGATCAGAGATCGAACTTGATGCCCTGCGCCAGCGGCAGCGAGTCGGAATAGTTGATCGTGTTGGTCTGGCGACGCATGTAGACCTTCCACGCATCCGAGCCGGATTCGCGGCCGCCGCCGGTCTCCTTCTCGCCACCGAACGCGCCGCCGATCTCCGCACCGGAGGTGCCGATGTTGACGTTGGCGATGCCGCAATCGCTGCCCGCAGCGGACAGGAACTTCTCGGCCGCCTTGAGGTTCTGGGTGAAGATCGACGACGACAGGCCCTGCGGCACGCCGTTCTGCAGGTCGATCGCTTCATCCAGCGTGCTGTACTTCATCACGTACAGGATCGGCGCGAAGGTCTCGTGTTGCACCACCGCGTCGCTGTTCTGCAGCCCGGTGACAATGGCCGGCAACACGAAGTTGCCCGGGCGATCGATCGCGGTGCCGCCCACTTCGACCGTGCCGCCGGCCGCCTTGGCCTTGGCGATCGAGGCCAGGAACTGCTCCACCGCGCCCTGGCTGTTGAGCGGGCCCATCAGGTTGGCCGGGTCGGTCGGATCGCCGATCTTGCTGTCGAGCTGCTTGTACGCCTTGACCAGCGTGGCCAGCACGTTGTCATGGATGGATTCGTGCACGATCAGGCGGCGCGTGGTGGTGCAGCGCTGCCCGGCGGTGCCAACTGCGCCGAACACGATGCCCGGGATGGCCAGCTTCAGGTCGGCGGTTTCGTCCAGGATGATGGCGTTGTTGCCGCCCAGCTCCAGCAGGCAACGGCCCAGGCGATGCGCGACCTTCTCGGCCACCACGCGGCCGATCTGGGTCGAACCGGTGAAGCTGATCAGCGGGATGCGGGTGTCTTCGACCAGCTTCTCCGACAGGGAGGTGCCGGCATCGTTGATCAGGAAGAAGATGTCCGGGAAACCGGCCTCCTTGAGCGCCGCATTGCAGATCTTCATCGTCGCGATCGCGGTCAGCGGGGTCTTGTTGGACGGCTTCCAGATGCAGATATCGCCGCAGATCGCCGCCAAAAACGCATTCCACGCCCACACCGCCACCGGAAAGTTGAAGGCACTGATGATGCCGACCAGGCCCAGCGGCTGGTACTGCTCGTACATGCGGTGGCCCGGGCGCTCCGAATGCATGGTGTAGCCGTAAAGCATGCGGCTCTGGCCGACCGCGAAGTCGGCGATGTCGATCATTTCCTGCACTTCACCATCCCCCTCGGGCTTGCTCTTGCCCATTTCCAGCGCCACCAGCGATCCCAGCGCATCCTTGTGCGCGCGCAGCGCTTCGCCACACAGGCGAACGGCTTCGCCACGGCGCGGCGCAGGCGTGGTCCGCCATACCTTGAAGGCGGCCTGTGCGCGCTGCACGATCAGCTCGTAGTCCTCCGGCGTGGTCGCCTGCACATCGGCGATCACCGCATTGGTGGTCGGATTGAGCGGCTGCAGCACCCCGGCACCGGTGGCCTGCGACCAGGTCGCCTCGCCAAGATAGGTACCGGAATTGGACGCGGCGAGGTCGAGCGCCTTGAGCAGGTCAGCGGACATGGGATCTCCAAGAAAGTCGGGGCAGTCGCGTGGCGGTCAAAGCCAACCGGCGACACGGGTAGCCGCCGATTTTAGCAGGCTCCGCCAACCGCCCACCGGCTTGGCAATCGCAACGATCGTGCGACAATGCCGCCCTTGGCCCCGTAGCTCAGCTGGATAGAGCGTCCCCCTCCTAAGGGGAAGGTCGCCCGTTCGAATCGGGCCGGGGTCACAAGAATTCAATCGCTTGGCATTCCTGGGAAGTCTTGTTTTCGACTTGCCTGGGCCTCGCATTACTGCTCTGTGTAACCTTGCCACGGCGCAAGCTCCGATATCGGGATGCACCACGCGCGGCCGTGGAGATTGACGTTGAAAGCGTCGAGCGCTCATGCCGTCTGGTCGGTGCCGCCGGCATTGATGATGATCTCGAAATCCAGATCGTTGTGCTGGCTCATCACCAGGATGGCTGCATGGATATGTCTGGCGTCGTTCTAGCAAGCGATGCGAAACAGGTGGCGGCGATGTGGAATCGGCCAACATTCTGGTTCAAGCGACTGTTGCACTGGACAGGAATGGTCATGCTTGTGCAGGAATATGCCGAAATGGCATTACTCCATATGCTGATTTAGCTGCTAGTTGCAGGACGTTCATTGGCTCTTCGGCACCAGAGCATGTGTGTCGGCAGCGCCACCGCATCCACGATGCTCAGTATTTACGTGATTTATGTCACGAATTTCAAAAGGTCGGATTTTTCTTACAGGGTGACCCCTACACGGCGCGTTGACCGGCGCTTGAGCTTGCAGCACAGTTGCGCCGCATTTCATCGTGCTCAAGGGTTGAGTCGCCGTTTTGGCGGCCAGGCATGATGGTGTGAGTGGCGGCGCTGCAATGGCGCGACCGCTGCACAGGGGGCGGGACAGATGTGGATGCGATCCGCGCCATTGGCGCTGGCGGCTTGCCTGTGGGCGGTCGCCGGGCTGGCGGCTGCACAACAGTCGGCACCGACAACACTGGATCGGCAGGAGCAGTTGCGCCAGGCCGAAGAAATTCAACGTCGTCAGGAACAAGAACGTCAAGCGCCCTTCGCCGGCCCGCGCGAGGATGCCGAGCGCGTGGAC
The DNA here is from genome assembly GCF_014199765.1 of Xanthomonas sp. 3058. Taxonomy (NCBI): domain Bacteria; kingdom Pseudomonadati; phylum Pseudomonadota; class Gammaproteobacteria; order Lysobacterales; family Lysobacteraceae; genus Xanthomonas; species Xanthomonas sp. 3058. The sequence goes on along the minus strand of NZ_JACHOF010000017.1, from coordinate 26,267 downwards.
GTTCGCAGCACTGTGCTGCCCAAGGAGGAACTGTGTTTTCCGATCGCGCGTGTGCGCCTGTCCGGTGCCGGCCAGGATGCTGCGCGCTTTGCGTGGTTGTGGACGTCGCTGCGTCGTTATGAAGGGCGCTGCATTGGCCGCGCCGGGATCGACATCATCCGGCGGCGCGCATTGGATCAACTGGTCGCGCGTGGCCTGGTCACCACCCGCATCGGAGTGCCCGAACAGGATCTGTCACGTGGGGAACTGCGCTTTGAGCTGATGCCCGGTCGCTTGCGTTCGGTACGCGTAGTGTCCGACACCGGTGGCGAGTACTGGAAGAGTGCATTGCCGCTGCGCCATGGCGACTTGCTGGATTTGCGTGCAATCGAGCAGGCGGTTGAGCAGTTCAAGCGGCTGCCCTCGCAGGACGCGAAGATCGATATCGCACCTGGTGAGGCGCCGGGCGAATCGGATCTGGTCATCACCTTGCAGCATGGTCGGCGCTGGCGTGGCGTGGTCAACGCCGACGATTCGGGCGTGGAAGCCACCGGCCGTGTGCAGGGCGGGCTGGATCTTTCCTTGGACAACCCGCTTGGCCTCAACGATCTGCTCAGCATCGGTTACAGCCATGATCTGGCTACGCGCGATGAAGAGCGCGGCACGCGCGGCAACAGCCTGAGCTATAACCTGCCATGGGGATGGTGGACGTTTGCGGTGTCGGCCTCGTCGTATCGCTATCACCAGCGCGTGGATGGATTTTTGCAGACCTTCCAGTCCAGCGGCGAGTCCAGCAACGCGCAGCTGGATATCCAGCGTGTGCTGCACCGTAACGGCACCAGCAAGACATCGGCCGGCGTCACGGTTGGCAGGCGGCGTGCGCGCAGCTACCTGGATGGTGTGGAGATCGGCATCCAGCGTCGCGATACCAGCAGCGCGGAGTTTTACTTTACCCATCGTCGCTACCTGGGGGCGATGCAGCTGGACGTGCGCATCGCGCATCGGCGTGGCACGCCGTGGTTCGACAGCCAGTGGACCGGTTACGACCCGCAGATCGGGTTTCCGACATTCCGCTATGGCGTGACCACCTTGGACGTGAGCACGGCCATGCCGTTCAAGCTGGGTCCGCTGCCGGTGGCATGGGAAAGCAGTCTGCGTGCGCAGACTGCCGGCGAGTTACTGCTCGGCTCGGAGTTCGTCACCATCGGTGGTCGCTACAGCGTGCGCGGCTTCGACGGCGAAGCAACCTTGGGTGCCGAAAAGGGCGCGTACTGGCGCAACACCCTGAGTGTTCCGATCCAGCAAATTGGCTTGACGCCGTACCTGGGCTTGGATGCGGGCCGCATCGATGGCACCAGTGCCAGCGGTCTACGTGGCCGCAGTCTGGTGGGTGGCGCAGTGGGCCTGCGCGGTGGTTGGTTCGGCGCCAGCATCGATGCATTTGCCGGTTGGGCGATCCATCGCCCGGACGGTTTTGGAAGTGCACAGCCGGCATACGGCGTGCGTGTGATCTACCAGTTCTGACATGGATCGCGCCGCCAGCCGGCCGCGCGTTTGTTGATTGATGACGCCTGCGGGCGGCGAGAGAGAAGCGATGGATACCGAGGCGATGCGCGTGCGTGGTTACCTGGTCGAACAGAGCAAGCGTGCGCTTGCGTTGTTGCTGTGCTGCACGGTGACCTGGACATCGTTTCCGGCGTGGGCGCAGGTTGCGCCCACGCCTAACCCCGGTGGGCAGACACCTGGCCAGCAGGTCGCGGTCAATGGCGTGCCGGTGGTGGACATCGTCGCGCCCAATGCGCGCGGCATTTCGCACAACCGATACAGCAACTTCAACGTCGGCCCAAATGGGTTGATCCTTAACAATAGTGCGCAGATTTCCAAGACGGAACTGGGCGGCTATGTTGCCGGCAACGACAATCTACAGCGCAGCGGTGCTGCGTCGCTGATCCTCAACGAAGTGACCTCGGCAAGCAGTCGCTTGCAGGGCTACACCGAAATCGCCGGCGCCAAGGCGCAGCTGGTGATCGCAAATCCCAACGGTATCTCCTGCGACGGTTGCGGATTTCTCAACAGCTCGCGCGTTACCTTGACCACTGGCACGCCCAATCTGGGCAGCGATGGTGCGTTGAACGGCTTCACCATCACCGGCGGTGCGCTCAGCATCGGCAACAACGGTCTGGACGCGTTCAATGTGGATCGCCTGGATCTGCTATCCCGCCAGCTCAGCGTCGATGGCTCGATCTGGACCAAAGAACTGGTGGCGGCTGCAGGCGCTGGACGCATCAATTACGACGGCATGCTGCTCGACATGGTGCCGGGCGCCGATGGCGCAGCCCCATCGATCGGTATCGACGTGGCGCAGCTTGGCGGCATGTACGCCGACCGCATTCGCCTGATCGCCACCGAGGCGGGTGTGGGCGTGGTGAGCCGTGGCACCTTGGCTGCGCAGAGCGGCGATCTGCAGATCGACAGCGCAGGCCAGATCAGCCTGAGCGGCACCACTGTAGCGCGCGATGGCGTCAATCTACGCGCGTCAGGAGATCTGGATCAGCGTGGCGTCCTGGGTTCGCAGCAGGGGGATGTGCGTCTGCGGGGTGTGCGCGTGAATCTGGCCGGCGATCTGGTGGCCAGTGCTGCATTGGATGCGCAGGCCAGTGGCACATTGAGCCATGTCGGACGCAGTAGCGCAGGGTCGATCCGTCTGTTCGGTTCGGAACTGAATGCCGATGGCAGCCTGCATGCGGCCGGTGCGTTGGACCTGGGCGCTGACGGCGTGCTGCGCAGCGGCGGTGTCGCGTATGGCGGGTCAGGCGTCACTGTACGCGCCGCACGGATTGCGTTGACCGGCACGTTGCAAAGTGGTGCTGCCATTGCACTGAATGCACTCACGATCGACGCACTCGGCACCTTGGACGCGGCGACAGCGCTGCGCTTGAACGCGAGCGGCAACGTACGTTTGGGCGGCTTGGCACAAGCCGGGCAGAATGCTGATGTACAGGCCGGTGGTCGACTCGATGTGCAGGGGCAATTGGTTGCGGCGGATGCTGTCGTCCTGGACGCGGCGAGCATTGATATCGCGCAGCGCGGTGCCGTGTCTGCCGGCGAAGATCTGAATCTACGCACTGCTGGTGCATTGAGCAGCGCCGGTAGCGCTTACGCCGGACGTGATCTGCGCATCCAGGCCAACAGCATGACCACAGCGGGCAGCCTGTCTGCCGCGCGCGATGGGCAGGTGACGATTGCTGGTGGTTTGGTCAACAGCGGCGGCTTTGTCGCTGGCAATGCCTTGACAGTGGATGCCGCAACGCTGGAAAGCAGCGGCGATATCGGCAGTCAGCGCGGTGATACCACGCTGCGCAGCAGCACTGATTTGAGCCTGCGCGGGAACACTGTGGCAGGCGGCGTATTGGCCCTGGATGCCGGTGCGGGGGCGCAGCTCTCCGGCACCGTCAATGCGGGCAGCATGAACCTTCGAAGCGGCGGCGATGCCGATCTCTCGGGCACGCTGCAGACCACGCGTGGTGCATTGACCATGGTCGCAACCGGCGAGCTCATCAGCGATGCCGTCATGCGGTCGGCAGGCGATATCGATCTGCAGGCGAATGGAACCCTGCGTCAGCATGGACAACTCCGCAGCGATGGCGCAGTGCAGTTGCGTGGCGCGTCCATCGAACATGATGGCCTGATCGACGCCGGCGGCGATCTGCGTATCGCAAGTGCGGCTGATCTGTCGTTGAGCGGAACCGTGCAAAGTGCCGGCGCCACCAGATTGCAGGCGGGCACGGACCTGGATAACCGTGCCAAAGTGATCGCGGGCGCTGCGTTGGATGTGGATGCAGCATCGTTGCGTAATGCGCAGGGTGCCGCGTTCTCGTCCGATACCGATGCACGTCTACGCACGACTGGCTTATTGGACAATGCAGGCACTCTGTACGCAGCAAATGATCTGCAGCTAGCGGCAGGCACGCTGAGGCAAAGCGGTAGTGCCAGTTCAGGCAACACGCTCTCGGCAACGGTTATCGGTGCCCTCGACACCACTGGCAACATCATTGCCAAGAACACGCTGCAGATCGATGCAGGCAGCTTGCGCAGCAGCGGACAACTCGGCAGCGAGATGGCAGACGTTCGCCTGCGTAGCCAGGGCGATATCGCATTGCAAGGCTTGGTCGCCGCTGCAACGGCGTTACACGCTGACGCGGCGGGCGATTTGCAGCAGACCGGATCATTGCGAGCACAAACTGCATCGTTGGAAGCGGGGCGAGATCTCACTATTGCCGGCACCTTGCAATCGGCCTCCACACTTGATCTGCGTGCGCAACGCGCACTGCGTTATGCAGCGCAAGGCTGGGTCGGTGGGGATGCTTCGCTGCGTGCTGCCATGCTGACGACGAGCCAGGATGCGGTATTGCAGAGTACTGGTGCGATCGCGCTCGACGGTGCTGCGATCGATAGCCAGGGCAAGCTGGATGCCGGTGGCGACCTGCGAATCCGCAGTCAGGGCGACCTGATGCTGGCAGGCGTTGCACAGGGTGGGCGCGACGTCAGTTTGAGCGCCAGCGGCGCGTTCAATAACGCGGCGCAGGTGTTTGCGGGCCGAGATATGTCGCTGCAGTCAGGCAGCTTGGATAACACTGCGGCTGGCCTGTTGGCGGGTGAGGGCAGTGTGACCCTAACCACTGCCGCGCAGCTGACCAATGCCGGTCGGGTGCAGGCCGGTGGCGACTTGCGCATCAGCGCAGCAAGCATTGACCAGAGCGGGAGCGCATCTTCCGGCAAGACGCTGCACGCCACGATTGCGGGCACATTGGACAATCGCGGCAACCTGATCGCCAAGGATACGCTGCAGATCGATGCGGGCACCTTGCGCAGTACCGGGCAGTTGGGAAGTGAGCTTGCCGACGTCGTATTGACCAGTGAAGGTACGTTGCAACTGGAGGGCGTGGTTGCAGCGGCCACAGCACTGCGCGCAACTGCCGGCGGCGACCTTCAGCAGGCTGGCTCGCTCAAGGCGCAGTCGGTTGTGTTGCAGGGCGGCCGTGATCTCACTGCAAGCGGCAACCTGCAATCGGCATCCACGCTGGACCTGCAGGCACAGCGCACGCTCGCGTTGAATGGACAAGCATCGAGCAAGGGCGACGCACGTGTCACCGGCGCGAATATTCTGACCGGTGCCGCAGCAGTGCTGCAGAGCGGTGGCGCCATCACGTTGGATGGCGGAGCCATCGATAGCCGTGGCTCGCTCGATGCGGCGACCGATCTGGGCATGCGCAGTGCAGGCGATATGACCTTGGCCGGCGTGGTACAGGCCGGGCGCGACATCGCGCTGACCGCTACTGGTGCATTGAGCAATGGCGCGAACGTCGTTGCTGCACGCGATCTGAGTGTACGTGCTGCCAGCGCCAACAACACTGCGGACGCAACCCTGGGCGCGTTGCGCAAGTTGGATGTGGATGTTGCGGGTGTGCTGGACAACAGCGGCACCTTGCATGGTGAGCAAGGTCTTGAGCTGACAGCAGGTTCGCTGGTGCAGCGCGGCCGTGTCTATAGTGGCGATGCGGTCTCGATCACTTCGACCGATGCCTTCGTAAATGCGGGCCAGTTGGTATCAGGCAAGGATCTCACCATCACTGCGGGCAATATCCTCAGCAGTGGGCAGCTGGGTTCGGTGAATGGCGCACTGACACTGACCAGCCAGAAGACCATCGATCTACAAGGCGTGGTGGCGGCAGCAACCACATTGCAGGCAACGGCTGGTGGCGACCTGCTGCAAGCCGGCTCGCTCAATGCACAGTCGATAACCCTGCAGGCTGGTCGTGATCTGACTGCCGGCGGCACGCTGCTGTCGGCGTCCACGCTGGATCTTCAGGCGCAGCGGATGCTGGCCTTGAATGGCCAGGCACAGGCGCTCACCGACGCCAAGCTGCGCGGCAACGCCGTGGTTACCGGGCACGATGCGGTGCTCAAGAGTGGCGGCACAATCACGCTGGATGGCGCGGCAATCGACAGCCTTGGCACGCTCGATGCCGGAACCGATCTGCACGTGCGCAGTACCGGTGACCTGTCACTCGCAGGCGTGGTGCAGGCCAGTCGAGATGTTGCGCTGAGCGCGACGGGTACGCTCGGTAACGCGAGCCAGGTGTTTGCTGGCCGCGATCTTTCGGTGCAAGCCGGTGGGGTCGACAATGTGGCCGCCGGGGTGTTGGCGGCCGATGGCAGCGTCTCGCTGACGACCGGTACCTTGCGCAACGCCGGCAGCCTGCAGAGTGGCGGGGATCTGAGCATCGCCGCAACAAGTATGGATCAGAGCGGTACGGCCATCGCGGGCAAGGCATTGGCCGCCAAGGTGATCGGCACTCTGGACAATCGCGGCACCCTCATCGCCAAGGACGCGCTGCGGGCGGATGCGGGTGTGTTGCGCAGTAGCGGGCAGCTCGGCAGCGAAGCCGCCGACGTCATCCTGACCAGTCAGGGCGACATGACGCTGCAAGGCGTCGTCGCCGCAGCAACTGCACTGCAGGCAACCGCTGGTGGTGACCTGCAACAAGCGGGCTCGCTCAAAGCGCAGTCCGTCGCGCTGGAGGCCAAGCGCGACCTGACCGCCACCGGCACGCTGCAGTCTGCGTCGCTGCTCGATCTACGGGCGCAGCGCGCGTTGGCCTTGAATGGCCAGGCGGTCGCGGTGGGTGATGCCAATCTGCGCGGCGCACGCGTCGCCACCGGGCAGGCTGCAGTGCTGCAAAGCAGTGGCACGATCAACCTGGAGGGTGCTGCGATTGACAGTCGTGGTGCACTCGATGCGGCCGCTGACGTGAATTTGCGCAGCACTGGCAACCTTGCGATTGCCGGGGTGGTGCAGGCCGATCGCGATGTAGTGTTGAGCGCGAGCGGTGCGTTGACCAACGCAGCGCAAGTCGTCGCTGGGCAAGCCTTGAACGTTACGGCCGCCAGCGCGAGCAATGCCGTGGCCGGTGTGCTGCTCGCACAAGGCGACGCCACGTTTGCCATCTCGGGCTTGCTGGATAACGCCGGCGCCATGCGCGCGGGTAACCAACTGACGTTGGGCGTCGGTTCGCTGCAGCAAACTGGCCAGGCTTACGGCCTGCAACGTCTGGGCGTGATTGCCAGCGGTGCGGTGGACAATCGCGGCGATCTGATCGGAGGCGCCGGCTTGCGCGTCGAAGCGGCGCAACTCAGCAGTAGCGGTCAGCTGGGTAGCGAGCTTGGCAATGTCGAGTTGATCAGCCGCGGCAATCTGCAACTGGCGGGCAGTCTGGCATCGGCCAACGCGTTCTCCGCTCAGGCCGATGGCACGCTGACACAAAACGGCACCTTGAGTGCAGGCAGCACGCTGGACTTGCGCGCGAAGGGCGACTTGGATGTTGCGGGCCAGGTCAGCGCTCAGCAGATCAGTATGACCAGCGATAACGTGTTGCGGCAGCAGGGGACTGTCAGCGGTACGACGCTGGGTCTGCAGGGCGCGCGCATCGAGAATGCCGGGCAGACCACCGCATCGGGTAATTTAACCCTTCGTGCTGGCGAGATCAGCATTGCCGGCACGGCGGGTGCCGGTATCAAGGCCGATGGAAGCCTCGGCAGCGGAAGTACGCTGAGCCTGATTGCCGATCGCCAGCTCAGTGCCTCCGGCAAACTGCTGGCAGGCGGCAACCTCACCGCGCAAGGCAGCCAGTTGCAATTGGCTGGCACCAGCACACGCGCCACCGGCAACGTGGTACTGACGACCGGCGGCAATCTCGATCATCGTGGAGGCGATCTGCTCGCTGGTGGCATGCTCAGCGTGCAGGCCGTCGGCAGTATCGACAACGGTCGTCTCAACACGGTCGGCGGCCAGATGCAGGCCAGCCAGCTCAGCATCGACGGCGGCAGGTTGAACAACGCCGGTGGCCGTGTTGTGCAAAGCGGCAGTGGTCTGACCCGCATCAGCGTCGGTGGCGCGATCGATAATACCGCCGGCACCATCGCCAGCAATGGCCAGGCACTGACCGTCACTGCAGCCAGCCTGGAAAATGCCCAAGGGCGCATTGAACATGCCGGCACCGGCAGCCTGTCGGTGACCAGCCGTGGTGGTTTCGGCAATACCAACGGACGCATCCTGACCCAGGGCCAGCTCAGCCTGGGCGCAACCGGCACGTTGAACAACCAGAGCGGCGCGATTGCCGCAGCCGGCGATGCAACGCTGACGGTAGGCAGCCTCAACAACGTCAGCGGTTCGGTTGCCGCGCGTGGCTTGAACGTGCAAAGCAGCGGCGCCACCGACAACCGTAACGGCTTGCTGCAGGCCAGCGGGGGTGCACTGACCTTGCGTGCCGACAGCCTCAGCAATGCAGGCGGTACGGTGCAATCGGTCGCCAACGCCGGTGTGGGCGGCAGTGCGCGCGTGGAACTCACGCGTGGCCTGGACAACGGCAATGGCACGATCGGCGCCAGTACCGATGCAGTGATCATTGCGGAAAATCTGAGTAGCGCCGGCGGCAGTCTGCAAGCGGGGCGCGATCTCAGCGTCACTGCACGCGGCCAACTCGATAATCACCAAGGCGGCAAGCTCAGCGCCGGGCGCGATCTCAATGTCGCTGTCACCGGTGCGCTGCTCAATAGCGGCGGCCAGCTCGACGCCGGCAATACACTGACTGCGTCGGGTGGGCGCATCGACAATGGCCAGGGCAGCATCGTCAATAACGGCAGTGGACTGACGCGCATCACCACTGGCGGTGCCTTGGTGAACACCAGCGGCAACCTCGGTGGGCGCGGTAGCGTGGTGATCGATGCCGCCAACATCGCCAACAATGGTGGCCAGCTGGTCGCCGGTGGCGATCTGATCGCCAATACCAATGGCTTGAACAACCAGGGCGGAAGTATCTACGCCGGCACGAATTTTCTGCTGCAGCGCGCAGGCGCCACGTTGGACAATCAGAACGGCAAGGTCAAGGCCGAGCAATCGGTGCGTTTGAACCTGCAGAATCTAAACAATGCAGGTGGCCAGATCGGTGCCGGCAGCGCGGCCGGTGGTGCCGGTGATGTGCTCATCGATACCGTCGGCTTCGACGGCGGCGGCAGCATCCTGGCGCAAAACCTGCTCGATCTGACCTTGCGTAGCGACTACACCCATCGCGCCGGCGCCGACCTGGTCAGCAATGGCGACTTCAACCTGCGCGTGAGCGGCAACCTGGTCAACGAGGCCACGCTCAAGGCAACGCGTCGCCTGGATATCACGGCCGGCAGCATCGCTAACCGTGCTGGTGCCAACATCGTATCCAACGACACCCGCCTCAACGGCGGCAACGTGATCGACAACGCAGGCAACATTTCCGGCAACGGCGCGCTGTCGCTGGTGGCAAACAGCATCTACAACACTGGCAGCATCGTCGGCGGCAATGTCTCGGTAAATACCGGCACCTTGGTCAACGGCGCAGACTTCGGTGGTGCTACGGGCAATGCTGCCTATGGCTCGGCCTTGCTCGGCTCCACCGGCAACATGAACCTCGTCGTGCGCGACCAGCTGCTCAACCGCGACGCGCGCATCTTCAGCTTGGGCAGTATCGCCATCGGTGGCGCGCAGGACGGTGGCGGTACGCTGGTGTCGCGTACGGGTGTGGTGAATAATCTGTCGGGCAGTATCGAGGCTGATGGGAGTATTTTGATTGCTGCTAATCAGCTGAATAACACACGAAGAGTAATCCAGACAGTTAGCGGCCCCTTGAGTAACGAGGAGCGGATCGCAGCGAATGCGACACTGCCAGGCGAGGAGGTGATCAAGCGTGGTCAGATAGAGATGCCCAACAACGCTACAGCTTCCCGGCCTTGGACTGGTCATGCTCCGGGCGTCTACCGCACCTACTCAGTTATTGATCGTGAGCGCTTGACCGCCGCCAGTGCCGAAGCTCGTATCGTTGCGGGGGGCAATATCGGTATTTCAGGAAACATCAATAACACGGCATCAACAATTGCCGCAGCTGCCAACCTATGGCTTAACCAGAGAGGGCTCGGAGGACTTGCCGATGGAACGGTCGTAGATGATGCCGCGGTACTCAATCAGGCTTTAGCATTGAAGCAGCGTGTGCGGCAGTCGGATGTTGAGTACAAAGTTTGGGGCGTGATCGATGATTGTATGCAGCGCCCCAACCAGCGTCCGATAATTTGCTATTACGAGTCTGATCAGAACTCGCTTTCCTCCTCGATTATCGATAGTAGCTATCTTGCCCTTGGTTCAAGCATGACCGGCGGCCAAGGCGTCAGCATCAACGGCGCCAACATCAGCAACGGCGCTGTCGGCAGCGACGGTCGCGCCATCAGCGGCGCCTCGCTCCATGGTGTCGGCGCGCAGGGTGGCTTGAACGGCCGTACCCGACAGACCGCCGCAAATGTTGGCAGCCAAGCCGTGATCGGTCGTGCAAACGGCGGTGCAAGCAGCATCCGTGTCGCTACCGGCACTGCCGGTAGCGCAGGCACGCAGGTGGACGCCAACACGCAAGACGCAGCCCTGGCCGCGTCCGGCGGCATCATCGCGATGTCGGTCGGACCGGTCATGTCGAACGATAGCGGGCTTGTACGCAGCACGGTCGATCAATCAAATGTACAGACCACTGCTACCGGCACCGGCGTGACGGCCGGGGCGAACGTGAGTCGCACCCGCGTCGACCAAGCCACCATTCCGGTCACCAATATCGTTGGCGGCGAGCAGACCTCGCTGACGCAGATCGATCTGCCCATCGGTGGCTTGTATCGCCTGTCCAGTGGCACCGGCACCGATCGCACCGCCATGGGCCGCGCCGCCAACGGTCTGGGCGGCATCAACGCCTGGCGCAGCAATGGCCCCGGCCGCCGTTACCTGATCGAGACCGACCCGCGCTTCGTCAACTACGACAACTTCATCAGCAGCGACTTCCTGCTGGACAAGCTGGGCGTGGACCCGGAGTGGACCCAGACCCGCCTGGGCGATGGCTTCTATGAGCAGCGCCTAGTGCTGGACCAGATCACCCAGCTCACCGGTCGCCGCTATCTGGGCAATTACGCCGATGGCGTGGCGCAGTACCGCGCACTCTTGGAAGCCGGTGCGGTTGCGGCAGGGCAGCTGCAGCTGAGCATGGGGGTCGGCTTGACCGCCGAACAGGCGGCCGCACTCACGCAGGACATCGTATGGATGGTGGAGCAGGACTACCAGGGCCAGAAAGTGTTGGTGCCGGTGGTCTATCTGGCCTCCAACTCGCTGCAGCTGCGCGGCAATGGTGCCTTGATTGCCGGCGGCAACGTCGAGCTCAACGCCACCAATTCCATGAGCAACCAGGGCGTGATTGCCGGTGCCGACGTCAGCATCACCGCAGGCAATCTGCTCAACCAGGGCCGCATCAGCGGCACCGGTAGCGTGGCGCTCGAGGCACGCAACGACCTGCTCAACCAGGGCCAGATCCAGGGCCGCGACGTGGCATTGGTGGCAGGCAACAACCTGGTCAGCGAAGCGACCAAGGCCATCAACGGTGTTGGCATCCTGTCCGGCATCAGCGCCAGCAACAGCCTGCAACTGTTCGCCGGCAATGACATGACGTTGACCGGCACCCGCGTGCAGGCCGATGGCAGCGCGGCGTTGATCGCAGGCAACAACCTCAGTCTCACGCCCAGCGCCTTGCGCGACGACAATGGCCTGCTGCGTGGTGGTGACGCCGTATCGGTTATCACCGGCAGGGATCTAGTGGTCTCGGCAGGCAACGACCTGCAATTGCACGGCGTCACCATCAAGGCCGGCGGCAGCGCTGCACTGCAGGCAGGCAACAACCTCTCGCTGACCCCGGCCACCGGCCTGGATGGCAAGGTCGCCACGCGCACCAACATCAGCACCGGCGATAGCCTGCAGTTGACCGCCGGCAATGACCTGACCATCCGCCAGGCCGAGGTCACCGCAGGCGGTGATCTCATCGCCGCAGCAGGCAACAACCTCACCGTCGAATCCGTCCTCAACGAGAGCGAGACCAACAGTTACAAGAGCCGCAACGGCAAGACCCGCGTCACCACCACCACGACCACCCAGACCATCGACCAGCAGGCGCTCACTGCCGGCGGCAACCTGGTCCTGAGCGCAGGCAACGACCTCAACCTGCTCGCCGCCAAGCTGGACGCCGGTAAGGGCTTGGGTATCAGTGCCGGCAACGACATCAATGCCAGCACGTTAACCACGGTGGACACCAGCAACACCCTGGAAACGCGCAAGCGCTTCAAGCAGACCACCGCGACCCGCGACGAAACCGTCTACGGCACCGAGTTCAGTGCCGGCGGCGATCTGGCCATGCAGGCCGGCAACGACATCACCCTGACCGCCGCCAACGCTGTAAGCAAGAACGGTGCTATCAGCCTGGCCGCGGGCAACGACGTCAACCTGCTCGCCGCCAGCGAGCAGCACGACGCCGTGCAGGATATGACCAAAAAGAAGAAGGGCACGTTCTCGAGCAAGACGACCACCACGCATGACGAGTGGCACGACACCGTGGCGGTTACCACCACGCTCAGTGGCGACACGGTGCAGATCGCTGCGGGTAACGATCTGCTGTCGCAGGGTGCTCAGGTTGCCAGCACCGGCGATGTGGTACTGGCCGCAGGCAACAACCTCACGCTGGACACGGTGCAAAACACGCACAGCGAGGAACACGAAAAGACCGTCAAGAAGTCGGGTCTCTACGGCGGCGGCGGATTCAGCGTCGCATTGGGCGTCACCAAGAAGACCGACGGCCTGGACGTCACTGAGGTCACCAACAGCGGCAGCCTGGTCGGCAGCACCGACGGCTCGGTGACGATGACCGCTGGCAACAAGGTGGCCATTACCGGCAGCGATGTGCTGAGCGCCACCAGCACCACGATCGTGGGTAAGGAAGTCACGATTGCGGCGGCGGAAAATACCGTGGATACGGTGCAGACCTCTAAGCAGCAGAGTGCTGGTATTACCTTGGGGTTGACCGGTAGCGCTGTAGACGCCGCGCAGGCGATCTACGGCGCAGTCAAGCGGGGGTCGGAGGTTGAAGACGATCGCCTGAAGGCGCTCTATGCCGCCAAGGCGGGTTACGCGGTCAGCGACACCGTGGGCTTGGTTGGCAATGGCCTGAAGGGCTACGACGGCCAAGCAGTTGCCGGAAACATGACAAAGACCGGCGCCGCCGCAGCCGATGGTGCGCAAGGTGCCGCCAATGCGACGGGGGTAAGCTTGCGCCTTGGCATCGGTGCCAGCAGTTCGTCGAGTAAGACAACCACACACGAAGAGACCACCGGCGGTAGCCGCATCCTCAGCAATGGTGATGTCACCATCGCGGCAACTGGTGGCGATCTCAACGTCATTGGCAGCAAAATTGCCGGTGAAAACGTGGCCTTGGCTGCAGCAAACAATCTCAACTTGCTGAGCAACAAAGAAACCAACACCACTAAGTCGGAGAACAAGAACGCAGGCGGTGAAATCGGCATCAGTGTCGGTGCAGTAACTGGCTACTACCTCACGGTGTCTGCAGGCAAGGGCAGCGCCAAGGGCAATAGCGATCTGCGCGCAGAAAGCGTGGTCACTGCCAACGACACCTTGACCTTGGTGAGCGGAAACGACACTACGATCCAGGGTGCACAAGCTGTTGGCAACAAGGTCCTGGCCAATGTCGGCGGCGATCTGCTGATCAAGAGCGAGCAGGACACCAATGAGTACAAGAGCAAGCAGCAGCAGGCCAGTCTGACCCTGGCGACCGGCTCGGGCAGTGGCGGCAGCTATAGCCAGCAGAAGGTCAACAGCAGCTACACCAGCGTGACCGAGCAGAGCGGCATCCAGGCGGGCAATGGAGGCTTCGACATCACAGTGGGCGGTAACACGAAGTTGGTCGGCGGTGCGATTGCCAGCGCTGCCGATACCAGTCTCAATCGGCTGTCCACCGATAGCCTGACAGTCGAGGACCTCCAGAACAAGGCGGAGTACAAGACCAGTGGCGTCTCGGTGGCCGGCGGCACGGGCAGCAGCATGGCCAGCGTTGCCATCGGTGCCGGACTGAGCATGCTGGGCAACGCCAGCGACAGCTCAAGTAGCACGACCAAGAGCGATATTGCGGCCGGCACGATCCAGATCCGCAATGGCGACGAGTCCGCGCTGGCAGGGTTGGATCGCAGTGCAACCGAGTTGCAGCAGTCCGGGCTGAAGGAGATCTTCGATCAGAAGAAGATGGCCGACCAGCAGGAAATGATGGGGCTCGCTGGAGAGATTGGCTTCCGGATGGCAGGTGACTTGGCTAGCAGCATGCAAGAGCGGGCCGCACTCGACCTTGCCTCGGCAAGGGCCACTGGGGACAAAGCGGCAGAAGCAGATGCGTTAGCTCGCAGAAAAAGTTGGGGTGACGGAGGGGCAAACAAGGTCTTGTTGCATGGCCTTACAGGTGCAGCCGTAGCTGCACTGGGAGGGGAGAGTGCACTTGGCGGTGCCATTTCTGCTGCAGGCTCTGAGAGAGCCAAACAGGTCATGGCTGATTATTTGGTCAGTCAACATATTGACCCCGATAGCGAGACTTTTAATAGCCTGATGGAGGCCGGTAGTGCAGCCATAGGCGGTGTTTTAGGTGGTGCATCAGGCGCAGGCATCGCAGTTGCGGGCGATCGGTTCAATCGTCAGCTGCACCCTTCTGAGGTGAAGTTTTTAAAGAGCGACCAAGTCGTCGAGGAATACATCGACTACATGGCAAAGAATGGGCTAACTCTCACGGAAGAAGAAGCACGCGTCAGACTGAATCGATTTGCTGCATCAAAAGAGGATGAGAACTGGGCTGCGCTGAACGGCACAGATGCTCTTACCGAAGATTTCCTTGTCGAAGGATCGAAAGGACGCTACTACACGGATTCGATGGGGGATCGTCATGCCTTCTTCCAAAGTACTGGCCAAGAGTGGAAGGATCCTACGGTCAATCTGAATGCGCTTTACGGATCACGCTTCGATCAGTCGATAAAGAACTATATTGAAGACATTCATAGTCCTGACCATGCGCCAAGTCAAAGAAACAAGGAGTTGCAATTTGTAGGGACGAAGCTTGGGTATGACGCTGCTGATAAGCAAGCCGGCCTGCGGGGTGACCTTGTTTCCATTGGAAAAGGGGTGATTCTGGGGATAGGCTCTATTGCCTTCAGCGGATATAGCGATCAGATCGGACCCTATGATGAGCTTGCGCTCAAGAATAACTATCAACTCCTGTTGAAAGATCAGGGGCGTTGGGCGGAAGCCGGCTATGTCGAAGGCCTAGATTGGGCGACGACTCAACGCCTGATGTGGGCAGGCATTGCTGTTGGAGAGGCGGGAGCACTGGTTGGAGGTCAGCTTACAAATATCATCCGTAATTCCATAAAAAATGCAGATTTGGAAGGCAAGGCGTTAACAACGAGACCATCTGTTGCGTCCGCAGATGCAGACAGTGAGGCAGGGACTTCAGTAAAGCAACATCCCGTCAAAGAAATAGAATTTTGGAAGCCGCCTGGGCTAGATCGCGAGGTTGAACTGCGTGAACTTTTCGATCCGCTTAATTCTAGGTCAGGAATTAACATGGGAAATCGTTCATTAGTTGAAATCCCTAATCCTGGAAACGCGAGAATTTTCTCCGGGGCTAGCGAAACAGAAATTAAGAATTACTTCTTGGAGCTTACCGGTTCGGAAAGTTTGCCCAGTTCACGACTTGTGCCTGGAAAGGGCGAGGTTTATGTGATAAAAACGTCAAAAGGCAATTTCAACTTGAGAAATTTTTCATCCTCATCAGCGCAAACTGGTGCTGCGTGGACTATCGATATACCAAAATCGGCATCCGGCACCACTTACAGCCCAGAAATTAAATTTATAATCAATAATCCGTGACGGAGAGGTTAATGAAAATAAAAAAATTAGATGAAATGGTAAAGGACTCTTTTGGGCTATGGCTCTCGGCACTTTTTAGTTCCGTGGGAGGCAACTATCCTGAGCTTAATTTCTATCAGCACAAAGAGATATTCTTCGCGGCAGTAGAAAAGCTTCTTGAAGAAGGAAGAATAATTTTCGTAGCCCCGGGGGCTGACTGCTATGTTTCCCCGAATAATCCAAATCCTGATTTTTCAATCGAAAACACTGAGGCTCATTGGAATGATAGCTCGGAAAAAATAGTAAGTTATCTTAGGGAGAGATGGCCGAAAGAGGCTACAGACGAAAATGATGACGATTTGAACATGTACTTCTATGAAATCCCATCTGTCATTTGGGTTGATGAATCCGGAAACTACTTCGCCTCTTAATAAAAGCTTTTGTATGGTTTCAGTTGCAACCTCACAATCTCAGGGACGGAGGTAATTAAGCGAGATGCCGCCCTGGCCGCTAGCATGACCGGCAACCACGGCGTCAGCATCAATGGTGCCAACATCAGCAACGGCGCCGTCGGCAGCTACGGGCGCGGCATCAGCGGTAGCTCGCTCAACGGCATCGGCGCACAGGGCGGCTTGAGCGGGCGTGCCCGACAGACCGCAGCATCAGCAGCGACTTCCTGCTGGACAAGCTGGGCGTGGACCCGGAGTGGACCCAGACCCGCCTGGGCGATGGCTTCTATGAGCAGCGCCTAGTGCTGGACCAGATCACCCAGCTCACCGGTCGCCGCTATCTGGGCAATTACGCCGATGGCGTGGCGCAGTACCGCGCACTCTTGGAAGCTGGTGTGGTTGCGGCAGGGCAGCTGCAGCTGAGCATGGGGGTCGGCCTGACCGCCGAACAGGCTGCCGCACTGACGCAGGACATCGTATGGATGGTGGAGCAGGACTACCAGGGCCAGAAGGTGTTGGTGCCGGTGGTCTATCTGGCCTCCAACTCGCTGCAGCTGCGCGGCAACGGTGCCTTGATTGCCGGCGGCAACGTCGAGCTCAACGCCACTAACTCCATGAGCAACCAGGGCGTCATCGCTGGCGCCGACGTCAGCATCACCGCCGGCAATCTGCTCAACCAGGGCCGCATCAGCGGCACCGGCAGCGTGGCGCTGGAAGCCCGCAACGACCTGCTCAACCAGGGCCAGATCCAGGGCCGCGATGTGGCGCTGGTGGCTGGCAACAACCTGGTCAGCGAAGCGTCCAAGGCCATCAACGGCGTTGGCATCCTGTCCGGCATCAGCGCCAGCAACACCCTGCAACTATTCGCCGGCAACGACATGACGCTGACTGGCACCCGCGTGCAGGCCGATGGCAGCGCGGCGTTGATCGCCGGCAACAACCTCAGCCTTACACCAAGCGCGTTGCGCAACGACAACGGTCTTTTGCGCGGCGGCGATGCGGTCTCCGTCACCACCGGCAAGGACCTAGTGATGTCTGCAGGCAACGACCTGCAACTGCACGGCGTCACCATCAAGGCCGGCGGTAGCGCCGCACTGCAGGCGGGCAACAACCTCTCGCTGACCCCGACCACCGGCCTGGATGGGAAGGTCGCCACCCGCACCAACATCAGCACCGGCGACAGCCTGCAGTTGACTGCAGGCAACGACCTGACCATCCGCCAGGCCGAGGTCACCGCAGGCGGTGATCTCATCGCCGCAGCAGGCAACAACCTCACCGTCGAATCCGTCCTCAACGAGAGCGAGACCAACAGTTACAAGAGCCGCAACGGCAAGACTCGCGTCACCACCACCACGACCACCCAGACCATCGACCAGCAGGCGCTCACTGCCGGCGGCAACCTGATCCTAAGCGCCGGCAACGACGTCAACCTGGTCGCCGCAAAGCTGGACGCCGGCAAGGGCTTGGGTATCAGTGCCGGCAACGACATCAATGCCGGCACGCTGACCACGGTGGACACCAGCAACACACTGGAAACGCGCAAGCGCTTCAAGCAGACCACCGCGACCAGCGACGAAGCCGTCCACGGCACGGAGTTCAGTGCCGGCGGCAACCTGGCGATGCAGGCCGGTAACGACATCAACCTGACCGCCGCCACCGCTGCAAGCAAGAACGGCGCTATCAGCTTGGCCGCCGGCAACGACGTCAACCTGCTCGCCGCTAGCGAGCAGCACGACGCCGTGCAGGACATGACCAAGAAGAAGAAGGGCACGTTCTCGAGCAAGACGACGACCACGCATGATGAGTGGCAGGACACCGTGGCGGTCACCACCACGCTCAGTGGCGAGACGGTGCAGATTGCGGCGGGTAACGATTTGCTGTCGCAAGGCGCGCAGGTCGCCAGCACCGGCGATGTGGTGTTGGCCGCAGGCAACAACATCACGCTGGACACGGTGCAGAACACGCACAGCGAGGAACACGAAAAGACCGTCAAGAAGTCCGGTCTCTACGGCGGCGGCGGATTCAGCGTCGCATTGGGTGTCACCAAGAAGACCGATGGACTGGACGTCACCGAGGTGACCAACAGCGGCAGCCTGGTCGGCAGTACAGATGGATCGGTGACGATGACCGCCGGCAACAAGGTGGCTATCACCGGTAGCGATGTGCTGAGCGCAACGAGTACCACCATCGTCGGCAAGGAAGTCACGATTGCGGCAGCGGAAAATACCGTGGATACGGTGCAGACCTCCAAGCAGCAGAGTGCGGGCATCACGTTAGGATTGACCGGTGGGGCTGTAGACGCGGCGCAGGCGATCTACGGCGCAGTCAAGCGCGGCTCGGAGGTCGAAGACGATCGCCTGAAGGCGCTCTACGCCGCCAAAGCGGGCTACGCGGTCAGCGACACAGTCGGGCTAGTCGGCAATGGCCTGAAGGGCTACGACGGCCAAGCTGTTGCAGGAAACACGACCAAGACTGGCGCTGCGGCGGCGGATGGCGCGCAAGGTGCTGCCAATGCTGCTGGAGTGAGCTTTCGTGTAGGCATTGGTGCGAGTAGCTCGTCGAGTAAAACGACGACACACGAAGAAACCACCGGCGGTAGCCGCATCCTCAGCAACGGCGACGTCACCATCGCCGCGACCGGCGGCGATCTCAACGTCATTGGCAGCAAGATCGCCGGTGAAAACGTGGCCTTGGCTGCAGCAAACAATCTCAACTTGCTCAGTAACAAAGAGACCAACACCACTAAGTCGGAGAACAAGAACGCAGGCGGTGAAATCGGCATCAGTGTCGGTGCAGTAACTGGCTACTACCTCACGGTGTCTGCAGGCAAGGGCAGCGCCAAGGGCAATAGCGATCTGCGCGCAGAAAGCGTGGTCACTGCCAACGATACATTGACCTTGGTGAGCGGCAACGACACAACGATTCAGGGCGCGCAAGCTGTCGGCAACAAAGTCCTGGCCAATGTCGGCGGCGATCTGCTGATCAAGAGCGAGCAGGACACCAATGAGTATAAGAGCAAACAACAGCAGGCCAGTCTGACCCTGGCGACCGGCTCGGGCAGTGGCGGCAGCTACAGCCAGCAGAAGGTCAACAGCAGCTACACCAGCGTGACCGAGCAGAGCGGCATCCAGGCCGGCAGTGGTGGCTTCGACATCACTGTGGGCGGTAACACGAAGTTGGTCGGCGGCGCGATAGCCAGTGCAGCCGATGCCAGCCTCAATCGGCTGTCAACCGGCAGCCTGACAGTCGAGGACCTGCAGAACAAAGCGGAGTACAAGACCAGCGGCGTAACAGTTGCCGGCGGCACAGGTAGCAGCATGGCCAGTGTCGGCATCGGTGCCGGATTGAGCATGCTGGGCAACGCCAGCGACAGCTCAGACAGCACGACCAAAAGCGACATCGCCGCCGGTACGATCCAGATCCGCAATGGCGACGAGTCTGCGCTGGCAGGGTTGGATCGCAATGCAACCGAGTTGCAGCAGTCCGGGCTGAAGGAGATTTTCGATCAGAAGAAGATCGAAGACCAAAAGGAACTGATGGGGTTGGCGGGAGAGATTGGGTTCCGGGTTGTAGGTGATGTCGCTTCGGCCATGTATCAAAAAGCCCAGCTTGATCTAGCTAGCGCACCAGATGAAGCGTCGAAAGCTCAGGCACTGGCACGTCTGGAAGCATGGAGCGATGGTGGTACGAACAAGATTTTGCTGCATGGCTTGACTGGCGCGGCGATTGCTGCACTCGGTGGCGAAAACGTTCTGCAGACAGCAGTTGGCGCTGCGGGTGCTGAGGCAGCTAAGGCGGCGATGTCGGATTACCTGGTCAGGAACGGCGTTAGCGACCCGGCGACTTACAACGCACTCATGGAGCTAGGAAGTGCGGCGCTTGGCGCTATTGCGGGTGGGCAAGTTGGCGC
The DNA here is from genome assembly GCF_014199765.1 of Xanthomonas sp. 3058. Classification (NCBI taxonomy): domain Bacteria; kingdom Pseudomonadati; phylum Pseudomonadota; class Gammaproteobacteria; order Lysobacterales; family Lysobacteraceae; genus Xanthomonas; species Xanthomonas sp. 3058. The sequence continues at coordinate 6,091 of NZ_JACHOF010000017.1, read as the reverse complement.
GGCGACCGCGCTAGCGGGAGATCAGTTTAATCGGCAGCTGCACCCGGATGAATTTAGGTGGATTAATGAAAACGCCGCGACATTTGCTTTAGCGCAGGGCATATCGGTAGAAAGCGCCAAGCAGATATTGCTCGTCGAGGCAGCGGCACATGTGGACTCGACGATCCAGTCGGCATTGAGTGATGTGCCGATGAATGAGGCGGCTGTCGAATTCCTGAAGACGAATAAAAACGTATACGACGGCGTAAAGGCCTTCGACACGAGTGAGCGAGACAACTTTCATCTGTATGGAAAGGCATTGGCGAGTACGCCAGAGCAATTCAGGGATGTTTTTAACGCCCTTGCCACTGCAGGCTTGAAAAAGGATGAGCTGCAGCTGATGTACCAGCCGGAGCTGCTGACGTATGCCGGAAAAGGTATTGGTAGAGACAGTCGGTTGACCGTTGGCGTTCCCGCCTTGGGAGCTGCGATAGGTGTCGCAGCGGTAGGTAGTGGAGCATGCTTGTCCAATCTTGTCGCTTGTGGCCGATTGTTAGTCAGTGCACTTGATGCGATAGTAGGCGAAGCAACTGGCGGACATAGCATAGTTATTGCTGGCGGTGGTGGAGCGGCTGCCGCAGCTAGTAAGTTTGAAGAGATTGTTAAAGGGATTGATCCTAAGCTGCTTGCGGGTGCTGTTCCTCCGCAAAAAATCATACCTGGCTTTACAGTGGTGGAATCTAAAGTATTTGAAGAGGCGGGTTCGATAGTTAGATCGGATGAATTGGCGAAAATTGAAGCTGCGCATCGACAAGGTGTTGCTTTGGAGGTTACCGTTAGTGGGAGAAAAATCATGTATGAGCCAGGGATGCCTGCATCCGGAATGACTATGTTTGGTGAAGATGGGTTTATTATAGGTAGGGATGCATTTAAATCTCAAGGTGAGCTGCAGAAAACTATTTTGCACGAGCTTCATAGGTTGAATACAAGTGCTTCATCTGTTGGTGTAACAGGGCCGCTGGCGGCTAAAGAGACTGATGAGGCTTTTAATTTTGCAGAGCGTGCTTTTAAATATATGAGCGGTGAAAAAATTGATCACTGATTTGACGAAAAGGTGGATTGAAATAGGCAAGGTTTTGTCAGTTAGGCCAGAAGAAAAAATTATCTGTCCTGTTTGTGATGAAGGAATTTTGGCTGTGATCGATATAGAAAATAAGTACGATGAGGGAGTGATTGAGAGGCAGTTCTCGTGTTATTTATGTGGTGCTGGGAATGCATTAAGAATTAGGTTATAGTAACCGCAAAATGTATCTTGATTAGCGTTGGGCTTCAGCCGCCAGTCGCGGTGTCTGCGCCGCGCTTTGTGGGTGCTGCTATCACCTGAAGCCAATGAGGTGGCTTGATGAGCATCAATGCCGTGCAGTTCCAAGCTGGATTGTCCGGATAAATGGGTCAGAGTAAATATTCAACTGAAAGTGGGCGGAGTAAATTTCTGAAGGATAGTATCTGAAATGGGTCAGGCCAAATATCAATAATAACGCCGTCGGAGGAAATGTCGGTCTGAGTATCCGCAACGAATAGTCAGCAATGGCCCCGGCCGCCGTTACCTGATCGAGACCGATCCGCGCTTCGTCAACTACGACAATTTCATCAGCAGCGACTTCCTGCTGGACAAGCTGGGCGTGGACCCGGAGTGGACCCAGACCCGCCTGGGCGATGGCTTCTACGAGCAGCGTTTGGTGCTGGACCAGATCACCCAGCTCACCGGCCGCCGCTATCTGGGCAACTACGCCGATGGCGTGGCGCAGTACCGCGCCTTGCTGGAATCTGGCGTGGCGGCGGCAGGTCAGCTGCAGCTGAGCATGGGCGTTGGCCTCACCGCCGCGCAGGCCGCCGCGCTGACACAAGACATCGTGTGGATGGTGGAGCAGGACTACCAGGGCCAGAAGGTCTTGGTGCCGGTCGTGTATTTGGCCTCCAACTCGCTGCAGCTGCGCGGCAACGGTGCCTTGATTGCCGGCGGCAACGTCGAGCTCAACGCCACTAACTCCATGAGCAACCAGGGCGTCATCGCTGGCGCCGACGTCAGCATCACCGCCGGCAACATGCTCAACCAGGGCCGCATCAGCGGCACCGGCAGCGTGGCGCTGGAAGCCCGCAACGACCTGCTCAACCAGGGCCAGATCCAGGGCCGCGATGTGGCGCTGGTGGCTGGCAACAACCTGGTCAGCGAAGCGTCCAAGGCCATCAACGGCGTTGGCATCCTGTCCGGCATCAGCGCCAGCAACACCCTGCAACTATTCGCCGGCAACGACATGACGCTGACTGGCACCCGCGTGCAGGCCGATGGCAGCGCGGCGTTGATCGCCGGCAACAACCTCAGCCTTACACCCAGCGCGTTGCGCGACGATAACGGCCTGCTGCGCGGTGGCGATGCGGTCTCGGTCATCACCGGCAAGGACCTGATCGTCTCCGCAGGCAACGACCTGCAACTTCATGGCGTGACCATCAAGGCCGGCGGCAGCGCCGCGTTGCAGGCGGGCAACAACCTCTCGCTGACCCCGACCACTGGTCTGGATGGCAAAGTCGCCACCCGCACCACCATCAGCACCGGCGACAGTCTGCAGTTGACGGCCGGTAACGACCTGACCATCCGTCAGGCCGAGGTCACCGCAGGCGGTGATCTCATCGCCGCAGCAGGCAACAACCTCACCGTCGAATCCGTCCTCAACGAGAGCGAGACCAACAGTTACAAGAGCCGCAACGGCAAGACTCGCGTCACCACCACCACGACCACCCAGACCATCGACCAGCAGGCGCTCACTGCCGGCGGCAACCTGATCCTCAGCGCCGGCAACGACGTCAACCTGGTCGCCGCAAAGCTGGACGCCGGCAAGGGCTTGGGTATCAGTGCCGGCAACGACATCAATGCCAGCACGTTAACCACGGTGGACACCAGCAACACCCTGGAAACGCGCAAGCGCTTCAAGCAGACCACCGCGACCCGCGACGAAACCGTCTACGGCACGGAGTTCAGTGCCGGCGGAGATCTGGCCATGCAGGCCGGCAACGACATCACCCTGACCGCCGCTACCGCTGCAAGCAAGAACGGTGCTATCAGCCTGGCCGCCGGCAACGACGTCAACCTGCTCGCCGCCAGCGAGCAGCACGATGCCGTGCAGGACATGACCAAGAAGAAGAAGGGCACGTTCTCCAGCAAGACCACGACCACACATGACGAGTGGCACGACAACGTGGCGGTCACCACCACGCTCAGTGGCGACACGGTGCAGATCGCGGCGGGTAACGATTTGCTGTCGCAAGGCGCGCAGGTCGCCAGCACCGGCGATGTGGTGTTGGCCGCAGGCAACAACATCACGCTGGACACGGTGCAGAACACGCACAGCGAGGAACACGAAAAGACCGTCAAGAAGTCCGGTCTCTACGGCGGCGGCGGATTCAGCGTCGCATTGGGTGTCACCAAGAAGACCGATGGACTGGACGTCACCGAGGTGACCAACAGCGGCAGCCTGGTCGGCAGTACAGATGGATCGGTGACGATGACCGCCGGCAACAAGGTGGCTATCACCGGTAGCGATGTGCTGAGCGCGACCAGTACCACCATCGTCGGCAAGGAAGTCACGATCGCTGCAGCGGAAAACACCGTGGATACGGTGCAGACGTCCAAGCAGCAGAGTGCGGGTATCACGTTGGGGCTGACCGGGGGCGTGGTTGCAGCAGCGGAAGCGGCGTACAGCGCGACTAAACGCGGTTCAGAGGTAGAGGATGACCGCCTAAAAGCACTCTATGCCGCGAAGGCGGGTTACGCCGTCAGTGATGGCGTTGCCGAATACCAGGCAGCTGCGGCCGCTGGCAGCAGTATGGGCGGTGTGAGTCTACGCATCGGGATCGGTGCTAGCAGTGCGTCGAGCAAGACGACCACGCATGAGGAAACCACTGGCGGTAGCCGAATCCTGAGCGACGGCAACGTCACCATCGCAGCAACAGGCGGCGACCTGAATGTCATTGGTAGCAAGATCAACGGTGAAAATGTCGCGCTGTCTGCGGCGAACGACTTGAACTTGCTGAGCAACCTGGAGACCAACACCAATAAGTCGGAGAACAAGAACGCCGGTGGCGAGATTGGTGTAAGCGTCGGGACCACGACAGGTGTGTATCTCACTGCCTATGCTGGTAAAGGCAGTGCCAAGGGCAATAGTGACGTACACGCTGAGAGCGTAGTGACCGCCAACGACAGGTTGACGTTGATCAGTGGTAACGACACTACGATCAAGGGCGCACAAGCAATCGGCGACAAAGTGCTGGCCGACGTTGGCGGTAACCTGCTGATCCAAAGTGAGCAAGACACCAGCGACTACAAGAGCAAGCAGCAACAGGCAGGCATGACGCTGGTGTGGGGCTTTAGCGGCAGTAGTGCGAACTACAGCCAACAGAAGGTCAACAGCAGCTACACCAGTGTCAATGAACAAAGCGGCATCCAGGCTGGCAAGGGTGGATTTGATATCACTGTTGGTGGCAATACGCACCTTGTTGGCGGCGCAATTGCAAGTACGGCAGATGCGACACTCAATCGCCTGTCCACGGACAGCCTGACGGTAGACGATCTTCAAAACGAAGCAAAGGCAAAGGCATCGAACATCGGTGTCGGCGCGGGAACCAGTGGTGCTGGATTAGCGCAATCCGCCGCAAGTGCAGGACTCAGTGCTCTGGGCAGCGCCAATAGCAATGCAACGAGTACTACTCGCAGTGACATTGCTGCTGGTGCTATTGAAATACGTAATAAGGATCTCAGTGCCCTGGAAGGTCTGGAACGTAGCACCTCAATGCTTGACGGCAATAGCGTCAAGGCGATTGATACGAACAAGTTGCAGGAACAGGTCGAGCTGAGCCAGGTTGCAGGCGAAGTCGGATTCCGTACTGCCAAGGAAGTGATTGCTGCACGGCGTGACGCGGCAACAGAAGAGCTCAAAGCCGCAGCCGAGGACTATCAAGCTGCTACAACCGATGAAGAGCGTGCGGCAGCAGCGGTGCGGCGTGACGCCGCTCAGTCCAGTCTGAAGCAGTGGTCCGATGGCGGTAATGCCAAGATGGCAACGCAGGTACTGGCAGGCGTATTCCAGGCCAGTCTGGGCGGGGGCAGTGCTCTAGGCGCTGCTGCTGGTGTAGCTGCCAACGAAGGATTACTGACCAAGCTATCAGCAAGCATCAATAAGGGCTTGGATGGCGATGGTGTAGCCCACGAAGGAGCGATGAACCTGGCCAGCATTGGCCTGGGTCTGATCGCTGGCGGTCTGATAGGGGATGCTACGTCGGGCGCCATCGCCGCCAATACTTCCCAGCAATACGGCTATTACGACTACCGGGATGGTAAGCGACAGCTGCTAGCCTCCGACGCTCTGCGTGAGATGGCGGGCGGTGACGAGGCTTTGCTGCAAGGCATGCGTACGCTGATCAACGAGGCAATCAAGAATGGCGCGGATCCAGCCAGCCTCGCGGCGGCGCTGACAACGCCTGGCGTTGCCAACAACATGGCGGGCATGGCGCTGGTTGAAGCATCGGCACAGAAGGAATACGGCAAGAGTTTTGGTGCGCTGGGCCTGGAGGATCAGAAGATTCTTCTTGGAATGGTGGGCAGGGTCTATGTTGAAGATGTACAGAGCATTGGTCCTGATGGACAGCCTCTTGTTGCTGTTGGAGGTGTCGAGAAGCTTCCAACGGTAGAGGTAGTCGGTAAATCGTCCGGTGGGCTCCTGCACGCTGGTCAGCTTGTCAGCGGAGTCATCGAGAGTGGTGGTCGCGGCGTTGAGAAGGCAAGCAACTGGCTGGGTCAAGACACAGCAATGGCGCTTGCCTACGTCGCGATGGCGGCTGCTGGCGGCCCGGTCAAGACCGTCGCGAGTACGCTGTTCGAAAACTCTGCGCCAGGAGAGTTCCTGCAGAACAAGAAGCAGCAGTATCTGGTTGATCCGTTTGGTAATTTTATTGGTACTTATGGCCTAGGGATGGTCTGATCAACGGCATCGGAGGATGAGCCTAACCACATCGACCAGGCTGACGGCGCTCAGATCCTCGATTTTTTTGCCGTTTCCGG
>NZ_JACHOF010000016.1:0-91253 GCF_014199765.1 Xanthomonas sp. 3058 | reverse complement strand
TCAGCGTCACCGAACGTCAGTTGCATGGATCACTCCTCAACATCAGGCGGGTAGTGTCGCGTATCTGTGGTGCGTTGTTCAGAGGTTCCCTAACTCATCGGTTATCAGTTGTACAACCCGCGCTGCCACGGGCTGGTCAAGTAGCCGTTTGGCCATGGGCCGTCTTCGCACGTGCCTTGCCCCCATGTATTGCAAAAGTCAGAGCGCAACTGCTGTGACAACCCTGTGTAGCTGATCGAGTTGACTTCACGCGTATCGCATACATAGCTGATGATGACGCGCTTGGCGGTCGATGTCGCCCCCTGATGCTCCGTCTGGTTGCTGCAATACAGGATGCTCTGACCAACTAAGTTTTCGTTGGCATCGAACCACATCCAGGTACGGCCGTACTGGGTCGCTGCTTTTACTTCCGGGGTGACAGTAAGGCCGCTTATCGCCACAAAGATTGAGGCCAAAAGTACTTTTTTCATTCAACTGGCTCCTTGTTGTGCCCCAACTCCCTTGAGGCGTGGGTCGTACTCTTTCCTTATTGGTCCTAAGTCTGCAGCCGAGTTATCGTTACAGGCTACAGAGTGGGCCATTTTTCCTCGAAATTGCTGGCCCGACATTCTTCAGTCAGAGTCATCGCCGCCTAGAATTAGGTTGATTTAGAAAAGAAAAAATGCAGGGTTGCTGCAGCTAAGGGTCATGGCTAATTCGGATGCACTAATTCACCGGAAGCGTCAGGACGACGCTTCCGGTGCTTGTGATCAGAAGTCGTAGGATGCAGACAGGCGCACGTAGCGCGGAGTGTTGTAGCTATAGTTTTCTAGGCCGATTCCATATGTGTTTGAAACCAGTCCGGGATCGGTCTCATAAACACCATCGATGCGCGTGACCGAACGATCATTGAAGACGTTGAACACTTGCAAGCCAACGGCCAGTTTATGATCGGCGAACGAGGGACGATATGTCACACCCAAGTCCATGTTCTTGATCCAGGGGGTCCGGCCGGCATCGCCAGGTCGCGATGGCTGACCTCCGCAATAGTGATAGGCCGATCCGTAGTTGATCGGATCCGGATTCTCTGGGTCATTGAAGTAGCCAAGGCAGGAAACCGGGGTGCCTGACATTACGCGCAGGGTGGCTGACGCCATCCATTCGGGCGTGATCTGGTAGGCCCCGAACGCTTTCAGTTGATGGCGACGATCGTTTGCCAAGCTACCCCCCGCGTAATACATCAGCGCCGCAGCATCCCAGTCCTGCGTTTTGGAAACGTCAGATTGGCCGATGTCGGACTTGACTTGACCTTCGGTATTGCCATAGCTACGCGACCAGGTGTAATCGATGCGGCCATACCACTTTTCATCAAACGGGTGTTCCAAGAAAAGGTCAACGGCAACGTAACTACGCTTGGCCTTGTCAGTGAAACCCCAGTCCGATTGGGACATCTGCAGCTGGGTAAAACCCGATCCGTCGAGATTTGCGAGGTTGTAGGTATTGGTCTTGCCCGGATTGAAGATCACGCAATACGGGATATCGATGGTCCTGGGATCGATTCCTTGCGATGCAAGCTTCAGGTCGCCACGTGCATTGTAGTCATCGTTGTGCATGTCGCAGACGTCGTCGATTGCCGCTTCCAGCTTTCGATACGTTGCCTTGGCGCCCGAATTCCAACTTTCACCGATTGTCTTTTCAAAGCCAAGAATCAATTCGTCTTGATACTGCGATTTCAAATCGCTCGGTGCAAATGCACCTGGGTTGGGTGCTTGGCCAAATTCGCCATTGGCCGAGACCGCGCCCGGGCCGAATGGGGTCAAGCCAGTCGGTTCTCCGTTGGCATCGATACCTGTGTAGGTGAAATATTGATCCGTATAGGTGGACGCCGATGCTCCACGGATAGCAACGCTGTTGGGAAGCGCTAGGTAGTAGCGACCAAGATTTGCAAATACCTTCAAAGATGAGTCACCAAAGACATCCCAGCTTGCTCCCAGACGCGGAGCCCACTGGTCACCGCTATCCACGTAAGCGACGTGATCGCTGTTGAAGTTGGTGAACTGATCATTGCGGATACCGAGCGTCACAAGCCAGTTATCGTTGACTTGCCAGCGATCTTCCAGGTAATACGCTTTTTGCTCCACGGCCATGCTTGTGGTGGTGGTGAAGATGCGCTGTTGGGCGTAGAAGCCGTTCGAGCCCGGTCCGGCCGGACCGACTCCTAGCCCGGGACGTACTGGTGTCTGCTCTGTGAGAGCACGTCCATAGATCCATTGGTAACCGGGGCCAGTGGTACGTACGCCTTCGTCATAGGCATTGAAGTACATGTTGTCCACGCCAGCGGTGATGTCGTGGTCGCCCAATCGATAATTGAGCTCCAGACGCAGGCTGCGCGTCTTGTTGATCGGATCGTCGGCCTTCGCGCGGTTGGTCGTTTGATCGTTGCGGATCGGCGTGCCGCCGTTAAACGCAGGGTTCTGGCTAGTGACGCTGCCCAGGAATGGTAGGTCAGAAACAGCGGGGTTGAATTGCTGATTATGCTGAGTGCTGCGTCCCCAGGTAGCATTTAAGGTCAGATCATCCGTCAAGTAGCTCGTGTACTTGAAGATGTCATAGCTATCTTTGATCTTGAATGTATCCGGAAAAGTTCCAGTGCGCTCACCACTCACTTCGCCGTCATAATCGAATGAAGTGTAGTAGCCGCTGCGGCGATCAGTGTTTTGAACGCGCGTGTATTCCAGAATGTTGCTGTCGTTGATGTTCCAGTCCAGCTTTCCGTAAAACTTTGGAGTGCTATATTCGTAATTATTACGAGCTTGAATGCTCGCATTGCTCGCATTTGTTCCTACACCATCGACCTTTTCCGTCTCACCGGCCACGAAGATGAATAGCCGATCTTCGATCAGGGGGCCACCTGCATATGCGCTATAGACAGTGCGAGTCTGCTTATTGTCTTTGCCTGCGCGATACAGGCTGCCGGGTTGGTCAGGGGTGTCGTATTCGTATCCATCAGGGAGTGTTCTGTTTGGATACCACACATCGCCACGCGAACTCGCCAGCGAATCCGGCTCCCAAACCGTTTGCACGCCGAAGTGCCATTCATTCGTGCCGCGCTTGCCCAGTTGATTGATCACGCCGCCGGTCGAGCGACCGTACTTGGCGCTGTAGCCACCCGTATAGGTTTCCTGCTGGTCGATGGCGCCATACGGAAGGCTTACGCCGCCCAAGTTGCTGAGCGGATTACTGACGTTGAAGCCGTTGATGTAGTACGCATTTTCAGTGACGCCAGAACCGCCGAAGGACACCACAGAGCGCGAGCCGTTGTTGAATGCACCGGCGCCGGATACCGCACCCGGCGCAAGCAACGCAATCGCTTCGGCGCTACGTCCCAGCGGCAGTGTGGCCAACTGCTCGGAGGTGATCACCGAGCGAGAGCTGGTGGAGCTGACATCGATCTTCGGTGCATTGGCCGCAGTGACCGTGATTGCACCAAGCGTGGTCGCATCCGCATTGCTGCCTGCGGCGCTGGCGCCTGCAAACGACACTTCGGTACCCGAGCCCACGCGCAACTGCACATTCTTGCGGGTATCGATGACCTGATCGCCGCGTTTCAGAGTGACCGTGTAGGCGCCGACCGGCAGCGAGCCCAGGTTGTAGCGGCCGTTCGCGTCGATGGTGATCGTGCGGCTCAGGCCGGTGTCGCTCTGCACGACGATGGTGCTGCCGGCTTCGGAGGGGGCGCTGCCGTAAATGCTGCCGGTGGTGCTTTGCGCGTAGACCGCGCCATTGGCGAGACAGGCGCCGAGCACGACGGCGAGGGCGGTGCGTTTGAGGACTTGGCGACGAAATTGGTTGCTCATTCCTGACCTTCAGCTTGAGTTCGATTAAGGGCGGTCATCGGGGAGTCAGATGGCCTTAATGCGAACGTAATGAATCTGTGCGTCCTGTCGCAAGCGGTTTGAATGCTTCGTTAATGAAAATGTTGAAATCCGCATCTAATGCGTGGATTTGCGCACAAATTGCCGGCGCTCGACATGCGTGTGCACCAAATTGCTGCAAGTATTCATTTTTGTTAGTACGGGTGATGCAGGACGTCGATCTGCCACCGAACACTGCCGGCATGGAAGCGGCGGAAATCGTCACGTCCATGGCTATAGGTTTCATTTGAAAATATTTCTGTGCAAAAAGACCTCGCTCATCGGGCCCTTTTGATACCGCAGCCATCGAGCTGACTCAGAATCGGACAGTGGCGCCCAGATAGAGAACCGCCCGCGGTTGTCGTACAGCGCAGAGTTGCAGTCCGAGCGGAAGTAGTCGCATGGCGGGTGGCGTTGTCGACGTCGCTCTTTAAGCCGGGGAACTGATAGCCAAACTGGAACTTTTGGCAAGTGTACGAGCCGTTCCTGATCGGGCTGGCGTCAGCGCAGGCATGCGCGCCATCAGATCGCTGATGGTGGTCGCGCCGGTGGCGCGGATTTCCTCGGCGCTGATCGCGGTGACCGGCGAGGGTGTGACAAAGCCGGTACGCGCAATGCGCGAGCCGGTGACGGTGACCTTGTCCAGATCGGTGGTGCCGGGTGCGACCCCGTTTTCTGACTGCGCGGCAGCGTGGCCGGCAGAAGCGGCCAGCACGGCCAATAACGCGGTGCTCAAGCGATGACGCTGTGTGTGTTGCGGAAGACGACTCGACATGACTTTGCGGATTCCTCACTGGATTTGGCGAAACAGCCGCGCTCGCTGAGTGCTGGCTGAACTGGGTTTCGAACTTAACAATTCCTTAATAATTTGTCCATGTTTGTTAAATATGTCGCCACCTGGCACACGCATGAACGAGCAGCGCGCCTATCCGGTGACGGCTGGAAGCGCATCTGCCCGTGGCCGAGTCGGTAAACTGACGATCTTTCCAGCGCTGCGGTCGGCGATGTACCCATCGCAGCCGTGGCAGCACACGACGAATCAGATAGGCAATGACGACGATGGTGCAACGCGCTTCAAGCAAGGCGATCGACCTCTTTCAGGGCGCACGCGCATGACCGGCGAGCGCAGGATCCCCGCGCATGCGGTGCAGGGCGCACTGGTGCCGCATGCGCGGATCCGCAATGTGATCGCGGTCGGCTCCGGCAAAGGGGGAGTGGGGAAGTCCACCACGGCGGTGAATCTGGCGCTGGCCTTGCACCAGCAGGGCGCGCGCGTGGGTGTATTGGACGCGGATATCTACGGGCCGAGCGTGCCGGCGATGCTCGGCCTGAGCGGGCGGCCGGACAGCCCGGACAACAAGTCGATCGAGCCGCTGCGTGCGTTCGGCATCGAGGCGATGTCGATCGGCTTGCTGGTCGATCAGGACACGCCGATGATCTGGCGCGGCCCAATGGCGACCTCGGCGTTGACCCAGCTGTTCAACGACACCCTGTGGGACGACCTGGATTACCTGCTGATCGACCTGCCGCCAGGTACCGGCGATATCCAGTTGACGCTGTCGCAGAAGATCCCGGTGGCTGGCGCGGTGATCGTCACCACGCCGCAGGACATCGCCACGCTGGATGCGCGCAAGGCCTTGAAGATGTTCGAAAAGGTCGAGGTGCCGGTATTGGGCATCGTCGAGAACATGGCGGTGCATACCTGTTCCAAGTGCGGCAACCGCGAGCATCTGTTCGGCGAAGGTGGCGGCGAGCGCATGGCCGCGCAGTACGGGGTGCCCTTGCTGGGCTCGTTGCCGCTGGCGATCGCGATCCGCGAACAGGGCGATGCCGGCCAGCCGATCGTGGTGGCGGCACCGGAGTCGGCGGCAGCGCAGGCTTATCTGGCCGCCGCCGCGCGCCTGTCCGAGGAGCTGGGCAAGCGTCCGCGCGCCAGCATTCCGATCTCGGCTTCGTTGCTGTAGCGCACCGGCCGGCCGTCGGTGCCGGTCGCTTGCTAGAATTCGCCGTCTTCGCGCGGGCCGCTCGGCCCGTCGCCTTCCGTCTTCAAGGAACACCGCATGAGCATCAAGAGCGACCGCTGGATCAAGCGCATGGCCGAGCAGCACGCGATGATCGAGCCGTTCGAGCCCGGCCAGATCAAGCACGACGCGGCTGGCCAGCGCATCGTCAGCTTCGGCACCTCCAGCTACGGCTACGACGTGCGCTGCTCGCGCGAGTTCAAGATCTTCACCAACATCAACTCGACGATCGTCGATCCGAAGCACTTTGATCCTGGCAGCTTTGTCGATGTCGAATCGGATGTCTGCATCATCCCGCCGAACAGCTTTGCGTTGGCCCGCACCGTCGAGTATTTCCGTATTCCGCGCGACACCCTGGTGGTGTGCCTGGGCAAGAGCACCTATGCGCGCTGCGGGATCATCGTCAACGTGACCCCGCTGGAGCCGGAGTGGGAAGGCCACGTCACGCTGGAATTCAGCAACACCACGCCGCTGCCGGCGCGCATCTACGCCAACGAAGGCGTGGCGCAGATGCTGTTTTTCCAGTCCGACGAAGTCTGCGAGACCTCGTACAAGGACCGCGGCGGCAAGTACCAGGGCCAGACCGGCGTGACCTTGCCGCGTACCTGATGCCGTGGTGCGGCCATGACCTTCAGCAGGTCGCGGTCGCCCGCTCGCGGTAGCGCAGCAGGTGGCGTACGCCGGCGGCGATCAGGAACGCCGGCCACCAGGTCGAAACCAGGTGACCCAGATCGATACTGGCCAGCCCCAGGTTGTCCAGCAGGAAGAGCGTGCCCAGCGTGATCAGGAACAGGGCGGGGATCAGGCGATAGCGCATGGCGGTGTGCTCGGTAGGTGTGAGGCCATGCTGCGCGCGATGCGCCTGTCGATCAGGTGCCGGACGTCAACGATTGAGGATGACAGACGTCATGTCGGCAAAGCCGACAGGCAGCCGGGGCACGGGCTGGCGAATCAGTGGGCTGGACGGGCTAGCGCGCAAGCAGGGCAATGTCTCTCGGAAGACAACCAGGCAAGCGGGGGAATCAACAGCGCCCAAAGTCCGCTCTTACGATTCCCCAATCCCGATTCCCCAATCCCGATTCCCCATTCCCGGCTATTTGCCCCGCCCAAACAACATCCCCACACCACAGGCGACCAACGCCGCCGGCCACCACGTAGCGATCAGCCGGCCAAGACTGAGATTGGTCCAGCCCAGATTGTTGGCCAGAAACAATAGCCCGACCAGGATCAGGATCAGCGCGGCGACGACATTGGATTTCATGCGAAAGAGTGGTTGAAAGACGGGTGCCTATCGTAGCCGCTGCGCCCACGCAGTGACATGCTGTTGCAGCGCATCGGCGTCGAAGCGCTGCGCGCTGCCGCTGCCCCAGACCGGCCCTGGCCAAGCCGCATCGCCGGGATGACGGCCGACCAGATGCACATGCAGCTGGCGCACGATATTGCCCAGCGCGCCGATGTTGAGCTTGGCGACCCCCGGCTCCACCCGCAGCAGCTGCGAGAGCTGATTGATCTCGGCCAGCAACAGGCGTTGCTGGCCGCCATCCAGATCGATCCACTCGCTGACCTCGACCACCCGCGGCACCAGCACCAGCCACGGGAAGCGGCTGTCGTCCATCAGCCGCACCTGCGACAGCGGGCCGTCGGCGACGAACACGCTGTCTGCGGCCAGGCGCGGATCGAGCTGGAAGTCGCTCGTGCCGGACATGCGCGCTGCAGTCCCGCTCATCCCAGATGCGCGTCGAAGAAGCCCAGGGTGCGCTCCAGCGCACGCTCGGCGCTGTCGGCGTCGTAATGGGTGGGGTCGATGCTGCGGTTGAAGGCGTGGCCGGTCGGATACACGAAGGTCTCCATCTGCGGCAGTTTCTCGCGGTGGGCCTGGATGGCCTCGGGCGGAATGCTGGCGTCCTGCTCGCCGAAGTGGAACATCACCGGCGCCTTGGGCGTTTCGTCCAGCAGCTGGGTGTTGCGGCCGCCGTAATAGCTCACCGAGGGCAGGCCCAGGCGGATGGCTGACAGCAGCGCCACCGAGCCGCCCCAGCAATAGCCAACGGTGCCGACCTTGCCGGCGCGCGAGAGCAGGGTGGCGGCGGCTTTCACCACCTCCACCGCGCGATCCAGGCCGACCGCATTGGCCAGCGCCAGGCCGCGCTGCAGGCTTTGCTGGTCGTAAGGCAGTTGCACGTCCTTTTCTTCCAGGTCGAAGAAGGCCGGTGCCAGCACTTCGTAGCCGCGTGCGGCGTAGTCGTCGGCGACTGCGCGGATATGTTCGTTGGCGCCAAAGATCTCCTGGATCACCACCAGGCCGCCGCGCGGGCTGGTGGCGGGTGTGGCGTGCCAGGCGGCGACCTGGCCGTCGGGGGTGTCGAGCGTGGTCCAGTGACCCATGGGAACTCCAGATGCTGTGCGGGGGAGGCGCGCATTATCGACTGGATCGGCGACGCGGTAGTGAGGATCTCGCTAAGCGCCGCGCTCGCGGAGGCTGCGTTCGCTGCCAGGCAGGCGCGGGCGGTGCACGCGCGACAGCGACAACGTGCCTTCGCGGTCTCTGCCCGCTATCGGCAAGATGGGGTCGGCCGCTGCCGAACGGCCTGGCCGGCGGTGCGGTTCAGGGCATCGCCCGGGCGCCGCTATAATCGGCGCACTCAGGCCCCAGGCCGCTCCGTTCCCCAGGCTCCTGCTTCCATGTCCCAGCTGAACCCCAAAGTCGGCTTCGTCAGCCTTGGCTGCCCGAAGGCGCTCGTCGATTCCGAACGCATCCTCACCCAGCTGCGCGTGGAGGGCTACGACATCGTGCCCAGCTACGACGCCGCCGATGTGGTGGTGGTCAATACCTGCGGCTTCATCGATTCGGCGGTGACCGAGTCGCTGGACGCGATCGGCGAGGCGATGAACGCCAACGGCAAGGTGATCGTCACCGGCTGCCTGGGCAAGCGCCCGGAGCAGATCCGCGAAGCGTATCCGCAGGTGCTGGCGGTGTCCGGCCCGCAGGACTACCAGAGCGTGATGGAGGCGGTGCACGCCGCGTTGCCGCCGCGCCACGACCCGTTCGTGGATCTGGTGCCCGACTACGGCATCAAGCTGACCCCGCGCCATTACGCGTACCTGAAGATTTCCGAAGGCTGCAACCACCGTTGCAGCTTCTGCATCATTCCCTCGATGCGCGGCGACCTGGTGTCGCGCCCTGTGGACGAAGTGCTGCGCGAGGCCGAGCGGCTGGTGCGCGGCGGGGTCAAGGAATTGCTGGTGGTCTCGCAGGACACCTCGGCCTACGGCGTGGACCTGAAGTATGCCGAGCGCCCGTGGCGCGACCGCATGTACCAGACCCGCATGAAGGCGCTGTGCGAAGGGCTGTCGGAGCTGGGCGTGTGGACGCGCCTGCATTACGTGTATCCGTACCCGCACGTGGACGATGTGATTCCGCTGATGGCCGAAGGCAAGCTGCTGCCGTATCTGGATATTCCGTTCCAGCACGCCAGCCCGCGCATCCTCAAGCTGATGAAGCGGCCAGGCGCAGTCGAGAAGACGCTGGAGCGCGTGCAGCGCTGGAAGGCGATGTGCCCGGAGATCACCGTGCGCTCCACCTTCATCGTCGGCTTCCCTGGCGAGACCGATGCCGAGTTCGAATCCTTGCTCGACTTCCTGGATCAGGCCCAGCTCGATCGCGTCGGCGCGTTCGCGTATTCGCCGGTGGACGGCGCCAGCGCCAACGCGTTGCCCGATCCGGTGCCGGAAGCGCTCAAGCAGGAGCGCCTGGCGCGCTTCATGGCCAGGCAGGCGGAGATTTCCGCCGCGCGCTTGGAATCCAAGATCGGTAGCGTGCAGCAATGCCTGGTCGATCTGATCGAAGACGATATCGCGGTGGCACGCTCGCGTGCAGATGCACCGGAAATCGATGGCCTGGTGCACATCCAGAACGGCGGCGAGCTTGGACTGAAGGTCGGCGACCTGATTGATGTGGAAATCACCGACAGCGATGAGCACGATCTGTTCGGCGATGCACTGCCTGCCAATGCGCCGATCCAGCAGGGGCGCGCGTTGAATCTGCAGATGGTGTGAGGCGGCCTGCGTCATGTGCGATGGCTGGCTGTCGGCTTGCCACCGCACCAATGCGCGGCGCAGCGGTGGAGAGCGCCGCCTGAGCGCGGGTTGGCTACCGCCCGGCGCTTGTCAGCTGCGGCACACGCTGGGTTGATCGATGGCGCGTTCTTGGCTGCCTACTGCGCAGCGTAATCCACCGACACCACCACGAAGGTGTGCTTGCCGGACGGCAACTGCGCGTCGAATTCGTCATCCACGCGTTTTTTCAGCAGTGCGCGCGCCAGCGGCGAATCGATGCTGATCCAGCCGCGTCCGGCGTCGGTTTCGTCGGGGCCGACGATGCGGTAGCGCAGCAGTTCGCCGCTATCGGCGTCTTCCAGTTCGACCTGTGCGCCGAAAAACACCGCGCGCGGGTCGGTCGGCGCGGTGTCCACCACGCGCAGCGCTTCCAGCCGCTTACTCAGATACCGCACGCGCCGGTCGATTTCGCCAAGCTGCTTCTTGCGATAGGTGTACTCGGCATTTTCCGAACGGTCGCCTTCGGCGGCGGCCGCAGCCAGCGCACGCACCACCTCCGGCCGACGCACGCGCCAGAGCTCTTCCAGCTCGGCCTTGAGCCGGGCATGACCGTCGGGTGTGATCAGCGCGGTGCTTTTTTCGGCAGGCGGGCGCCAGCGGCTCATGGGCGGTGTGTCGGACGGCGGGGGCGCGATGCTAGCGCGCATGGCCGGCTTGCGCATCTGCCGCCGCACAGCGAAGCTTTGCGCTTTCTCGGACACGGACGTCGTCATGCTGCTGATGCCGCTGCATAAGCCCTGGTCGCGCCAGAACATTCCCTGGGTGACGTTGCTGCTGGTGCTGATCAATGCGGTGGTCTACCTGGGCTATCAGCGCAAGGACGACGCGCTGGTCGAAAACGCCGTGCGCTACTACGTCGAATCCGGTCTGGGGGCATTGGAGGCGCAAGCGCATGCGCGCTATCTGGCGCAGATCGACGACGCCAGGCTGCGCGCCGCGCGCCAGGCCAAGCTGGATACGGTGCCGGGGCGCCAGCGCATCGCGTATCTGGCGCATCTGACGATGCACGATGTGGCGTTCGCACAGGCACTGCGCAGCGGCGCGCTGTTCAAGGACGAGGACGGTTTGCGCCAATGGCGCGCATTACGCGCGCCCTACGACGCGCGTCTGTCCAAGGTGTTCACGCTACGCCATCTGCAGCGCAGTTCGGAATGGTCGCCGGCACGCATGCTGTCGGCGACGTTCCTGCATGGCGATATCGACCACTTGCTGGGCAACATGCTGTTTCTGCTGGCGCTGGGCACCTTGCTGGAAGGCGCGATCGGCAGCGGTTGGTTCCTGCTGCTGTATCTGCTCGGCGGCTTCGGTGCGAGCGCGGTCAGCCTGTGGTGGCGTTGGGGCCAGCCCGGTGGCGGGTTGGGCGCCTCCGGTGCGATTGCCGCATTGATGGGCGCGTTCTGCGTGGTCTGGGGCCGACGCAAGGTGCGTTTTTTCTACTGGTTCCTGGTGGTGTTCAACTACGTGCGTGGGCCGGCGATCGTGTTGTTGCCGCTGTGGTTGGGCTGGGAGTTGTATAGCCTGCTGTGGAGCGATAAGGGCAATGTCGCCTTCGAGGCGCATGCTGGCGGGCTGGTCAGCGGTGCGCTGCTCGGGGCGTTGCTGGTCTTGCTGCGGCAGACCCGCGCAGACTTCATGGAAGAGGGCGATGCCGTGTTGGTGGACGACCGCTGGGAGCGCGCGCAACGGCATCTGGGACGCATGGAAAATAGCGAAGCCGAACGCCTGCTGGCCGAGCTGGCCATCGAGCAGCCGCACAATCTGGAGATAGCAGTTGCGCGATATCGCGCCGCGCGCAATGCCGGCCGCAGCCAGGACAGCGTGCAGCATGCGGAAACGTCGTTGCGCACCCACACCCACACTGCAGAGCAGACGCGTGTCCAGTTGGCGGTGGCTGCAGAATTGAGCAAGGCCGGGATCGACTGCGCCGTGTCCGCACGCATCGCCTTGGTCGAGGCATGCCTGCGCAACGGGCTGCTGGCCGACGCCGAGCGGCTGTTGACGGAATACGCGCTCGGCGTGCCACGCGCCGCGCTCGCCCACTGCTGGTTTGCGCTCGCCTTGCGGCATGGCGAACGCCAGGCTGGCGAGCAACGTATGCGGGTGTTGCAGCTGGTGCTAAACCAGTTTCCCGAACAACCCCAGGCCAGCAAGGCGCGCTTTTTGCTCGACAACGGGTAACTGCGTTGGCGTGCTGACGTCCGCGATTGCAGATCGACGATCGGCGGTCCGTTGAGTGCCTGTTACGCCGGTTGAATCGCGACCGCTTTCAGTGCGGCTTCCAGCTTGGTGCGTTGCGCCGCGTCGTCGCAGCGATCCAGGGCGTTGTGCAAGACTGCACGGGCCTGGTCATCGCGGCCGAAGCGTTCGGCCAGCAGCAGGCCGGCGTCCAGCGACCATGCCGGCAGCATCGGATCGCGCGGCCACGCACCGATGGCGGCCAGCAGGCCGTCGATTGCCAGTTGGAACTGTCCGGCCATCTTGGCGCGTTCGGCCAGCAGGGTCGCCTGTTCGGGCAGCAACGGTGTGAATGCGGGATTGCCATCCAGTGCTTCGCGCTGCAGCGCCAGGGCGCGGCGCTGCTGTTTTTCCTGCAGCAAGCGACTGATGTACTGCCGGGTGTGTTCGTGCAGCGTGTCGCTGCGTTGCTGTTGACGGAGCAGGCGCTGATACAGTTCGTGCACCGCCAGGCTCACCGCACGCGAGCGTACCGCACCGCCCAGGACCTGGAGCGCGTCGCCGGAATGTCCCTCGCGCACGTGCTGCTCTGCATCGTCGAGCAAACGCTGGTCGGGGTCTTCGCGTTCGAGGGCGATGCCACCGCTTGGCGCATAGCCCAGTTCCTCGTGGTACTGGTAAACCAGATAGCCCATCAGGTGAAAGCTGGCGAACAGGCCCCAGATAGAGGCAATCACCACCGTCGCTTCGCGCACGACCGGAGGCAGGTAATGCATCGCCAGCAGGATTGCCGCCGTGCTGCTGCCCTGGATGACGTACAGCAGCCCGTATGCAGCCAGATACGGCCAGCCGATCCGCAGCGCCATGTCGAGCGACACCGCCGGATTGAGTGCGCGACGCAGACTGCCGTCGATGGCAAGCGAGATCAACATGCCCGGCAGCAGCAACTGGACCACCAGTGACGCGATGGTCAGGCCTGGCTTGCCGGCCAGCGCGCCTGCCGCCGCAATGACGATGCCCAGCGCCAACGCCAGCAGGATCAGCCGCAGCACCGCGCTATCGAAGCTGTTGTAGCCCAGCCGTGGCGCGTCGTACTCGCCGTTGGCACTGTGGCGGAGGATGTCGAAGGCGTAGGTGTACATGGCCATGCCCAGCACGCCCAGGACAAGCAGCTTCAGAATGCCGGGTAGCACCAGCAGCGCGCAGCACAGCGTCAGCGCGATCAACGCGTACAGGGCCGAGCCACGCAACGGATAGGTGGCGATGGCAGGAATACGGGTCCAGAACGGCGCCAGCGCGGATTGCGCGGCAACCTTGCGTGCGCGAAAACGGTCTTCCATGACGCTCCCCAGGCGTTGACGTGACGGGATTGTGCGGTGGTGTGCGTCGCTGCGCAATTGGGGCGTCCTGGCCCGCTCAGAGGGAAGGCGGCGACAGTGTGGGCAGCCGTTGGCTCGGGTTGCTGCGGCATATGGATTGGTCGGCCCGCGATCGGCAACCGCAGCGGCCGTGGGGTCGGCCTGCGTTGGTTGCCGCATGTACGGGCCGCCTGGGACGATGGGACCGCGACGGTAAGGGCAGAGCGCAACGCCGTTGCATGTCGATGCCGGTCGCCTCGGGATTGGTTGCGAGCTGGCGGCATACCGCTTTGCTCTGGCCAGATGCAGCGCCGCGCCGTCGGGCGCGCCGTGCTTGCAAGACAGGGCGAACGCGCTGCAGATAGCGTCTGACAGGTTCAGCGGTGTCAACGATCGTCTGGCGCTGTAATGCGTGATCGGTAGAATGTCGGCCACCGCAATCGTTGCGGTTTTTGAGCGATGCGGCGTGACCCTTGGCAACGCTGCATTGCTTGCATCGCACACAAGGAGTGTCGCTTGAATTCATCTGCCACTGGCAACCCGCAGGTTCGTATTCGCAGCATCGATGTGCTGTCTGACAACTGGTATGTGCTGCGCAAGGTGACGTTCGATTTCCAACGCAAGGACGGCCGCTGGCAGACCTTGTCGCGCGAGGCTTACGATCGCGGCAACGGTGCGACCATCCTGCTCTATAGCCGTGCCAAGCATACGGTGATGCTCACTCGCCAATTCCGCTTGCCGACGCTGCTCAACGGCAATCCCGACGGCTTGCTGATCGAAGCCTGCGCCGGCTTGCTCGACCAGGACGATGCGCTGACCTGCATCCGCAAGGAAACCGAAGAGGAGACCGGCTACCGGATCGACAACGTGCGCAAGGTGTTCGAGGCGTACATGAGCCCCGGCTCGGTGACCGAGCGCCTGTACTTTTTCGTCGGCGAATACTTCGACGGCGACAAGGTCAGCGACGGCGGTGGACTCGAAGAAGATGGCGAAGAAATCGAGGTGCTGGAACTGTCGCTCGACGCTGCGCTGGCGATGATTGCTACCGGCGAAATTGCCGATGCCAAGACGATCATGTTGCTGCAGTACGCCAAGTTGCATGGCGTGCTGGGGTAAGCGGCGAGTTGCGTTCTGCCCACGGAATGTCCGGCGGGAAGATGCTGGCGGCGTTATGCCTACTGGATCAGGCCCTAGCAGGAATCTGGTGTGTTGTCGTGGTCAGGATCGTGTTGCGGTTCCTGCGCGAGGCACGGTGCCGCAGCCAGAACAAGCAGTGCAATCGCGCCGACATGGATCCATTTCGTGCGCATCGGGTTCGTCCTTGCCGTTTTTCGCGTAATCAGCGCTTCCCACCAAAAATACTACCGAAGATGCCGCGCACGATCTGCTGGCCGATCTTGTTGCCGACCGTGCGCGAGGTCTGCTTGGCCATCGCTTCGAGCATGCCCTGGCGGCGGCTGGTGCCGAATACCGCGTCCTTGACGGCCTGACCGAACCCGCTGTCCTGGGCCTCGTCGTCTTCGCGGGTGCGCGCCGGCGGTGCGGCGCCGTGCTCGGCGACTTTTTTGACGCGTCGGGCGAGCATCTCGGCGGCCGACTCGCGGTTGATCGCGGTGTCGTAGCGCGTGCCCATCGGGCTGGCCGCACGCACCTGCGCGCGTTCGGTGGCGCTGATGGCGCCCATGCGGCAACGCGGCGGGGCGATCAGGGTCTGCTGCACCGGCGCCGGCACGCCCTTGCCTTGCAGCGGCGACACCAGCGCCTCGCCGGTACCCAGGCTGGAAATTGCGGTGGCGACATCGAGTCTGGGGTTGGCCACGAAGGTCTGCGCGGCGGTCTTGACTGCCTTCTGGTCGCGCGGGGTGAACGCACGCAAGGCATGCTGCACGCGATTGCCCAACTGGCCGAGGATGTTGTCCGGGATGTCGTCGGGAAACTGCGAGCAGAAATACACGCCCACGCCCTTGGAGCGGATCAGCCGAACGACCTGCTCGATCCGCTGCACCAACGCGGCGGGCGCGTCGTCGAACAACAGATGCGCTTCATCGAACACGAACACCAGCTTGGGTTGTTCCAGATCGCCCACTTCCGGCAAACGCTCGAACAGTTCCGACAGCAGCCACAGCAAAAAAGTGGAATACAGCTTCGGCTTGAGCACCAACTGATTGGCCGCCAGGATGCTTATCACGCCACGGCCATCCGGTGCCACGCGCATCAGGTCGGCCAACTCCAGCGCCGGCTCGCCGAAGAAGTGCTCGCCGCCATCCTGCGCCAGCCGCAGCAAGGCGCGCTGGATCGCGGCCACCGATTGGCTGGAGACCAGGCCATAGCTGGTAGACAGTTCCTTGCGCTCCTCGACCACCAGTGCCAGCAGTGCGCGCAGGTCGTCCAGGTCCAGCAACAGCAGGCCACGGTCGTCGGCCAGCTTGAACACGATGTCGAGCACCCCGGACTGGGTGTCGTTGAGTTCCAGAATCCGCCCGAGCAGGGTGGGGCCCATCTCGCTCACGGTGGTGCGCACCGGATGCCCGAGCTGGCCGTACAGATCCCAGAACACCACCGGGCTGGCGGCCGGCGCGTAATCGGCAAGGCCCACATCCGTGGCGCGCTGCAGCACGCCGGCTGCGCCATCGCCGGCAACCGCCAGGCCGGCCACGTCGCCCTTCACGTCGGCCAGAAACACCGGCACGCCCAGGCGCGAGAAGCCTTCGGCCAGGGTCATCAAGGTGACCGTCTTGCCGGTGCCGGTGGCGCCGGCCACCAGCCCGTGGCGGTTGCCGAAGCGTGCTTCCAGCAAAACCGGACGATCGTCGGTGACGCCTTTGCCCAACAGGAACGAGGCCATTGCACGGATCCAGGGAGGAAAGAACGGAGTCTATCCGGCATTGCTGGAAGACAAGGGCCGCCGCCGGAGCGTGCTCCGGGACGGGTCAATACAGGTCGAAAAAGTGCCGGCACACAGCGCGCACATATCACTCGGGTGCGCCTGCCACCAGCTGATTGCGCGGACGTTCCGGGCGCCGTAAGCGGCGTTCAATCTAACGGCCCACTGACCCTGGCGTCCCGTTCGCCTTGCCCCGGTGTCGCCCCGGCAGCTACCCTGCCAGCCTTTCCGCTGCACTGTCTCCGATGCCGCTCGCTCATTTTGGTTTGCGCCCATGGCCGGTTCTGGTCGTGGTGGCGCTGATGTCTATCGTCCCCACCGCCCACGCCATTTCCAAACGCGACACGGAGAAGGCCGCCGTGCTCGATGCACGCATGGCCGCCGCCGAAAAGCGCTATCGCGATGCGCTGGTGTTGGTGAACAACTCCGACCCCAAGGGCACCGCCGAAGGCGATGCCGCACTGGAGGACATGGAAGATGTCATCGACGCCTGCATCAAGCAGCGCGGCTGCCTGGTTGCCAATCAGCTGGCCACCTACAAGCGCCTGCTGAAGGCACGCGCCGATGCCGAGGCCCCGGCCGCCGAGGATCCGGAAGACGACGACAGCCTGCTGCAGGCCGACCCGGACCACCTGGGCCCGGCCGCCAACGGTGTGCCCGAAGCCGCGCGGGCGGCCACGCTGCTCAACGACCAGCGCCACGATTTCGACAAGATGGTGCAGTACAACCCGGCGGTGCAGGCCGGCATCCGGCGCTGGTTGACCGACATGCGCCCGGCGCTGCTGACCAGCTACGAAAATTACGAGAACCTGCGCGGCGTGATGTGGCCGGAATGGCAGAAGCGCGGCCTGCCCGAAGCGCTGCTGTTCGGCATCATGGCCAAGGAGTCCAATGGCAAGGTGCACGCCAGCTCGCGTGCCGGTGCGGCCGGGCTGATGCAGTTCATGCCGGCGACGGGGCGTCGTTTCGGGCTGGGCCCGGATGGCACCGGCTTCGATACGCGTTTCGATGCCCGTAGCGCCGCCGAGGCCAGCGCTGCGTACCTCAACGAGCGTATGGCCGGGCTCAACCGCAACATCGAGCTGGCGCTGGCCGCCTACAACGGTGGCGAAGGCCGCGCTGCGCGTGTGTTTGCGCAGTCCGGCGGCCGCGGGTTCTGGGAGCAGGACGTCTACAACCAGTTTCCGGCGGAAACCAAGGATTACGTGCCGATGGTGATCGCGGCGGCGTGGATCTTCCTGCACCCGCGCCAGTACGGTGTGGAGTTTCCCAAGCTCGATGCGCAGCCGGCCACGCTCAAGCTCGCCAAGTCGACCACCATCTACGAACTCACCATCTGCCTGGGCAGCATGGGCACGCGCGATGGCTACATGCGCGCGCTGCGCAATCTCAATCCGCGCTATGAATCCGATGGCTGGATTCCGGCCGGCACGGTCATCAATGCCACCAACCGCATCGTCAGCCTGTATGCGCGTTACTGCGTGAAAGGCCCGCGCGCGGACCTGGCACGCACGCTGATCACCGCCGACCTCAACAGTGCGATCGTGCGCAGCAGCGCCCCCGAGTACGTGCCCAGCGTGGCGGTGGGCGATGTCAGCCCGATGGCCGGCGTGCCGACCACCGTGGCCACCGGGCAGCCGGCGATCGCCAAGCCCAAGGCCAAGCAGGCGCGCAGCTACACCGTCGCCAAGGGCGACACGCTCGGCCGGGTCGCACAAAAGTTCCAGTGCGAGATCAAGGAGTTGGCCAAGGCCAATCGCCTGAAGGCGCCGGCCTATGCGCTCAAGCCGGGGCAGAGCATCAAGCTGGCCGGTTGCGATCGCTGAGGCGCGTCGTGATAACGGTGACGGCGCCACAGTGGCTGGGCCCATCGCCGTCGTGGCGTCTGTCCTCATCCACCCGGTAGGACGACAAGGCCTGCCACAATCGCGGATGCACCGACGCCGTCATGGGTCTGAAAGCCGCTCATCGGGGTCGCCTGAGCAAGCGTGCGCTGGCGCCAGCAGGCACGCATACGAGGCATCGGTTTCGCGGAAAACGAGCCGATGCATGCGGGTCATCCCATCGGAAAAAACGACGTAATAGTCGTCAAGCGGCGATGTTTCGTCCACGGCCCAGGCGATCGTCATCTGATGAGTCCTGGCGAGGGTGACGAGGCGATCGGTTGCGATCGGCGTAGCAAGATCGATGGCAAGCTTGAAGGCGAAATCGCCATCGGGTTCGAGCGCGTGGATGACCATGCGAGCGGGTTGTGCCCAGGCCGTATGCAACTGGTCGTGGGATGCCTCAGGCAGGACAATGCCGTCGGGCGTGACGTCAAACGCAGTGCCGAATAACCCGCCGAGATGCGCCGCGCTCAGCGTGCTGGCGATGAAGATATCCCGCCCGGTGTTGGTATCGATCATTGTTGAATCAGCTGTCTCGCTGCATCTATGTCGCTGCTGCGGTGCGTTCGCGCGCACTTCGGTGCTGCAACGGCGGGTAAGGCGCCGATGAACCGTTTGCGCTTTCTCGGCTGGTGCCGGCAGGCAGTCACGTTTGCGTTGATGGACCATTGCCAGCGGGTAGCATGCCTGCCTCGTGCATGTCGCGCGCAGAGTCAGGCTGATTTCCGCAATGCTGCATTTTCCCGATGTGTGTTCCTGCTGAGCCTGCATATCGCTTCGTAGGGAACACGGCGCGCTCGGGGTGCTTCTCAAGCCCAGCTATCGGTTTTTGTCACACAGGCATGGCCGCCATGGAATCACCATTCCCCGCCGTCCCCATAGGGATTGAAGTTCACGAAGGGTTTTTCGTTCGAATAGGTGTCCAGGCCAGGCGCCAGCAGGCAATAGACGTTCCCTTCGTAGATGGCGGCAAGTGGGCGGCAGAGTGTGCCCGGTTTTTCCGCGCCGGCAGCTGAGCAGTGTTGAAGCCCTTTGATGACATCCATGCCTGTGCATCTGTGGCTTTCGCAATAGGACCGGGATAGCCGCTGCAACCCGTCGTCTGCGAAGAACAGCGTCGTGCGCGCATGATTACGCGGGTCGCCGACCTGCTGCCTGAGTTTTTCGTAGATTCCCCTGACCTTGTCTTCCGTCCCAAAGTAGAAGACCTGGGCCGAGGTCTGCATGAAGTCGAACTGTGCCGGGTTGCTTGTGCAGGTCATCGAATACGCCGGTGTGCTTGCCAGTAGTGCGCACATCGCGGCCAATGCAGAGGGTTTTTTCATGGGGAGCGTTCCTGCGGGCGATCCTTGAGTGTGTCCGGCACGGCATTCGGTCGCAAACGCGCAGCTTCCCGAGAAGGCGTAGCGTCGCGCCTCAGCCGAACCAAGCGCCCGACTGCCGAACGCGCCGCCGCGCGTCAGCCCACTTGCCGGCGTGCGAGCGCTTGTCCCAGGCGCACCGATGTCTCTGCAGCCAGTGCGTCATCGAGTTTGGCCACGCCAGGCGGTAGCAAGACAATGACCGTCGAGCCATAGTTGAATCGGGCCATCTCCGCAAACCGCTCCAGCACAATGCCCTTGCCGCGATAATCCTTCCGCGTCATGCGATCGCCGTAGCGCGGAATCTCCACGCCGCTCCACACCGTTTCCACGCCCGACACCAGCAGCGCGCCCACCATCACCGAGGCCATCGGGCCGAAGTCGGTGTCGAAGTGGCATACCAAACGTTCGTTGCGCGCGAACAGGCGCGGCACGTTGCGCACCGCATCCGGGCCCACGCTGAACAAGCGGCCAGGCACATGCACGGTCTCGCGCAGGGTGCCGGTCCACGGCATATGCACGCGGTGGTAGTCCTTGGGCGACAGGTAGACGGTGGCGAACAGGCCGTCGTTGAACGGCTGCGCGGCCTCGGCGTCGCCCAGCAGTTCGGCGGCAGTGAACGACTGCCCCTTGGCCTGGAAGATACGGCCGTTCTCGATCGGGCCGAGCTGACTGATGCGGCCGTCGGCCGGCATCAGCAATGCGTTAGGGTCGGCGTCCGGCACGCGGGCGCCAGGCTTCAGTGCGCGGGTGAAGAACGCATTGAAGGTGGGATAGGCGCGCGGATCCGGTTCCAGCGCTTCGCTCAGGTCCACGCCGAACTTGCGCGTCACCGTGTCGATCAACCATTGCTTGGTGGACGGCGTATCGGAATACGCCAGCGCACGCGCCAGCGAGGACAGCAGCCGGTGCGGCAGCACGTAGGTCAGGGAAGTGACGAGACTCACGGAGCGGTTGCCTTGGTCAGCTGTTGGAGGTCGGTGGCGATCGCTTTCGGGTCGAGCGGGGGGCGGATCAGCCCGGCCAGGCGGCCCTGCGGATCGAGCACGGCAATGCTGGCCGAGTGATCCATGCTGTAGTCGTTGGGATTGTCCGCAAAGCCCTTGCCCGGCACCTTCCGGAACACGAAGCCCAGCGCGGTGGCGAAGCGTTCCAGCGCCGGGACATCGGCGGTGGCGGCCAGGGTGTCCTTGTGGAAGGCATGCGCGTATTCGCCCAGGCGGGCCGGCGGGTCGCGCTGCGGGTCCACCGACACGAACAGCACGCGCGGGCGCAAGCCGTCGGGGATGCTTTCCCACTGCTGCTGCGCCACCGCCAGATCGGTCAGCGTGGTCGGGCAGACGTCCGGGCAGAAGGTGAAGCCCAGGAACACCAGCGTCCAATGCCCCTTCAGCTCGCCGGGCACCAGCTGGGTGCCGTCGGACTGGCGCAAACTGAATTGCGGCAAAGCGCGTGGCTGCGGATAGAAGGTGATGGTCTGGGTGGGCGGCCAGGGCGAGCTGGGTGTGTCGCCAAGGAATTTCTGGCCCAGCAACAGCCCCAGCCCGGCGGCCAGCGCCACCAGCAGCACGATGCCGGTATTGCGATTGAACATGGCGGTTTCCACTGCAACGGACGCTCATGATACCGATCCGACCTCTATAATCGTGGCCCGATTCCTCTTTAGTTGTTGCCATGACTGCCGCCGCGGCCGACGAACTGCACACCATCATCGACCTGATCCGCTACGGCACCAGCCGTTTCAATGCAGCCGGTCTGACCTTCGGGCACAGCTACGACAATGCGCTGGACGAGGCCACCCAGCTGGTGCTGCATAGCCTGCACCTGCCGCACGACCTGGGCCCGGCCTACGGCCAGGCGCGCCTGCTGCGCTCGGAAAAGGAACAGGTGCTGGGCTTGTTCGAGCGCCGCATCAACGAGCGCGTGCCGGCGGCGTACCTGACCGGCGAGGCCTGGTTCGCCGGCCTGAGCTTCAAGAGCGATGCGCGTGCGCTGGTGCCGCGTTCGCCGATCGCCGAGCTGATCGAAGCCGGCTTCGAGCCCTGGCTGGGCGGCCGCGAAGTCACGCGTGCGCTGGACCTGTGCACCGGTTCGGGCTGCATCGCGATCGCCATGGGCCACTACAACCCGCAGTGGGATGTGGACGGCGTGGACATCAGCGACGACGCGCTGGCGCTGGCCGCCGAGAACAAGGCGCGCCTGCATGCCGACAACGTGACCTTGCTGAAGTCGGACCTGTTCGCCGGGCTGGGCGGCCGCCAGTACGACCTGATCGTCACCAATCCGCCGTACGTCACCAACGACGAAACCGACGCGCTGCCGCAGGAGTATTCCTACGAGCCGGAACTGGGCTTGCGTGCGGGTGACGATGGCCTGGACCTGGTGCTGAAGATCCTGCGCGATGCGCCGCAACGGCTCAAGGATGACGGTCTGTTGATCTGCGAAGTGGGCGAGTCCGAGCAGCACCTGATCAAGCTGCTGCCGGAAGTGGATTTTGCCTGGGTCGAATTCAAGGTCGGGCAGATGGGCATCTTCGCCGTCGAGTGCAGCGAGTTGGTCGCCCACAGCGCCCGTATCGCCGAGTTGGCCAGTGCGCGCTGAGTCGTCCATCGCACGGCCGCAGCTGAGCGATCTGCTGTTGCTGGTGCCGGTGTCCCTCTTCGGCGTCGGCATTCCGCTCGGCCTGATCGACGTGGTGTTCCGCCTGTTCGACCCGATGTACGGCGGTCCCTTGCCACAGCGCTTGTTGAGCGCGGCGGCGGAGATCGGCTTCGGCCTGATGGCGTTTTTCGGCCTGGTGTCGGCGTGGATCGTGGCCGCCAGTTCGGATGCGGCGTTACGCACGCATCAGCGGCGTACGCTGGTGGTGACACTCGGCTTGCTGGTCGGCGTCGGCGTCGCAGTGTATTTGCTCGCCGATTGGTTGCTGAGCGGGGATGGCGAGTTGGACGTATTTCTGATGGTGTTCGGCGGGTTGTTTGCGATGGCACCGATGCTGGTGGCGGCACGTCATCTGCCGCGCATCGTTCGCGCCACGCCACCTGCTGCGATGTTGAGAGGATGCCGTCATGGGCAGTAACAGTTTCGGCCGCCTGTTGACGGTCACCACCTTCGGCGAATCGCATGGGCCGGCGATCGGCTGCGTTGTCGACGGTTGCCCTCCGGGGCTGGAGATCGCGCCGGAAGAATTCACCCACGATCTGCAACGGCGTGCCAGCGGCAAGAGCCGGCACACCTCGGCGCGGCGCGAAGCCGACGAGATCGAAATCCTGTCCGGCGTGTACGAAGGCCGCACCACCGGCACGCCGATCGGGCTGCTGATCCGCAACACCGATCAGCGCAGCAAGGACTACAGCAACATCGCCCAGCAGTTCCGCCCCGGGCATGCGGACTACAGCTATTGGCAGAAGTACGGCATCCGCGATCCGCGCGGTGGCGGGCGTTCGTCCGCGCGCGAGACCACCATGCGCGTGGCGGCCGGGGTGATCGCCAAGAAGTGGCTCAAGCAGCGCTACGGCGTGCTGGTGCGCGGCTTCCTGTCGCAGCTGGGCGAGATCCGGCCGACCGGTTTCGACTGGAATGCGGTCGAAGACAACCCGTTCTTCTGGCCGCACGCCGAGCAGGTGCCGGAGCTGGAAACCTATATGGATGCGTTGCGCAAATCCGGCGATTCGGTCGGTGCGCGCGTGGACGTGGTGGCCGGTGGCGTGCCGGCGGGCTGGGGCGAGCCGATCTACGGCAAGCTCGATGCCGAACTGGCCGCCGCCTTGATGAGCATCAATGCGGTCAAGGGCGTGGAGATCGGCGACGGGTTTGCCAGCGCCGCGCAGAAGGGCACCGAACACCGCGACCTGATTACCCCGGAAGGCTTTCTCAGCAATCATGCCGGCGGCATCCTGGGCGGCATTTCCACCGGCCAGGCGATCACTGCCTCGATGGTGCTCAAGCCCACGTCCAGCCTGCGCCTGCCGGGCGCCACGGTGGATGCGGATGGGGCCGTGGTCGATGTCATCACCACCGGTCGCCACGATCCCTGCGTCGGCATTCGCGCCACCCCGATCGCCGAGGCGATGATGGCGCTGGTGTTGATGGATCAGGCCTTGCGTCATCGCGCCCAATGCGGCGATGTTGGCGAGGTGTCGCCACGCATTCCCGGTCAGCGCGATGTCTGAGTCGCGGCGCGCCAAGGTGTGGGTTAGCCAGCCGCTGTTCGACGATGTCGTCGCGCAGTTGGGCGAACATTTCGAGCTGCTCACCACCGAGCGCGTAAGCACCTACGCGTCGGCCGACCTGGCCGCGCAATTGGCAACCCTGGACGGTGCCTTGATCACGCTCAACGAGCGCATCGGCGCGGCAGAAATCGCCTCCGCACCGCAGCTGCGCGCGATCGCCAATGTCGGCGTGGGCTACAACAATCTCGATCTGGATGCGCTGAGCGCGGCCGGCATCCTGGCCAGCAACACGCCGGACGTGCTGACCGAAACCACCGCCGATCTCGGCTTCGCATTGCTGATGGCCGCCGCACGCCGCATCACCGAATCCGAGCGCTGGCTGCGCGACGGGCAATGGGGGCAGTGGTCGTTCAAGACCATGCTCGGCGCCGATATCCACGGCAGCACGCTGGGCATCCTGGGCATGGGCCGGATCGGGCAGGGCATCGCGCGCCGCGGTGCGCACGGTTTCGGTATGCGCGTGCTGTATCACAACCGCAGCCAGTTGCCGGCCGCCACCGAACAGGCGCTCGGTGCGCAGTACGTAGACTTTGATACGTTGCTGGCGCAGTCCGATCACCTGGTCCTGGTGCTGCCGTACACCAAGCAGTCGCATCACATCATCGACGCCGCAGCGCTGGGCAAGATGCGCGCCACCGCCACGCTGGTGAACATCGCGCGCGGCGGCCTGGTCGATGAAATCGCGCTGGCCGATGCGCTCGCCAACGGGCGGCTGGCCGGTGCCGGCCTGGATGTCTATGAAGGCGAACCTGCAGTACGCCCTGAGTTGCTGGCCTTGCGCAATGTCGTGCTCACCCCGCATATCGGCAGCGCCAGCCTGGCCACGCGCCGGGCGATGGTGCAGTTGGCGGTGGACAACCTGATCGCCGCACTGGGCGCAGGCCCCCATGCCGGCCATCCGCCGAGCGCGCTCAATGCCGATGCGGTGGCCGCTGCCAAACAGGGCGGTGTGCGCGTGGGCGCGAGCGATGGCGAAGCGATCAAAGCCGGCGCGACCAAAACCACCACGACCAAACGTTAGGGAACCTCCGCGGCCAGCTTTGGAGGTTCCCCGAACCCAGCCCGCAGTGCGTTCTTTGTTCATTCCTCTTTCGATAAAGACTTCCCTTATGAGTAACGAAAACCGTCGTTTCAACGTCGCGGTCGTGGGCGCCACCGGCGCTGTCGGCGAGACCATGCTGAGCATCCTGGCCGAGCGCAACTTCCCGGTCGCCACCCTGTACGCGCTGGCCTCGTCACGCTCGGCGGGGGGGCAGGTCGAGTTCAATGGCGGCAAGGTCGATGTGCTGGACCTGGCCGACTTCGACCCCACTGGCGTGGACATCGCGCTGTTCTCTGCGGGCGGTAGCGTGTCCAAGGAATACGGCCCCAAGTTCGCCGCCGCCGGCGCGGTGGTGATCGATAATTCCTCCGCATTCCGTTACGACGACGATGTGCCGCTGGTGGTGTCGGAAGTCAATCCCGAAGCGCTCAAGCAGCGCCCGCGCGGCATCATCGCCAACCCCAATTGCTCGACCATGCAGATGCTGGTCGCGCTCGGCCCGATCCATCGCAAGTACGGGATCGAACGCATCAATGTGGCGACTTACCAATCGGTCTCCGGCGGCGGGCGCTCGGCGATGGAAGAGCTGGGCAAGCAGACCAGCGAGTTGCTGAGCTTCCAGCAGATCGATCCGCAGCGCTTCCCGGTGCAGATCGCCTTCAACCTGATCCCGCACATCGACGACTTCCAGGACAACGGCTATACCAAGGAAGAGATGAAGCTGGTCTGGGAGACCCGCAAGATCCTGGGCGACGAATCCATCCAGGTGAATCCCACCGCGGTGCGGGTGCCGGTGTTCTACGGCCATTCCGAGGCGGTGGCGATCGAAACCCGCGACAAGATCACCGTGGAAGATGCGCGCGCGCTGCTGGCCGCATCGCCGGGCATCGAAGTGGTGGACGAGCGCAAGCCCGGCGGCTACCCGACCCCGGTCACGCATGCCTCCGGCAAGGACGCGGTGTTCGTCGGCCGTATCCGTGAGGATCTATCGCATCCGCGCGGCCTGAATCTGTGGATCGTCTCGGACAACATCCGCAAGGGCGCCGCGCTCAACGCCGTGCAGTTGGCCGAACTGGTTGCGCAGGAAGGTTGAGCCGCCTGAGTCCCGCTCGAAACGCGCTCGCGCGGTAAGGCGTTCCGCGCGACGCCTTATCGCGTAGCAGTGCGCTGCTGTGGTGCGCTCGTATGCGTTGCCATGCTGCCCGCGCGATTTTCCAGGCGCATGCCGCATGCCGGCGCGATGTCCTTGTCGCGGCTGCACGCCCGGGCCAACTGCAGGCCTCAGCCCAGCTCGGATACCACCGTGAACGTTGCAGGAGCGGGCGTGCTCGCTCCTGTATCAAGCGGCAATCCACACGTGTAGATCGACGGCAATGCGGTAGCTGCACGCCATCGGCGTATCGCAACATGTCCGCCATCCGCCATCCGCCATCCGCCATCCGCCATCCGCCATCGCCATCCGTGCGGCGCGGCGCATGACGCATGCGCGCGCAAGCCGCGACGTGGTCGCTGCTCTGCATCGGTCACATCGGCATGTCACACCGTGCGCCATTGAGACCGCCCCAATGCTCTGCATGCCGGGGCCGACTTTTTCGTCCATCCAGCGGCTATATTGATGCCCATGAAACATAGGGGCAGGGGCGCGATGCGTCCGATACAAGCAATAGGTGCGCTGCTGCTGATGGCCTGCAGCGGCGCGGCCATGGCGTTGGGGCTTGGCGATATCCGGGTACTGTCCAGGCCCGGGCAGCCGTTGGTGGCCGAGATTCCGGTCATTTCCAACGAGCCCGGCGAGCTCGACAACGCACGCGTGGCCTTGGCATCGGCCACCACCTTTGCGCGGGTCGGGCTGGAACGCCCGCAGGGCTTGGTCAGCAACCTGCAGTTCCAGTTCGCACAGGACGCGCGCGGGCGTGCGGTGATCCGCGTGACCAGCAGCCAGCCGGTGGACCAGCCGGCAATCAACTTCCTGATCGAAGTGGAGTGGGGCCAGGGCCGACTGGTGCGCGAGTATTCCGCACTGGTCGATGCGCCCAACACCGCCGCCGCAAGCGCCGGGCCGGGCATCGAAGCCCCGCGCGCCGGCGCCGGCAACGCCATCGCGCGCGAACCGGCGGCCGCACCTGTGCCAGTGGACGAGCGCTCCAGCCAGGACGGCGCTGGCGTTGCGCCGGTACGCCCTGTTGCGCGTGCCGCCTCATCCTTGGCCGGCGATGCCTTGCCGGCAGTGCGTGCGGGGCAGACCTTGTCGGAAATCGCCGCAGCAGTGGCACGCTCCAGCGAGCATTCGCTGGATCAGACCATGCTGGCACTGCTGCGGACCAACCCCGATGCCTTCATCGGCGGCAATATCAACCGGCTCAAGCAGGGCGCGGTGCTGCGCAGGCCGCAGGAAGAGGCGCTGGCGCAGGTCGGCGCCGCCGAGGCGGCGGTGATGGTGCGCGAACAGGCCGCCCAATGGCGGCAGGCGCGTTCGGCAGTCCCGCAACCGGCCCAGGCCGGTGCTGCTCCAACGCCTGCGCCTGCTGCTGCGAGCACGGCCGCCACGACTGGCGCGCGGCTCGAAATCGCCCCGGCGGTGCCGATTCAGACCAACAAGGCCGGCGCCACGTCCGGCACCAGTGCCGAAGGCGAGGGCGAGATGGCGGCCAATCAACAGTTGCAACAGGCCAAGGAAGACATCGCCACCCGCGATGCGGAATTGCAGGATCTGCGCACCCGCGTGGCCGATCTGGAAAAACTCAAGCAGCAACAGCAAGCCCTGATCGCGATGAAGGACACCGACCTGGCGGCCGCGCAGAAGCGCCTGGCGCAGCCCCCGGCAGCGGCCCAGCAGGACGGCGGTTTCCCGTTGTGGTTGATTGGCGCGCTGGTGTTGCTCGTGGCGGCAGTGGTCGCGTGGTTGGCCGCACGTCGCCGCAAACCGTCGCCGTTGCCGCCGCTGCCACGTCGCCAGTTCGACTTCGTGCCGCCTGCGATCGCAGCAGCGGACACCGCCGCGCCGCAGGACGCATCGCCGACCGTTGCCAGCGAGCGCGAGGTGCTGCATGAAACCGAATTCGAGCAGGTCGATCTGCGCGAAGAGGAGCGTACCCACCAGGCGCAGCAACCGCTCTCGGATATGCTGCGGCGCGAGCCGCTGCTGTCCGAGCCTGCTGCGGCGCCGGCGGTCGATGATTGGCGCTCGCTGCGTGCCACCCCGCCAGTGGCGGTGGTGGGTCCGCAGCAGGATGACGCGGTGCCCGCATACGTCGAGTCGATGGAGCCGGAGCACGCTGTCAACGGGAAGGGGATCGCGCCGGAACCCGCTGTCGACGAGGCGCCCACGGCGGCACCGGGCAGCAGCCCGCAGGACAGCCTGGATGCCGATCAGGCACCTGTCGCTCCGGTGGCTGCGTCCAGTGCGGCGACGTACAGGGAGTTCGCCTCCGCAGGGCGCGATCGTCTCGAGTTGGCGGTGGCCTATCTGGACCTTGGCGACAAGGACACTGCGCGTGGTCTGTTGCTGGAAGTTGCCGCAACCGGTGACGAGGCGACCCGCGCCGAAGCCGCCGCGTTGCTGGAGCGGCTGGCATGAGCCCGGCGATGGACAGCCTCAGCGCAGCACAGGCGGCCGCACGCGAACGTCGGATCGATTACGTGGAATTTGCGTCCAGCGATCCTGAAGCCAGCCGCGCCTTCTTCGAGACGGTGTTCGGCTGGCAGTTTCAAGCCTACGGCCCGGATTATCTGGCCTTCAACGATGGCCGTCTGGACGGAGGCTTTTATCGGGCCACTGCGCCAGCGCCGGCAGAAGGCGGCCCGTTGGTGGTGCTGTATGCCGACGACCTGGCGCCGATGCTTGAGCGCGTGCGTGCTGCCGGCGGCGAGATCGTCAAGCCGGTGTTCGGCTTTCCCGGCGGTAGCCGGTTTCATTTCCGCGAGCCGGGTGGCAGCACGCTGGCGGTGTGGTCCGAGCGCGCCGCGCTTTAGTCAACGCGCCCCATCGATTCAATCACAGGCAGGTTCCAATGCGTTACGCGCTGGGCGTGGAGTACGACGGCAGCGAGTTTCAGGGCTGGCAGCAGTTGGGTGAGCATGGTGGGCCAAGCGTGCAGGCCAGCGTGCAGGCCGCATTGTCCTCGGTTGCCGATGCGCCGATTCAGGTGGTCTGCGCAGGCCGTACCGACGCCGGCGTGCATGGCGAATGTCAGGTGGTGCACTTCGACAGCGACGCGCGCCGCGAGCCGCGCGGCTGGATGTTGGGCACCACCGCGCGCCTGCCACCATCGATCGCAGTGCGCTGGTGCGTGCCGGCGGCACCCGATTTCCATGCGCGTTTTTCCGCGCGCGCACGTCGCTACCGCTATCGCCTGCTCAATCGTCAGATACGCCCGGCGCTGTACCGCCAGACCTTGAGTTGGGAGCGTCGTCCGCTGGATGCCGAGGCGATGCATGCGGCCGCGCAGGCGTTGTTGGGCGAGAACGATTTCAGCGCATTTCGTAGCGTGCAATGCCAGGCCTTGCATGCGCGCCGCAATCTGCAGGCCATCAGCGTGCGCCGCCTTGGCGAAGTGGTGGAGGTGCAGGTCCAGGCCAATGCATTCCTTCATCACATGGTGCGGAATATTGTGGGTTCGCTGATACTGATCGGAACCGGGGAACAACCGGCCGACTGGATCGCGACATTGCTCGCCGGACGCGACCGCACTGTGGCCGGGCCGACCGCGCCGCCACAAGGCCTGGTCTTCATCGGGCCGTTGTATCCCGCAGAGTGGCATCTGCCCGCTGAGGTTACCCAATGAATCGATCGCTGTACCGCACCCGTATCAAGTTTTGTGGCATGACCCGCGCCGGTGATATCCGACTGGCAGGCGAGCTGGGTGTGGACGCGGTGGGTTTCATCTTTGCGCATGGCAGCCCGCGTCGCGTGGCCCCGGCCGAGGCGCGCGCGATGCGCCAGGCCACCGCGCCGATGGTCGATGTGGTTGCGTTGTTCCGCAATAATTCCAAGGAAGAAGTGCGCGAAGTGGTGCGTACCGTGCGTCCGACCCTGCTGCAGTTCCATGGCGAAGAAGACGACGCGTTCTGTCGCAGCTTCAACCTGCCGTATCTCAAGGCGGTGCCGATGGGCGGCGCGGGTGTGAGCGGCGAAGACGCCAACGCGCGCACCTTGCAATTGGCCTATCCCAATACCGCCGGTTTCCTGTTCGACAGCCATGCGCCGGGCGCAGGCGGCGGCACCGGCAAGACCTTCGATTGGTCGCGGTTGCCGACCGGGCTGCATCGGCCATTCCTGCTGGCTGGCGGCATTCACGCCGAAAACGTCTTCGACGCGATCGTGGCCACGCTGCCGTGGGGTGTGGACGTGTCCAGCGGCGTGGAACAGGCGCCGGGCATCAAGGACGGCCACAAGATGCGCCGATTCGTCGAAGAAGTGCGCCGCGCCGACTGTCACGAGATGGCGTGATTCGGGATTCGGTGATTTGCGCTGAAAAGGTGTATTGCGGCTTTCGATCGCTTGGTTGCCTGCTGGCCGATGACGCGGTTGCTTGATGGTTGGGTTCAACTGCGCTGAGCACTCGGTGCTGGCGTATGCAGCTGATCGTCGCTCAGCGCATCGCGTAACCAGGCGGCAAGCCGCTCGATGCGTGGATCCGGATTGCGCCTTGCGGCGCATAGTACCCAGCGTCCGCGCGTTGGCGTAAATCCCCATGGCGCCAGCAGTCGCCCGGCGGCGATATCTGCCGCGACCAGCGGTTGCGGTGCGATTGCCACGCCCAGGCCGGCGGCGGCAGCTTCCAGCAGATAGACCAGATGTTCGAATTCGGTACCGAAGCGCAGTGCCTCGGGCGCCACGCCGTGCGCCTGCGCCCACTCCGGCCAGGCCTGCGGGCGCGAGCGTGTGTGCAGCAAGGGGTGGTCCGCCAAGGCGGCGGGCGTTTTTTCATCGATCCGGGCGGCCCGCGCTAGGTTTGGGCTCAGCACCGGGCCGATCCACTCCACTCCCAGCTCATGCACCTGCCATTCGCCTGGCCAGGGCGGGCTGTCCACCAGCAGTGCCGCATCCAGGCCATCCAGCGCCGGGCCGGGTGGTTGTTCGTTGGCCGACAGGTGCAGGCGAAGCTGCGGCAGATCCTGCTGCAGCCGGCCCAGGCGCGGGATCACCCAGCGCGCAAGCAGGCTGCCTGAGCAGCCCAATACCAATGGCGCCTCGTTGGCGGGGCGGTGCAACGCCGCCCAGGCGGCGCCGATCAGCGCAAAGCCTTCGCCGGTCGCATCGCGCAACCGGGCGCCGGCAGGCGTGAGCACCAGGCCGCGCCCCTGGCGGGTAAACAGCGCCGCGCCCAGGGCCTGTTCCAGCGCGCGCACGTGGCGGCTGATGGCGCCGTGGGTGACGTGCAGCTCCTGTGCGGCCCGGCTGACGCTCTGCAGGCGAGCGGCGGATTCGAAGGCGCGCAGCGCTGCCAGCGGCGGAAGTGGAGTGTTCATATGTGAGTCCAGATCACAGGTTGCAGCAATCTTATCGATTTATCGCTCGCCTTGGCTGCGCTAGAGTGACCACTCTCGTACGACCGCATTGCTGCAGAGGATTCCCATGTCGGCCCAGCCCATCAGTGACTTTCACGCCTATCCGGATGCTGCCGGCCACTTCGGCAAGTTCGGAGGTCGGTTCGTTGCCGAAACCTTGATCGGCCCGTTGCAGGAACTGGCTGCCGCCTACGACCAGGCGCGCCAGGACCCGGCCTTCATCGCCGAGTACGACAAGGATCTCAAGCATTACGTGGGCCGACCCAGCCCGATCTACCACGCCGAACGGCTCAGCCGCGAAGTGGGCGGCGCGCAGATCCTGCTCAAGCGCGAAGACCTGAACCATACCGGCGCGCACAAGATCAACAACACCATCGGCCAGGCGCTGCTGGCCAGCCGCATGGGCAAGACCCGCATCATCGCCGAGACCGGCGCCGGCCAGCATGGCGTGGCCAGTGCCACGGTGGCCGCGCGGCTGGGGCTGGAATGCGTGGTCTACATGGGCGCCACCGACATCGAGCGGCAGAAGATCAACGTCTACCGCATGAAGTTGCTGGGCGCGACGGTGGTGCCGGTGACCTCCGGCTCGGCCACGCTCAAGGACGCGCTGAACGAAGCGATGCGCGACTGGGTGACCAATGTGCAGGACACCTTCTACATCATCGGCACCGTGGCCGGCCCGGATCCGTATCCGCGCATGGTGCGGGACTTCAACGCGATCGTCGGGCGCGAAGCGCGTGCGCAGATGCTGGAAGACTTCGGCCGCCTGCCGGACGCGCTCAGCGCTTGCGTCGGCGGCGGCAGCAATGCGATCGGCCTGTTCCATGCCTTCCTCAACGACCCGGGTGTCAAGATCTATGGCGCCGAAGCGGCCGGCGACGGTATCGCCACCGGCCGTCATGCCGCCTCGATCGCGGCCGGGCGCCCCGGCGTGCTGCACGGCAACCGCACCTATGTGATCTGCGACGACGACGGCCAGATCACAGAAACCCATTCGATCTCCGCCGGCCTGGATTACCCGGGCGTCGGCCCGGAGCATTCGTTCCTGTCCGACAGCGGGCGCGTGGTCTACCAGGGCATCACCGACGACGAGGCGATGGCGGCGTTCCATTTGCTGGCGCATACCGAGGGCATCCTGGCCGCGCTCGAATCCAGCCATGCGGTCGCCCAGTCGATCAAGCTCGCGCGCACGCTGCCCAAGGACGCGCTGATCCTGTGCAACCTGTCCGGCCGTGGCGATAAGGACGTGCACACCATCGCCGCACGCGAAGGCGTGCAAGTCTGATGGTGCGGCGGCGGGTCACCGTCACTGCGCTGGCGGACAATCCCGGCGAACAGGAACTCCTGGACGACTGGCTGGGCCGCTGGAAGGCGCAGCTGCGCTTTCTTTCGGAAAACACCGGCTGTGGCTGCTGCCTGGACAGTTTCGATGTGGAGGTCGAGGCGGAGGCCTTGGCCGAACTACCGGCAACCATGTACCAGGACATCCAGTAACGCGGTCGCACCGCCTCTCCAACTTCTGCAAGGTCTTTCAATGCGTCGTATCGACGAAACCTTCCAACGTCTGCGTGCCGACGGCCGCAAGGCGCTCATTCCCTTCATCACCGCCGGCGACCCATCGCTGGAGGCCACCGTGCCGGTGATGCATGCGCTGGTGCGTGCCGGTGCCGACGTCATCGAACTCGGTGTGCCGTTTTCCGACCCGATGGCTGACGGCCCCACCATCCAACGCAGTTCCGAACGCGCGCTGGGCCGTGGTGCCGGCCTGGCCTATGTGCTGGAAGCGGTGCATGAATTCCGCCGCGAGGACGCCACCACGCCGGTGGTGCTGATGGGCTACCTCAACCCGATCGAAATCCACGGCACGCGGCGCTTCGCCGAAGCCGCGGTCGCTGCCGGCGTGGATGGCCTGCTGTTGGTCGACCTGCCTCCCGAGGAAGCGGCCGAGACCCGCGAAATCTTCACCGAGGTCGGCCTGGCGTTGATCGCGCTGGCCTCGCCGACCACCAGCGAGCAGCGTCTGGACATGCTGTGCAGCAGCGCCCAGGGCTATCTGTATTACGTCAGCTTCGCCGGCGTCACCGGCGCCTCGAATCTGCTCGACACCACCGCGGCGGGCGATCGCCTGCGCCAGCTACGCCGGCGTGCCGGCGCCCCGGTGGTGGCCGGTTTCGGTATCAAGGACGCCGCCAGCGCCGCCGCCATGGCCGTGGATGCCGAAGGCGTGGTGGTCGGCAGCGCCCTGGTCGCCGCGCTGGCCGACGCCGCCGACGTGCGCGCTGCCCGCGAATGCGCCGAGGCCTTTCTGACGCCGCTCCGCCAGGCGCTGGACCAGCACTAGGAACGAAGCTCCTTTTGCGGGGAAGAGGAACTGTGTGGATCCCCCGGCGCGCTCTGCCCCCATCCGCCCTTCGGGCACCTTCCCCCGCAGGCGGGAGAAGGCAGGCGATTGGTCGTTGCGGTGTAGCGGCAGGAGAAGGCAGGCATTGGTCGTTGCGGTGTAGCTGCGGGGTCGGCAGACGATCGATTGTCGCAGTGGAGTCCCTCTCCCGCTTGCGGGAGAGGGGTTGGGGTGAGGGCGTGGGGGGGTGAGGGCGTGAAGGCCGCAGGCAACGCCAAGTGCATCCCGACCACAAGCTCCGCAAGTCAGAACGCGTGCGACGCAGCCCCCCGCCTTTCCTCCAAGCCCCCGCGCAACCACTACCGCGCTGGCCCAAGCCTGCGAATTGCCACCGCAACCCCATATTCATCCTCTGCGCTACCTCGGCCTTCCCGCAGCGCGTTAGACTGTCGCCCCTCTGCGGCCCGTGCGGCCGCCCTGCATGGATTGTCATACACGCATGAGCTGGCTCAGCAAATTGATGCCCTCCGGCATCCGCACCGAGAACACCCCGGCCAAGAAGCGCAGCGTCCCCGAGGGCCTGTGGGAGAAGTGCAGCAACTGCGGCAGCGCGCTGTACGGGCCCGAGCTCGAGGAAAACCTGGAGGTGTGTCCGAAGTGCGACCACCACATGGCGATCCGCGCGCGCGCGCGCCTGTCGGCCCTGTTCGATGTGGATAGCCCGCTCACCGAAATCGCCGCCCAGCTCGGCCCGGTCGACGTGCTCAAGTTCAAGGACCAGAAGCGCTACGGCGAGCGCATCAAGGCCAGCCAGAAAAGCAGCGGCGAGTACGACGCCTTGATCGCCGTGCGCGGCATGCTCAAGGGCAATCCACTGGTCGCTGCCGCATTCGATTTCGCCTTCATGGGCGGCTCGATGGGCTCGGTGGTCGGTGAGCGCTTCGCACGTGCGGCCGAAGTGGCACTGGAAGTCGGCTGCCCGTTCGTGTGCTTCTCCGCCAGCGGCGGCGCGCGCATGCAGGAAGGCCTGTTCTCGCTGATGCAGATGGCCAAGACCTCCGCCGCGCTCGGTCGCCTGCGCGAAGCGGGCCTGCCGTACATCTCGGTACTGACCCATCCCACTACCGGTGGCGTGTCGGCCTCGTTCGCGATGCTGGGTGACATCAACATCGCCGAGCCGCATGCATTGATCGGCTTCGCCGGCCCGCGCGTGATCGAACAGACCGTGCGCGAGACCTTGCCGGAAGGCTTCCAGCGCTCGGAATTCCTGCTCGATCACGGCGCCATCGATCAGATCTGCGACCGCCGTGACCTGCGCGACCGGATTGCCGAGTTGACCACGATGATGATGCGTCAGCCGCATCCGCAAGACGCGGCCGCATGAGCCGAGTCGTTGCGCGATCGCGCGACACCGTCGCACGCGTCGTGGCGCGTGCGTCCACCCGTTAGGCAGGAACACCGCAGCGCATGAGCAGTCGTAAGTATTTTGGCACCGACGGCATCCGCGGTCGGGTCGGGCAGGGCGTGATCTCGGCCGATTTCGTATTGCGGCTGGGTAACGCGCTTGGCCGCGTGCTCACCCGGGGACGCAGCAAGCGCCCGTTGGTGTTGATCGGCAAGGACACCCGCATTTCCGGCTACATGTTCGAAGCCGCGTTGGAAGCCGGTCTGGTCGCCGCAGGCGCCGA
Organism: Xanthomonas sp. 3058; assembly: GCF_014199765.1. Classification (NCBI taxonomy): domain Bacteria; kingdom Pseudomonadati; phylum Pseudomonadota; class Gammaproteobacteria; order Lysobacterales; family Lysobacteraceae; genus Xanthomonas; species Xanthomonas sp. 3058. Next base: position 55,746 of record NZ_JACHOF010000016.1, on the reverse strand, counting down.
CGTGCAGTTGATCGGCCCGATGCCGACCCCGGCCATCGCCTTCCTGACCAACACGCTGCGCGCCGACGCTGGCGTGGTGATCAGTGCGTCGCACAACCCGCATTACGACAACGGCATCAAGTTCTTTTCCGCCGAAGGCGAGAAGCTCGACGACGCGACCGAAGCGGCGATCGAAGCCGCGCTGGACGAGCCGTTCCACACGGTGGAGTCCGAGCACCTGGGCAAGGCGATCCGCACCCGCGACGCGATCGGCCGCTACATCGAATTCTGCAAGGCCAGCGTGCCGCGCGGGTTCACGCTGCACGGAGTGAAGATGGTGCTGGATTGCGCGCATGGCGCGACCTACCACATCGCCCCGATGCTGTTCCGCGAGTTGGGTGCGGACGTGGTGGTCATCGGCGCGGCGCCGGACGGGCTCAATATCAACGCAGGTGTCGGCTCCACGCATATCGACAACCTCGCCGCCAAGGTGCGCGAGAGTGGCGCCCAGCTCGGCATCGCCTTCGACGGCGACGGCGACCGCGTGCTGATGGCCGACGACCAGGGCAATCCGGTCGATGGCGACGACCTGCTCTACATCCTGGCACGCTCGTGGCAGGCCAGCGGCCGGCTCACCGGCACGGTGGTCGGCACCTTGATGACCAACTACGGCCTGGAACAGGCGCTGGCCGCATTGAACATCCCGTTCCAGCGCGCCAAGGTCGGCGACCGTTATGTGCACCAGGCCCTGGTCGAAGGCAGCGGCACCTTGGGCGGAGAGACCTCCGGCCATTTGCTGTGCCTGGACCGTGCCACCACCGGCGACGGCATCGTCAGCGCGTTGCAGGTGCTCGAAGCGCTGGGCCGCGATGGGCACAGCCTGCGCGAGGCCTTGAGCGGGCTGGCCAAGGTGCCGCAGAAGACCGTCAACGTGCGGCTGCAGGGCGGCGCGGCCAAGGCCGTCGTGGATGCGACCGGCGTGCAGCAGGCGCTGCAGCAGGCGCAAGCCGCCGTGCAGGGCCGTGGGCGTGCGTTCCTGCGTCCGTCCGGCACCGAGCCGGTGGTGCGCGTGACCGTGGAAGCCGACGACGCCGGCCTGATGCAGGACACCCTCGACCGACTCTCCGGAGCAGTGCGTGACGCGGCGTGAGTCGATCGTCATTGGCGTGTGCGTGGTCGTGGCCAAGGCCGCGACGTTCTACCTGCTGTATCGCCTGCTGATCTGATTGGCTGGCCATTGCTGTTTCGCCCTTTTCGACCTCGACTGCAGATATCCGTATGAGCGCCCGCATCCCGACCCTGGACATCACCCGTTTCGACAGCGACCGCGACGCCTTCGTCGCCGAGCTCGGTTCGGCCTATCGGCAGTGGGGCTTTGCCGGCATCCGCAATCACGGCATCGCGCAGGCCGACATCGACGGTGCGTATGACGTGTTCAAGGCGTTCTTCGCGCTGCCGGAAGAGGTGAAGCGTCGCTATCACGTGCCCGGCAGCGGCGGCGCGCGGGGCTATACCGCGTTCGGCGTGGAGACCGCCAAGGATTCCAAGCATTTCGATCTGAAGGAGTTCTGGCACATCGGCCGCGAAATCCCGGACGACTCGCCGTACCGCGAGGTGATGCAGCCGAACCTGTGGCCAGACGAAGTGCCCGATTTCCGCGCGCGTGGCTATCGGTTGTACCAGCAGCTGGATCAACTGGGGTCGCGCGTGCTGTCGGCATTGGCGCTGCATATCGGCCTGCCGCAGGACTATTTCGTCGACAAGACCAATCACGGCAATTCGATCCTGCGACCGATCCATTACCCGCCGATCACCAGCGACGACATTCCCAATGTGCGCGCCGGCGCGCATGGCGACATCAACTTCATCACCCTGCTGGTCGGCGCCAGCGCCGCTGGCCTGGAAGTGCGCTCCAACGATGGCGAGTGGGTGCCGTTCACCGCCGACGCCGACACCATCGTGGTCAACATCGGCGACATGCTGCAGCGCCTGACCAACCATGTGTATCCGTCCACCATCCATCGCGTGGTCAATCCGCCGGGCGAGCAAGCGCGCAAGCCGCGTTACTCGGTGCCGTTCTTCCTGCACCCCAATCCGGATTTCCTGATCGACGTGCTGCCTTCGTGCATCAGTGCCGACAATCCCAGCCGTTATCCCGAGCCGATCACCGCGCATGGTTTTCTGGAAGAACGTCTGCGCGAAATCAAACTGAAGTAACGCGCCGTTTGCATCGATTACGGCAAGGCGCGCAGCGATGCGCGCCTTGCAAGCAATGACCGATTGCACAGTTTGATTCACCGATAATCGCTCGCGTCCGGTTAAAGCTTGCGTTCACCTCGGCCGATAACCCAGTCTGATCGCGAGCGCGATGTCGGACTTGGCCGGCGTCCGCTGCAGAGTGCAATGGGGGCGCGGGTTCATGCGAAAGCAGAGAGTGAAACGGGTAGGGTTTGGTTGCTTGCTGCTGGCCGCCGCTGTTGCGACCTCGGCGATGGCGACTGCGGTCAGCGTGACCGTGGTCGATGCCAATGGCATGTTGGTCGATGCGGTGGTGAGTCTGGAGCCGGCGCGTCCGGCTGCCGCGACGGCAGCCAAGACCGTCGAGATGGATCAGGTCAATTCGCAGTTCGTGCCGGCCGTGTTGGCGGTGCGCACCGGCACCCTGGTGCGGTTTCCGAACAACGATCAGATCCAGCATCAGGTGTATTCGTTCTCTGCCGCAAAACGCTTCGAATTGCCGCTGTTTCAGGGCAGCACGGCGACACCGGTGCGGTTCGATCAAGCCGGCCTGGTGACCGTTGGCTGCAATATCCATGACTGGATGCTGGGCTATATCGTGGTGCTGGAAACGCCTTACTTCGGCAAGACCGGCAGCGACGGGCGCGTGCAGCTCGATGCGCCTGCAGGCAGCTACACATTGCGGGTATGGCATCCGCGCATCAAGGGCGCCCCGGCGGCCGAGCCATTGCTGCTCGCACGCGATGCCGTGCAGCGCCGTGTGGTCCTGCAGACCACTGGTGCCGCCCCGATGGTCGCCCCGCCGGATCCGCGCGTGCGCGCGTTGCAGGATAAATTCCGCCGCGCCGATCCGAAGAAGCCGCAACCGTGAAGGCGATGCGCTTGCATACCCGCATCGCGGCCTTGCTTGTGTTGGTCGTGCTCGCGACGCAGGCGTTGACCTTCATCGCGGTGCAGGTGGCGACCGAGCGTAGCGTCAAGGCGCAGCTCGGCGAAGAACTGCTGATCGGCGAGCGCGTCTGGCAACGCATCAATATGCGGCGCGATGAACAACTGACGCAGGCGGCCTCGGTGCTTGCCGACGACTTCGGTTTCCGCGCGGCGGTGGCCAGTGGCGATGTGCCGACCATGCAATCGGCACTGCGCAACCATGCCGCGCGCATGTCGGCGCAGACCGCCGTGCTGTTGTCGCCGGATGGCGAATTCCTGACCGGGCTGGCCGACGTCCCGCAGGCCGAGCAATTGCGTGCAGTGCAGGTCTTGCTGCAGCAGGCGCAGCGCGATGGGCATGCGGTTGGCGTGGTCGCGTTGGACCGGCAGATCGTGCGGTTGGCGGTGGTGCAGGTGCTGGCGCCCGCCCGCGTGGGCTGGATCGCGATCGGCAACGAATCCGGCGATGGCCTGGCGCAGGATTTCCGTAGCACCACCGGGTTGGATGCCACCTTCTTTACCGATGGCCCACCCGTGCGCGTGCTGGCCTCCACCCTGGAGCCGGCGGCGCGTGCGGAATTCGCGCGACAGTTGCCCGACGCGGAGCATGTGCAGGCGGCGTCGATTCCATTGACGCTGGGGCAGTCGCGTTATCTGGTCAAACTGCAATCGGTCCAGGGCGATAGTCATGTGCGGGTTGCGTTGCAGGCATCGCTGGATCGCGCGGTGGCGCCGTATCGCATTCTCAAGTTGCGCATCCTGCTGCTGGCCGGGCTGGCGACCGCTTCCGCGCTCGCAGTGGCGATCTTTCTGGCGCGCAGTGTGAGCAAGCCCGTTGCGCAACTGGTACAGGCGGCACGGCGCATCCAGCGCGGCGATTACCACACCGCGCTCGAAGTGCCGCCGGGCCGCGAGCTGGCCGAGCTGGCCGACAGTTTCGGGCGCATGCAGCACCAGATCGCCAGTCGCGAGCAGCACATCCTGCATCAGGCACGCCACGATGCGCTGACCGGGCTGCCCAATCGGATCTGGTTGCTGGAGCGGCTGCAACAGGTGGTCGATCAGACTGTAGCCTGCGGCGGCACCGCGGCGGTGCTGATCCTGGACCTGGAACGCTTCAAGGAACTCAATGACAGCCTGGGCCACGATTTTGCCGATCAGGTGCTGGTCGAAGCCGGGAGTCGGCTTTCCGAAGTGGTGCAGGAGCCCAATCTGGTCGGGCGCCTGGGCAGCGATGAATTCATGGTGGTGGTGGCGCACGCCGATGCGGCCACCGTGCAGCAGGATGCGCAGCGCCTGCTGCTGCAGTTGCGCCGCCCGTTGGCCTTGCCGCAGGCACGTATCCAGCTGGAAGCCAGTATCGGGATTGCCTTGATTCCCGAGCATGGTGCCGACCCGGACACCCTGTTGCGGCGCGCCGACATTGCGCGCCGTCAAGGCGGCAACGTCACCACCGTCGGCGCCAGCGTGTATCGGCTGGGCCAGGACGAGCAGCATCTGCGGCGCTTGCGCCTGACCGGCGATCTGCGCCAGGCCGTCGGCGACAACGAGTTGACCTTGCGCTTCCAGCCGAAGATCTGCCTGCGCAGCGACCAGGTCGAACAGGTCGAGGTGCTGATGCGCTGGCACCATCCTGTGCTCGGTGCGATCGGCCCGGACGAATTCATTCCACTGGCCGAGCACTCCGGCGTGATCCATTCGCTGACCCGCTACGTGCTGGACGAGGCCTTGCGCTGCCAGGCGAAATGGCGCAAGCAGGGACTGGAACTGGGGATGGCGATCAATCTGTCTGCGCTGGATCTGTCCGACCCCGGCTTGCCCGATTTCGTGCGTGCCCGCCTCGAAGGGCATGCGGTGCCGGCGCAGTCCGTCACGCTGGAATTGACCGAAAGCGCCTTGATGCGCGACGTGGAATCGGCGCTGCATATGCTGCACCAGTTGCGTAGCGTCGGCGTGCGCCTGTCCATCGACGACTTCGGTACCGGCTATTCCTCGTTGGCTCAACTCAAGCGCATGCCGGTGAACGAATTGAAGATCGACAAGAGCTTCGTCATGCAGTTGGCAGAAGGCACCGACGATGCCTTCATCGTGCGCAGCACGATCGATCTGGGCCATAACCTGGGGTTGAGCGTGATTGCCGAAGGTGTCGAGAACGACACCGCGTTGGGGCTGTTGCGCAGCTACGGCTGCGATATGGTGCAGGGCTATCTGTACGCGCCGCCGTTGGAGGAAGCGCCGTTGGTGGCCTGGTGCATGCGTCAACTCGGCAGGACGCCGATGGCGCAGGCAGGAGCGCACCGATGAGGCAGCGCCTGCGCAACGCACTGACCGTTGCCGTGTTCGCCGCTGTGCTGGTGCCGGCGCTTGGCATCGCCGGCGACGGGCGTCTGCTCGCCACCGGCGGGGTGTCGACGATCGAAGGCAGCGGCGGTGGCGGCATCGTGCCGTGGGCCACGTTGTCCGGCTATGGCACACGCGACGAACTGGGCACGGTGCTGTTCGCCACGCATGTGGACAGCGGCGATTACCGGCTCGATGTGCAGGGCGCTGCGCTCACTGTCGGCAACCGCCTGGAACTCTCGCTGGCCCGGCAGCGGCTGGATCTGAGGACGCTGCAGGATCGCCTGGGTCTACCGTGGAATGCGCTCGGTCAGGATGTGTTCGGCGCCAAGCTGCGCTTGCACGGTGATCTGGTGTACGGGCGGGCGCCGCAGGTCAGCGTGGGGGTGCAATACAAGCGGCTGCGCGATGGCACGCTGCCGTTGGCGATCGGCGCGCGCGACGATCACGGCACCGATGTCTACCTCAGCGCCAGCCGGTTGTTGCTGCAAGGGGCGGGCGGTTATCAGCTGCTGCTCAACGGCACGCTACGCGCCACCCGCGCCAATCAGACCGGCTTGCTCGGCTTCGGCGGCGATCGTCGCAACGGTTATCGACTTGTAGCGGAAGCCAGTGCCGCAGTCGTGCTGTCGCCGTCGTGGGTAGTGGGTGTGGAATATCGCGACAAGCCGAACAACCTGGGTTTTGCGCGCGAGCAGGCCTGGGCGGATGGATTTGTCGCCTGGTTTCCCAGCAAGCATGTGTCGTTGACCGCCGCCTGGGCCGAGCTGGGCGATATCGCCACGCTGACCGATCAACGCGGTCCCTATCTTTCCTTGCAGGTAGCGTTCTGATGAAACGACGGCTGCGCTGGTCCTTGCTGTGCGTGCTGGGCCTGATGAGTGCCTGCGCCACCACGCAGCCGCGCCCCACGCTCTACGACGAACTCGGCGGACAGGCCGGAATCGAGGCGCTGGTGGAAACCATGTTGTCGCGTATTGCCGACGATCAACGCATCGTCGACAAGTTCGCGCGCGTCAATATCGTGATGCTCAACGAGCGCCTGGTACAGAAGTTCTGCCATGTCAGCGACGGACCGTGCCCGGATACTGCCAAGTCGATGAAACAGGCGCATGCGCATCTGGCGATACGCGAAGGCGACTTCAACGCCCTGGTCGAGGATCTGAACTGGGCGATGGATCAACGGCAGATTCCGCGCCGCACGCAGAATCGCTTGCTCGCGCGGCTGGCCGCCATGCATGGCGAGATCGTCAACCACTGAGGGTGGCTGCTTGCACCGCCGCAAAGGCGCGAACAGTCCCGATGCTTGGTGCAGCATGTGCCATGCCTGTGCCGTGGGGATTGCGCACGATTCTATCCTGACGACCGCTGACACCGCGGTGTCAGCCGCCCGACGTCGTGGAAACGCGTGTGGGCGAAAGTGCACGTGCACGATGTCGCGGCCAATCGACGCACAACGTCTTTAATCCAATGGACGCACCCGATGCGAGCCGCGCGCCATCAGGCGCAATGCCAGCGCATGCGGTAGCAGGTGCAGTGCGGCGTTGACCAACCGATAACGCCATCCCGGCACCGCCAGCACTTGGCCGCGCTCCAGTGCCTTGATGCCGTACTCGGCCACATCGTCGGCCTGCAGCCACGCCCAGCGGGGCAGGGCGGACATCGCCGCGCGGGTGCCGGTCACATCGTGGAATTCCGACCACGCAAATCCGGGGCACAGCGCGCAGACCTTGACCGCGCAGTCGGCGTTTTCCAGCGCCAGCGATTCGCTGAAGCGCAGCATGAAGCTCTTGCTGGCTGCGTACAGCGTCTGTCCATCGGCGCTGGGTGTCAGCGCGGCAAACGAGGCCACGTTGAGAATGCGGCCCTGGCCGCTGGCGCGAATCATCGGCAGCAGTCGCCAGGTCAGCTCGCACACCGTACCGACCATGACCTGCAGAAAGCGCGCATGCGTGGCCCAGTCGTTATGTTGATAACGGCCCGGCACGCCGTAGCCGGCGTTATTGACCAGCGTTCCCACCGTCCAGCCGTTGCGCTGAATCTGCGTTACCAACGTTTCCACCGCCGCGGGGTCGGCCAGGTCGGCGGGCAGCACTTCCACTCGCACCTGCGCGCGCAATTCGTCGGCCAATGCCTGCAACCGATCCACCCGGCGCGCGGTCAACAGGAGCGGCACACCGCGCCTGGCGTAAGCCCGCGCAATTTCCCGTCCGATGCCGCTGGAGGCGCCAGTGACCAATGCGAAGACAGGCGAAACGGACATGGCGGGTTCCTGCTGCAGGAGGGAGGGGACAGGCAATGGACAGAAGTGTGCCGGTTGCCGACAACGCATGGGCTATTCTGTGGGCTGTCTTCCACTCAGGAACCTGCACCTGATGCGTCGAAAGATCGTTGCCGGAAATTGGAAACTGCATGGCAGCCGCACCTTCGCCACCGAACTGGTGGCCAAAGTCGCCGCGCACATGCCCCTGGAGGGTGTCGATGTCGTCATCCTGCCGCCACTGCCTTACCTGGGCGACCTCATCGAGGACTTCGAAGCGCATCACCTGTTCTTTGGAGCCCAGGACGTCAGCAGCAACGAGAAGGGCGCCTACACCGGCGAGGTCTCGGCGACCATGCTGGTCGATGTCGGTGCGCAATACGGGCTGGTCGGCCACTCCGAACGCCGTCAATACCATCAGGAGACCAGCGAGTTGGTGGCGCGCAAGTTCGCTGCCGCCATCCACGCCGGGCTGATTCCGGTGCTGTGCGTGGGCGAGTCGCTGGAACAGCGCGAAGCCGACCAGACCGAGGCGGTGCTGCGTGCCCAGCTCGAACCAGTGCTGGCGTTGGTGGGGAGCGAGGGCTTCGCGCGGGCGGTGCTGGCCTACGAACCGATCTGGGCCATTGGCACCGGCCGTACCGCCAGCCCGGAACAGGCCCAGGCCGTGCATGCGTTCCTGCGTGGCGAAGTCGCAAAGGCGGATGCTAGAATTGCCGATTCGCTGCCAATCCTGTACGGGGGCAGTGTCAAGCCCGACAACGCCCATGAGCTGTTCGCGCAGCCTGACGTCGATGGTGGGCTGGTCGGAGGCGCGTCACTGGTCGCCGAAGATTTCCTGGCCATCGCACGCGCGGCGGCCGCTTGTTAACCCATTAAGTTTTGTCCGGGGACGGATTTCGAAATGCTGATGTTGATCCTCAATGTGGTCTACGTGCTGGTCGCGCTGGCGATGATTGCGCTGATCCTGATGCAGCGTGGTGCGGGTGCGGCGGCCGGTTCCGGCTTCGGTGCCGGTGCGTCGGGCACCGTGTTCGGTTCGCAGGGCGCGTCGAACTTCCTGTCCAAGTCGACCAAGTGGCTGGCAGTGGTGTTTTTCAGTATCAGCCTGTTCATGGCGTGGTATGCCACGCATGGCGCACGTCCCACCGATCAGAACCTGGGCGTGATGTCGCAGTCGGCCACGCCGGCGCCGGCCGCTGCGGGCGAATTGACGCAGCCGTTGCCGCAGGCTCCGGCCGCTGGTGCGGTTCCGACCGCTCCGTCGCAACCGGCGCCTGCCGCTCCGGCCCCGTCCGCACCGGCGCAACAAGCGCCTGCGGCACGCGAAGAAAACGCGTCGGAACCAGCACAAAAACGCTGAAGCCGGTTACAATACGCTGCGCACTGGGATGCCCAGCGGCGCAACGTATGCCCAGGTGGCGGAATTGGTAGACGCACTACCTTGAGGTGGTAGCGACTTAGGTCGTAGGGGTTCGAGTCCCCTCTTGGGCACCATTGTTTGGCTGCAGTTCCTGCGCATCGCGGCATGCCGCGCGCGGGGTCTGCCTATACCCCATGCCGGCACGCGGCGCGTGCGGGCAGAGGCAAGAGAGAATCGCTGTGCTGGCCGAATATTTGCCGAGTCTGCTGTTTCTGATCGTCGCCACCGGTATCGGCATCGTGTTGATGCTGATCGGTCGATTCCTCGCTCCGCGTACCCCGGATGCGCGCAAGCTCTCGCCTTACGAGTGCGGCTTCGAAGCGTTCGAAGACGCGCGCATGAAGTTCGACGTGCGCTACTACCTGATCGCGATCCAGTTCATCGTGTTCGATCTGGAAATCATCTTCATCGTGCCGTGGACGCAGGTGTTCATGGAGATCGGCGCACGCTCGCTGGTCACCATGGGCCTGTTTGTCGGCATGTTGTTCCTCGGCTTTATCTACGTGTGGAAGAAGGGAGCGCTGGAATGGGAGTGATTCAGACCCTGGATCGTCTGATGACCAACCCGATGCCGGAAGGCCGGGTGGAAGACATCCTGCGCCCGGAAGGCGAAAACCCGCTGCTCGAGAAGGGCTACGTGACCACCAGCGTCGATGCGCTGTTGAATTGGGCGCGCACCGGCTCGATGTGGCCGATGACGTTCGGTTTGGCCTGTTGCGCCGTCGAGATGATGCACGCTGGCGCCTCGCGCCTGGATCTGGACCGTTACGGCGTGGTGTTCCGCCCGTCGCCGCGCCAGTCCGACGTGATGATCGTGGCCGGTACGCTGGTCAACAAGATGGCGCCGGCGCTGCGCAAGGTCTACGACCAGATGCCGGATCCGAAGTGGGTCATTTCGATGGGCAGCTGCGCCAATGGCGGCGGCTACTACCATTATTCGTATTCGGTGGTGCGCGGTTGCGACCGCATCGTGCCGGTGGACATCTATGTCCCGGGCTGCCCGCCGACCGCCGAGGCGCTGGTCTACGGCATCTTGCAGCTGCAGAAGAAGATCTGGCGTACCCAGACGATCGCGCGCTGACACCCGTCTTCTTCTACCGAGAGCAGCCAAGCCCCCATGGCAGAGCAAGCATCCTCCTTCACTGACCGACTTGCGGCACGTTTCGCCGGTGCGCAGATTGCCGTGGCATTGCCGCGCGGCGAAGTGACGCTGGAAGTCGCTGCAGCCGATTGGCACGCCACCTGTCTTGCGCTGCGCGACGAGCTCGGTTTCGAGCAGCTCAGCGACCTGTGCGGCGTCGATCATCTGGGTTACGGCAGCGACGAGTGGGATACCGCCGACGTGTCGTCGCAGGGTTTCAGCCGCGGCGTCGAAGGCAAGGCCGTGGGCCGTTTCGCCTGGGGCGAATTTCCCAGCCAGGAAAGCTCCGGCGGCGCGCATCCGCAACACATGCCCAAGCAGCGTTTTGCGGTGGTCGCGCAGCTGATTTCCTACCAGCACAACCAGCGTCTGCGCGTGCGTTGCTACGCACCCGACGAACAGGTGCCGGTGGTGGCATCGCTGACCGATATCTGGCCGGGCGTGAACTGGTTCGAGCGCGAAGCCTTCGACCTGTTCGGCATCGTCTTCGATGGTCACCCGGACCTGCGCCGCATCCTGACCGACTACGGATTCGTCGGCCATCCGTTCCGCAAGGATTTCCCGCTGATCGGCAACGTCGAAGTGCGTTACGACGAAGAGCGCCAGCGTGTGGTGTACGAGCCGGTCACCTCGGTCGAGCCGCGCGTCGGTGTGCCGCGCGTGATTCGCGACGATGCCCGTTATGAGACTGCCGCTGGTGAAGTGGGCAAGTCGGAGACCGCCAAGTGAGTGAGTTCCGCCAGGCAACCGATGCCTTCGCGAGCAATCCTGTCGAAAGCAGGCAGGAAATCCGCAATTACACGATGAACTTCGGCCCGCAGCATCCTGCGGCGCACGGCGTGCTGCGTCTGATCCTGGAAATGGACGGCGAAACCGTGGTGCGTGCCGATCCGCATATCGGCCTGCTGCACCGTGGCACCGAAAAGCTGGCCGAGTCCAAGCCGTTCAACCAGTCGGTTCCGTATATGGACCGTCTGGATTACGTGTCGATGATGTGCAACGAGCACGCCTACGTGCGCGCGATCGAGTCCCTGATGGGAATCGAAGCGCCCGAGCGCGCGCAGTACATCCGCACCATGTTCGACGAAATCACCCGTATCAAGAACCATCTGATGTGGGTCGGTTCCAATGCGCTCGATCTGGGCGCGATGGCGGTGATGCTGTATGCGTTCCGCGAGCGCGAAGAATTGATGGACGTTTACGAGGCGGTCAGTGGCGCGCGCATGCACGCTGCCTACTACCGTCCCGGTGGCGTGTATCGCGATTTGCCCGATCGCATGCCCAAGTACAAGGAATCGCGCTGGCACAAGGGTGGGGCGCTGAAGAAGCTCAACGCAGCGCGCGAAGGCTCGATGCTGGACTTCCTCGAAGACTTCACGAATACCTTCCCGTCGCGTGTGGACGAGTACGAGACGCTGCTCACCGACAACCGCATCTGGAAGCAGCGTACCGTCGATGTGGGCATCATCAGCCCGGATCTGGCGCGCGCCTGGGGCATGACCGGCCCGATGCTGCGTGGCTCGGGCATCGAATGGGACCTGCGCAAGAAGCAGCCGTACGCCAAGTACGACGCGGTGGATTTCGATATCCCGGTCGGCACCAATGGCGATTGCTACGACCGCTATCTGGTGCGCGTGGCCGAGATGCGCGAATCCAATCGCATCATCAAGCAGTGCGTGAAGTGGCTCAGGGCCAATCCAGGCCCGGTCATGGTCACCAATTTCAAGGTCGCTCCGCCAAGCCGCGAAGGCATGAAGGACGACATGGAAGCGCTGATCCATCACTTCAAGCTGTTCAGCGAAGGCTATTGCGTGCCGGCTGGCGAGACGTATTGCGCCGTCGAAGCACCCAAGGGCGAGTTCGGCTGCTACCTGATGTCGGATGGCGCCAACAAGCCGTTCCGCCTGCATCTGCGCGCGCCGGGCTTTGCGCATCTGTCCTCGATGGACGCGGTGGTGCGTGGTTATTTGCTGGCCGACGTCGTGGCGATGATCGGTACTTACGATTTGGTTTTCGGTGAGGTTGACCGATGAAGGCGACGGGTAATTTCGAAGCGGCGCGCGACGTCGATCCGCAGGTGGTGCTGAGCGACAAGACGCGCGCGCACATCGATCATTGGCTGGCCAAGTTCCCGCCCGACCGCAAGCGTTCGGCGGTGCTGCAGGGCCTGCACGCTGCGCAGGAGCAGAACCAGGGCTGGCTGACCGACGAATTGATCGTCGGCGTGGCCAAGTACCTGGAACTGCCACCGGTGTGGGCCTACGAGGTCGCCAGCTTCTATTCGATGTTCGAGACCGAGAAGGTCGGCCGCCACAACGTGGCGTTCTGCACCAACATCAGCTGCTGGCTCAACGGCGCCGAAGATCTGCTGGCGCACGCCGAGAAGAAACTGGGTTGCAAGCTGGGGCAATCGACGGCCGATGGCCGCGTCTACCTCAAGCGCGAAGAAGAGTGCCTGGCGGCCTGCTCGGCAGCGCCGATGATGGTCATCAACGGCCATTACCATGAGCACCTGACGAAAGAGAAGGTCGACGCGCTGCTGGACGGGCTGGAGTAAGACATGGCACATCATCACGCACCCTCGGGCCCGGTCGGGCCGGCACCGTTGCCGCATCAGGTCGTCTACACGACGCTGCACTACGACACTCCGTGGTCGTACGAGAGCTATCTGAAATCCGGTGGCTACGCCGCGCTGCGCAAGATCCTCGAAGAGAAGATCGCGCCGGCCGACGTCATCGAAATGGTCAAGGCGTCCAACCTGCGCGGCCGCGGCGGCGCGGGCTTCCCGACCGGCTTGAAGTGGTCGTTCATGCCCAAGGGCACGATGCAGAAATACATCCTGTGCAACTCGGACGAATCCGAGCCGGGCACCTGCAAGGACCGCGACATCCTGCGTTACAACCCGCATTCGGTGGTGGAGGGCATGGCGATCGCCTGCTACGCCACCGGCTCGACCGTGGGCTACAACTACCTGCGTGGCGAGTTCCACCACGAGCCGTTCGAGAATTTCGAACTGGCGCTGGCCGATGCGTATGCCAACGGCTGGCTGGGAAAGAACATCCTCGGCAGCGGCGTGGATATCGATATCTACGGTGCGCTGGGTGCCGGCGCCTACATCTGCGGCGAAGAAACCGCGCTGATGGAATCGCTGGAAGGCAAGAAGGGCCAACCGCGCTACAAGCCGCCGTTCCCGGCCAACTTCGGCCTGTACGGCAAGCCGACCACCATCAACAACACCGAGACCTACGCGTCGGTGCCGGCGATCATTCGCAACGGCCCTGAGTGGTTTTTGGGGTTGAGCAAGACCAAGAACGGCGGCCCGAAGATCTTCTCGGTGTCCGGCTGCGTGCAGAAGGGCGGCAATTTCGAAGTGCCGCTCGGCACCACCTTCGACGAACTGCTGGAAATGGCCGGTGGTCTGCGCCCGGGCCGCAAGCTCAAGGCAGTGGTGCCCGGTGGCGTGTCGATGCCGGTGCTGAAGGCCGAGCAGATGCCTGGCTTGCAGATGGATTACGACACCTTGCGTGCACTGGGCACCGGTCTGGGGTCGGGCGCGATTGTCGTCCTGGATGACAGCGTGTGCTGCGTGCGTTTCGCCTGCCGCATCTCGCAGTTCTTCCACAAGGAATCCTGCGGTCAGTGCACCCCGTGCCGCGAAGGTACCGGCTGGATGCATCGCGTGCTGGAGCGCATCGTCGCCGGCAAGGCCACGATGGAAGACCTGCACCAGCTGCGTACCGTGGCCGGCCAGATCGAAGGGCACACCATCTGCGCGTTCGGCGAAGCGGCGGCGTGGCCGATTCAAGGCTTCCTGCGGCAGTTCTGGGACGAGTTCGAGTACTACATCGTCAACGGTCGTTCGATCGTCGACACGCACGTCGGAGTGGCCGCATGAGCGCCCAACCAGTGAACCCGAACGTGCCACCGGACCATGTCACCGTCGAGATCGACGGGCAGTCCCTGGTGGTGCCGAAGGGCTCGATGATCATCCAGGCGGCCGACAAGGCCGGCATTCCGATCCCGCGCTTCTGCTACCACGAGAAGCTGCCGATCGCGGCCAACTGCCGCATGTGCCTGGTGGACGTCGAGAAATCCCCGAAGCCGTCGCCGGCCTGCGCCACCCCGGTGATGGATGGCATGAAGGTCACCACGCGCAGCGAAAAAGCGTTGAAGTACCAGCGCAGCGTGATGGAATTCCTGCTGATCAATCACCCGCTGGACTGCCCGATCTGCGATCAGGGCGGCGAATGCGAATTGCAGGACGTCTCGCTCGGCTACGGCCGGTCGGTGAGCCGCTTCAACGAGCGCAAGCGCGTGGTGCCGGACGAAGACATCGGTCCGCTGGTTGCCACCGAAATGACCCGCTGCATCCAGTGCACCCGCTGCGTGCGCTTCACTGCAGACATCGCCGGCACCTACGAACTGGGCGGCATGTATCGCGGTGAAAACCTGCAGATCGGCACCTACGACGGCAAGCCGCTGACCACCGAAATTTCCGGCAACGTCATCGACGTGTGCCCGGTGGGCGCGCTGACCAACAAGGTGTTCCAGTTCCGTGCGCGTCCGTGGGAATTGATGGCGCGCGAATCGCTCGGCTATCACGATGCGATGGGCTCGAACCTGTTCCTGCACGTGCGTCGCGGCGAAGTGCTGCGCACCGTGCCGCGCGACAACGAAGCGGTCAACGAGTGCTGGCTGTCCGATCGTGACCGTTATTCGCACCAGGGCCTGTATGCGGAAGACCGTGCGGTCAAGCCGCTGAAGAAGATCAACGGTGAGTGGACCGAAGTGAGCTGGACCGAAGGTCTGGCCGCTGCGACCCAGATCCTGCGCGACAATGCCGGCGACGCGCTGGGTGTGCTGGTGCATCCCTCCACGTCCAACGAAGAGGGCGCGCTGCTCGCACGCCTGGCCGAAGGCCTGGGCAGCGGCAATCTGGATCACCGCCTGCTCAACCGCGATTTCTCCGACGCTGCAGTGGCCGAAACCTTCGCCACGCCGCTTGCAGAGATCGAGCAGGCCGATGTTGTCGTGCTGTTCGGCACCAACGTGCGTCACGAACTGCCGCTGCTGCATGCGCGTTTGCGCAAAGCGCACATCCAGAACCGGACACAGATCCATTCGGTCAATCCGGTCGATTTCGATTTTGCCTTCACCCAGGCAAGCCGCACGGTCGTTGCGCCGTCGCAACTGGCTGGCGCACTGAACGATGCGGCCTTGCGCGATGCGGTCAAGGGCGCCACGCGTGCCGTGATCGTGGTCGGTGCACTGGCTGAAAATCACCCGCAGGCCGCTGCACTGCGTGCTGCTGCACGCGACTTTGCCGCTGCCACCGGTGCGTCGCTGTGCCGGATTCCGCAGGGTGCGAATGCTGTCGGGCTGGTTGCGCAAGGTGTGCTGCCGACCGCACGCGATGTGGCCGGCATGCTGGCGCAGCCGCGTCAGGCGTATGTGCTGTACGGCATCGAGCCGGGCCTGGATTTTGCCGATGCCGCTGCTGCACGCAGCGCGCTGGCTGGTGCCAAGGTAGTCGCTTTCAGCCAGTTCGCTTGCGCCTCGACGCGCGATGTGGCCGATGTGATCCTGCCGATCGGCGCATTGCCGGAAATCGATGCATCGCTGACCAATCTCGACGGTCGCGTGCAGACGGCACGTGCCGCCGGCCGCCTGCCGGTCGAAGCGCGCGAGGGTTGGCGCGTCCTGCGTGCGCTTGGCGGCGAGCTGGGTCTTCCGGGTTTCGAGTTCATCGATCTGGTCGGCCTGCGTGCCGGTATGCAGAATCGCAGCGTCATTCCTGCGGCATCGGCGCAGCCGGCAACGATGCGCGACGGACTGGAAGTGGCCGCCACCGCAGCGATCTATCGCACCGATGCCGTGGTGCGGCGTGCTGCTGCGTTGCAGTCGCATCCGCTCAACATCGCGCCCTGCGTGGTGATGCATCCCGACCAGGCTGCACAGTTGCAGGTCGGCGCGCATCAGATGGTCAAGGTCGGTACCGACGCCGGTCAGGCGACGTTGCCGGTGATACTGGACAAGCGTGTCGCACCGGGCACGGTGTGGATCGAATCCGGCCATGGCGCAACCGCGCCGCTCGGTGCCGGTCGTGTAACGGTGGTGGCTGCATGAACGAATTGCTGTTGAACGTGGTCGACCCCCTGCACCAGTGGTTCCTCGGACTGGGCGATGGCGGCGTCCTGCTGTGGATCGTGCTGAAGATCCTGCTGATCGCCGTGCCGGTGATCCTGGCGGTGGCGTTCTACGTTGTCTGGGAGCGCAAGCTGATCGGCTGGATGCACGTGCGTCACGGGCCGATGTACGTGGGCATGGGCATTTTCCAGGCCTTCGCCGACGTGTTCAAACTGCTGTTCAAGGAGATCCTGCAGCCGAGCAGTTCGCACAAGGCGATGTTCATCATCGCGCCGCTGCTGACATTGGCGCCGGCCTTCGCGGCCTGGTCGGTGGTGCCGTTCGATGCGCAGCTGGTGCTGTCCAACGCCAACGTGGGTCTGCTGTATTTGCTGGCGATGACCTCGCTGGGCGTGTACGGCATCATCCTGGCCGGCTGGGCGTCCAACTCCAAGTACGCGTTCCTGGGTGCGATGCGTTCGGCCGCGCAGGTGGTCAGCTACGAAATCGCGATGGGCTTTGCGCTGGTCGGCGTGATGATCGCTTCCGGCAGCGTCAACCTCAGCCAGATCGTGTTGGCGCAAGGCGGTAATTCGGGCTTCTTCGACTGGTTCCTGATTCCGCTGTTCCCGCTGTTCATCGTGTACTGGGTGTCCGGCGTCGCCGAAACCAACCGCGCGCCGTTCGACGTGGTGGAAGGCGAATCGGAAATCGTTGCCGGCCACATGGTGGAATACTCGGGCGGCGCGTTCGCGCTGTTCTTCCTGGCCGAATACGCCAACATGATCCTGGTCAGCTTCCTGATCTCGATCTTCTTCCTCGGCGGTTGGCTGAGCCCGATCCAGGGTTGGGTCACAGCGGATATCTCGCCGTGGATCAATTGGGTGTGGACCGGCGGTTGGCCGTGGCTGCTGATGAAGGTGTTCTTCTTCGCCAGCGCCTATATCTGGTTCCGTGCAAGTTTCCCGCGCTACCGCTACGACCAGATCATGCGTCTGGGCTGGAAGGTGTTCATTCCGCTCACGATCGTGTGGATCGCAGTGACGGCGTTGATGGTGTTTTACGGCGTGATCCAGAAGGGCGTGTAATTGATGAACAAGATCACCCATTACTTCAAGAGCTTGCTCCTGCTCGAATTGCTCGGAGGCTTGTGGCTGACGTTGAAATACACGTTCAAGCCCAAGTACACCGTGATGTACCCGATGGAGAAGTTCCCGCAATCGCCGCGTTTCCGTGGCCTGCATGCGTTGCGCCGCTATCCCAATGGCGAAGAGCGTTGCATCGCCTGCAAGTTGTGCGAAGCGGTGTGCCCGGCGCTGGCGATCACCATCGACTCGGCCAAGCGCGAGGACGGCTCGCGTCGTACCACGCGCTACGACATCGATCTGTTCAAGTGCATCTTCTGCGGCTTCTGCGAAGAAAGCTGCCCGGTGGACTCGATCGTCGAGACGCATATCCTCGAATACCACTTCGAGAAGCGTGGCGAGAACATTGTCAACAAGCCGCAGCTGCTGGCGATCGGAGACCGGTTTGAAGCCGAGATCGCCGAGCGTCGCGCTGCCGATGCCGCCTTCCGTTGAGGTCATGATGGACTGGGTCACTATTGCTTTTTACGCCTTCTCCGCCGTCGCGGTCGTGTCCGCCGGTGCGGTGATCAGCGTGCGCAACCCGGTGTATGCCGTGCTGTGCCTGATCCTCACCTTCTTCTCGATGGCCTGCATCTGGCTGCTGGTCGGCGCCGAGTTCCTCGGCGTGACGCTGGTCTTGGTCTACGTCGGCGCAGTGATGGTGCTGTTCCTGTTCGTGGTGATGATGCTGGACATCGACACCAGCCGTCTGCGTGAGGGCTGGGTCAAGTACATGCCGATCGGTGTCATCGTCGCGGTCGCCATGCTGGCGCAGATGGTCACGCTGATTGGTGTCAAGGCACGCAGTGTCACGCCGTTCCCGGCCGACAACGCGGCCGCGCAGGCAGCCGATAGCTCGAACCTGACCTGGCTGGCCAAGAGCCTGTACACCGAGTTCCTGCTGCCATTCGAATTTGCTGCGGTGATCCTGACCGTGGCCGTGGTGGCTGCGGTGATGCTGACGCTGCGCAAGCGCACCGGCATCAAGATCCAGATTGCCTCCGAGCAGTCTCGCGTCAAGGCGGGCGATCGCTTGCGTATCGTCAAAATGGCGGTTGAAAAGCCGGTACAGGTCGCGCCGCAGATCGATGCGGCCGACGGACAGGAGGCGAAGTCTTGATTACCTTGGGCCACCTGCTTGGACTGGGCGCTGTGCTGTTCTGCATCTCCCTGGCCGGCATCTTCCTCAACCGCAAGAACGTCATCGTGCTGCTGATGTCGATCGAGTTGATGCTGCTGTCGGTCAACGTCAACTTCATCGCGTTCTCGCGCGAGCTCGGCGACACCGCCGGTCAGTTGTTCGTGTTCTTCATCCTGACCGTCGCCGCCGCGGAGGCCGCGATCGGCCTTGCGATCCTGGTGACTCTGTTCCGCACGCGCCGCACGATCAATGTGGCCGAAGTCGATACGTTGAAGGGCTGACCTGTAGATGGAAATCACTCTCTCCAAGAGTCTGTTGATTGCAGTGGTGCTCGCACCGCTGGTCGGCAGCATCATCGCCGGCCTGTTCGGTCGTCAGGTGGGGCGCAAGGGCGCGCAGTACGTCACCATCCTCGGTGTGGCGGTCAGCTGCGTACTGTCGTGCCTGACCCTGTATCAATTGGTGGAGCAGGGCGCCAGCCCGTTCAACCAGAACCTGTACACCTTCTTCGACGTCGGTAATTACTCCGCGCATGTCGGCTTCATGGTCGATCGCCTGACCGCGATGATGATGGTGGTGGTGACCTTCGTGTCGCTGCTGGTGCACATCTACACCATCGGCTACATGGAAGAGGACCCGGGTTACCAGCGCTTCTTCAGCTACATCTCGTTGTTTACCTTCTCGATGCTGACGCTGGTGATGAGCAACAACTTCCTGCAGCTGTTCTTCGGCTGGGAAGCGGTAGGCCTGGTCTCGTACCTGCTGATCGGTTTCTGGTTCAAGCGCCCGACCGCGGTGTTCGCCAACATGAAGGCGTTCCTGGTCAATCGCGTCGGCGACTTCGGCTTCATCCTCGGCATCGCCGGCGTGTTGCTGTGGTTCGGCTCGCTGGATTACTCCACCGTGTTTGCCAACGCGACCACCATGGCCGGTGCCAAGGTGCAGCTGTTTGCTGGCCACGAGTGGAGCGTGATGACGCTGATCTGCATCTGCCTGTTCATCGGTGCGATGGGCAAGTCGGCGCAGGTGCCGTTGCACGTGTGGCTGCCGGACTCGATGGAAGGACCGACCCCGATCTCGGCGTTGATCCACGCCGCAACGATGGTCACCGCCGGCATCTTCATGGTGGCGCGCATGTCGCCGCTGTTCGAGCTATCGGAAACGGCGCTGAACTTCATCCTGTTCATCGGTGCGACCACGGCCTTCTTCACCGGCCTGATCGGCATCGTGCAGAACGACATCAAGCGCGTGGTTGCGTATTCGACGCTGTCCCAGCTCGGCTACATGACGGTAGCGCTGGGCGTGTCCGCTTACTCGGCGGCGGTGTTCCACCTGATGACGCACGCCTTCTTCAAGGCGCTGCTGTTCCTGGCGGCCGGCTCGGTCATCATCGGAATGCACCACGAGCAGGACATGCGCAAGATGGGCGGCCTGCGCAAGTACATGAAGGTGACCTACTGGACCAGCGTGATCGGTACGCTGGCGCTGGTTGGCACGCCGTTCTTCTCGGGTTTCTACTCCAAGGACACCATCATCGAAGCCGCTGCGCACCACGCGCACGAATCGCATAGCTGGATCGCGACCTACGGTTACTGGTCCGTGCTCGGTGGTGTGCTGGTCACCAGTTTCTACAGCTTCCGTCTGCTGTTTTTGACTTTCCACGGCAAGGAGCGCTTCCGCGATGCCCACGCGCACGGTGCGCATGCCCATCACGACAGCGCGCATACCGATGCCGAAGCACAGGTGCATGCGCACGATGCACATGCGCATGACGCACATGCGCATGACGCGCACGGCCACGATGACCACGGCCATGGACACCACGGTGCGCATGAGCCGCACGAGTCCAAGTGGGTGGTGACGTTGCCGTTGATCCTGCTGGCGATCCCGTCGGTGGCGATCGGCTTCTTCACCATCGGCCCGATGTTGTTCGGCACCGATTGGCAGGGCCACCACGCCGCGCACGCGATGAAGGGTCAGGCGGTGTCGTTCTTCACCGGCATTGTCGACTTCTACGATCCGGCGCGCGACACCGTCGGCGCGCTCGCCGAAGAGTTCCATGGCCCGGTGGCGTTCGCGCTGCACGGCATGCTGGCTGCACCGTTCTTCCTGACCGTCGCTGGCCTGCTGCTGGCCGCGCTGTTCTACCTGTGGAAGCCGGAGCTGGCCACCAAGTCGCGCAAGGCGTTCGCGCCGCTCGTGTGGCTGCTGGAAAACAAGTACGGCTTCGACAAGCTCTGGATCAATGGCTTCGCCGGTGGCGGCGTTGCTCTTGGCAAGGCGTCACGTGCCATCGATACCCATGTGGTCGACGGTGTCGTCGTCAATGGTTCTGCCCGACTGATCGACCTGGCTGCAAATCTGCTGCGTCGCACGCAATCCGGTTTCCTCTATCACTACGCCTTCGCAATGATCATCGGTTTGATCGCCTTGTTGGCGGTACTGATGCATTTCTGGCGTTGACCTGTACGGAATAAGAAAACGTGTCGAACTGGCCTTTACTGTCTATCTTGATCTGGCTGCCGATTATCGGTGGCGCCTTGATCCTTGCGTTGCGCAACGCCGAAACTGCCCGATGGGCATCGCTGGCGGTGGCGGTGGCGACCTTTGTGCTGAGTCTGCCGCTGCTGGGCTACGACACGGCCAATGACGCCATGCAGTTCATCGAACTGCATGCCTGGATCCCGGCCTACAACATCGGCTACAACCTGGGCGTGGATGGCATCGCGGTCGCGTTGATCGTGCTGACCACGTTAGTGACGGTGCTGGCGCTGATCGGCGCCTGGCGCTCGATCGATAAGCGCGTCAATCAGTACGTCGCCGCGTTCCTGATTCTGGAAGGCGTCACCGTCGGTATCTTCGCTGCCACCGACGCGATGCTGTTCTATGTCTTCTTCGAAGCCATGCTGATCCCGATGTTCCTGATCATCGGTGTCTGGGGCGGTCCGCGGCGTATCTACGCGGCGATGAAGTTCTTCCTCTACACCTTCCTCGGCTCGGTGCTGATGCTGGTGGGTCTGGTCTACCTGTACCTGAAGGGCGGCAGCTTCCAGCTTGCCGACCTGTATGCGCTGCAGCTGACCGCCAAGGAGCAGACCTGGATCTTCTTCGCGTTCCTGATCGCCTTTGCGGTCAAGGTGCCGATGTTTCCGGTGCACACCTGGTTGCCGGATGCCCACGTCGAGGCGCCGACCGCCGGTTCGGTGATCCTGGCGGCGATCGCACTGAAGATCGGTGGTTACGGCTTCCTGCGCTTCAACCTGCCGATCGTTCCCGATGCAAGCCATGAGTTTGCGTGGTTGGTCGTCGCGCTGTCGTTGATCGCCGTGATCTACGTCGGTCTGGTGGCCCTGGTGCAGGACGACATGAAGAAGCTGGTGGCGTATTCGTCCATCGCGCACATGGGCTTCGTCACCCTCGGCACCTTCATCGCCTTCACCCTGGTGCGCGAGTACGGCAGCACCGACGCCGCCCGTCTCGGCCTGCAGGGTGCGATGGTGCAGATGATCTCGCACGGCTTCGTGTCCGGCGCGATGTTCTCCTGCATCGGCGTGCTGTACGACCGCATGCATACCCGCCGCATCGCCGATTACGGCGGCGTGGTCAACGTGATGCCGTGGTTCGCCACCTTCGCCATGCTGTTCTTCATGGCCAATGCCGGCTTGCCGGGCACCAGCGGCTTCGTTGGCGAGTTCATGGTGATCCTGGCCAGCTTCCAGAAGCACCCGCTGATTGCCTTCGCTGCGGCCACCACACTGGTGATCACTGCGGCCTATACCTTGTGGCTCTACAAGCGCGTGTTTTTCGGCGAAGTGGCCAACGCACACGTGGCCGAGCTGAAGGACATCAATGGCCGTGAGGCGTTCGTGCTGGGGGTGTTCGCCGCTGGCGTGCTGGCCCTGGGCCTGTATCCGAAGCCGCTGACCGATCTGATGGAACCATCGATCGCCAAGCTGGCTACCCAGATTGCCGCGACCAAGCTGTAACAGCTTGCCGTACGTTTTGATTTTCAGGATTTGATGATGACCACGCCAACGCTCGCGCCGTTGACCACCGCTGACCTGGCTCCGCTCGCTCCGGAGCTGGTGCTGATCGGCGGCGCCTTTGCCCTGCTGATGCTCGACCTGTTCGTCAGCCAGCGGCACAAGGTCTGGACCCACCTGTTTTCCGTCGCGGTACTCGCCGTGGTGTTGGCGCTATTGGCCACCGGCACGGGCGGGCAGGGCGAAGCGTTCCATGGCATGTTCGTACGCGATACGGCTGCGGATGTGATGAAGACCGTGATCGTGTTCGTCAGTGGCCTGAGCCTGGTCTACGGCTGGAGCTACCTGCGCGAGCGCAATCTCTATCAGGGCGAAATCCCGGTGCTGGTGTTGTTCGCCACCGCCGGCATGATGCTGCTGGCGTCGGCGGGCAGCCTGTTGATGGTCTACCTGGGTCTGGAATTGCTTGCGCTGTGCTCCTACGCGCTGGTTGCCTCCAATCGCGACAACGGCCTGGCGACCGAAGCGGCGATGAAGTATTTCGTGCTGGGCTCGCTGGCGTCGGGTCTGCTGCTGTACGGCATGTCGCTGGTCTATGGCGCTACCGGTACGCTCAGCCTGAGCGGCATCCATGACGCGATCGACGGCTCCAAGGAGCGCACGCTGCTGCTGACCGGCACCATCTTCATGATCGCTGGCGTGGCCTTCAAGCTGGGTGCCGCACCGTTCCATATGTGGTTGCCCGACGTCTACCAGGGCGCGCCCGCGCCGATCGCGTTGTTCATCAGTTCGGCCCCCAAGCTGGCGGCTTTCGGGATGGCGTATCGCCTGCTGGAAGTGGGCATGGGGCCGTTGTCGCCTCAGTGGCATCTGTTGATTGGCGGCCTGTCGGCACTGTCGCTGGTGATCGGCAACCTGATGGCCATCGCGCAGAGCAATCTCAAGCGCATGCTGGCGTACTCGACCGTCTCACATATCGGCTTTTTGCTGATGGGTGTTGCCGGTGGCGGTGAAGAGGGCTACAGCGCTGCAATGTTCTACGCAGTGAGCTACACCATCATGTCGACCGCCGCGTTCGGCGCCATCATCGCGTTGTCGCGCAATGGCTTTGAAGCCGAGAACATCGACGACTTCAAAGGACTCAACGCGCGTAATCCATGGATGGCCGGCCTGGTGCTGTGCATCATGGCCTCGCTGGCCGGTATTCCGCCGTTCCTCGGGTTCTGGACCAAGCTGGCGGTGTTGGGCGCTGCAGTGAAGGGCGACATGCTGTGGCTTGCGATCGTTGGTGTGCTTTGCGCGGTAATCGGCGCTTACTACTATCTGCGCGTCATCAAGGTCATGTACTTCGATGAGCCGGTCGGCGAGCCGTTGCCGGCCAACAACGACCGCGTGCTGGGCATCGTGCTCAGTGTCAACGCGCTGGCCTTGCTCGCCCTGGGCGTGAGCTGGAGTCCGATCATGGTCTGGTGCCAGCGCGCATTTGCAGGTCTCGCGTAACGCGCGTCTGCACCAGGCTGTAGGCGGACATGCGCGCGTGTTGCCTGGCCCTGAAATAAAGTTGTGATTGATGTTTCGTTTTTGTTGCAATGCGGTTATCATTCGCCGCGACGTTGAGACCCACCAGGGTTTCAACAGATGGAAAACTGGGGCTTGCAATTTTCTCCCGAGTTCTTCATAATTCCGCTTCTGCTGCGGGGTGGAGCAGTCTGGCAGCTCGTCGGGCTCATAACCCGAAGGTCGCAGGTTCAAATCCTGCCCCCGCTACCAAGTTTTGAAGTGCTGCGTTAATGCAATGCCTTAGGGCAGTACTTCAGCTTCTTGGATCGCAAAGACGCATGTTCCCGTCTTTGCGCCGACCCTTAGAGGTCGGGCTTTTTTTACACAAGGGGCCCATCGGGCCCCTTGTTTTTTCCGGAACCGGAAAGTTTGCTGCCGGTTGCCGGGGTTCTACTGGCAATCATCTGATCAGGGCAGTCTGTGAGCGAAAAAGCGACCGAAATCGCGAATCTGCTGAGTCCAACGGTTGAGTCCCTGGGCTTGGAACTGCTGGGTGTGGAATATCTTCCCGCTCCAGGTGGCGCCACGTTGCGCCTGTATATCGATGTGCCGTTGGCCGAACAGCCCGAGCGTGTGATCAATGTCGATGACTGCGAGCGCGTGAGCCGTGAAGTGTCGGCCCAGCTTGACGTCGAAGACCCCATCACCGGCAACTACACGCTTGAGGTGTCCTCGCCGGGTGTGGATCGTCCGTTGTTCACGCTGGAGCAGTTCGCCCGTCATGCCGGCGAGTCCGCCAAGATCGTGTTGAAGCTGGCGCAGGATGGTCGGCGCCGCTTCCAGGGCAAGATCGTGCGGATCGAGTCCGAGGCCGACGCGGTGGTGTTCGCCATCGACGGCAAGGACGTACAGATCGGCTTCGACAACATCGACAAGGCGCGCATCCTGCCGGATTGGGTCGCTTTGGGCCTGGCCCCGCAAAAACCGAATAAGCCCGGCCCGAAAAAACCCGGGCACGAGAAGAAGAAACCATCCAACGAGTCGGCGGCTGGCAAGCCGCGCGCGGAGTGACTAAATGAGCAAGGAACTTTTGCTGGTAGTGGATGCGGTGGCCAACGAAAAGGGCGTGCCGCGCGAAGTGATCTTCGATGCGATCGAGGCCGCGTTGGCTTCCGCAGCGAAGAAGCGCTATCCCGACCAGGACGTGCTGACGCGCGTGACCATCGACCACAAGGACGGCAACTACGAAACCTTCCGTCGTTGGGAAGTGGTGGCCGACGATGTGGTGATGGAGTCGCCGGATCGCCAGGTGCGTCTGATGGATGCCATCGACGAAGCCGACGGCGTGGATGTGGGCGACTACATCGAAGAACAGATCGAAAACCCGGATTTCGGCCGTATCGCCGCGCAGGCCGCCAAGCAGGTGATCGTGCAGCGTGTGCGCGAAGCCGAGCGCCAGCAGGTGGTCGATGCCTGGAAGGACCGCGTGGGCGAGCTGATCACCGGTGTGGTCAAGCGTGCCGAGCGCGGCAATATCTTTGTCGATCTGGGCGGCAATGCCGAAGCCTTCATTCCGAAGGACAAGGGCATTCCGCGCGATGTACTGCGTCCGGGCGACCGCGTGCGCGGCTACCTGGCCGAAGTGCGTTCGGAACCACGCGGCCCGCAGCTGTTCATCAGCCGCGCCGCGCCGGAATTCATGATCGAGTTGTTCAAGCTCGAAGTGCCGGAAGTGGGTCAGGGCCTGGTCGAGATCAAGGCCTGCGCACGCGATCCGGGCGACCGCGCCAAGATCGCCGTGATCGCGCACGACACCCGCACCGATCCGATCGGTGCCTGCATCGGCATGCGCGGTTCGCGCGTGCAGGCGGTGTCCAACGAGCTCAATGGCGAGCGCGTGGATATCGTGTTGTGGAACGAGAACCCGGCCAACTTCGTGATCAATGCGATGGCGCCGGCCGAAGTGCAGTCGATCATCGTCGATGAAGACAAGCACTCGATGGATCTGGCCGTGGCGGAAGATCGCCTGGCCCAGGCGATCGGCAAGGGCGGCCAGAACGTGCGTCTGGCCAGCCGCCTGACCGGTTGGCAGCTCAACGTGATGACCGCCGACCAGGTGGCCGCCAAGTCCGAAGCCGAGCAGACCTCCGCGCGCCAGTTGTTCATGGACCGCCTGGAAGTGGACGAAGAAATCGCAGCGATCCTGGTGACCGAGGGCTTCAATACGGTCGAGGAAATCGCCTACGTGCCGGTCGGCGAGTTGCTGGCGGTGGAAGGCTTCGACGAAGACATCGTCGAAGAGTTGCGCGCCCGTGCCCGCGATGCGTTGCTCAACGCCGCGCTGGCAGAAGAAGAAGGCCTGGAAGGAACTCAGCCCACCGAGGACCTGCTGGCGCTGGAGGGGATGGACGAGGAAACGGCCTTTGCTCTGGCCGAGCACGGCGTGCGCACCAGCGAGGACTTGTCCGACCTGGCAGCGGACGAGATCGTCGACTTCGGCATCGAGGGTTTGACCCAGGAGCGCGCCGCGGCGCTGATCCTGGCGGCCCGCGCCGAGGAGATCGCCCGTTTGGAGCGCGGCGAATGAGCCGGCAATGAACCGCGCCCTGACCCCATCAGGGCTTAGAATCAGCGTTTCCCTTGCTCTGGGCGAGGGGGCGCCAACCAGATCATAGGATCCGAATGTCGCAGCAAACCACCATCCGCAAGCTTGCCGAACTGGTCAATACGCCGGTCGATAAACTGCTGGTTCAACTGGCCGAGGCCGGAATGAAGTTCAGCGGTCCCGACCAGGTCGTGACCAGCACCGAGAAGATGAAACTGCTTGGCTTCCTGCGTCGCACGCACGGCAAGGCCGAGGCGCCTGCCGAAGCGGCGAGCGAAGCAGCCAAGAAGATCACGCTGAATCGGCGCAAGCTGCAGGAAGTGACGGTCAACGCCGGCCGCACCAAGACCACGGTCAACGTCGAGGTGCGGCAGAAGCGCACCTACGTGAAGTCCGAAAATGAAGGTAGCGGCCGTGCCGCGCCGATGACGCCGGACGAAGAGCGCGCCGACATCCTGGCCAAGCTCGCCGCCTCGCGTCAGCGCAATCTCGACGAGCAGCAGGCGCTGGCCGAAAGCGATCGTGTGCGCGACGAAGCGATTCAGCGCAAGCGTGACGAAGAGCAGGCCGCCAAAGACCGTGCAGAAGCCGAGCGCAAGGCTGCCGAGGAAGCCGCTGCGGCTGCCAGTGCGCCGGCCCCGGTTGCTGCTGCGACGCCGCCGTCGGCGCCTGCCGCACGTGCCCCGTCTTCGCCGTCTTCGGCACCGCGTCCGGCCCGTCCGGCTGGTGCATCTCCGGCCTCGCGTCCGGCCGCGCCGGCACGCCCGGACGATCGCAACAATGCCGCCAAGCACAAGACGCGCGGTTCGCACGTCATGGTGGCTGGCGTCGAAGACGACGATGCGACCAAGCGCTTTGCCGGGCAGTTGCATCTGTCCGCTGCCGATCGCGCGCGCCGTTCCAATGTGCGCAGCAAGCCGACCGGTCGCCCGGGTTCGTCGTCCTCGCGCCGTGGCAACGACAGCGGGCGTGGCGGCAATCAGGGCAATAGCGGTCCGCACGGGTTCGAGCGTCCGACCGCACCGGTGGTGCGTGAAGTGGCGATCGGCGAAACCATCACCGTGGCCGACCTGGCGCAGAAGCTCGCGCTGAAGGGCGGCGATGTGGTCAAGGCGCTGTTCAAGATGGGCGTCATGGCGACCATCACCCAGAGCATCGATCACGACACCGCTGCCCTGGTGACCGAAGAACTCGGCCACAAGGCGGTGCGTGCCGACAATGCCGACTTCGAAGACGCGCTGTTGGCGCATGCCGAAGATGCGCAGGGCGATGCCACGACGCGTCCGCCGGTGGTCACCATCATGGGTCACGTCGATCACGGCAAGACCTCGCTGCTGGATTACATCCGTCGCACCAAGATCGCCTCTGGCGAAGCCGGCGGCATCACCCAGCACATCGGTGCGTACCACGTCGAAACCGGCCGTGGCGTCATCAGCTTCCTGGATACGCCCGGCCATGCCGCGTTTACCTCGATGCGTGCGCGCGGCGCCAAGATCACCGACATCGTGGTGCTGGTCGTTGCCGCCGATGACGGCGTGATGCCGCAGACCAAGGAAGCGGTGGCGCATGCCAAGGCGGCAGGCGTTCCGTTGATCGTGGCAGTCAACAAGATCGACAAGGCCGGCGCGGATCCGCTGCGGGTCAAGAACGAATTGCTGGCCGAAAACGTGGTGGCCGAAGACTTCGGTGGCGATACCCAGTTCATCGAAGTGTCGGCCAAGGTCGGTACCGGTGTGGACACGCTGCTGGACGCGATTTCGCTGCAGGCCGAAGTGCTGGAACTCAAGGCAGTGGCAGATGGCCGCGCCAGCGGGACCGTGATCGAATCGTCGCTGGACAAGGGCCGCGGCCCGGTCGCGACGGTGCTGGTGCAGCAGGGCGCGCTGAAGCGTGGCGACTACCTGGTGTGCGGCATTCAGTACGGCCGCGTGCGTGCGCTGTTCGACGAAACCGGCCACCAGCCGGCCTCGGCGGGTCCGTCGATTCCGGTGCAGGTGCTCGGCCTGTCCGGCGTGCCGGAAGCCGGCGACGACTTCGTGGTCGTCGACGACGAGCGTCTGGCCAAGGACGTGGCACAGCAGCGCGAAACCAAGCGCCGCGAGTCGCGTCTGGTCGCCTCGGCAACCAACCGCATGGAAGACATCCTGGCCCAGATGGGCAAGGGCGAAGGTCAGCAGGTGTTGAACCTGGTGATCAAGGCCGACGTGCAGGGTTCGGTGGAAGCACTCAAGCAGTCGCTGGTGGCGTTGTCCAACGACGACATCCGCATCAACGTGATCCACTCCGGCGTGGGCGGCATCACCGAATCCGATGCGAATTCGGCAGCGGCCTCCAAGGCGACGGTGATCGGCTTCAACGTGCGTGCGGATGCATCGGCACGCAAGATCGTCGAGTCCAACGGCATCGATCTGCGTTACTTCTCGATCATCTATGACGTGATCGACCAGGTGAAGCAGGTGGCGTCCGGTCTGCTCGGCGTGGAAATCCGCGAAGAGATCATCGGTATCGCGCAGGTGCGCGACGTGTTCCGCAGCTCCAAGTTCGGTGCGGTTGCAGGCTGCATGATCATCGAAGGCGTGGTCAAGCGCAGCAAGCCGATCCGCGTGCTCCGCGACAGCGTCGTGGTGTTCGAGGGCGAGCTGGAATCGCTGCGTCGCTTCAAGGAAAACGTCGAGGAAGTGCGCAACGGTACCGAGTGCGGTATCGGCGTGAAGGCCTACAACGACGTCAAGCCCGGCGACCAGATCGAGTGCTTCGAGCGTATCGAAGTCGCGCGTACGCTGTAACGGCTGCCGGGGCCTGCGGGCCCCGGATTCCGTCAAGCACGGTTTCAAGGCAAGTTTTGCAAGGCGAGGGCGGCATGGCCGCCCGCGTTCGTTTTTGGCTTCGGTGCCAACTGGCCCTCCGAATCAACCAGGTCCACGACCATGCCAACCAAATCATTCCATCGCACCGACCGCGTGTCGGCACAGGTGCGTCGCGACCTCGGCACGATCGTGCACGCGGCCGTGCGCGACCACGGCTTGCCGTCGGTCAGCGTGTCCGATGTCGAAATCAGCCGCGACCTGGCGCATGCCAAGGTGTTCGTCACCGCGCTGCAGCAGGAGCGTTCGGCTGAAGCGGTCAAGGGGCTCAAGGAAATCGCTGGTCAGCTGCGTACGCAGTTGGCGCGCGCGATGAAGCTGCGTCATGTGCCCGAGCTGCATTTCCATTACGACGATTCGGTCGATCGCGGCGAGCGCATCGATAACTTGCTGCGTGACCTGGACGACGTCGGCCCGGAGTCCACCTCCAGCGACGAAGACGCCGAGCAGCGCTGAGCGCTGTCCGGCCGCCGCCGTTTCAGGCGCGGCACTGACTCCCACGGGCGCGCAGGTCGCCCGATTCGAGCACCGATCCTTTGAAACCCCGCATCGTCTATCGCCCGCTGCACGGCATCCTGTTGCTGGATAAACCGGCTGGGCTCAGTTCCAATAATGCATTGCAGGCTGCGCGCCGGTTATTGCGTGCGGAAAAGGGCGGCCACACCGGCAGCCTGGATCCGCTGGCGACCGGTTTGCTGCCGCTATGCCTGGGCGAGGCCACCAAGATTGCCGGCCTGCTGCTCGGCTCGGCCAAGGCGTATGACGCCGAGATCGTGTTGGGCATCACCACCGATACCGACGATGCCGATGGTGAGCCATTGCGCGAACGTACGGTGCCCGGGCTGAGCGACGATGGCTTGCGCGCGGCGCTGGCGCCGTTCGTCGGTCGGATCGCGCAGCAGGCGCCGATCTACTCCGCACTCAAGCAGGGCGGCGAGCCGCTGTATGCCAAGGCGCGCCGTGGCGAGGTGATCGATGCGCCGGTGCGCGAGGTCGACGTGCATGCGATCGAACTGATCGGCTACGACGCGCCGCGTCTGCAACTGCGCGTGACCTGCGGCTCGGGCACCTACATCCGCAGCCTGGCGCGCGATCTTGGTGAAGTGCTGGGCTGCGGTGCGCATATCGCGTCGCTGCGTCGCCTGTGGGTCGAGCCGTTTCGCACTCCGCAGATGATGACGCTGGAGGCGCTTTCTGCAGCGTTGGAAGCCGGTACCGATGCACAGGAATTGCTGCTGCCGATCCAGGCCGGCCTGGTCGATTTTGCGCGGATCGTGCTCGACCAGGCCCATGCGACGCGGTTCCGAATGGGCCAGCGCCTGCGTGATACCGCATTTCCGGCCGGCCAGGTGGCGGTGTTCGGACCCGACGGAATCCCCTCAGGCCTAGGCCTGGTGGACGCCGAGGGGCGTTTGTCGCCGCAGCGGCTGTTCAATGGACTGAACGACCTTTCGGCTTGTTAAGGTTTGGTCAACTTGTTCCCGTAGTCGCACGACGTTACAATTTCGCGGCCCCGATCGGGGCACCTTCAGCGCCAAGCGCGCTCATTCCTAGCAAACGGCGAGTCCGACGGTGCGTCATGCACGTTCCTGTCGACCACGCATCTATCGAGTACACATCATGTCCGTCGACACCCAGAAAGTTATTGAAGACAACAAGCGCAGCGCCCAGGACACCGGTTCGCCGGAAGTGCAGGTCGCTCTGCTGACCGCGCGCATCGAGCTGCTGACCGGTCACTTCAAGACCCACAAGAAGGATCACCACAGCCGTCGTGGTCTGCTGCAGATGGTCAACCGTCGTCGCAGCCTGCTCGACTACCTGAAGAAGAAGGACAACGCGCGTTACAAGTCGTTGATCGAGAAGCTCGGCCTGCGCCGCTAATCGAGTCCTACCGCCGCGGCGCAGCGATGCGCCGCGGTTTCGTTTTGGTCATTGGCACTCCGTTGTTTGCAGCATGTAGTTCATGGGCCGGAGCCTCCCGGCCACCCGTTCTCGGCATGGGTCGACGACGGTCCAACGAAGACAGCAACACCTAAGGGAAAAAACCTCCGTGGCAAAAATCACCAAAACCTTCCAGTACGGCAAGCACACCGTCACCCTGGAGACGGGCGAAGTCGCTCGCCAGGCGAGCGGCGCGGTCATCGTCAAGATGGACGACACCGTACTGCTGGTCACCGCCGTCGCCGCAAAGACCGCGCGCGAAGGGCAGGACTTCTTCCCCCTGACCGTTGATTATCAGGAGAAGTTCTATGCCGGCGGCCGCATCCCGGGCGGCTTCTTCAAGCGCGAAGGACGTGCGACCGAGAAGGAAACGCTGATCTCGCGCCTGATCGATCGTCCGATCCGTCCGCTGTTCCCGGAGGACTACAAGAACGAAGTACAGATCATCGCGACCGTGATGTCGATGAACCCGGACATCGACGGCGATATCGCCGCGCTGATCGGCGCATCGGCCGCACTGTCGCTGGCCGGCACCCCCTTCAATGGCCCGATCGGCGCCGCCAAGGTGGGCTACAAGAACGGCGAATACATTCTCAACCCGACCATCGCCGAGCTGAAGGATTCGCAGCTGGAGCTGGTGGTCGCTGGTACCGCGAACGCGGTGCTGATGGTGGAGTCGGAAGCGGCGCTGCTGTCCGAAGAAGTGATGCTGGGCGCGGTCACCTTCGGTCACCGCGAACTGCAGAAGGTCATCAACGCGATCAACGAGCTGACCGTCGAAGCCGGCACCAAGCCCAGCACCTGGGTTGCGCCTGCCAAGAACACCGCGCTGATCAACGCGCTGAGGGAAGCCGTCGGCACGCAGCTGGCTGGTGCCTTCCAGGTGCGCGACAAGCTGCAGCGTCGCGACGCCATCTCGGCGATCAAGAAGGACGTGATGGAATCGCTGGCCGGCCGCGTCGCCTCCGAGGGCTGGAGCACCGCTGAGCTGTCGAAGGAATTCGGCGAGCTGGAATACCACACCATGCGCGACTCGGTCCTGGAGACCAAGGTGCGTATCGACGGCCGTGCACTGGATACCGTGCGTCCGATCGCGGTGCAGGCCGGCGTGCTGCCGCGTACCCACGGCTCGGCGCTGTTCACCCGCGGCGAGACGCAGGCGATCGTGGTCACCACGCTGGGCACCGCCCGCGATGGCCAGGTGATCGATGCGGTCAGCGGCGAGTACAAGGAAAACTTCCTGTTCCATTACAACTTCCCTCCGTATTCGGTGGGCGAGTGCGGTCGTTTCGGTGCGCCGAAGCGTCGTGAAATCGGTCACGGCCGTCTGGCCAAGCGCGGCGTGCTCGCGGTGATGCCGAGCCTGGAAGAATTCCCGTACACCATCCGCGTGGTCTCGGAAATCACCGAGTCCAACGGTTCCTCGTCGATGGCATCGGTCTGCGGCAGCTCGCTGGCGCTGATGGACGCCGGTGTGCCGATCAAGGCGCCGGTGGCAGGTATCGCCATGGGCCTGGTGAAGGAAGACGACCGCTTCGTGGTGCTGTCCGACATCCTGGGTGACGAAGATCACCTGGGCGACATGGACTTCAAGGTGGCCGGTACTGCCGAAGGCGTGTCCGCGCTGCAGATGGACATCAAGATCGAAGGCATCACCGAAGAGATCATGAAGCAGGCATTGCAGCAGGCCAAGGCTGGCCGTCTGCACATCCTCGGCGAGATGGCGCATGCACTGACCACCCCGCGTCTGGAACTGAGCGATTACGCGCCGCGCTTGCTGACCATCAAGATCCACCCGGACAAGATCCGCGAAGTGATCGGCAAGGGTGGTTCGACCATCCAGGCGATCACCAAGGAAACCGGTACGCAGATCGACATCCAGGACGACGGCAC
This sequence comes from Xanthomonas sp. 3058, assembly GCF_014199765.1. NCBI lineage: Bacteria > Pseudomonadati > Pseudomonadota > Gammaproteobacteria > Lysobacterales > Lysobacteraceae > Xanthomonas > Xanthomonas sp. 3058. Next base: position 22,255 of record NZ_JACHOF010000016.1, on the reverse strand, counting down.
GATCATCATTGCCTCGGTCAACGCGATTGCCGCGCAAGCTGCCAAGTCGCGCATCGAGCAGATCACCTCGGACGTGGAGCCGGGCCGCATCTACGAAGGCAAGGTCGCCAAGATCATGGACTTCGGCGCGTTCGTCACCATCCTGCCGGGCAAGGACGGCCTGGTGCACGTCTCGCAGATTTCCAGCGAGCGCGTGGAGAAGGTCGGCGACAAGTTGAAGGAAGGCGATCTGGTCCGCGTCAAGGTGCTGGAAGTGGACAAGCAGGGCCGCATCCGTCTGTCGATCAAGGCAGTGGAAGAAGGCGAGGGCGTGCCGGCTTCGGCCGAGTAATCGCCACTGTCTGAGCATGACGAAAAAGCGGGCTTCGGCCCGCTTTTTTCGTATGTGCTCGGTAATGACATGGGCTTTGACCTTTCTCCCCCCGGAAGAAAGGCTTTCAACAGATTCCCTTCTCCCTCCGGAAGAAAGGCTTTCGATTCCCTTCTCCCGCGAGCGGGAGAAGGTGGCGCGCAGCGCCGGATGAGGGTGTGGCGAAGCCTCGTGCAGTTTGAAACAAGGCGAAGGCCTCACCACGAACCCTCACCTCGCCCTCGCTTCGCGCCCAAGTCAGCGTTCGTGGCGCGGGAGCTTTCCAAGGCCCGCGCGCCAGTGGTGCGCGAGCTGCGCCTTTGTCGCCCCAAGGGAGAGCAGGGCCTTGACCCCCGTCACCCAGGCTGCTGGGTCGGCGCTGGCTGCGTCTGCGGACGCGGCGGCACAACGCGCGGGAAACCGGGCGGCATCGTTTGGTCTGCGGGCGAGGTGACTGGCGCGGCGGGCAACGGTTCAACCGGCGGCGGCGCCGTCATCGCTGCATCCGGCCGCAGCTTCAACAGCGCAGCCCAATCGCGCCGATTGAAATCGCACAGTTCTTCGTGCGCTGGCGTGCATTCGCTGGCGATGCCCAGGCCGTCTTCGCTCTGATCCTGGCTGCCGGCGGACTGCGGCGTCGGCAGCACCACGCGGCCGGCACGGTCCAGCGGCATCTTGCGCATCATTACCGTGTTGAACACATTGCCGCCGATCAAATACAAGGTGCGATCGCCACCGACGTTGGCCGCCACCACCACGTCGCAATGCGATTGCCATGGCATCGGGGCGCTACCGCCAAGTCCGGCCTTGAGCCCGGCATAGCCGAGCGCGGCGCTGCGCCCGCGCAGCAGGCACAACAGATCGCCGGGAGCAGGCTTTTCCACTGCCGGATCGGTGAACTGATACGGGCCGCTGGCGCCGTCGTTATACGCGCTCTTTATGTAATCCAGGTGGCGTGCCGAGCGATGAAAACCGCTCAACCTCGCTTGCGTCATCACCCATGAAATGAAGGCGGCCGACCACGGGTTGTCGATCAGGAAGGCGCGGCAATCACTGGCGGTGTAACGCGTGCCATCGAGCGCGGCGCAACTGGATGCCCCCGCACTGCCGCCCATCGATGCCAGCGTGCCACTGTCGCGCCAATAACCCGCGACGCGTTGCCAGGCCACCACGCCGTGGTCGGCAAGATAGCTGGACTCGGCTTCGGTCACGCCAAGACTGGCCAGACGACCTTTGGCATCGATAAACGGGCGTTGCCACAACCTGTGTTCGTTACAGGCACTGCGCACGATGGCGATTGCTGCAGGACTGGTGCCGAATCGCGGCGGCATATCGCACACTTCCGCAGCTGCCGCGTTGCCGCCCCATGCTGCCAGTAACAGGCAGACCCACGGCCAAGGTTTTCCAGTCATCGCAGATCCTGTACGGAACAATATCAACAGGCTGACAGAGCTGCGTGTGGGCACGCGTGAAGTCAGCGTGGCGGCGGGCCGAGTTTGAGCGACAGGTCGATGGCTTGCACGTGCTTGGTCAGACCGCCGATGGATATGCAATCCACCCCATCGGCGGCAATCGCAGCGATGCCGGCAAGGTCCACGCTGCCGGAGACTTCCAGTGGAATGCGTCGTTCGCGCGGCAAGGCGGCAGCGAGGCGGACCGCTTCGCGACGCATCGCCGGGTCGAAGTCGTCGATGAGGATGCGCGTGCAGCCGACCTGCAAGGCCTCGCGCAGTTGCTCCAGTGTTTCCACTTCGACCACCAGCGGCAGCTGCGGTTGCTGCGCACGTGCAGCGTGCACGGCAGCGCTCAGCGAGCCGGCGGCGCGGATATGGTTTTCCTTGAGCATCACCGTATCGAACAGCCCGATGCGGTGATTGTCGCCACCGCCACAACGCACCGCGTATTTCTGTGCAGCGCGCAGACCCGGCAGCGTCTTGCGCGTATCCAGGATGCGCGTGCCGGTACCGGCCACTGCCGCAACGTAGGCGGCGGTCGCGGTGGCCGTGGCCGAAAGCGTCTGCATGAAATTGAGCGAAGTGCGTTCGGCGCTGACCAGACTACGACTGCGACCATGCAGCAGCGCCAGCACCGTGCCGGCGCCGACGTGCTGGCCTTCATGCACCTGCCAGTCGATGCGCACCTGTGGGTCGAGCGCGCGATGCGTGGCGTCGAACCAGGGCCGCCCGGCAATCACCGCATCCTGTTTGCACAGCAGATAGGCGCTGTCGGCCTGATCGGGTAGCAGCGCCGCAGTCACATCGCCGGTGCCGATGTCCTCGGCCAGTGCGCGTGCCACGTCGGCATCCACCAGCGCGGCCGGGGGCGCCTGCGGCACGGTCGTACGCACAGAGGAATTCACTTCTCGGGGAAGTCGGCAATCTGCGCAGCAGCGATGGCCTCTTCGGCCAGCAGCACCGGAATGCCATCGTCGACGCGGAAGATCTGCTTGCGGTCGCGGGTGATCAGCGCCTCACGCAGCGGCTGTGCCTGCACGGTGCCGTCGGCACGCTGCAGATTTCCGCCGGCGATGGCGGTGTTCAGTGCTTCCAGGCCTTTGCCGTCGAGCAGCGAGAGCGGCTGGCGGGTGTCGGGCGAGCATAGGAGGTCGAGCAATTTGCGATCCATCGAAGTCTTTGTCTTGCGTGGAAGATGGCTAGAATACGTCTTTACCGCAGGGCAGGGCCATGACCTCCAACCACTCCCCGCCGCTGGTCGGCATCGTGATGGGCTCCCGTTCGGATTGGGAGACCATGCAACACGCAGCTCAGAAGCTCGATGCGCTGGGCGTGCCTTACGAAGTCAAGGTGGTCTCGGCGCATCGCACGCCGGACGTGCTCTTCACCTATGCCGAGCAGGCTGGCGAGCGCGGCCTGCGCGCGATCATCGCCGGCGCTGGCGGTGCGGCGCACCTGCCGGGCATGCTCGCTGCCAAGACCGCAGTGCCCGTTCTCGGCGTGCCGGTGCAGTCCAAGGCGCTCAACGGCATGGATTCGTTGCTGTCGATCGTGCAGATGCCGGCCGGCATTCCGGTGGCCACGTTTGCGATCGGCAATGCCGGTGCGGCCAATGCTGCCTTGTTCGCCGCCGCGATGCTGGCGTCCGAGCAGGCGCAGATCGGTCAGGCGCTGGCGCAGTTCCGCGCCAAGCAGACCGACGATGTGATGGCCAGCGACGACCCGCGCCAATGAGCACGGTCGGGATTCTGGGCGGTGGTCAGTTGGCGCGCATGTTGGCTCTGGCCGGCGCGCCGTTGGGCTTGCGTTTTGCAGCGTTCGATCCGGCGGAGGATGCCTGCGCAGGGCAGGTCGCGTCGTTGCAGGTCGGCGCATTCGACGATGCCGCTGCGCTGGCTGCCTTCGCAGCGCATGTGGAGGTGATCACCTTCGATTTCGAGAACGTGCCGGCCGCCAGCGCGCAACAGCTCGCTGCGCAAGTGCCGGTGTTTCCCAGTGCCGCCGCCCTGGCGGTGGCGCAGGACCGGCTCAGCGAAAAAACCCTGTTCCGCGAGCTCGGTATTCCGGTGCCCGAGTTTGCAGCGATCGACGACCGTGCCGGGCTGGATGCCGCATTGGCGCGTATCGGCACCCCCTGCGTGCTCAAGACGCGTCGCTTTGGTTACGACGGCAAGGGCCAGTTCCGCATCAAGACGCTGGCCGATGCCGATGCCGCCTGGGATGCGCTCGGCGCGCAGGCGGCCAAGGTCGGTTTGATCGTGGAGGCCTTTGTGCCGTTCCAGCGCGAGGTCAGCGTGGTGGCGGTGCGCGGCCGCGATGGCGCGTTCCGCACCTGGCCGTTGACCGAGAACTGGCATGTGGATGGCGTGCTGTCGGCCAGCCTTGCGCCGGCCAGCGTGGATGCCGATGTGCAGGCCGCCGCGCAGGCGCATGCGCGCGCGATCGCAGAGCGGTTGGACTATGTCGGCGTATTCGCGCTTGAACTGTTCGTGCGCGACGGCCAATTGCTCGCCAACGAGATGGCGCCGCGCGTGCACAACTCCGGCCATTGGACCATCGAAGGCGCCGAGACCTCGCAGTTCGAAAACCATGTGCGTGCCGTACTCGGTTTGCCGCTCGGTAGCACCGCCATGCGCGGCCATGCCTGCATGCTCAACTGGTTAGGCGCGATGCCGGACGCTGCCGCATTTCTAGCGGTGCCTGGCGGGCATTGGCATGACTATGGCAAGCAATCGCGCGATGGACGCAAGGTGGGGCATGCAACGCTGCGTGCCGACACCCCGCAGGCGCTTGCGCGTGCACTGGCGGATGCCGGAAATGTGTTGCAGCGCGATGCGCAGGTTGGGCCGGTGGTCGCGCGCTTGGGTGAATGCGCTCTGCAGGTGCGGTGATGCATCGACGCAGGACCGTCGCAATGGCTTGTCAGGCGGTCGTGTCGTCCTCTTGAACGTCGTCGGGGCCACCCGGCGATGATCGATGGACGCATCGATAGCCCGAGCGGTGACGTGGCTAGCCGAGCTGGCTGGCTACGAACTCCCAGTTGATCAGCTTCCAGAACGCCTCCAGGTACTGCGCACGATCCTGTCGATAATCCAGGTAATACGCGTGCTCCCAGATGTCGCAGGCGAGCAGCGGCGTATCCGGCCCGGTGCGCGGGGTGGAGGCATTTGGCGTGGCGACGATGGCCAGTGTGCGGTCCGGGCGCTGCACCAGCCACACCCAGCCCGAGCCGAATGTGCCCAGCGCGACGCGGTTGAATTCCTGCTTGAAATGCGCGAAATCGCCGAACGATTTGGCGATGCTGTCGGCCAGCCGGCCCAGCGGTTCGCCGCCGCCGCGCGGACGCAGACACTGCCAATAGAAATTGTGGTTCCACACCTGCGCGGCAAGATGAAACAACGTGCCTTGCGCCTGCGCGATGATCTCTTCCAGCATCAGTTCGGCAAACTCGCTGCCTTCGATGCGCGCGTTGAGCTGTTCGACCTCGCTGCGATGAATGACGCCGTAGTGCGCTTCCAGCGTCGCGGACGACAGGTGTGGCTCCAGAGCGGCGCGGGAGTAGGGCAGTGCAAGATGTTCGATCGGCATGATGTCAGTGGCAGCGAAGGGAGTGCGGCGACAGGCCGTGCTGAAGGCTTACAATGCGCGCCTTTGCGGAAGTTTATCCGACCCGGCGGTCGGGCCTGCCGCTCCCAGTCAGGAGAGTCCAATGCCGGTGATGGAACGGATCCAGGCCGAAGTCGAACAACACCCGATCGTGTTGTTCATGAAAGGCACCCCGCAGTTCCCGATGTGTGAATTTTCCAGTCGCGCCGTACAGGCGCTGGTCGCTGCCGGTGCCGACCAGCTGCGCACGATCAACGTGCTGGAAGAAGCCGAAGTGCGCGCGAATCTGCCGCGCTATTCCAACTGGCCGACCTTCCCGCAGTTATTCATTCATGGCGAGCTGATCGGCGGTTGCGACATTACGCTGGAACTGTTTGAAGCCGGCGAGCTCAAGCGCATTGTCAGCGAGGCGTACCAGCCGTGAGTTCGGCGCAGGCTCAGCCCGATGCGGCTGCACTGGCCGGGCGGGTGGTGCTGGTCACGGGCGCCGCTGGCGGACTGGGCGCTGCTGCAGCGCAGGCATGTGCTGCTGCCGGCGCCACCGTGGTGCTGCTCGGTCGGAAGGTGCGTCCGCTGGAGCGGGTCTACGATGCGGTCGCCATCTCCGGGCCGGAACCGTTGCTGTATCCGCTGGATCTGGCCGGCGCCACGCCGGACGATTACGGCGCGCTCGCGCAGCGGCTGCAATCCGAACTTGGTGGCTTGCACGGGCTGCTGCATTGCGCAGCCGATTTTGCCGGGTTGACGCCGGCCGAGCTCGCAGACCCCGCAGATTTCGCGCGCAACCTGCATGTCAACCTCACCGCACGTGCGTGGCTGACCCAGGCCTGCCTGCCGCTGCTGCGCCAGCAGCGTGATGCGGCGATGGTATTGGTCGTCGACGATCCGGCGCGCGTCGGCCAGGCGTACTGGGGCGCCTACGGTGCGGCTCAGCATGCGCAGCGCGGCCTGCTCTCCAGCCTGCATCACGAGACTGCCGCCGGCCCGGTGCGCATCAGCGGGCTACAGCCCGGCCCGATGCGCACCGCGCTACGCGCACGTGCCTTTACCTATCAGGAAGACAGCGACGCGGTCGACCCTGCACGCTATGCGCCTGCCTGCGTCATGTTGTTGTCCATGGCGGGTGCAGCGCAGCGCGGTGCGATCTGGAGCCCTTCGGTATGACCATTCTGTCGGCGGCGTTGCTGCTGTTCCTGATTCTGGACCCGCTGGGCAACATCCCGGTGTTCCTCAGCGTGCTCAAGCCGCTGCCGCCCAGGCGCCAGCGCTTCGTGCTCGCGCGCGAACTGTTGATCGCCTTGTTCGTGCTGATGGCATTTTTGTGGGGCGGCAAGTACGCGCTGGAGTTGATGCATCTGCGCCAGGAGTCGGTGGCGATCGCCGGCGGCATCGTGCTGTTCCTGATCGGCATCCGCATGATCTTCCCGCGCCCGGAAGGCCTGATGGGCGAGATCCCGGACGGCGAGCCCTTCATCGTGCCGCTGGCGATCCCGCTGGTGGCCGGCCCGTCCGGCATGGCGGCGGTGATGCTGATGGGCAGCAACGAACCCACGCGGCTATGGGACTGGAGCCTGGCACTGATGATCGCCTGGATCGGTGCATCAACGATCCTGGCCTCGGCCCCGTTGCTGTACAAGCTGCTCGGCCATCGCGCATTGACCGCGATCGAGCGCCTGATGGGCATGTTGCTGGTGGCCATTTCGGTGCAGATGTTTCTGGATGGGTTGGGGACTTATTTCAAGTTGCCGGTGTCGATCTAGAGCGGCCAGCAAACCTGCTGCGCCGCCGTCAGGCGGGTGTGGGCGGTGCTCGGAATCCCCGTGGACCACGCGTCCACTCCGGTTCCTCCGCGCCGTGCACACCAACCTGACGACCGCTCGCTACGGTTTGTTAGCCGATCTTGAGGTCCGCGCTGGGGTGGGGCCGGTCCTGCACAAGGCAGGTGGCTGCTGAGGTGGGCCGAGCGCCAGGCTGGCTCCGACCATTTCCATGGCAGAGCGCGGTTTTCCATAGCCAACGCTGCGTTGCTTGATCCGGCCGCCGTTGCAGGGGACTGAATTGCGCAAGCTGCTGATGGGGCCGCTGCCGATACGGCGGCGATTCGGATCAGGCAGGATGTGGCGTTCTGGTAGCAGCACGGGTGCATGCGTTGGGGCTGCGCAAATCGGCTGATGGATTGCGCAGGGCGCATGTTCACGAAGCACGGAGCGACCGGCGAGGTCATCGAATCGATGACGGGTCCTTTTCCTTACGAATCTGTAGTTTTAACAGCCAAATCCCGGCTCAGCATAAGCGCGATATGTGTCTCGCTTTGCTTGCGACTTTGCGCAATGTGGCGCTTGCGCCGCCACAAAAGATGTTCATGTTGCACTGCGCGCGTTTTGTCACGCGGCCGTCACAATCAGGCCTTAGCGTGTTAATCTGTTGTTAACCGTTGCGGCAGCAACCAGTCGCGCGGCAAGGGACCCCAGATGATCGGCAGCCCACCCCCGGGAACGGTTGGGCTGACTGCGCCTTTTTGTCACTGCCCAACCTGTATCGAGGCTACCGAAATGACCCACCCCCGTTGTCTCCGCATGTCCAAGCTGACGCTTGGCCTTGTTGCCGCACTTGCTGCTGCCCCCGTGTTCGCTCAGAGCACGTCTGCCGGCGTCGCCGGCATGGTTACCAGCAGCGCCGGTCAACCGGTGCCGAATGCCGAAGTGACGATCACCCACGTCGAATCGGGAACCGTCAGCCGCGCCACCACCGATGCCAGCGGACGCTACAACGCGCGCGGCCTGCGTGTGGGTGGTCCGTACACCATCACCATTGCGGCATCCGGCGCGGGCAACACCACCCGCGAAGGCATTTACCTGAACCTGGATAAGGTGAATCAGGTCGATGCGGCCCTTGGTGGCGATCTGGCGACGATGGGTACCGTGCAGGCGATCGCCGGCAACTACGGTTCGGCCATTTTCAGCGCCAACAAAATGGGTACCGGCACCAACGTGACCCGTGAAGAAATCGAGTCGCTGCCGTCGATCAACCGCAACCTGCAGGACTACGTGCGTCTGGATCCGCGCGTCGCGCAGACCGACAAGGCCCGCAACGAAATCTCCATCGCCGGCCAGAACCCGCGCTACAACGCGATCCGCGTCGACGGCATCAGCACCAATGATGCCTTCGGCCTGGAATCCAACAGCCTGCCGACCCCGCGCCAACCGTTCTCCATGGACGTCATCGATGAGATCTCGGTGGACGTGGCCAATTACGACGTGACGATCAGTGGCGGTACCGGTGGCGTGATCAACGCCGTCACCAAGTCCGGTACCAACGAATTTCATGGTTCGGTCTACGGCACATATCGTGAAAACGATTGGTCAGGTAAGAACCAGAACGACATCCGTCCACAGCTGTTCGATAACGAAGCGACTTATGGTCTGACCCTGGGCGGTCCGATCGTCAAGGATAAATTGTTCTTCTTCGCTAACTACGAAAAGTACAAGGGCAAGGGCGTGTTCACCGGCAACAGCGGTTACGGTCCGGCCGGTTCTGGTGCCAGCAATGAAGTCGGTATCACCCAGGCGCAGGTCGATCAGGTGATCGATATCTCGCGCAACGTCTACGGCTTCGATCCCGGTGCCTTGGCCTTGCCGGCACTGGATTCTGATTCGGAAGAGAAGGGCTTCAAGCTGGATTGGAACATCAGCGACAAACATCGCGGTTCGTTCCGCTATGGCAAGTCCGAGCAAAGTACGGCCAACCTCAATGGTTTCGGTAACAATCAGCTGGCGTTGAACTCGTACCATTATGTGCGCGACTTTGAACTCGAGACCTACACCGGCCAGTTGTTCAGCGACTGGACCGATACGTTCTCGACCGAAGCCAAGGTGTCTTATCGCGATTACTCGGCGGTTCGTACTGCGGCATCGCAGTTGCCAGCCATCGCTGTGCGTTTCGGCAACAACACGTTAAACCTCGGTACCGAAGCCAATACGCAGGCTAACGAGTTGCGCACCGAAACCTGGAACGCGTTCTTCGCCGGCACCCTGTTCTTGAATGACCACACGGTCAAGTTCGGCTTCGACTACGAAGACAACGACATTTACAACTTGTACGGGCCACGTGTCTTCGGCAGCTACACCTTCAATTCCGTTGCCAATTACCAGGCAAATTTGCCGAACGCATATCGTTATTCGTATTCGCCCACAGGGATTGACAATATCGCTGCGAAGTGGGGCATGCGCAATGTCGGCGTATTCCTGCAGGATTCCTGGGCAGTCAACAGCAACCTGACACTGAATTTCGGCCTGCGTTATGACGAGCCGATGGTAAAGAACTCGCCACAGTTCAACCAGGCTGCCTTTGGCGCGTTTGGCGTGCGTAACGATGAAACGATCGACGGCAATGGCCTGTGGCAGCCGCGCTTTGGTTTCAACTACACCTTCGATGCAGATCGTCCGACTCAGCTGCGTGGTGGTGTAGGCCTGTTCCAGGGTGCGGCTGCGTCGGTGTGGCTGTCCAACCCGTATTCCAATACCGGCCTTGCGTTCACCGACTACAACTTCAATAACGCGTCTAGCAGTGGCATCCGCTTTACGCCGGACATCAACAATCAGCCGCGCGGCGTATCGGGTCAAACGCAATCGGTCGACTTCGTCGATAAGGACCTTGGTCAGCCTTCGGTGTGGAAGGCCAACCTGGCATTCGATACCGAGTTGCCATGGTATGGCATTGTTGCCTCGATGGAGGGTGTCGTCACTAAGGTCAAGGAAGCGATCTATTACCAGCAGCTCAATCTTGGTACCGCAACCGAGGTTGGTCAGGATGGACGTAACATCTACTGGAACCCCAACGGTCTTAATCCGGCCAGCTGGAACTCTCTGGGTAGCGCATGTCTTCGCGAAACCGGTGTAGCAGTGGGTTCCTCCTGTGCGAACAGCGGCACGGATATTCGTGCGCGTCGAAACACCAATTTCAACGACGCCATCATCGCGCGTTCGACCGATAAGGGCGGCACACAGAGCTTCACCGTTGGTCTGAGCAAGCCGTTCAACGACAGTGACTGGTCGTGGAGCCTGGCCTACACCTACTCAAATGCGAAGGAAGTTAGCGGCCTGACCAGCTCCACCTCGGGTTCGCAGTTGCTCAATACTGCAACCTTCCAGGCAAATGAAGAAGTGAACGCAACCTCGGCTTACGAGATCAAGGACAGTTTCCTTGGTACGTTGCAGTGGAAGCATAATTTCTTCGGCGATTTTGCGACCAAGGTTGGGCTGGTTTATCAGGGTCGTAGCGGTCGTCCTTACAGCTACACCTTCGATAACGATGCCAATGGCGATGGTCGTTTCAATGACTTGCTCTACATCCCTGCAGCGCGCGGCGATGTGCTGTTCCGCAACGCGGCTGAAGAAAATGCGTTCTGGAACTACGTCAACAACGACCAGTACCTGTCCACGCATAAGGGCCAGGTTGCGGGCCGCAACGCCGTGCGCAACTCATGGGTCAACCAGTTCGATCTGCACATCGAGCAGGAGCTTCCTGGCTTCTTCGATGGCAACAAGGCGCAGATCTGGGTTGACGTGATGAACGTCGGTAACCTGCTCAACAAGAAGTGGGGTCGCGTTGACGAATATGCGTTCCCGGGCTTCAAGGGTGTGGCCGAATACGGCGGTATCGACCCGACCACCAAAAAATACGTTTACCGGTTTAATGAGCCAGATGCTGCGACCGTCTATGACGACAAGGGCATCTCCCGCTGGGCGCTGCAGCTGGGCTTCCGCTACCAGTTCTAAAACTGGCTAGCGTGTCGAAGTTTGCAAAAACGGCCGGGTTCTCCCGGCCGTTTTCTTTTGTGTGGGTGAGTACGCTAAAGTCTTGCGCATAAGACAGGAGCAAGCTATGGAACTCAGCAGTACGGCAGCACGGGCGCTGCCGGTGGTGGATGCGCGGATCTACCCGCGCGGTGGCCTGGACGTGTTGTCCAAGGCGGAAGTGGCGCGACTACGCGATGCATCCAGTGGCGGCATGCACGAGCTGTTGCGCCGTTGTGCATTGGCCGTGCTGACCAGCGGTAGTGCCTCGGACGACCCGCGTGCCGCACGTGATCTGTATCCGGATTTCAACATTCAGGTAAACCAGCAGGATCGCGGCATCCGCATCGATCTGAGCAGTGCGCCAGCGATGGCGTTCGTCGATGGCGAGATCATCCGTGGTGTGGCCGAGCTGTTGTTCGCTGTCGTGCGCGACCTGGCCTACATGGCGATCGAGCTCGAAGCGCAACGCGCCGATCTCGATACCAGCGAGGGCATCACCAACGCGGTGTTCGGCCAGTTGCGCAATGCGCGCATCCTGCAGCCGTCCGACCCCAACCTGGTCGTGTGCTGGGGTGGGCATTCCATCTCGCGCGACGAGTATCTTTACACCAAGCAGGTGGGCTACGAGCTCGGCCTGCGTGGGCTGGACATCTGCACCGGCTGCGGCCCGGGTGCGATGAAGGGTCCGATGAAAGGCGCCACGATTGCCCACGCCAAGCAGCGCAAGCATCACACGCGCTACATCGGCCTCACGGAGCCGGGCATCATCGCTGCCGAATCGCCGAACCCGATCGTCAACCACCTGGTGATCATGCCGGACATCGAAAAGCGCCTGGAGGCCTTCATCCGCATCGGCCATGGCATTCTGGTGTTTCCGGGAGGGGTCGGCACGGCTGAGGAGATCCTCTACCTGCTTGGCATCCTGTTGCGCGAAGAGAACGCCCACTTGCCGTTCCCACTGATCCTGACCGGCCCGACCATCGCCGCGCCGTATTTCGAGCAGATCGACCGCTTCATCCGGCTCACGCTGGGCGAGGCTGCTGCTTCCCGCTACGAAATCATCGTGGGCGATCCGGTTGCAGTTGCGCGACGCATGGCCGAGGGTGTCCACGCAGTGCGTGCGCACCGCAAGGACCACAAGGACTCGTACTACTTCAACTGGTCGGTGCACATCCCGTTGGAGTACCAACAACCGTTCGAGCCGAGTCACCAGGCCATGGCCGCCCTGGACCTACACCACGGCCGCCCGGCACCTGCACTGGCCGCAGACCTGCGTCGCGCGTTCTCCGGCATTGTCGCCGGCAACGTCAAGGAAGACGGCATGCGCCGCATCGAGGAGTTCGGCCCGTTCGAAATCCACGGCGACCCGGACATCATGCAGGCCCTGGACGAGCTCCTGCGCGGCTTCGTCGAGCAGCGCCGGATGAAGATCTCGGGGGACTACCGGCCTTGTTATCGGGTGGTGACCTGATTCGCTAGTCGCGGGACTGACGTTCGTCGGTCAAGAGAGCCGCTTGTCGGTAGGGCAGTTGTTTTTACCGCTATTGCCACTCATGCTCCTCAGCACTGACGCTGGGGAGCGTATTGATGTATTTCTGCCGTGCCCGCGGGTTCACGCTGGTTGAGTTGATGATCACGGTTGCGGTCCTTGCGATCGTGGCCGCTATCGGGTATCCGAGTTTTCAAGGCGTCATTCGGTCTAATCGAGCTGTTACCGCAAATAATGAAGTGGTCGGGTTGCTTAACCTCGCCAGGAGCGAAGCATTGCGTTCTGGCCAGAGTGGAGCGATCTGCGGAAGCAGTAACGGCACTGCCTGCGATGGGAGCTGGGGCGGAGGCATCCTTGCGTGGAGCGATGTCAATGCAAACGGTGCATTGGATGGCGGAGAACCTGTCCTGCGCTACTGGCTTGGCAATCCCAAGCTTGTTGTTCAAGGCCCGAGTAGCGGTCTAGTGGCCTTTGACGGCCGAGGACGCCGAATTTCTGCTGCCGACCAGCAAATCACTGTGCGTCCGGATCAATGTGCCGGCCAGCAATTGATGCGAACGCTGCTCATCAATGCAGCTGGGCAAGTCAGAAGCAGAAAGGACACCTGTCAATGAGACAGCACGGCACTAGGCGGGAAGCATCCGGGTTTACATTGATCGAAGTGTTGATAGCTATCATTGTTCTCGCGTTCGGGCTGCTTGGCTTTGCACTGCTACAAACGATGAGCGTGCGCTTTGTGCAAAGCGCCAACTATCGAACACAGGCGACCAATCTCGCTTATGACCTTATCGATCAAATGCGCTCAAATCGATACCAGGCTAGTCAGTACACAGCGGCCAGCTTCGCCGCGGGTTCGGTGACCGCAAGAGGGTCCTGTAGTCGCCCGACCGGCGAAACAGTGTCCATCACCCAAAATATTACTCGCTGGAAATGTCAGGTTGCCAAGGCATTGGGAGACTCTTCATCGGCAAATGTTGTGGTCGCCAACGGTCAGGTCACTGTGTCCATCTCCTGGGGTGATCAGAAGTGGGATGCAACTGATCCGGACACATCGACGACATTCGCATTGCAGACAGAGATCTGAATCATGACCGCACGTACCAGGGCGGCGGGTCTGTCGCTTGTTGAAATGATGATTGCGCTGGTCATTGGCCTTGTGCTGCTGCTCGGGGTGATCCAGGTCTTTTCCGCTTCGAGGACAGCATTTCAGCTGTCTGAAGGAGCGTCCAGAGCCCAAGAAAATGCACGGTTCGCCCTGGATTTTCTGGCGCGTGACATCCGCATGGCGGGCCACTTCGGTTGCGTCAACGACCAGGCGCATTTTGTGAAAGGCCAGGGGGATCCCCGCGTCAACTTATCCGCGACAACCGGAAGTGGCAGCCCACTGGACTTCTCTGTATCGATTCAAGGGTATGAAGCGACGGGTACATCGCCGGGAGCACAGCTGCAGCTCGGCGGAACGTTGTCCGCCGCCGCTGGTGTGCCTTCGCAAATTCAAGCGCTCAATCCTGCTCCGTTGCCAGGCAGCGATATTCTTGTGCTGCGTTTTCTTTCTCCTGAAGGTGTGCCGGTTACTGGACTGGTACGTACAGGCAGCAACTCCGTCGCCAGCTTTGATGCAGGGCGTTTGTCACGCTTAACCAGCGGAGGCGTTGGAATACCGACCTTGTTCGGCATCGCCGACTGCTCGCATGCAGACGTGTTTACTGGGACATCTGCTGCAAGTTCTGTAACGACCAGCGTAGATCTTTCGCGCTACACCGCGCAGCCGACTGGGCAAACAATGCTCTACCGTGCCGAGTCACTGGTGTACTACGTCGGCACTGGAGCCTCCGGTGAGCCTGCGCTGCGTCGAGCACGAGCAGCGAGCGATGGCACGTACGCTCAGAACGAGGAGCTTGTCGAGGGCATTGAAAATTTGCAGTTGTTATATGGGCTGGATTCCACAGCCAATATCTCAAGTGCTACTCCGCCAGTGGGAAATATAACGTCACAATTGACGGCATCAGGGTTGGGGGCCAGTGCAGATGCGGCCGGCGCCAACCAGTGGCGACGGGTTGGGGCGGTCCAGATAGGAATTCTGGCACGCAGTCCCAATACGGCGAACGCAGTTGCCACGGCTAGTGGCGATCCCGTGGGAGTACTGGGAGTCAGCATGCAACCGCCATCTGTTCCTGACGGCCGCTACCGAGCCAGTTATGAACTATCCATCGCACTTCGCAATCGCTTGTTTGGCAACTAATCATGAATCGGCATCGCAACTTCGTGAATAAAGTACGTTTGTCCTCGCGCAGTCGACAGAGAGGCGCTGTTCTGTATGTCGCCCTGATTATGTTGATTCTGCTTGCGTTGTTGGGTATCTCTGCAATGCAGGTAGCAGGTATGCAGGAAAAGATGGCATCCAACTACCGTGCTGTTAACCGTGCTTTCCAGCAAGCGGAGGGTGTCGTGCGTAACGGCGAGGCGTCAGTTGAGGCGATTTCCAACCGCACCGCGCTACCGACTGGCAGTACGGTGACCTCTGCCAGCATAAAGCGTGGATGCGATGATGGTTTCGACCCGGTGCAGTGGGCCCGCGAGCAGACCTCGACCGAAGCCACGAATGTACGCCAAATAGACCAGTGCATCGAGGGCGAGGCGAGCATCGGGATGGGGCCGCCGATGGATTCGGCGTCACCAATTTTTCAAATCACAGGCGTTTCCGTGGACGATGAGACAAACGCCTCGTCGAGGTCTGCTATTGATACCGTCTTCAAGCTTTAAAGGCCAATGTTATGCTATCGCGTAAAGTAAAGCTCATTACTGCTTCCAGTATGGTCTGCCTTGTCGGGCTGGGCTTGGTCTATATGCTGGTTGCTGCACAAGGCCAAGGGCCGCTTGCGCAGGAGCCGCTCAACAATCAGGCGCCTATCCCGCCAGCCTTTATTATGGCCGTGGACGATTCGGGCTCAATGACGTTTCAGACACAGTTTCCCGGTGCTGACGGGCAAGGGTGCTGGAATACTAATCGACAAAGTTTCTTCTCATCCCCGGGTGTGCTCAATCGCTCTGGTAATGTATGTGGGTACAATCATGTAATGATTGGTCCTCGTCTCGAAGTGGCTCGACTTGGTATCCCTTCGCTTGATATCTACGGGTTTGCAAAATCATCAGCGTACAATCCAACTTACTATAATCCTCAGGTTAAGTACGATCCCTGGATAGGTGCTAACAAGCAAGCGTATGACGATGCGGATACTTCTTCAACCAAGATTGATCCGCGTGTCAATGCGACAAGCAATCTTGTCAATTTAACCAGTGACTCATTGATATCAAATTGGCTTGATGCGGGCTTTATGCAGGATGGGATGGTTATTCCAGATGGGAGGTTTTTTCAGCGCGTTTTTGTAAATGCTAGGGGCACTGTGACTGGGTACGGATCGGTCCAGCGTGCCAATGGCGCCGCATGGGCTGAAGGCGCAACGCACGTGCTGATTCAGCATGTGAGATCAGTGTTTTTTATGCCTTACACGTCAAATAATGATCCGCTTCCCGTTCTTCCCGGTTCGCCTAATGCCTACAATGGGGTTGCACGCATACGTGTAGCTAATGCATGCGGACAAGGGTGTGACCTTTGGAAGTACACGATTGCTGCAAAAAATACAGATGCCTTAAGAAACTTTGCCAATTGGTTTTCGTTTTACGGTAATCGAAACAGAGCGATGATTGCAGGCATGACGCGCTCTTTTGATGCGGTAGAGGAGAATCTTCGCGTTGGTTATTTCCGGATCAACCAAAATACGAGTTTTGATTCGGCCGATGAACGCTTGGTAATGAGGAATATAGGTGTCATTGCTGACCGAAACGCCCTCTACAGTGAAATGATTGGGCTCACTGCATCCGGCGGAACGCCAAATCGCGAGGCGGTAAATGCGGCGGGAATTCAGTTTACGCGCTCGGATTCAGGGGCGCCAGTTCAGTTGGCATGCCAGAAAAATGCAGTAATGCTTTTTACCGATGGATTTAGTAATGACATCGATAATAACTTTGCTGCTGTTGATAATGCTGATGGCGATGGGGGGATGGGCGAGCCATTCGCGGATACCTATTCCAATACCATGGCGGATATCGCTGCGCGATATTACAATAACTTCAATGGTGCGTCGCCGCTTCGTCCAGATCTGACGGCAGGGCAGGTTCCTGTTCCCAGTGAATGCACTTCGGCACCAAGCGTGAGGCTGGATTGCCAGAAGAATTTGCATATCAATTTCTTCGGCGTAACGCTAGGGGCAAGGGGTAATCTCTTTAATCCGGATATAGCGCAGGATGCCTACACGGATCCGTCCATATATAAGAGCTGGCCGGCGCGCTCTGACAATAATGCCTCAACCGTAGACGACATATGGCACGCTGCGGTCAATACGCGCGGCGAGTACATCAACGCACGTACCCCTGCTGAGATCACTGCTGCAATCGATCGCGTCCTTGCGTCTGTAACTCAGGGTGAGTCCCCATCAGGGACTGCTGCGCAGACTGGTGCCCGAATCGGAAATGGCTCGTTTGCTGTTACGCCCTCTTATCGGATCGGGACTGACGGAACTGACTGGTATGGCCGCCTGGAAGGTAATCGTGTGGCGATTGATCCTCAATCCAGGTTGGCTACGACGACACTGGTTTGGGAGGCCAGCGCCCGTCTTGGTGGGACTAGTCCAGAAGCGCGAAACATTGTTGTGAACAAGGCAGGTAGTACGGTTAACTTCAATGATACTAATGTTTCGCTCTCTGATTTGTGTGCAAAACCTGCTGGACTCTATCCTGGAATTGCCAAGTGCACAGAACCTGGCTTGACGCTGATCGGAGCAACTGCTCAGTCTGCTGTGTCTTATCTCAGGGGGGATCCAGGGAATGAAGTTAAGAATCGAGGTAGGTTCCGTGATCGGACGTCCTTGCTTGGCGATATCGTCAACTCGTCTCCAGTCATCAGCGCTCCGACCGATGACTATGGCTATCGGGCACTTCA
Source organism: Xanthomonas sp. 3058 (assembly GCF_014199765.1). NCBI lineage: Bacteria > Pseudomonadati > Pseudomonadota > Gammaproteobacteria > Lysobacterales > Lysobacteraceae > Xanthomonas > Xanthomonas sp. 3058. The sequence continues at coordinate 4,560 of NZ_JACHOF010000016.1, read as the reverse complement.
GGGTTCATTAGGAACGACCTATGGCACTTACCTCGCTACAAAAACGACATCTGGACGCTATACGGTATACGTCGGTGCAAACGACGGTATGCTGCACGCGTTCGATGCGGGTATGACGGCAGATGGCTCAGTGGACGTCAACGGAGGAGCCGAGCGTTTCGCATATATTCCTGCAACTGCGCTGGGACACATGGGGGATCTCCTCTTGCCTTCGGATCCCACAAATAGGAATGTCGAGTACGAGCATCGTTATTATGTAGATGGTCCCGTTGTGGTAGGTGACGCTAATTATGGTAGTGGCTGGAAGACGGTTGCCGTCGGAACTGCGGGAGCGGGTGGGCGTAGCGTATTCGCACTTGATGTGACGAATCCCACGGCCTTCTCGACGTCTAGCAAGCTTTGGGAAATTAGTGACCTTGACACCACTCTTTCGGCTGCTATCAGGAGCAATATTGGTCATGTGCTCGGAAAGCCTGTCATCGTCCCGGTTAGAGGTGCTGCAGGAGCTGTCACTTGGAAGGCGATTTTTGGTAACGGCTACAACAGTCAGAGCGGGAAAGCAGTACTGTTCGTGGTGGATATCAAAGCAGGTGCGCCCGCCGTCACGATGATCGAAGCGACAGACGCTAGTGCCGCAATTGCCGGCACCAATGGGTTAGGGAACATAGTTGTGGTGGATCGGTGGGGTGGCGTCTCTCAGACTGACGCGGTTCGCGATGGGTTAGCAGACACTGTCTACGGCGCTGATCAAAAGGGTGCTATTTGGAAATTCGATCTTCGTAGTACGGCTGCCTCCATCACAGTGCCATTTTTTACTGCGAGAACCTCCACAGAGAATGGGCAAACTTATCGCCAGCCTATTACCGGAGGGCTTGTAGCGACCGCTGGAGATGCCGGTGGCGTGATGTTGTTCTTTGGAACCGGGAGTTTTTCGTTCAAAAGTGATCCCAAGGATGAATCGATCCAATCGCTTTATGGCATTAACGATCTTTCCAGAGGCGCGCCGGTTGCCGCGCTCACCCGAGCAAACCTGCAGGGCAGTACGGTCGTTCAGAACGGTGATCGGACTCTGAGCCGTGCTGCAGCTCCTGCTGGCTCGCGGGGCTGGTATGTCGATTTACCAGCGAAAGAGCGTATGGTGGGTAACCCCTCGATTGCTTCGGGGATCGTGCTCATCCCGACGTATACACCGGCCGTGGTCAGTTCCGGTTGCGAACCAGCTGGCACAAACTGGTTATTCGGCTTGGATACGCGTACTGGAGATGGCGCTTTGATGGATGCACGCAAAGGATCTCCCACGGGCGCGAGCTTTGGCGCAAGAACGGCTGCAACACCGCTGACCACGGCCGGTACTGCTCCAGTCAAGGATGTTGGAGTCTCCGCGATTCCCCGGCTGTCCCCGGCTGAGAGTGGTAGTGTGCCTGGCGGGCAGGCCTGCTGGATGGTCGTCACTGCCGCCGGCTCTGGTCCGCTCTATATACCTTACCCATGCGGCAGGCAGTCCTGGAGGCAGGTCCAATGACAACTTTCTTGCAAGCATTTAGGGGGCGTGCGGCCTCAGTGCGGGAGCCGGGACGAGCCGTTTCCGGGTTCACATTGATCGAGCTGATGATCGTTGTAGCTGTAATAGCGATCTTGTCTGCTATTGCGTATCCGAGTTACGCCGAGTACGTCCGTAAGTCCCGAAGGGCGCAGGCTAAGGCTGATCTCGTCGAGTATGCGCAGTTAGCGGTAAGGTTCTACACCGTACGAAATTCCTACGTTGATTTTTCGCTGCCAACGCTAGTTTCCCCTCGGGAGGGAGGAACAGCCGCGTATCGGCTTGCTCTTCAAACCACTCAGTCGACCTTCTCGATCTCTGCAACTGCACAGGGCAACCAGGTGCAAGACAAGTGCGGCGATCTTGGCATTGATCAAGCCTCAAGGAAGTCCAATTCCAAGGGAGCCAAATCCGACTGTTGGTGATGTAGAGACCGGTAGATCGGGGGTTGCATCTTCGGGGTAGCCTGTCTAGAATACGCCTCCCCGCCCGAATAGCTCAGCCGGTTAGAGCACTTGACTGTTAATCAGGGGGTCGTTGGTTCGAGTCCAACTTCGGGCGCCAAAAACATCAAGGGCTTGCGATAAATTCGCAAGCCCTTTTTTGTTGCGCCGGGAAAATTACCGGGAAAATTCGCAGCCCTCACGACTCTGAGGGCTTGACCAGGTCAACGAACGCTAACGCCTCTGCAGACGACTCATCAGTGGGCAAAGTTGGTGGCGCTATCACCTGTAACTCGTGATCGTAGCGATGCGTCATCTGCGGCGTGATGTGGCCTGCAGCATCTTGCTTGTGCGCTCGAGTACCGCGTGTGTCAGTGATGCCGCGATGCTTGAGGCCATGCAGCGTGAAGCGCGCTTCTTCCTCGATCACGCCGGCCTCGATTGCCGCCGTGATCAAGCGCTGCCATGCCGTCTTCAATGTTGACCGCGCCAAGCGCGTGCCGGTCTGGGTGACCAACAAGCCGCGCTGCTCGGGTCGCAGGGGAATCGGTCGTTTATGTGCATGGGTTCGTTGAGCACGGTAGTCCCGCAACCAGATCCATGCCCATCGCAGATCATCGTTCCAGGCGGTGATGTTGTCGCGAGAACCCTTGCGGCGCGTACAGCGCACTCCCTGCTGTAGGGCGTCCGCGTCTGTCAGGTCGGTCACCTCGACACCGCGCAGACGTGCGTTGTAGGCCAGTACCATCACCGCCGGCATGTATGGCGGTACCGCTCCCTTTGCGTGCAGCGGCAATGCAGCGCGTGACTTGGCGAACTCAAGCACCGCCATGAACGATTGCGGATCCGGCATCTTGGCATCCGCGCGCTCTTTCGCGCCGCGCACGCCGCTGGCCGGGTTGGTCTTGCAATGGCCGATGCGTATGCCCCAGGCAAACAGCCGGTGCAGATAACGCAGCGTGTGATTGGCCGTGGACGGACGGGCAAGAAGCGCCGGCTGGACGGCGCTTGCTTCCCGCCCCTTGGCGAGCGCTTCGACCAGGCGCTGCACCAGGGGAACGGACAACCGATCGACCAGCAGGTTGCCGAACGTACTACCGTCTTTCAACACGTAGCCACATGCCACCTCGGCGTGGCGATCGTAGTCATCGCGGGTGCTGCGGGACAGGTCGCGGTACTCGGTGGATAGCTTGAACGCGTTGACCAGGTATTGCAGAGAGCCGACCAGGCCAACGCCACGCGACGCCTCCCTGGCTGCGTGCAGGTCTGACAGCCTCGCATCCGCGTAGGCAATGGTGCGCTTCCTCGTGGGGCCACCCTCAGGATGCGGTTCGATGATGTACCAGCGCCCATCGGCCCAGTAGACGCCCTTTGGGAGGGCGTCTTGGTCGATGTGCCTGGGGATATCCGGGTTGAACTTGCGCTTCCTGCCGCGTCCCATCAGATCAGCTCCTTGTTGTGTAGCTCAGCGGCGTTCTTGGCCAGCCCCACTGCAGCGTTGAGCGCGTCCAGGGTTGTCCAGATTCCGCCCCTTCCGTCGTACTTGTAGAGAATTCCCTGCTCGCGCGCCCACCGCACTACCGTCGATGCACGCGGAGCAGGACCGAGCGGCGCGCAAAGGCGACGCAGATCCTCGAACGTAATCACCGGACTGCTCACGCGGCTTTCCCCTCGATCCACTCCCGCCTGTGCCGCCACTGCTCGCGCATTTCCTCGACGAGCAGGTCAGCAGCGGCGTAGCCACGCTGAGCGGCAATGCGGAGCCGTAGTTCTCGCACCTTGGCCGCATTCACGTAGCCCAGCAGGAGCCAGTGGCGCGCCTCGCAAGCCCTGCGAAACGCTTCCATATTCGTGCCATCGATCATCGCTGCTGCGTACCAGTGAAGCGCAGGCCAAGCTGCACGACGTTTGGCGCGCAGGGACGTGGCTGACGCGGTGCGCGTATCCGATGAGCTCGGCGCCACTCGGTCATGGCCAGCTCGTAACTGGGATGCTTCTGCGTGCGCCCACACACGCACTCGATGAAGTGCCCGCCACCGGACTCGGGCCGGCGCAGATCGAGTATGTGGCGCGCGGTGTGGCCGTTCTTGCAGCTCGGCAATGATGTGCCGTGGTCGACCTGGCGCTGCGTCATGCAGCCTCCCGTTCGCAAAGCGCGAGGTCAGAAGTGCAGCCCCCGCCGGCCTGCTCGTCGAAGAACATGGCGAACTGGCGGCCGCCGCGTGTGGTCAGGCTCCAATCAACCACTCCATCGATTGGAAGCACGTCGCCGTTGATTGGCGAGAACCAACTCGCGGCCAGCCTCTTGCTGACGGCGGCCACAATCGCCTCCCACTCTCGGATGATCTCGATCACGATCGGAAAGAGGTGAGCCCAAAGGCGTACCTCGTGCTTCCGGCTGTTGATGCACATCTGGCAGCCGACCCGGCTGAAGCCCATCGCATAAAGCGGATTGGGGAGGATCCCGTGCCGGCTGTGCATGCGACGTCCCCCCGATTTTGAGTAGCACGCCAGTTTGGAGTCCAATTCCCTACCCCGAAGGAGATTGGACGTGAAGAAACGTTTTACTGACGAGCA
>NZ_JACHOF010000015.1:0-92747 GCF_014199765.1 Xanthomonas sp. 3058 | reverse complement strand
GTACTGGATGCCTTGTTCGATGCCGGTCACCAGGTCGTGCGGGCCAACGCGCACCGCTGCCATGCCTTCGCCGCTGCCATCGGCCTGCCGGCAAAGACAGATCGTCTGGACGCCATCAACCTGGCCTGCATGGCGGCCACGCTGGAGCTGCGTGCCTATCAACCAATGGAGCCTTGGCGGCGCAAGCTGCGCGAGTTCGTGCGCGCGCGCCAGCAGCTGGTGGACCTGGCAACAAGCGCGCAAAACCAGTTGGAACAGGTGACCGACACGACCTTGCGCCGTGTGCTGCAGGCCAATATCGCGCAGATGAAAAAGACCTGCGTGATATTGGAAAAGCACATTGCCGAACAAGTCGGCCAGCAACCGCAGTTGGAGGCCATGCGCGCGTTCAAAGGCGTCGGAGCGATCCTGCAAGCAGTGATCGCCAGCTACCTGCCGGAGCTGGGTAGGCTCGATGGCAAGGCCATTGCCAAGCTGGTCGGCCTGGCCCCCATCGCTCACGACAGCGGACAGATGCGCGGTCTGCGACAAATCCGCGGCGGGCGGATCGAGGTGCGCAACGTGCTGTACATGGCCTGCCTGTCGGCCATCCAGCACGAGCCACGGATCCGGGAGTTCTACCGGTCGCTGCGGGCGCGCGGCAAGCCTGGCAAGGTCGCTGTCGTGGCGGCGATGCGCAAGATACTCGTCATCCTCAACGCCCGCGCCAGAGACGCTCTCGCTGGAGAGTCTCAAGCCATCCCGACCTGAGTGTCCATGCGCTGGATGGGACGATGGCTGCTGACAGCAGCCGGCACCACCGTGCCCGGCTGACGGAGTGGCCAAAGCCCCTCCAACAACACAGTTGCTACAAGGACGTACTTGCGGCGTGTCCCGCGATGGTGGGCGGGCAAGGGCCCTGCAGCCAGGCCGCAGATCAACCGCTCTACAGCTCTACAACCAACGCATCCACACCGTGAAATCGCACCTGGCAACCTGGTCGTGTTTTGACGGTAACCACACTGCGGCCCCTCACACCTGGCGGTGAGCGCAGTCGTATTGCCAGCTGCTCTACAACGCGCTCATCCCAGCGCATGCGCCGGCACCGGCTGCTCGCCGGTATCGGCCAATGCCTGCATGCGCGCCACCACGCCACTGAACAAGCGCGCGGTGGCTGCATCGCGGGTGCGGAAGATGGCTTCCAGCTCGCCGTAGTACCACAGCGTGCCTTCGCGCCCGGCAGTGAACACGTTGAAGATGTCCTGGCCCACGTCGGGGTTTTCCAGGTCCTGCACGATGGTGCGCGCGTTATAGAGCTTGTCGCAGCCCGATACCAATAGCGCGCGCTCCGGCGTCTTGCGCAAATGGTCCAGGTAGGCCAGCTTGCGCTCGCGCCAATCGCGCTTGCGTGCGCCGTCGGTATTGTCGACATCGGCCTTGTCTTCGGCCGTGGCGTCGGTACACGCCATCACGATGTCGGCCACGGCATCGCCGAACTGCGCGCGGATCGAGGCCTCATGGCCGCCGCCGCAGTCTTCCACCACATCGTGCAGCAGCCCGGCGATGGCTTGTTCTTCGTCGCCGCCACATTCCAGCACCAGCGTGGAGACGCCCAGCAGGTGGCTCAGATACGGAATCTGCGTGCCCTTGCGCACCTGCCCGGCATGGGCGATGCGCGCGTAGTCCACGGCCAGGGCGTAACGTTCGGTAAGAGCAGTCATGGGGCGTCCGATGCGAGCGATGGCACATTATCGCCGAGCCCGACCACCCGCGCAGTGAGGATACCGCAAGGATGCACAGCGCCCTCAATGACGCGCTATTTCGGCCGATAGGACTAAGGTAGCCCCACGCCGTACGACTGCCCCGCCATGCCTACGCTTCCCGTTTGCAACGCCTGCCGCGATGGCCAGGACTTCCCCACCGCCATCACCATGGCGTTCCAGCCGATCGTGGACGTCTCCACCCGCAGCATCTATGCCGGCGAAGCGCTGGTGCGCGGCGTCAACGGCGAGTCGGCCGGCAGCATCCTGGCCGCCGTGGATGAGCGCAACCGGTATGCCTTCGACCAGGCCTGCCGGATCAAGGCGATCGAATGCGCCGCGCAGATCGCGCTGCCGGCCTTGCTGTCGATCAACTTCATGCCCAACGCGGTCTACAACCCCGAGCACTGCCTGCGCGCCACGCTCGCGGCCACCGCGCAATACGGCTGGCCGCTGGACGCCATCATTTTCGAAGTCAGCGAACAGGAACATCTAGCCGAACCGGCGCATCTGCTCGACATCATGCGCACCTACCAGGCGCGCGGGCTGAAGACCGCCATCGACGACTTCGGTGCGGGCTATTCCGGGCTCGGCTTGCTGGCCGACTTCCAGCCGGACCTGCTCAAGCTGGACATCGCCCTGGTACGCGGCATCGACGCCGACCGCAGCCGCCAGGCGATCGTGCGCCACGTCACCCGCATGTGCAAAGAACTCGGCGTCGCGGTCATCGCCGAAGGCATCGAACACCCCGACGAATACCGCGCACTGCGCGACATGGGCATCCACCTGCAGCAGGGCTATCTGTTCGCCCGCCCGCAAATCGGTCTACTGCCAACGGTGCATTGGCCGGCGTGAGTCACGCGCCCGCACAGCGTTAGATCACCCTCTCTGCTTGAACGCACGGCGCGCCACTTCAGGCGACAAGGCAACGACCGCTGCATCGACGTAGCGCAGCCACCGCGTTTACCAATCTCGACGCCCGACTCCGCAATCCCCGCTCACTGGCCGCCACTGGCCAGTTCGGACGCAGCCACCGGATTGGCCTGATGCGCCAGATACTGATGGATCTGCGCCACCACCGCCGCGCCCTCGCCCACCGCCGCCGCCACGCGCTTGACCGAGCCGGCACGCACATCGCCGATGGCGAACACACCGGGGCGATTGGTCTCCAGCGGCAGACACGCCGGCACGCCATCGCCACGCGTGTTGCCGGTGATCACGAAACCGCGCGCGTCGGTTTCCACGCACTGCTGCAGCCAGCCGGTATTGGGGTCGGCGCCAACGAACAGAAACAGATGCCGCAGCTCCACGTGCGTGGTCCGCCCATCGGCGCGCGTACGCAATACCGCCGCCTGCAGACCGCGCTCCGGGTCGCCTTCCAATGCAGACACTTCGGTGCCGGGATGCAGCTGCACATTTGGCAGCGCAGCGATGCGGTCGATCAGGTATTGCGACATCGACGACTCCAAACCGTCGCCGCGAATGATCAGGTGCAGCTGCTTGACCCGCGGGGCCAGAAACGCCACCGCCTGGCCGGCGGAATTGCCGCCGCCCACCAGCGCCACCACCCCGCCCTCGCACAGGCGCGCTTCCACCGGCGAGGCCCAGTACGACACGCCGTGGCCTTCGAAGCGCTCCAGCCCCTCGATCTCCGGACGCCGATAACGCGCACCGGAGGCAACCACCACCGTACTGGCCAGCAGTTGCTTGCCATCGGCCAGATCCAGCGTCAGCGCACCGTCGTCGCGCCCGCATTCCAGCGTGCCGGCCTCGATCGGAATCGCCAGCTCGGCGCCAAATTTCAGCGCCTGGTTGTACGCGCGCCCGGCCAGCGCCTGGCCGGAAATGCCGGTAGGAAAACCCAGATAATTTTCGATACGTGCCGACGCGCCGGCCTGGCCGCCGATGGCGCGCTGATCCAGCACCACGACCGACAATCCTTCGGAAGCGGCATACACCGCGGTGGCCAAACCGGCCGGACCGGCGCCGACGATCGCCACGTCGTAGCGCTTGTCCGGGTCGATCTCCGGCGTCATGCCCAGGCAATGCGCCGCTTCGGCATCGCTGGGCTGGCGCAGCACCCGCCCGCTGGGGCACACCATCACCGGCAATTCGTGGTCCTGGATGCCGAACCGCTGCACCAAGGCGCGGCCCTCCTGGTCGGACACATCGATCACCGTGTTCGGATAACCATTACGGGTCATAAAGCCCTGCAACCGGGTCAGATGCGGGTCGTCCGGCTCGCCGATCAACACCGAGCCCGAGGCATCGCCCTCGATCAAGCCGACCCGGCGCAGGATCAATGCGCGCATCACCACCTCGCCCACTTCGGCCGAGCTGATCATCAACGCACGCAGATGCGCAGTATCGAACGGCAACGCCAGGCAGCCCCGTGCCCCGGCGCGCCCGGCCGCCAGCGATGCACGCCCGGCCAGCTGGCTGACCTCGCCGGTGAACTGCCCAGGCGTGTGCAAGGTGATCGGCTTTTCGTTGCCCAATCCGTCGCGTCGCACCACCTCGATGGCGCCTTCCAGCACGACCCACACCGGCGCATGCGCATCGCCGACCTCGAACACCACCTCGCCTGCGTCGAAGCGCTGCGCCGGGCCGCTGGCAAAGCGCCGCGCGATCGCCAGCTGGCCCGCGTCCAGCTCGGGAAACATCTGATGGTGACGGGTATCGGCCAGAGACATGAATCGGCGACGCTATTGGGGGAATGCATGCAAGCATGTCCAGCCGTGAGGGCGATGGCAACTTGCCAATTCGCAGCACTTGGCGTGCCAGCCGCCGCCTGCGCGGCAAGCGGACGCCAGTACACCGGCACGCTGGTTTTTTGTCCATAACGCGGTGACGCTGCTACCGAACATGCACGTCGTCACCAAGCTCGATCCAGGCAAGCAACCGCGACCGTGCGCACTAGGCCTGCACCGGCTCCCAATGCGGGCCATGCTGGCCGGCGGCCATGCGCTCGGCCGGACGCACGCGAAACACCACGCTGATGCGCTCGCCCACCGCACGTGCGGTCTTGGCAATTCCGTGCGCGTGGGTGAGTTGCGAAGCATGGCTCATCGCCAACAGGCTTCCTGCTGCCAGATCCACACCGATCGCAGGTGCGCCAGCGTCCCTTGCACGCAACTGCATGCGGCGCGTGGCGCCCAGCGACACCAGTGCAATCGGATGCGGCGCCAGCAGCGTCTGCAGCTTGTCGTGATGCATGGCAACGCTGTCGCGGCCATCGCGGTACAGGTTCAGGCCCACGGCGTTGTACGGCGCGGGCAGCACGGCCTGCACGGCAGCGAGCAGCTGTTGCAGCGGCAACCCGGGCGGCAGCGCGGTATCCAACCGATACGATGCCAGCAAGCGCGGTACCGCCACCACCCGGTCATACATCTCGCGCTGTTGGCTGCGCCAGTCGGTCATCGCACGCAGGGCGGCAAAGCACTCCTGCGCAACCGCAGGCGCCAGCAGTTGCGGCCAATAGCGCACGCCGCCTTGTGCATCGTGCAGCAGTTGCAGGGGGGCGGCGGGCGCATCGAACAGATCCATCTGCAGGATATGCGGGCGGTCTACGCGATTTCAGCATCCTGGCTCCGAGATTTCTTGCGGGGCGAAGCACAGCCTGCGTCCGCTGCCTGGCAGCTGCAACCGAGCTTCGTTCCTGCGTAAAGGCAACCGACATGGGCGCCCGCAGTTCGATGCGCACGCTGGCATGACGTGACGCAGCAACGCGACCTGTCGCGTCCTTACGAACGAGCTCAACGGTCCAGGTGAACGCTGCCACGCGATCAGCCCTGACAGCTGTGCTACGGTCCGGCGCTGCATCCGCCCGGAACCTTCCGCATGCAGCATCGGTCGATCGCCTCATCCCCCCTGCGCTGGCTGGCGCTGTTTGCCGTCCTCGTGACGTCTGCCGCATCGGCAGCACCACGCGCGGCCGATGCGGGCTTCCACGCGGTGGATCCGTTTATCGGCACCGGTGGCGAAGGCCACACCTACCCCGGCGCCACGGTGCCGTTCGGCATGGTGCAGCTGAGCCCGGATACGCAGATCAAGCCGCGCAAGGACGCCTATGGCTGGGCCGCCGGTTATCGGCACAGCGACAGCACCATTGTCGGCTTCTCGCACACGCATTTTTCCGGCTCCGGGCATTCGGACCTGGGCGATGTGTTGCTGATGCCACAAACCGGCGAGGTCAAGCTGGAACGCGGCGATATCGCCACACCCGGCAGCGGCTACACCGCGCAGTTCGACCATGCCAGCGAGCAGGCCCAGCCCGGCTATTACGCGGTGACCTTGAAAGACCGCAACATCCGCGCCGAACTCACCGCCAGCGCGCGCGTGGGCGTGCATCGCTACCGGTTCCCGAAAGGCACGCCGGCGCATGTGCTGGTCGATCTGCGCACCAGCCTGTACGACTACCCCGGCAAGGTGCAGTGGTCGCGGCTGCGCATCCGCAGCGACGGCACCGTCACCGGCTTCCGCGAAACCCGCGGCTGGGCGCCGGGTCGCCAGCTGTACTTCGCCATGCGGTTCTCGCGCCCGCTCACCGCCACGCAATTGCACGACACCGAGCAGGACATTCCGTACAAGGGCTTTCCACCGCCGGGCGAGAAGAACCCTGCGCAACGCGCACAGATCGAAGGCCGGCAACTGGTCGGCGTGTTCGATGTCGCCAACGACGGCACACCGCTGGTGGTCAAGGTCGCGCTCTCGCCAGTGAGCGAGGCAGGCGCCATCGCCAACCTGGATGCCGAAGTGCCCGACTTCGATTTCGACCGCGTACGCGCAGACGCACGCGCGCAGTGGACGCAAGCGCTCTCGGCGATCGATGCGCAAGGCACCCCGCAACAACGCACCCAGCTCTACACCGCGCTGTATCACACCCTGCTCGGGCCCACCTTGTTCATGGACAGCGATGGCCAGTACCGCGGGCCGGACAATGCCGTGCATCAGGCCAAGGGCTGGACCAACTACTCCACCTTCTCGCTGTGGGATACCTACCGCGCCCTGCATCCGCTGCTGACCTTGGTGCAGCCGCCGCAACGCACCAGCGACGTGGTCAATTCCCTGCTCGCCTCGCGCCGCGAGAGCGCTTACGGCATCCTCCCCGTTTGGGCGTTCCACGGCCTGGAAACCTGGTGCATGATCGGCTACCACGCCGTGCCGGTGATTGCCGACGCCTACATGAAAGGCATCGGCGGCTTCGATGCCAACGAAGCGCTGGAGGCCATGGTCGCCAGCGCCAACTACGGCCCCTACGACGGCATCGCGCAATACCGCGAGCTGGGCTATGTGCCCATCGACGAAGAAGGCGAAGCCGCCTCCAAGACGCTGGAATATGCCTTCGACGACTGGACCATCGCGCGCATGGCCGACAAGCTCGGCAAGCCAGCCATCGCCGCCGAGTTCGACAAGCGCGCCAGCAACTGGAAGCACGCCTTCGACCCCGCTACCGGCTACATGCGCGCGCGCACGCGTGCTGGAAATTTTCGCGAGCCGTTCGATCCATCCGCCAGCGGCTATGGCAGCGACTACACCGAAGGCAATGCCTGGCAATACTCCTGGTACGTGCCGCAGGACGTCGCCGGGCTGGCTGCCGCGCATGGCGGCGACGACAAACTGCTGGCACGTCTGGACGCGGTGTTCGATGCCAAGGTCGACCCCAAGGTGTTCGAGCACATGGAAGACATCACCGGCCTGATCGGCTGGTACGCACACGGCAACGAGCCCAGCCACCATGTCGCCTATCTGTACGCCTATGCCGGGCAACCCTGGCGCACCCAGGCGCGCCTGACCAAGATCATGGACACGCAGTACCACGCCGGCCCGGAAGGCCTGGCCGGCAACGACGACCTCGGCCAGATGTCGGCCTGGTACGTGTTCACCACACTGGGGTTTTATCCGGTCGCACCGGGCAGCAATCAATACATCATCGGCCGCCCGTTCCTGCCGCGCGCCACGCTCAACCTGCCCAATGGCAAGCATTTCAGCGTGATCGCAGACGGCGTGAGCAAGGCGCGCCCGTATATCGGCAGCGCCACCCTCAACGGCCAGCCGCTGACCCGCGCCTACCTCACGCACGCAGAAATCCAGGCCGGCGGCGAGCTGCGTTTTCGCATGCAGGCCACGCCGAACACGCAATGGGCCACCGATCCCGCGCAGCGGCCTTACTCGATGTCGGCGCGGTGATGAAATGAGGAGGGCTGCATTCGCAGCCCTTTGCTTGCGGTTATTGCTCCTGCTTTTCCGTGGGAGCGACGATGTTGGTGTCACCAGACCTGCGCTTGTTCCAGCCGTCGATCCATGGACTGCCGCTTGACGTCCCAGTCTCAGAGGCGCGTGCCGCAGGCAGTGGCTTGGCTGTCGTTCCAGCAGGCTGGATCGAAGCAGGGCTGCCCTCAGCAATTGCATACGTCGTGGCTGCACCGCTTCCAGAAGTGGTGGTAGTAACGTTGCTAGCTGAAGCGGATGTCAGCGTGTGCGTTGCCGCAGTCCGCGTCCCCGCAGTGATGCCCAACACTTTGTCGCCAAATTCCTGGATGCACCCGTCAGCGGAACGGCGCAAACGCATCTTCAAATCGGCGGCCTGATTGGCGAGCAACTGCTTATAGCTAGGTGCATCTGCTGTGTACTCCGGTAAACGGACGCACAGCCCCTCCGCCACTTTGGATTTCTTTACCGTATCGAACAACTGCAACTTCGCCACATAGATGACGCGGTAGTTGTTCCAGTCGGTCGGAAAATAGGCAGAACTCCAATTGCTGGTCTGCACATCCAGCACCAGCCCACCGTCGGGGAACATCTTTGCCATCTCGGCAGCGCTGGAGGTTGGCTTGATACTGCGCCCTTGCACGACAGGCACTTCCAGCTGCGTCGAAAGTGCCTGGGCAAGATGCAATGAAATATGATCAGCGGGATCTTCGACGCGATTTTCGCGAACGATTGCATTGCCTGCGCTGACTGCAACGGCGACCCCAATCAATCCGAATGATGCGTTCGCTGCGGTAGTGGCAACAAACGTGGGCACCTCGTGCCGAGTAACGGTGATCTTGTTTGCCTTGCTGCGTTCCAGCTCAGCAAGATCTGCTTTTACCAGCTTATGACTCACACAGCCGCACAGCGCCAAAGCGACCGCACAGGCCGCAAGCATCTTGAACATCCCTATCCCCTGATTTAGAGCGGCTAACAAAACGACTTCGCGTCAGCCTACTGCAGGCCGGCTATCTGCAGCCTAGCTGCAGGGTTCTTGCCCGCCCACCATCGCGGGACACGCTGCAAGTACGTCCATGTAAGCGCTTACGCGGCATCCATGCCGCATAAGGTCCCGCGACGCTGGGCGGGCAAGGACCAGTCGAGATGGTCGGCATGCATGGGTTTAAACAAAGCAACCAGCGGAGTCTCTGGTGCGGTGTCCTCGCCGCTTGCGGGACCGTGTGGCGGCATGGATGCCGCCACCGAGTCCCCAGGGACGGGTTCACGGCGTGTCCCGCCAGCGGTGAGGGCACCGCGCATTCGACCCACTCCGTGTTTGATCTGGACTTCTGACGGCATCCACCAAGATACGGCCGACAAAACCACTGCACTCACTGACAGGCACTCGCTAGGTTTTGTTAGGGCCTGTTAACACTAATGGCCCGAGCGATTAAACTATTGGGCATGGAGATCACGCCAGCACAATTTTCTCTGATCGAACACTGCCTGCCGGCGCAGCGCGGCAATGTCAGCATGACCAACCTGCAAGTGGTCAACGCCATCCTTTACGTTGCCGAGCATGGCTGCAAATGGCGCGGCCTATCCAAGCGCTTTGGCAACTGGCATACGGTCTACACACGCATGAACCGTTGGGCCAAGGCGGGTGTGCTGGACCGGATGTTCGCCCAATTGCAGAAGTCCCAGATCGTGCGCATCAAAATCGAAGCAGTCTCGCTGGACTCCACCAGCGTCAAGGTCCATCCCGATGGCACCGGTGCATTAAAAAAAACGGCCCGCAGGCCGTCGGCAAGTCCCGCGGTGGATGGAACACCAAGATTCATATGGTTGCCGCAGATGCTCGAACAGCCATCACCTTTGGATTGACGCCTGGCAACGTGCATGACGCACCTGCAGGCCGCGCGTTGCTTGAACACCTGGGGCCAGTGGAGCGGCCGATTCATTTGTTGATGGACCGTGCTTACGAGGGCAACGAAACCCGCCAGTTGGCGCTCGATCTTGGCTTCGTGCCGGTGGTCCCGCCGAAATCCAATCGGGTCGAGCCTTGGGAATACAACCGGGAGATGTACAAGCGGCGCAACGAAGTGGAGAGACTGTTCCGTCGCTTGAAAGGCTACCGCCGGATTTTCTCGCGCTTCGAGAAGCTGGATGTCATGTTCCTTGGATTCCTCAGCTTCGTCCTAGTCGTTGATGGGCTTCGGATGTGTTAACAGGCCCTAGCTACTCTTATTCGCCGCTGGTCGGCTATTCCCGCGCCCGCTCTGGGACGCAAGTCGCATCATAAAACAGTGCCTGGAATTCTGGCAGAGCCCGATTTACTGGAAGCGTGCTCGGACGGCGCTGCAACGGTCACGCATTCACACCATGCACAACATTCGTTCACCGCTGCACAGCGCCACCAGGGGCTGGCAGCGGAATCGACCGCAGTGCAGCGGCAGTGAGCATGCGCACGGCGGCCATCAGCGCGCCCCGGCCGGACGATCGGATTCGGTGGTCACCCGCTCGTCGGCCAGCTCCGGCGGGACGAACTTGGTACGTACCAATTCCAGCGATTGCCCATCGGCCGCAGCCGCATACTCGGTAACGCCGCAGTTGGGCACATCGCCCTCGCGGTCGATGCCCAGGATGGTGGCCTCGTCCATCCGCTCGATCAGATAGCGGAAGCAATTGACGATCACCTGATGCCCCACGATCAGTACCCGCGCGCCCACATGGTTGCGCTGCAGATCGCTCACAATGCTACGCAACCGAAAGATCACATCGCACCAGCTCTCGCCACCGGGTGGGCGGAAGTAGAACTTGCCCACCAGATTGCGTTGCTCGAACAACGCCGGAAACGTCTCGCGGATGCCGGAGGTGGTGTAGCGATCGAGCACGCCGAACTCCTTCTCGCGCAAGCGCTCGTCCACGCTGACCGAATCGGGTAGCTGCCCCAACGCACGCGCCACCGCAGCGGCGGTCTGGCGCGCACGCACATAGGTCGAACTCAGGATCAAGGTCGGCCGCTCCTGCTCGGGCAACCCGGCGATCCACGCACCTAGCGCATTGGCCTGGCGCTCGCCCAACGACGACAGCGGAATATCCGCATCGCGGTGCTCCAGGTCGATCAGCGTCGCCCCGTTGGACTCGGCTACATCGCGCGCCACATTGCCCGCACTCTGCCCGTGCCGCACCACCCACAACCGCGCTGGCCACTGCGCCGATACACCGGCTACCGCACTGTTCTCACTCACACACATCTCCTGCTCAACGACAACCTCACGTGTCGCACAGCCGCCGTGAAAACATGGTCGATCGCAGCGTGCGTGACTGGCGTTGCAGTCACACACCAGGACACGACGCCCGATCGCCTAGCGGCAAGCAAACGCAGCGGATGAGTAACACCCCCATAGGTATACTGCAGTCCCCCGCCGATGTGCCGCCCATGTCCAACGTCCTGCTGCTGCGCACGGCGAAAGAGCGCGAAGAACTGCTGCTGGAAGAGGTGCTGGACGCCACCGAGCAATGCATCGACGAGATCGGCTTGAACGCCACCAGCTTCGAGCTGATCGCCGAGCGCGCCAAGGTCAGCTGCGGCAGCCTGCTGCAACGCTTCGACGACAAGGACGCGCTGGTGCGCGCATTGCTGGAGCGCAACTACATGCGCGCCATCCGCCAGATGTGGCTGGTGGAACGCCCGGCCAACGTGCACGTGGTGGATTTCATCGCCGGCCTGCTCGAAGAATGGCTGCTGCAGGAAATCAACATCAAGCGCACCCGCATCGACCTGGAACTGCACCTGGCCACCCTGCGCGACCCGGTGCTGGCCGCCTTCATGCGCAGGCAGAGCGCCTCGCTGATCGAACACCTCAGCGCCCTACTCAAGCGCCTGCTGCGCGGCCATGGCGACCTGGCCAGCAGCGAGCAGGAATTCCAGGCCCGCGTCTACGCGGTGGCCGCCATGTGCGGCGGCCTGCACTCGGTGATGGCCGCCGGCATCGAACTCAACCGCATGCACCTGCAGCTGATCCTGCGCGAGAGCCTGTCGGGCATTCTCAAGGCTGCACCGAACTGAGTGCGTGCAGCCTCGCGCATCATCGAACCCAGCGCGGCAGTCCGCTCAGCGCGCGCAGCCCGGCCCGCCGAAATAGAATCCACCGGTTGTCATTTCCGGCGAAGCCGTGCCCCGCCCCAATCCGGCGGGTGCCTGGTAGGGATATTGCAGGCCGACCAGCGCCAGCGTGTAGCAGGCCGGATACTGCAGGCTCACCCCTGTCAGGCGCTGCAATGCATGGGTGTTCATGTTGGTATCGCGATAGAAGTGATTGGCCTGGAAGGCGGCCTGGCGGTAGCCCGCCGCAGCGAAGCGCCCACTTCCCATCGGAGTGGCAGGCGTGTTGTCGTTGGCAAGCACCTCGCCACCGGCCGTATAGACGTTGGCCGCGCCGCCATCGGCAAGGCTGCCCGAATACAGCTCGGCCTTGTAGTAGCCGATCCACTGACCATTCAGGCGCAGCCACCAATTGCCATCGGTATTGCGCTGGAACTCCACACCCAGCATCTTCTGCGTCCCGCCCTGCACGCTGTAGCCATTGGCGCCGTAACCGGTACCCAGATAATTGCCGGATGCGGTCTGCACGAAATCGCCGCACTCCAGGTTATGGCAGCCCGTGCTGGTGTAGCCATCCTGCGTGGAGTAGATAAACGTGATCGAGGTGCTGCCCCAGCCCGGATACGACGGCCGTTTCTGCCAACCCACTTCCAAGGTCTGGGTCTTGCCGCTCTCACTGGTGCCGTCCAGCCAGATCTGGCTGATCGACATATAGTCTTGCGAGGATGGGAATGCCGGTGTCCACACGTTGAGATCGGCACCGACGCCGGTCACCGGCGAACCTCCGGTATCGAAGAACACGCTCGAGTAGTAATGGCTGGCACCGCTGGCCGCGGGAGTGACCGTCGCGCTCGACGACGGCGCCGTCGGCGCCGGCTGCTTGCGCAGGAAGTCCTGCAGACTGGGGTGGAGCACCAGATCGCTGAGCGCAATGCGTTCCAGCGGCACGGTGCCGGTATCGCAGTGCTGGAGCGTCGCGCTCGTGGCGACGCTGGACGCCGCGGCGACCGACGGCGGCAGCGCAACGACGCTGCCATCGCGCAGACCCGGCTGCTGCGCCAGCGGCACGCAATCGAACGCACGCTCGCCATCGTGCAGGGTGCGCACCACGGTCAAGCCGTTATAGCGGTTGAACAGATACCGCTGCATCTCGGCGAATGCGTTTGGATCGCTGACCCGTGCGTCAGGCCCGCGCTGCGCATAACCGAGCTTGGCCTGCGCGTGCCAGAACCGATCGAAATCGGCAGTGACCTGCGGAAACGCACGCGAGGCGAACGTCGCCATGCCCATCGCATCGCGGGGGGACACAGCGGTGTTCGAAATGATCGTCGGACTCGCCGGCACCGTCGTCAACGGCGGCATCAACAGATCGATCGCACGATCGCGGGTGGGCGAAATCGACACAGGCACTAGCAGCGTCGCTGCCGTGCTGGAAGAAGCGGCGAGACAACACATGATCGCGGCAGCGAGAACCTGCGCAGTGCCGACACGGGAAGCGAGATTGGCCATGACAATTACCCTGCGCCGACGAGGAGTGTCCGTGCACACGGCGCGATGCTGTGCCAGGAGGAAGCCCGTGCAACTAACGTGCAGCGACGCTCAGAACCCAGAGACCTTGTCCCGGTTCGCCTGAGGTAGTCCACGCATCACGAGCGTAGCCCCATTACGCAGGGTCAATAAAAAAAAGGACATAGCGCGCTATCGAGCACGCTGGCACGATAGCGCGCCTTGCATTCTGGTCAACTGCAAACACTTCCGCGCGATCGCATGATCATACTGGTCGATCAGATAAGATCCAGGTACGTACCAAGGAAGAATGTCGCATGCGAAATCGAATCACGCCTAAGGTGGCTGTGTTGCTGACGCTGCTGCTGGCGTTTGCGTTTTCCAACGCTCCTGCACTGGCCACAAGTACGGTGGTCACCTTTCGAAGCGCTGACAACACCTACGAAGTCGAACTGTATGTCGGTGGTGGAAGCAAAGAAAACGACGGCATCGCCGGCGCCATGATCCGCTGGCCCGGCTATGAGCACAGGGACCTGCCTTTCACCGGCGTGAAGTACCACATGGATAAGGAACACACCAGCGCAGGAGCCAAATTCGTCAATCCAGGCGACCCCAAACTGCCGCCGTCTTTTACTTTGGAGATACAGGGGAGAAGTGGCCGCCTGACCGTTGGCAAGCGCGTCATTCCAGGCAGCGCCTCCTGGATAGTGGGCCCCTACGCCTACCCTTAACGGCTCGGCAAACGCTACAGGATCCATCACAAGGACGAAC
Organism: Xanthomonas sp. 3058; assembly: GCF_014199765.1. Lineage (NCBI taxonomy): Bacteria > Pseudomonadati > Pseudomonadota > Gammaproteobacteria > Lysobacterales > Lysobacteraceae > Xanthomonas > Xanthomonas sp. 3058. The sequence continues at coordinate 78,431 of NZ_JACHOF010000015.1, read as the reverse complement.
GATGAAAACACACATGCGCAGTCTATGGACCAGTCTGATCTTAGTGATCGCCCTGCTGACAAGTACGTCCGCTGGCGCCACCGGCGATGTCCTGTCGTTTGAAACAGATACCGCCGGCTACAGCTTTCTGGTCTATAGCGGAGGCGACCCTGATGGCATAGGTGGCCTGGTCATGACCTGGCCGGACATTGCATCACGCGGGCTTCCATCGGAAAGCACGCAGTGGTACTTCAAGCCAACTGCGAACCACATGCGCATCGTTTTCACCAACCCCGGACGCACCGACTTGCCGCCGTCGTTCACGCTTGAAATCAAGGGCAAGCGAGGCACGCTCAAGTTCGACAAACGCACGATCAACGGCAAAGCATACTGGTATACCGGCTCACTGGCGGAATACTGATCACCTTTCCAGGATAACAACACACTGCAGGTACATCCGCGAGGACCGATCTGACGGCGACGCCGGTAACGGCACCTGTCCGCAGAATGCCCAGCCAACGGCAGATTGGTGGCAATGGACAGATCGGGTTTGGCAGGACGTCTGGACAGCAAGCAACCAGTGGACCATCACTGCGTACGTGCCATGCCGCGACAAAGCCGCAGCGCCCGGCCACACCGACCATCATCAAAGGCGCTGAAGCGCCAACTGATCCAGGATGGTGCGCATGGCGCCGGCCGCATCGAAGATGGCGCTGCCCAGCACGGGCAAGGTGCCGCGGTCCAGCCGATCGGCGTTGCCGGCAGCGATCACATCGCCATGGGCGGCGATGGTCAGCAACAACTGATCCAGCGTATCTACCTGCTCGACGGTAATGCCGAAGGCAAACGCATCAGGCTGCATGCCATCCCCTGCCCGCCGGCGTGTGTGGGGCGACGCCATCACGGGCCTACTCATGCGATCTCCCCGGCGTCGGCAGGCTCACTGTCAGCGGCGCCGGGTTCAAGCCGCGCGGGCCACTGCACCTGCGCCAGTGCCTGCGTCACCTGCTCGGCCAGCAGCTCCAAGCAGCACGCCAGCTCGTTCATGTGGATGACTGGCTGCCGCAACTGCTCTTCAGCCTGCGTACGCGGCTGCGCCAGACGCGCCAAAAAGCGCATGTGGTCGCGTAATTGCTGAAGGCGGTACTGCGCGCCCTCTGGCAGGTAGTAACCCGGGTGTGACTGCGCATCTCGTACAACGTCCGACATGGCCTGCTCCTCATTCCATGGAATCAGCCCGCCCGCCGCAAGGCGACGGACGGGAAGTCGGGAGGCTCGAAACCGCTAACAGCCGGCGGGCGTATTCCCCTTGCGGGTGTTGTATTAGCCGCCCTCCCGACGCAGAGCATCACGTCGGTTGCACCTACAAAAGTTGCAGGCACAAAAAACCCACCGGTTTGTCGGAGGTGGGTACCGCTGTTAGCGGAGTTTCGAGGCTCCGTAGAGTGATCGTGCTACTGGTTGGCTGGCGCGTCAAGATGCTTGAGCACGTCTGCTCTCCCCAGCTGACCCTATGAAGTAGCGCCGTCGCCAGGCAAGGGCCTGCGCGATTTTTCAAAAATTTCAAAAGCTAGATGCTCACTGGCCGCAAACCGGAACTCACGATCAGTCATGATCCTCGAGAAAATCTCTTCGTTGCCGTCCATTCGCTCAATGAAGAGCTCATCAAGCACCCTTCCCAGGTACGCAGTGAAGTCGCGGAGATTATTTGCTTTTGCCGCCTCCTTGATCTGCTCGCTGGCTTCGGCCGACACTTTGATCTGATCGAAGAACAGTTGATCAGCCTCGTTGAAGTCAGTACCGAATCTGACATTCAGCTTTTCTACTAGGCTCGATAGGGAAACTGCTTCATCAGCCACTCGTGACGTGCCGACATCGGTGGGGCCCTTCAGCGAATACAACTCGCCTTGAGTTAGATCAATGGATCCATCGGTGAGCTGCTGCATGCGGTAGTAGCGCAAGCTCACCTCATCATCCAGCACGAACGCCTTGCCATCGTCGGCAGGCGGCAGCTTGGTCATGAGGTTTCGCACGAATGTGTAGAGCTTTTCCAGATCGCTGTCCTGATAAGGCACGATCTGGGAAAGGAAGGCATACAGGTTGCGGTAAGCCATCAGCAGCCCGCGAAACTCGTCCTGCTTCTCCTCTAACTGCGTCTTGAAGCGCTGCACGACAGCATCAAGCACTGCGTTCATCTGCTTGTGGTCGCTACCGGAATGCTCGCGCTTCGGGCGGTACCAAGCTTGGGCGAAAGCATCTACGTCAGCCGGAGTAAAAATCGCCGGCGCCAGCAGCTTGTGTTGGAGTTCGGACAGCTTCTCCGGCCCGGCATTCTCGCCAATCGGCGTGCTCTCGTAGTACGGCTTGAACGCCTTGTGGATGTCCTCTTCCTTGTTCACGAAATCCAGTACCAAGGTGCGCTTCTTACCGGGCGCCATGCGGTTGAGCCGCGACAGCGTTTGCACCGCCTGCACGCCAGCCAACTTCTTGACGACGTACATGGTCTGCAGCAGTGGCTGGTCGAAACCAGTCTGGTACTTTTCGGCCACCAGCAGCACGCGATAGTCGTCGCGCTCAAAAGCTTCCGGCAGCTCGCTTTCTGCCAAGCCGTCATTCATGGCCACCTCGGTGTAGCTCGCACCCGGATCCTCAGGGTCTTCCACCGTTCCGGAAAACGCCACCAACGAGCGAATGCCGTCGTAGCGGTTGTCCTTGATGTAGCGGTCGAAGGCCAGCTTGTACTTGACTGCCGCCAGCCGCGAGCCCGTCACCACCATCGCCTTGGCGCGGCCGCCCAGTTCATGCATCACGTGCAGACGGAAGTGCTCCACGATCACCGACACCACCTGCTCAATGTTGACCGGGTGCAACTCCATGTACCGGGTCAGCGCCTTGGCTGCCTGCTTGCGCGATACTTCCGGGTCGTTCTCCACCTGCTTGATCAGGCCGAAAAAGCGCTTGTACGTGGTGTAGTTGGCCAGCACGTCCATGATGAAGCCTTCCTCGATGGCCTGGCGCATGCTGTATTCGTGGAACGGCGACTCGCCTGACGGCCCCGGCGTATCGAACAACACCTTGGTCTTGAACTTGGGCGTGGCAGTAAATGCAAAGAAGCTGAGGTTGGGCTGGCGGGCACGCTTCTGTGTCTCACGCAGAATCGCCGCGCGGGTGGCCTCATCAAGCTCGTCATCCTCTTCGTCCGACAGCTGCGCAGCCACCGCCGCTTCAATGCCATCGCGGTTGAGCATGCCGCGCAGGGTCATGGCCGTTTCGCCACTCTGCGAGGAATGGGCCTCATCCACGATGACCGCAAAGCGCTTGCCTGCTGTATCAAGCTTGACGTCCTCGCCATCGGCTTCCAGCCGTGCAAGCGCACGGGCGATGAAGGGGAACTTCTGGATGGTGCTGATGATGATCGGCGTGCCGCCAGACAAGGCCCGCGCCAACTGCCGGGTGTCCTCGTCGATCTTCTCCACCACGCCGGTCTTGTGCTCGAACTGGTAGATCGTGTTCTGCAGCTGCTGGTCCAGCACGCGGCGGTCAGTCACCACCACCACCGAATGGAACACCTTTTCCTCATGGGCGTCGTGCAGGCTCGCCAGCCGATGCGCCAGCCAGGCAATGGAATTGGACTTGCCCGACCCGGCCGAGTGCTGCACCAGGTAGTTGTGGCCTGAGCCATGCGCACGCGCGTGGCCCACCAGCCGACGCACCGCATCGAGCTGGTGATAGCGCGGGAAGATCATCGTCTCCTTGCGCACCGTGCGCACGCCTTTGTCGGTGGTGATCTGGCGTTCCTTGATTTCCAAGTGCATGAAGCGCTGCAGGATGTCCAGTAGGCTATCTGCGTTCAGCACTTCATCCCACAGGTAATGGGTTTTCCAGTTGCCTGGCACGGGTGGGTTGCCCGCACCATGCACATGACCACGATTGAAAGGCAGAAACACGGTCTCGCGGCCTTTCAGCCGGGTGGTCATCCAGGCCTCGTCCGGGTCCACGGCAAAATGCACCAGCGCACGCTGCTTGAAGGCGAACAGCCTGTCACGCTCATCGCGGTCATGCTGGTACTGGTGAATGGCCTCGCTTGCAGGCTGCCCGGTCAAGGGATTTTTCAGTTCTACTGTGACCACCGGCAAGCCGTTGACCGCCAGGGTGACGTCGATGACGCAACGCTTTGGCTTGCCGTCCGGCCGCTTGAGCACCGAAGTAAAAGATACCTGCCGAGTGATGGTCAAACGGTTGTGCACATACTTTGCCGCTGCTTCGGGGTTCATTCCAGAATTAGGACGGAAGTACGCCAAGCGTAGCGTCTTGCCATAGCACTTGAAGCCATGGCGCAACACGTGCAGCGCGCCCTTGATTTCCAGTTCCTTGGCCAGCGCCTCCAGCACGGTCGCCTGGGTCCGCACGCCCAGCAACGTCTCAAGCTGCTGCCAACGCGTGGGCTGGCTGTCCTTGAGGAAGCCGATCGCGTCGGCCGGAAACAGCGCCAGGGTTTCGTCGTAGTCAGCGGCGTTGCGCCTCTGGTAGCCGCCTGATGCGAGCAGGCCGACTTCGATGGCGGTTTCAAAATCGTGTTCGAAATGGCCGGACATGCGCGGAATTCTTATCCGTTGAGTTCGGGGAGCTGGCCGGTGACGGCGGTGGTGATGAGAGCTGACCTCAGTTCGGAAAGAGTCTTCGTTGACTTCTCTATCGAACGCATGGCGCTATCTAATCCAACCTTCGCCATTTTCACCGCCTCCGTCAACGCAAACTGCTCCGACAATGGCGGAAGCAACACGGGAACATCCAAAAATAATTCGGTCCTAAGCGCTTTTGTTCCATGACCAGCCTCAGCAATTAGCGTGAAAATAAATGACTCGACGGATCGTAAGTACATCTGAAAGTAATCCGGCATGACCTCGCCTTTTGATTTAATTACTTTCACGTCTTGATTAATGCTATACAGACCTTTCGCAACAACCACGGGGATGGTTCTTGCAAGGATCATTCCTCGTATAACAATCAACGCATTCGGATCTTTGTGAGTTCGGACACCATACTCTTGTATTGCAAAATCTGTGATGTGATCTTCGGAATCCGAAATTTCATCTGATTTCATGTCCTTAGGCGATATCCAAGGAATCTCGCCACCCCAATATTCGCTAACTGAAGTTGTGGGTGTCGAGCCTGAAATTAGGCGCGCTAAGAACCGTAACCGTTTGACCCCCCAATGGTTAGGAATATTTCCAATCCACTCAATGTCAGACGGCTTCATCGGCACATCTGGATTCAGACCCTTCGTGACGACGCGGGTGATCAGCGCTTGCCGCTTTTCCGCCAGCCGCTCCAGCAGCGCCTGCTTTTTTTCAATTAGTGCATCGATGCGCGCGGTCTTCTCGTCCAAGAAGCGGGCAATACGCTGCTGGTCAATTAGCTTGGGAATACTGACGCGCACATCCAGATAGCTCCCAAGATCTAAGTTCTGGATGCCAGTACTCTGCTTGATATGGGGATAAGTGCCACGTCCAGTATAAATCGCCAGCATCAGGTAATTTAGAAACGCAGGATCAATTCCTCCCGCTGGGCGACAGCGAGCGAGGAAGTTGGACGTCACGCTTGGACGCTCGTCGTCAAACAACACCGTTCGACCCACGAGCTGCTTCTCGCCGCCTCCAGACTTTTCTATCACCAGATCACCGGGACGCAGCGCGATCTTTTCAAAAACGGCCGGATCAATGGCTCGCAACGTTCGCTCGCCCTCATTCAGGCGTCCAGATTGGCCATCAAAATCAGCCGCACGGATGCAGATAACATCAGCTTCGCCATCAGGCTCACTTCCCCAGGCGCCATTCTTGCAGCTTTCGAACATCCACTTCAGGCGAAGTTCCTGCTTCTCGCTGGAGAAAATCACGCTTCGTCTCCGGAAGTCGGCCTGCGCGGTTTCGGCGAAGGCTTGATCACCTTCCGGGGCTTCAACCCGTCAGTCGCACTTCGCAAATCCTCCAGATACCGCGCTTCAGCGATTTGCTCGGCTGCCAACCGTCGCCGCTCCGCAAACGCGTCGTACTGCCCTTCCGCCCAGTCCAGTGCCTGCTGGCGGCTGACCTTGCCAGCGTTGTCCAGCACCGGCAGTTCGGTATCGCGCAGGAACTTGTCCAGAAACCCATCCCAGTCCGCCAGCCGGATGTCCTGCCGACGCATGGCGCGGAACTCGGCCTGGTCCAGGAACATCACGGTGATGCGGTTGAGCGTGTCGATCTCGCGCGCATCCAGGTAATTCTTCGCCGTGCCCACGTCCTGCTTCAGCACGCGGCTGCCCTTCCACGTGTTGACGCCCATGTTGGGCTTGGTGGCATCGGCACGCTGGCGGATGATCTCCGCCGCCGTTAGCTGCGTGGCAGCAAAATGCACCTTGTTCTGCATGATGGCGAAGAAGCGCTGCGTGGCCTGGTCACCTTCGCGGTAGTCCACCGCCATGGCGAAGATCTCGCGGATGCGCTGGTACACCCGCGCCTCACTGGCGCGGATCTCGCGGATGCGCGCCAGCAGCTCGTCGAAATGATCCGCCGGCCCCACATTGCCCTTGAGGCGCTCGTCATCCAGCACGAACCCCTTGACCAGGTACTCCGACAGCCGGGCCGTGGCCCACTGGCGGAACTCGGTACCGCGCGCCGACCGGACCCGGTAGCCAACGGCCAGGATGGCCTCCAGGCTGTAGTGCTTGGGCCGACGGGAGACGGTACGCCCACCCTCCTGGCGAACTTGTAAGTAATCCTTACAGGTTGCCGCCTCGTCCAGTTCACCTTCGGCATAGATCGCCTTCAGGTGCTGGGTGATGTTCTGCGGCGTGGTCTGGTACAGCGCGGCGATCTGGGCCTGGGTCAGCCAGACGCTCTCGCCAGCCAACAGCACCCGGATACCGCCTTCGCCTGCGGCATAGATCAGCAGTTCGCCCTCTTTGGTGGCAGTCACGTCCTTGCTCATGCCAGCAGTCCTTTCAGCAGATCGGCGATCTCGCCTTCCAGTTGCCGGATGTCGGCCTCGATCTGCGGCAACGGACGCGGCGGCTTGTAGACATAGAAGTGTCGGTTGATCGGGATTTCATAGCCCACCTTGGTCTTGCTGTAATCGACCCAGGCATCGGCCACGTGGGGGAGCACCTCGCGGCGCATGTAGTCGTCGATCGTGTCCCGGAACGCCTCGATCAGATCATCGTTGGGCTTGTCCGAACCAAAGGCCATGGGCAGCGGCAGCTCGGTATCTTCCGGCAAGGGGATGTTTTCGGTGTCCCGCAGCTCGCTGTCGGGCTCGGGGCGCCCCTTAGCATCACGACAGATCTCGGCTTGCGGGTCGCGCTCGCCAAGCGCGGCGAAGATGGCTTTCCGGATGGGTGCGGGCAGTTTGATGCCAGCTTTCTTTGCCACCTTTTCAAGATCGGCTTCGAATACTTCACGATCCATGTAAATGCCTTTCCCTGCCAATCTGACGAGGAGCTCACGAATGCACTGCTGCATGGCCTGGCCTTCGGCAATTTCCTGCCGCGCAGCCTTTTCGTCCTTGCGCTTTTTTGAGGTCGCCAGATTGGCGAAGGCGGATTGCTCGTCCAGCCGGGCAATACGCCCGGGCGTGGCCTCGAAATTCATCCGCAGCGGACGTTCCACGGTCACCTTGACGAAGCCGAACTCGCGATTCTCAAAAACCCGCGACACTACGCGATTTTCGGTTTCGCCAGTCTTGTGGTCGATGACCACCTCAGCGCTCTCGCCATCGCCGTAGTTGCCATAGAGCGCTGTCAGCGTTTCAATCTGCTCATCAGAAATTTCGTTGCGCTTGTTGTTTAGGCTTTTCTTCATCTTACGGAAGAAACGCGTGCCGTCGATCAACTGCACATAGCCCTGACGCTCTTCCGGCTTGCGATTAGTGACCAGCCAGACGTAGGTATAGATGCCGGTGTTGTAGAAAAGTTGATCCGGGAGCGCGACGATGGTGTCCAACCAGTCGTTCTCGATGATCCATCGCCGGATATTGGATGGCCCCGACCCAGCATCACCGGAAAACAACGGCGATCCGTTGAAAACGATTGCGATTTTTGAGCCCGGCTTGTCAGGATGACCTTCGTCGTACGGGTGCATCTTGGCAATCATGTGCTGCAAAAACAGCAGCGACCCGTCATTGATCGCCGGCAAGCCGGCTCCGAAGCGACCGGCGAAGCCGTGATTGGCATGCTCGTTCTCGACAACCGTCTTCTGGTCCTTCCACTCCACACCAAATGGAGGGTTAGCAAGCATGTAGTGAAACCGCTCGCCCTCAAAACCATCTTTGGTCTTGCCATCGCCCAAGGTGTCACCCTTGACGATATTGGCCGTGTCTTCGTCCTTGATCAGCATGTCAGAGCAGCAGATGGCCCATGATTCGTCGTTGTATTCTTGCCCATACAGGTGCAGATGCGCTGCGGCATTCTGCCCAAGGATGAACTTCTCCGACTCAGATAGCATGCCTCCGGTGCCACAGGTCGGGTCGTAGATGCTGCGGACGATGCCAGGTTTGTAGACCTCCTGCTCGCCGGTGTATACCAGATTGGCCATCAGCCGAATCACTTCACGTGGGGTGAAATGGTCACCTGCCTCCTCATTGGCCTGCTCGTTGAAGCGCATCACTAGATGCTCGAACAAGTAACCCATCTGTAGGTTGTCGATGCGATCTGGATGCAGATCGATGTTCGCCATCGCCTTGATGATGGTAAATAGCCGGTTGCTTGCATCAAGCTTGTCGACCTGATCGCCAAACTTGAAACGCTCGAAAATCCGCCGCGCTTCTGGCGAGAAGCCATTGATGTAGTTCGACAGATTGGGGGCGATATTCTCAGCGTCGCCCAGCAACTTCTCGAAGGTGTACGCACTGACGTTGTACAGCGGAAATTTCCGCTTTGGATCAGCCGCCTTGCCAAGGAGCCTGTGCATTGCTTGTTCTGGCGTGTCCTTCGCCAGCAGCTTTTCATGCTGTTTCAGCACGGCCTCCTTGGTCGGCTCCAGAACGCAATCGAGACGGCGTAGCACCACAAGCGGCAACATCACCAGACGGTATTGTGGCGGCCGATAAGGACCGCGCAACCTATTGGCGATTTCCCAGATTTTCCCTTTGAGTTCCTCGTGAGTCTGATTGTTCATTACGCCCTGCTAGTCAATATTTTGTACAACGTGCCTGATTCATTAAGACGAAAAAGTTTCAGCCGGCGCACTACTAATCGTCACCAGCCAAGAACCACACTGGCTTGAGCGGCAGGCGGGTACGCGCACTATCGTCCAATTGCGCATAGTGCGTGGTCCATAGCTCCACAAGCCGGCGCGCATCGATCAGGTTGATCCGACGATGCGACTGGCGCGCCTCGTAGTCGGCATCCTTTGTAAAACCTGACAGGGCCACGAACAGGCCGACATCGCCATCCCCCAGAACCGCCATAAAGCTGCGCAGGCCCGTCACATCGATCCGCGGCGAGTTGGCATTGCGCTTGACCTGCACCTTGATGCGCGGCGGGCGGGTGCCGAGCGGGTCGTTATAGGCAATGATGTCGGTGCCACCGTCCTTGCCGGGCGGTGCGACCCAGGCAACGTGGTAACCCATCGCCCGCAGTAGAGACGCCACGAGCTCTTGGAAGTCGTAGGGCGGCATCGCAGCGAGGTAAGCCTCGATCTCGGCCCAAGCCATTTCTTCGGCTTCTTCCAGCGTGATGCTGGCCGATTCCTCGGTGAGCTCGCCTTCGGGATCGTCGACCTCGTCGGCAACGGGCTGAGCGCTCTTCCACTTCTTGTACAGCTGCCCCACCGCGCGGATGAACTGCTCCGGATCCGGGTAGGCGTGCAGCGCCGCTTCGCCCTCTGGCGTGAGGGTCCAGATGCCTTTGTCCTTGACCAGCCAGCCGGCCTTGACCGGCGCCACGGTGCTGAAGCGCACGATCTTCTCGAAGCGACGGCCGCCGGTTTCGTAGTCACCCGATTCGTACTCGGTGAGCACGACCTGCTTTTCCAGTGCGGCCAGCGCGTCTGCGGCGCGCATGCCCTCCGGCTGGGTCTTTAGGATATAGAACAGCGCTCGGGTCAGTTCCCCCGTGCGGCGCCTGCTGATATTGGCCATCTACTTCCTCTGTGGCACGACGTTGGCGCTAACGCCGTGCTTAATGATAGTCGTCTTCACGCTGATGCCTGACTGCCAAAACGGTGACGACCTGATCGCTTTCAACCTCAAACAGCAGCACGTAGCCGCTGGCACCGAAACCGATCACCAGCTCCCGCAAGAACGGATCCGCCACCCCCGCCTTGCGGCAGCTCAACGGGGCCAGTTCAAGCACGGCGACGCCATCGCGGATGGCCTGCAGCGCGCGTTCGGCAACGGTGAAGTCGCCTTCGGCACGCTGTAGCAACCAGTCATAAAGGCGCGCGAGATCGTCGCGCGCCTCCTGAGTGAAGCGGACAGAAAATCCACGCTGGCTCAGCCCTTGCGCGCCTTGTCCAGTTGGGACTGCAGCCCGGCCAGCACATCCTTCGCGTCGATGTATCGGTTGGATGCCTTGGCGCTATCACGCGAGGCCAGCCCGCGCGCAATGAAGGCTTCCTGCTGCTGCCGCTGCTGCACCTGGGCGCGCACGGAGTGCTCGACGAAGCTGGAAAGCGTCTCGCCCTCCTGCAACACAGCTTCGGCCGCTTCGCGCAGCGCTGGGTCCACCCGGAGCGATGGAAGAGATGCGGATTTCATGGCAGACCCGGTGCGTTGCAATTGCGATGCATCATCGCAATTGGGATGAATTGATTCAACCGATCTCTTCACGGCCAACCTGATTGCTCGGCAGCCCATTTCATCCCAAGTATTTCTATTGAGCGATGCTGCACGCATTTCGCTTCTAGCTAGTCAGACAGCGCCACCCTAATCGCCTCCCCCGCCAGCCGCGCACTCGCCAACAGACGCTCCAGGCTCTGCCCATGCCGGGCACTGGCGGACAGCCCGGCCATGGTGGTGCTGACGAAATCGGCCAGCCGGTCTGCGTCGTGCGGGCACTGCTTGGCGATGTGGGAGCGGATCAACTCCTGGGCTGCGACATGAAAGCCGCAGGCCGCCTCGCGCGCCTGCGCGTCGTTGCTGCGCGTGCCTTCCAGCACCAGGCAACCGGTGGCGGCGGGGTCTGCGGCGTAGCAGCGGGCGGCCCGCTCCAGTACGTCGGCCAGCGCGTCCGCTAGCGGGCGGTTGGCGTCCAGAATTTGCGGCAGCGGGATGGCACCGGTCTGCGCGTAGCGGTCGAGGATGCGCGCATACAGGCCGGCCTTGCTGCCGAAGGCCGCATAGAAACTCGGCGGGTTGATGCCCAGCGCCTGGGTAAGGTCGGCCACGCTCAGTGCGTCGTAGCCGCGCGCATGGAACAGCTGCTGCGCGGTGGCGACCGCTTGGTCCGGGTCGAACGCCCGCGGCCGCCCGCGGGCCCGGGAGTTTTTTGTAGTCATTGTTACAAAATCCTTGACGGCAGACGAAATCTATTATGTATTACTCGCTACATTAATTGTGAGGTGAGTGCATGTCCGCGTTCAAAGACAAGTCGGTATTGGTGCTTGGTGGCAGCCGGGGGATTGGGGCCGCCATCGTGCGGCGCTTCGTGGCCGAGGGCGCGCGGGTGACGTTTACCTATGCCGGTTCTGCCGAGGCGGCGCAGCGCCTGGCCGGTGACACCGGCAGCACCGCGGTGCTGGCCGACAGCGCCGACCGCGATGCGGTCATCGCCACGGTGCGCCGCAGCGGGCCGCTGGATGTGCTGGTGGTCAACTCCGGCATCGCCTTGTTCGGCGATGCGCTGGACCAGGATCCGGACGCGGTGGACCGGCTGTTCCGCATCAACGTGCACGCGCCCTACCACGCCGCCGTGGAGGCCGCGCGGCAGATGCCACCCGGCGGGCGGATCATCGTGATCGGCTCGGTCAACGGCGACCGCATGCCGCTGCCCGGCATGGCGTCCTACGCGCTGAGCAAGTCCGCGCTGCAAGGTCTGGCGCGCGGGCTGGCCCGCGACTTCGGGCCGCGTGGCATCACCATCAACGTGGTGCAACCGGGCCCGATCGATACCGACGCCAACCCGGAAAACGGGCCGATGAAAGACCTGATGCACAGCTTCATGGCGATCAAACGCCACGGCCGTGCCGACGAAGTGGCCGGCATGGTGGCATGGCTCGCCGGCCCGGAAGCGAGCTTTGTCACCGGGGCGATGCACACGATCGATGGTGCGTTTGGAGCATGACGCGGCGGCGTCTGCGTTGACCACGTTGCAGCTCGACACTTAGTGCGATCAAGGGCGGCAAACGTCCTTCTTCGGCACACGTGGCGAGCTGCCGTTGCACCGCCCGCGCTTTGATCCACGCGCCTTTCCTTCCGGCAGAGCGTGATCGCATTCCCATGTCGTGCGGCGCATGGCACGGACAATCGCAGGCTTGGACCTTGCTGTCGTGCTGATCCCAAGTTGCCTATAGTTGCGGCGAACCCTGCAATGGATTGACCAATGCACATGATGTCATCCGGCTGGTGCCTGGCCCTTGCACTCGCCATCGCTGTCACCGGCAGTGCCTGTGCACGGACGCCATCACCCGAACAAAAAAGGACTTCCCCCATGTCAGGCACCGTTACCACAGGCCGCACCATCAACGGGCACACCTATTCGGACGCACCGGTTGACGTAAAGCTAGGGCCGAACACCTTCCGCATCCCCGCCAACTATCTGGACAGCCAGATCGCACCGTGGCCGGGCGAAGGCGTGACGCTTGTCATCGAGTGGCCAGATATGACCCCCACCCCGCCCGGGGCACGCGCCAACCCGCGTACGAATGATTTCCGCAAGGAGATACACGCATCGATTGACTACGTTGACCGGGTCCCTATTGAGGCATTGCTGGCACGTTATTCATCCAACGACGCGCTTACCAAGGCTGATTGGGTCGAACGAGGTAATCCTGTGGAGAGACTCGATCTCCGGATTGCACAGCCTGAAACACTCGGATTGATTCCCTATGCCATCGATGAGGAGAAGATGGATGAGTATGTGAAAGCGTACAAAGCCCACTACGGCAAGCCTCCAGCGCGTAACCCTGCGCTTGAGTATGACTGGTATGTGGCACGAGACGACGGCGGTAATTTGACGACGTTTATCAAATGCGACAGCGCCAAATTTCGCAAGGACGGCATCCGGATTGAGGGCAACCAGGTTATTGACGAGGAAGGCTCGGTTGTCGCCGATTGCACTCACTACTTTGTCGATGTAGAGAACAAGCTGTCCATCACGCTTCACTACTACCGGGCATTTCTGAAGGACTGGGAGCGCATGGAACACGCGGTGAAGGACGTACTGGCACGAACCAAGGTCAGATGACCGGCCCATTGACAAGGAGTGAAATATGAGTGGGATGACGGAGGACGATCTCAGAATCCTTTCCAACTATGCGGATAGAGGCAACCGCGAGCTGTATTGGAACTATCTTTCGCAGCTAGATGGTGCAGACGGCTACGGAACGCTGGCGCTGGGCGTAGTGAGAAACGACAGCTTGCCCGGCCAGGTGGCCAACAGTTACGCGCAAGACCACGCCAGGTCGCAACACGATAATGGCTCACGATTTGCCAATGCTGACCTAACCGAGCGGCAGTGGGAAGAGTTCGGACAGACGCTACTCACAAAGGACCTGGAACTTAGGCAAAGCTGGTTCCGTCGAGATCGCCCAGATCTGGCACTGAACCTACCGGGCGCCTCCGTCATGCTCGCGCACGACCGCGCATTTGAGCAGCATCGTCTCGACCCCAACTGCTGGACGCCTCGCGTGCTCCTGCAAGCGGCCCTGGAAAAAAGCGGCCCCCAGAAGCTGGAACAGATCTGGACCAACATGCTCGACAACGAGTACGCCGGCGCTGCCCGTATCAGCAACACGGGCTACGAGACCTTTGCGCAGATGGGATTGGTGGCCGGCAGCCAGTACCTGGCCGAGCTCGGCACCACCGAGGCGATCCAGATGCTGGAAGGCCGCTCAGCCGTCGACCCCAACGTCATCGGCAGCAACAGCTTCTACGCGATGTACTTCGAAAAAGAGCAGAAATGGGTGAACGTCAGCGCAGGAGGCGGGCATCTTTCCATGCGCGAAGAAACAAATCCCGGCCGTATCGCCGAACTCGACGATGCCCGCGCCGTCCGCCTGGAGCGGCAGCAGAAAGCCACGCAGTTCCACCAAGACGATCCGCACCGCTCCATCACCCGCAGCCCGTTCACTGCTTCGACCGACGGCCTGCCCGAGCGGACGCACGCGCCTACCAAACTGGCCGATATCGGCCCTGATCACCGGGACTACGCATTGCTGCAGCAGGTGCGCGCGGGTGTCAACGCCATCGATGCGCAAGCCGGGCGCACGCCCGACGAGAACAGCGAGCGCCTCATCGCCAGCGTGATGACCCTCGCCCGCCACAACGCTCTGGACCGGGCCGACCACGTGGTGCTGAGCGAACAGACCGCCGACAGCCCGGCGGGCCGCAACGTGTTTGTGGTGCAGGGCGAGTTGAACAACCCGGCGCACCTGCGCGCCCACATGCCGACCGACGTGGCCGTACAGACGCCGGTGGAGCAATCACTGCAGCGGCTGGAAGTCGCCGGCGCAGATCGCCAGCAGGCCTTGGCGCAGAGCCAGCAGCAGGAGATGGACAACCGGCAGCGTGAGAGCGCGTCGATGCGCATGGGATAAAGGCAACGCTGCGGAGATCACGTACCTGCCCATCTCGGCCGATCTCGGTGCATAACGCTCGGCACGGACCATACCGCGAACCAGCGAGTGCAGGTATGCGCCTATCCGCAGTAACCGAACCGGCCCAACGATAACAATGCACTGGCGTGAGCGTGCCAGCTGCGCCCCTGCACCGCTGGAAATCATGGCAAATCAGCAATCCTCAAACGCCAACGGCCCGGACAAGCCGGGCCGTTGTGCGATCACGTGTTGGACGTCACTCGATCAGGCAAACGGATCCTGCAGCACCATCGTGTGGTCACGATCCGGGCCGGTGGAAACGATGCTGATCGGGCAGCCGGCCAGTTCTTCCAGCGCGCGCAGATAGGCGCGGGCGGCGACGGGCAGCTTGTCCCATTCGGTGATGCCGTGAGTGTTCTCGGTCCAGCCCGGGAACTCCAGGTACACCGGGGTGCACTCTTCCCAGCCCTGCGCGTCCAGCGGGGCGTATTCGGTGCGCTTGCCGCGGTATTCGTAGGCGATGCAGACCTTGAGCTTTTCCATGCCGTCGAGCACATCGAGCTTGGTGATGCACAGGCCGGAGATGCCGTTGATGGCCACCGCACGCTTGAGCGCGACGATGTCCATCCAGCCGCAACGACGCGGGCGGCCAGTGGAGGCGCCGTACTCGGCGCCACGGTCGCGGATGCCCTGGCCTACTTCGTCGTCCAGTTCGGTCGGGAACGGGCCGCCACCCACGCGCGTGGCGTAGGCCTTGGCGATGCCGAGCACGTAGTCGATGGCGTCAGCGCCCACGCCGGTGCCGGCCAATGCGCCGCCCACGGTGGTATTGGAACTGGTCACGTACGGATAGGTGCCGTGGTCGATGTCCAGCAAGGCGCCCTGCGCGCCTTCGAACAGCACGCGCTTCCCCTGCTTGCGCAGGTCGTGCAGGATGCCGGCGACGTCGGACTTCATCGGCTGCACGTAGTCGCCGAAGGCCAGCGCTTCGTCGTAGGTCTTCTGGAAATCCACTGCTTCCACGCCCAGGTACTTGGTCAGCACGAAGTTGTGGTAATCCAGCGCGGTGCGCAGCAGTTCTTCCAGCTGCGGCGGGTAATGCAGGTCGGCGATACGGATACCGCGACGGGCGACCTTGTCCTCGTACGCCGGGCCGATACCGCGACCAGTGGTGCCGATGGCCTTGCCGCCAGCGGCCTTCTCGCGGGCCTGATCCAGGGCGATGTGGTACGGCATGATCAGCGGCGCGGCCGGGGAGATCTTCAGGCGCGAGCGCACTTCCACGCCGGCACCTTCCAGCTCGCTGATTTCCTTGATCAGCGCGGCCGGGGAGATCACCACGCCATTGCCGATCAGGCACAGCGCGTCGTCGCGCAGGATGCCGGACGGAATCAGATGCAAGACGGTCTTCTTGCCGTTGATGACCAGCGTATGGCCGGCGTTGTGGCCGCCCTGGAAGCGGACGACCGCACCGATTTCTTCGGTGAGCAGATCGACGATCTTGCCTTTGCCTTCATCGCCCCACTGGGCACCGAGCACGACAACTGATTGACCCATGACGGGTGAACTCCTGAGTTTTGCGGCGGCCATCGGGGCCGCGGGATGGGATCGATGCAGGACTGGCGGCGACACCGGGCGCGCGGCTCCATCGGGGAGCGTTGCAGTGGCGCGACAGCCCTGACACGGAAAAAGCCGAACCGAGTGCTCTGGTTGGAGCGTGCCCGGCCGGCTTTTGTGCATTATCCGGGTTTCCGGTGACGGGCACTAGCCCTGGCAAACCACCGCAGCAGACCGGCTGCCGGCTGGGAACCGGCTGCGACGGCGACGGCGGGCAGTGGCACCCATGTCACCGCGACCGGCATTCAGTGGCGCACGATCCACAGCGCGATTGCGCCCAGCACCAGGGTGACGCCGCCAATGGCGCGTTGTTGGGCAATGGGAAGGCTGAACACGTACTCGACCATGCGCTTCCAGGTGGTCGGCACGGTGAGCAACAGCAAGCCCTCGATCACCAGGATCAGGCACAGGGCGGTGAGGAAGTCATTCATCGACGGGGCCGTGGCACTGGGGAACCGTGGAGTGTGCCCGGGTTAGATGGTTGATGTGTGGAGGGTGGGCTTGGCTGCCTTCCCTTGCTGGCCCTCATCCGCCCTTCGGGCACCTTCTCCCGCGCGCGGGAGAAGGGTCTGGTCGGGAAAAGGGTCGGGCCGCGTGCGCGGTACGCACACCCCGAAGCCCTCGGGAAACGCCCTTCTCCCGCGCGCGGGAGAAGGTGGCGCAACGCGCCGGATGAGGGCCAACACACCGCCGGATGAAAGCAAACACAGTGAAGACATCACAACGCAACGCCCCAGGTCTTTCCACGAACATCCACGCCCCGGCCAGAACGACTACGCCCGCGAAGGCGGGCGTAGTGGTCACAATTTTTTCAATAGCTGGAGCATTTTCAACATCTGCAACATTGGTCGCAGCCACGCAAGTTGAGAGCCTCCGGAAGCTTGAGAGCTTGCGGAAGGCGGCCATTCCTCACCGCTCGCTCGACGACCAGCCCTCGCGCATCACGCTCACGCCGAGCAATCAACGATCGCTCTTGAGGTATTGCAGGAACGGATCATTCTTGTCGAGCACCACCACGCCGTTGCCGTCGGCCATGGACTCGCGGTACGCCTCCAGACTGCGGTAGAAGGCATAGAACGACGG
Organism: Xanthomonas sp. 3058; assembly: GCF_014199765.1. Classification (NCBI taxonomy): domain Bacteria; kingdom Pseudomonadati; phylum Pseudomonadota; class Gammaproteobacteria; order Lysobacterales; family Lysobacteraceae; genus Xanthomonas; species Xanthomonas sp. 3058. The sequence goes on along the minus strand of NZ_JACHOF010000015.1, from coordinate 61,020 downwards.
GTCCTTCGAGCCAGCCTGGCCATAGATACGCGCCGCATCGGCATCGCCTTCGCCACGCAGCTTCTGCGCATCGCGCTCGGCATCGGCCTTGATCACGGTGCTCTCGCGGTCGGCCTGGGCACGGATGGTCAGCGCCTGCTCTTCACCTTCTGCGCGCAGCTTGCTGGCTTCCTGCTTGCGCTGGGCACGCATGCGCTCGTAGACATCGGTGATCACCTGGCTGTCGGTCGGCAGGTCGATCTGCTTGATGCGCAGGTCGGTGATCTGCATGCCCAGGCCCTTGATCGCAGCGTTGATGCCTTTGAGCTGGCCGGCAATCAGCTCGCTACGGTCGCCGGAGACCAGCTGCTGCAACGTGCGCGAGTTGATCTGGTTGCGCAGCGAGTCGGTGATGATCGGCGTCAGCAACGCATTGGCCACCTTCTCGTCGCCGCCGGTGGTGGCGCGGTAGAACGCACGCACATCGGAGATGTAACCGATGGCGAAGAAGTCCACGCTGACGTCTTTCTGCTCGGCGGTGAAGTAGCGCGCCGGGGCGGTATCGAGCACCTGGAAGCGGCGATCGAACATACGCACCGATTCCACCATTGGAATCTTGAAGTGCAGACCGGGCTTGAGGTCGGCACGCACCACGCGGCCGAGGTTGAGCACCATGGCAGTCTGATCTTCGCGCACCACGAACACCGAGCCCATCAGGCCCAGCAGGATGACGACGAGCAGGCCGATACCTAGCGAGTTCTTCATTATTCGGTCCCCTCACGGCCGGTCGGGCGCGGGCCGCGCTCCGGGTTGCGGATGCTTTCGCTACCGCTGCTGTTCTGCGGCGGATTCAACAGCACATCCTGCGGCACCATCGACGGCATGCCGCCATTGCCCGTATTGCCGTTGCCACCACTGTTGGCGGACTTGCCGTCTGCCGGCAGCGGCACATAGATGACCTGGCGGCCATCGCTGCCGATCACCTTGCGGTTTTCCGACAACACCTTCTGCACGGTTTCCAGCCACAGCCGCTTGCGCGTGACCTCGGGGGCACTGGCGTACTGCTCCTGCAACAGCGTGAAGCGATCGGCGTCGCCCTCGGCCTTGGAAATCACCGCTTCCTTGTAGCCTTCGGCACCGGTACGGATGCGTGCACCCTGACCGCGCGCTTCCGGCACCACCTTGGCGGCATAGGCCTGCGCTTCGTTGATCAGGCGCTCACGCACCTGTTGGGCGCCGTTGACCTCGTCGAAGGCCGGCTTCACTTCTTCCGGCGGGCGCGCGTCCGGCAGGGTCACACCGGTCACCAGCAGACCCGTGTTGTAGGCATCCAGCGCCACCTGCAGGCGCTCCTTGGACGCGATCGCCAACGGGCCGCGATTGTTGAGCACGGTATTGAGATCGGAACGGCCGACCTGCTCACGCACCGCGCTCTGCGCCGCCTGCTCCAACACCAGATCGGCATTGCGCGAGCCAAACAGGTATTTGCGCGGGTCGCTGATCCGGTACTGCACGTTGAGCGAGACGTTGACGATGTTCTCGTCACGCGTCAGCACCGGCACCTGGTTGCTGAAGGTCTTGATCTCGGTGGCGTTGACCTTGCGCGCCGATTCGATCGGCCACGGCAGCTTGAAGTTCGGGCCGGGCTGCAGAATGCGCGAGAACTGGCCGAAGCGCAGCACCACACCACGCTGCTGCTCGCCAATGAGCTGGAAGCTGGAGAACAGCACCATCAGCACCACCGCGACCAGGATCCAGCGCCCCACGCCGCCATCGAACAGCTCCTTCAACGGACCGGGCAGGTTGCCCCAACCACCACCGTTGCCACCACCACGCGGGCCCCAGGACCTGCGACGGTTGGGATCCGGGCCGTCTCCGCCCTTGTTGCCGGGTGTGTTCCAGGCCATGCACGCTCCATGATCGAGGGGCGGTGCGGGCCAGTCCCGCAGTGCCACCGTGTTGTTTGATTCGCTGATTCTACTAGATGGGGCAGACCGGCCGTTTTGAAAGGTCCGGTTCTGGTGCGTTGCGGTTTAGAGCGGCTAACAAAGCGGAGCGAGCGGTGGTCAGGTGGGTGTGGACGACACGGAGGAACCGGAGTGTACGTGTGGGACATGCCGATTCCGAGCACCGGCCGCAGCCGCCCGGCGGCGGCGCAGTCGTTTTGTCAGCCGCTATTCGCCGGTGAGGCGAATTGGAGGGATGGCCAGGTTCGGGAGTGGACCGGAGCCAGGTGTCGCTACGATTCCCGGCCGCCTGCAATGCGGTCGCGCAGCCGGCATATGCCGCTGATGATCGGGGAAGCGGGAGCCGGCCATATCGGCAATGCGGCCGCCCCGGATAGAAATGGCGACGGTAGTGCCTGCCGGCAACACAGCGGTTGCCGGTCAACTGATCCCATGTGCCCACACGTGAATGCGCAGATGCGGTCTCGGCACAGACCCACCGGCAGGGGCGTAACACCGCTGCGAGCGAATGACGACGACCGACGACACCTCTGGAAACCGCGGCGCTGCCGGACGCACCCGATGGTTGGCGCGATGACGCATGCCACCAGCGCAGTTTGACCTTCGACCATCGGCCTCGCGTCGCGCTGTCACACCCTGTGCTACCGACCCCTTCCCCGGCCAGTGCCGTGCTCAGGCAGTCGGTGGTTCGTCCTTCTGGTTGAACACCCGCTCCATCACTTCCAGCAGTTCGTCTTCGGAGAATGGCTTGGTGATGTACGCGCGGGCGCCCTGACGCATGCCCCACATGCGGTCGGTGTCCTGGTCCTTGGTGGTCACCAGGATCACCGGAATATGCTGGGTGGTCGGCTCACGCTTGAGCGTGCGTGTGGCCTGGAAGCCGTTGAGGTTGGGCATGACCACGTCCATCAGCACCAGGTCGGGCAACGACGACTTGGCCGCTTCCACCCCTGCGGCACCGTCGGTGGCCGTGATGGTCTCGTGCCCCAGACGCTCGACGATGCGCTGAATCCCGAGCAGCTGCGACGGCGAGTCGTCGACGATCAGAATGCGTGCCATGCGTTTTTCCTAGTATGCGCAGCGAGTGTAGTGCGCCAGCCGCGCTTTCGGTAGCGGGTGCCAGGCCGGGCGCTGGACGCCGGGCAATGTGGTGGGTGGCGCGTTGTGTCCGCCGTGGACGCATGCTGAGGGATTACGTCGGATGGGCGCGATTGGATGCAACCGAGCGGGTTCTGCTCCCCCTTATGCTGCAGGCGAAGGTGGCGAAAGCGCCGGATGAGGCTGCGGCCAGCCGGAAAGCGGCAAGTCGACCCTGACGAATGCGCCGATTGCCTTGTGACCCCTCACCCCCCCTCTCCCGCGAGCGAGAGAGGGGCCGTCTCCCGCTGGCGTGGAGCGGGCTTGTCTCCGGCAGGCGTACACAGGGGGGGGCTTGGCTCCCGCAGGCGTAGCAAGAAGCTCGTCTGCCGCAGGCCAGTGGGGCTCGACCGCACCATCAACCGCCCGCCGTCGCGCGCGTGCAACCGCCGGCCTTCTCCCGCGAGCGGGGGAAGGTGCCCGCAGGACGGATGGGGGCAGCGATCGCGCCTGGCGATCCACACCTTCCCTCAGGAAGACGGCCCAACGCGCGCCTGCCCTGACCCGACCTCCCTCACACCGTCTCGCCGAATGCCTTGGCCAGGTTGCGATAGGCCTTCTTCTGCGCGTCGTCGGTCGGGGCCGGGGCCAGGATTTCCAGTTCCACGATCTGGTCGCCCGGCGTGGCGCCCGGCAGGCCGCGGCCGCGCAGGCGCAGCTTGCGGCCGGCGTCCGAGTCGGCCGGCACCTTCAGCTCCACCGAGCCGCCCAGGGTCGGCACGCTGATGGTGGTGCCCAGCGCGGCTTGCCAGGGCATGACCTGCAAGGTGTACAGGATATTGCGCCCGTCCACCTCGAACTGCGGATGCGCGGCGTATTCGATTTCCAACAGCAGGTTGCCGCCACCATTGCCCTGCCCGCTCAGGCGGATCACCTGCCCGGGCTGCACGCCCTTGGGCACGCGTACATCCAGCTGCTTGCCATTGATGGTGATGCGCACGCTGTCGCCGGCATGCACCGCTTCCAGCGGCACCGCCAGTTTGGCGCGGGTGTCGCCGCGCGCCTGCGCGCCGGGACCTGCGCCTACGCCCGGGCCAGCACCGGGCCCACGTGGCCGGCCGCCGCGCTGACCGGCGAACAGGCTTTCGAAGAAATCGCTGAAGCCGCCGCCTGCGCCGCCGTTACCGAACACTTCCTCGTAGTCGAAGCCCTGCCCGCCGTTGTAATTGGGCGGGGCCTGAAACTCGTCGCCCGGGCGGAAGCCCTGCGCCTTGAGCTGGTCGTAGGCCTTGCGCTTGGCAGGGTCGCGCAGCGCCTCATAGGCCTCGTTGATGGCCTTGAATTTGTCTTCCGCGCCGGCTTCCTTGCTCACGTCGGGGTGGTACTTGCGCGCGAGCCGGCGGTAGGCGGTCTTGATCTCCGCGTCGCCTGCGCTGGGCTCGACGCCCAGCGTTGCGTAGTAATCCTTGAATTCCATCTAATCACCTCTGGAAAAAAAACGGCCCGCAGCCAAGGCCACGAGCCAGTTCGAGCAGCTCCCAAGACACCAGCGGTCGCCGGAAGCGCAGATGGGGCAATGGACCTGCAGTGTACGAAGAGTACATGCCGATCCGTGCACCCGCCGCGCCGGCCTGACGGCCGAACAGGAAGTGTGAGAACTGATCGATTCGCAGCCGGGCGGGCGACCGCACCTATTCTACGGTGCGGCCGTCGCCGGGGAGCGAAGCGCCGATGACGCTACTCCAGATCCACCTGTCTTGAGCGGCGGAGACCAGCCGGTGCGCCGCCGCACATGGGGGCGGCGAGACGCGCAACTGCAGCAGGTGCGACAGCCTGCCGACTCCACGCATCACCGCCCCTCTGCCGACCACACGGCCGGCACTTCAAACATGCTTACTGCACGGTGCTACCGCTGGCGTCCTGGCCATTGCCGACCTGAATGCGGCGCGGGGTGGCTGCCGGGCGCTTGGGAATGCGGATTTCCAGCACGCCGTTGTGTCCGGCAGCAGTGATGCCGTCGGCGTCGGCACTGTCGGGCAGCGCGAAGCGGCGATGGAAGCTGCCGTAGCGGCGCTCGATCCGCGAGAAACGCTCGGTCTCGGTGCTGGACTCGCTCTTGCGCTCGCCCTTGATCGACAGGATGCCCTTGTCCATCTGCACCTCGATCTGGCTGGGGTCGATGCCCGGCAGGTCGGCGTACAACACGAAGTGGTTGGGTTCTTCCTTGATGTCCACGCGTGGCACCCACTGCGCGGTGACCACCGCCGATTCGTCGGTGTCGCTGTTCTGCTCGAAGAAGCGGTCGAACACATGCTTGATTTCGTTCTGCAGCGCGTGGGTGGGCCACTGGGGATAACGAACGATGTTCATTGCGAGCCTCCTGAAGGTTGGGTGACGGGCCGGCTGCGGCGGCGTTGCGCCCTCGCGCCGGCCATGTGCGTCAGATAGGCGTTGCGCCGTGGATTTCAAGCGCGTTGACGCGCTGTTTCCGCGCCCCTTTCTAGAATTCGTTCAGCCACAGGAGCCCGCCCGCATGACCATCCACGTTGGTGACCGTATTCCCGAAGTCGTGCTCAAGCGCCTGCACGAGGGTATCGAAGCGGTCGATACCCACAGCCTGTTCGCAGGCCGCAAGGTGCTGCTGTTCGCGGTACCGGGCGCATTCACCCCGACCTGCTCGGCCAAGCACCTGCCGGGCTATGTGGAGCACTTCGACCAGTTCCGCAAACGCGGCATCGAAGTGCTGTGCACGGCCGTCAACGACCCGTTCGTGATGCAGGCCTGGGGCCGCAGCCAGCTGGTTCCCGATGGCCTGCACCTGCTGCCCGACGGCAACGCCGAGCTGGCCCGCGCGCTGGGCCTGCAGATCGACGCCAGCGGCTCGGGCATGGGCCTGCGCTCGCGTCGCTACGCGCTGTATGCCGACGACGCCGTGGTCAAGGCGTTGTTTGTCGAAGAACCCGGCGAGTTCAAGGTGTCTGCGGCCGATTACGTGCTGCAGCACCTGCCCGATTGATGCATTGATTCCCCCGCCCACTGAAGAAGGAAAACGGCCAGCCATGTCTGATCAGCCAGCCACCAAAACCCCCGCAGGTATCACCGATACCGCCACCTTGCGCGCCCGCGCGCGCAAGCGCATCGAAGACGGCGCCATCACCGAGAGCTACCACGCCGACCGCGAAGCGGTGATCGCGCTGCTCAACACCGCGCTTGCCACCGAGTACGTGTGCACGCTGCGTTACTACCGCCATTACTTCATGGCCAAGGGCATGCTTGCCGACGCGGTCAAGGGCGAGTTCCTGGAGCATGCGCAGCAGGAACAGGCGCACGCGCACCAGCTGGCCGAGCGCATCGTGCAGCTGGGCGGCGAACCGGACCTCAACCCGGACACGCTGACCGAGCGCTCGCACGCCGAATACAAGGAAGGCACCGACCTGCGCGACATGGTCAAGGAAAACCTGATCGCCGAGCGCATCGCCATCGATAGCTACCGCGAGATGATCGATTTCATCGGCGACAAGGACACCACCACCAAGCGCATCCTGGAAGGCATCCTTGCGCAGGAAGAAGAGCATGCCGATGAATTCGCCGACCTGCTGGAAGGCTGGATTGGCGAGTGAGCTAATGGTGGTTGATGCGTCGTGCACCGAACCTGCCTTGATATCGCGTCGTTGCGCCGTTTGGATGCAGTCAAATGCCATGTCGACTGTCTAGTGGGTCGAAGGCTCGGTAGCGGCATCCATGCCGCCACACGGTCCCGCAAGCGGCGAGGACACCGCACCAGAGACTCCGCTGGTTGCTTTGTTTAAACCCATGCATGCCGACCATCTCGACTGGTCCTTGCCCGCCCAGCGTCGCGGGACCTTACGCGGCATGGATGCCGCGTAAGAGCTACAAGGACGTCCTTGCAGCGTGTCCCGCGACGCTGGGCGGGCAAGGGCCCTGCAGCCAGGCCGCAGATCAGCCGACCTGCAGCAGGCTGACGCGAAGTCGTTTTGTTAGCCGCTCTAAAAGCACGTCGTGCACCGCTTGCAACAACGCTCACCTACCGTCTCGACCGGTCCTTGCCAGCCCACTGTCGCCGGACCTTACGTGGCATCGATGCCGCGTAAGGGCCATCACGGACGTACTTGCGGCGTGTCCTGCGATGGTGGGGGGCAAGGGCCCTGCAGCCGAGCCGCAGATCAGCCGCTCTTGAATCTCTGCTTCAACGCAAGACGCGGAACCGCACCTGGGTCCATGCACCGTCACTGGCCATGGCAGTGAGCGTGTGCGTTCCCACTTCGGCAAAGTCGCGCTGAAATCCCTGGCGTCCGTCGGTCTGCGCAATCCAGCGACCGTCCAGCAGCCAGTCGATGCGCGCCTCGCTGCCCAGCGCGCGCAACTGCAGGCGCACCGGGCGTGCGGTGGCGTTTGCGCGCGCCAATGTGGCGCGGTCGCTCAGCCCGTCGATGCGCAGCACGCCGCCGCCGGTCATGCTCCCGTCCGGCAGGCAGTCCGGTGCCAGTGGCGGCAGCTGCGCGGCAGTGCGTTCGGCGGTGCTGAGCCAGGGCGAGACCAATGCCGGCCAGCGCGCCACCGCGCGCGGCACGCGCTGATGCGGCTGCGTGCACTCCTGCGACAGCCGCTGACCGCTGCGCGCATCCACCTCGAAATGCAGCTGCCCACTCTGCCACAGCCGCGCATCGCGTTCGGCGAAGGTGGGCGGGACTGCACCATCGAGCACATAGGCGTCGGCACGTCGCGCGCACTGGTCGGCGGGCGTTTGCTCGGCTGCGCCGCCGAGCGGCCAGCAGATGTCCAACGCCTGCACGTTGGCCGGCATCGGCACCGGCGCGCTATCGCCGGCGCTGCGCGGCAACGCATCGATGACTTCGAACATCAGCGGCAACGCGGTGACGGCGCCGTACTGGCCCGGTAGTGGCGTGCCATCCGGCCGTCCCACCCACACTCCCACCGTGTAACGGCGCGTCCCGCCGATCGCCCAGGCATCGCGGTAGCCGTAGCTGGTGCCGGTCTTCCAGGCCACGCCCGGGCGCGCGGCAGTGTCGAAGCTGCCGCTGCCATAGCCGGGACGCGGATTGCTCTGCAAGATCTCGCGCACGATCCAGGCCGCACCCGGCGACATCAACCGCCGCTCGATGCGCGGATCGTCCAACGTATAGCGCACGCGCCCGGCGATGCCGCCGCGATTGAGCGCGGCAAATGCACCGACCAACTCCTGCAACTGCGCGCCGGTACCACCCAGTATCAGCGCCAGATTGGGCACGCTGCCGCGCGCAAAACGCAGATCGATGCCGGCATTGGACAGCCGCGCGGCAAACCGCGCCGGGCCGATACGATCGAGCAGGTCCACTGCCGGTACGTTCAACGACAACCGCAACGCGGTCGCGGCGCTCACCGGCCCATTGAAGGCCGCATCGAAATTACCGGGCCGATAACTGCCAAAACTCTGCGGCGCATCCACCAGCAGGCTTTCCGAATGGATCAGGCCATCGTCCAGCGCCATGCCATACAGGAACGGTTTGAGCGTGGAACCGGGCGAGCGCCAGGCCTGCACCATGTCCACATGCCCCAACCGCTTGCGATCGCCGAAGCTGGCCGAGCCCACATACGCACGCGCCTCCATCGTGGCGTTGTCCACCACCAGCAGTGCTGCGGAAGTACGCTCGGGCAATTGCGAAAAGTACGTGGCCACGCGTTCTTCCAGCGTGCGCTGCAATTCCACATCCAGCGTGGTCACGATGCGTGCGGCACGCGGTTGGGCGCTGTGCAACCGCTGTGCAAGCAAGGCCGCATGTAGCGGCGGCTTGAGCGAACGCGTCACCACCGGTTCGATCCGCGCATCGTCCACCTGCGCGCGCGACCACACGCCCAGTTCCACCATGCGATCGAGCACCTTGTCGCGCGCACGTTGCGCGGCCTCGGGATGGCGATCCGGGCGCAAGCGGCTTGGCGACTGCGGCAGCACGGCCAACAACGCAGCTTCTGCCTGCGACAAGGCCCTGGCCGGCTTGCCCAGATACGCCCAACTGGCCGCTTCCACACCTTCGATGGTGCCGCCGTAGGGCGCGCGCTGCAGATACAGGGTAAGAATCTCGCGCTTGCTCAAGTGCGCTTCCAGCTGCAGCGCGCGCAGCACCTGTTTGGCCTTGCCCCAGGGCGTGCGCGTATGCGGGTCAAGGATGCGCGCCACCTGCATGGTCAGCGTCGAACCGCCGGAGACGATGCGTCCCTGCCCCAGCCACTGCCCGCCGGCACGCAGCAGGCCCCACGGATTGACGCCAGGATGCCGCCAGAACCAGCGGTCTTCGTAATTCAGCAACGCCTGCAGATACAGCGGCGACACCGTGTCCGGGCCGGCCGGATAGCGCCACACGCCATTGCGGTCGGCGAACGCGCGCAATGGCGTGCCGTCGCGTGCGACCACCAGCGTGGAGGTGTCGCGCGATTTGGGTAGCGGCAGTGGAAAGGCCAGGTCCAGTAGCAGGATGGCAGACAGCAGCGCTACTGCGCTCCAACGCAGCCACGTCAACCAGCGGCGGCGGCGAGCCATACCATACTGGCCAGCAGCGCGTTTCTGCATCCGGGCGGTCTTTGATTGCGCGTGCTGCTGCCTGTCCATTCCGTGAAGCATGCAGGGCAAAACGCTTTTCGGCCACTGTGGCGCGCTGCACGCGACGCGCCTCGGCTGGTCAGATCACCTGCACATTCCTGCACTGCGTGACGACGATCGCCCTAGCTTGCGAGGTCTGCTCGCACCGAGCGACGCGGCCTTACAAACAGCCGCAGCAACCCCATCGCCAGCAACACCGCAGACAGGCGCAATGCCATGCCGAGCCAGCCACTGGCGGCCGAATCGGACACCGCAAACACCGTCCAGGCCGCGTTGAGCGAGACATGCAACACCCAGCCGCTCCAGATCGTGTAGCCATCCTGCGCGTCCACAATGGCAAACAGCAGCGCACCGATGCCGGTGATGGCGAAGATCAGTAACGCCTCGCCGCCTCCGCCCCCTGCACCGAGCCAATGCACGCCGCCGAACACCATGGCCTGCACCAGCGCGGCGAGCGCCGGACGCCAGGCCAGTGCGCGGCAGGCGAAAACGAAGCCGAAACCACGAAAGACGATTTCTTCGGCCAGCGGAAACAGCAGCGCCAACCACAGCAGTCCGAGCAGATCGTCGGTGTCCACCGAGGTGGCCTGCGTCCATAGCCCAAGCCAGCACGGCAATGTGGCCACGAGTGTCAGCGCCGGGCCGCGCCAGCCGTTCCAACGCAGCCCCAGACGCGCCGCGAGCTCGCCTGGCGTGCCCGGACGCAGCAATGCGGCGGCAACGAACACGACCACTACGCTGAGCAGATTGTCGAGCATCCCGCCGCCGTAGGGCAGCGGGATGCTCGGGATGGGCAGGCCAACCGCCTTGGCGAGATCGCGGATCTGCAGCGCGACCAGCAGCACCACCAACCAGACGACATGCGGACTGAATTTGCGCTGGCGTGTATGGAGTGGCATGCAGACGTCCGTGCGTGCAATAGCGCCTGACCATAGCGGAGGCGGCAGGGTCCCCTCAGTGCCATGGGCCATGCTGTGCGGCGACAGTGCGCATCCGTGGCGCGCCTGCTGCATGGAGCGATGCAACGCCGCGCTCAGCGCTTCTCCAGACTCGCGCGATAGCGCAGCAAGGCTTCCGGCGCATCGGTCTGGATGATCGACACGCCATCGCGGTACATCCGCCCCCAGACCTTGTCCGGGTCACGTTCGGCATCGGCGTCGCCACCGTAGCCGGCGATAAAACCTTCCCACAAGGAGTTGACCATCAGTCGCACCTTGTGCGTTTTGCTCACGGCCACCAGTGCGGGCAATTGCGTCGGCGACATCCTTGGCAACTCGAACGCAACCGGATGCGCATTGCGTGTCTGCGCGGCGGCGATGGCTGCAAGATCGGCATCGCCATGCGCATTGATCAGGATCGGGAAGAAATACACCTTGTCGAACGGCAGCATCGCGGCCAGCGGCGGCGTGGCGATGCCGGCTTCGGCCTTGACGATCACCTCGTGCTGCATGCCGGCACGTGCGACCGCATCGATCACCTGCACATAGATCGCATCCTTGACATCAAGATTGAGCAGGATGCGTCCCTTGGACTTGGCCAGCATCTGCTCCAGCGTGACCACGCGCTGGTCGGTCAGCGGTGCCTGCGCGCCGCCTTCGTCGCTGCGCAGCCGCAGCTTTTGCAGATCGGCCAAGGTCAGTTCGGACAGCTTGCCGGTGCCATCGGTGGTGCGGTCCACGGTGACGTCGTGCAGCATCACCAGGGTGCCGTCGGCGGCACGCCGCACATCGGTTTCCATCACGTCGGCGCCGATGGCGATGCAGCGCTCCAAGGCGGCCAGCGAGTTCTCCGGCGCGGTGTCGGTGAAGCCATGCTGCGGCGCGGCCGCGTGGCAACCGCGATGGGCGACCACCACGATACCGCCCTGCGGGTTGGTCAAGCGGGCCTGGATCGCCGCGACCCCGGTGGGCGCTGCATTCACAGGGCTGGCGAGCGTCGCGCACAGCATGGCGGCGACAGTGGCAACAGAACGTAGTGTCATTGAACGACTCTCAAGTAGGTGACGGATCGCCTGGCGGCGTCTGCGCCAGGCGAAGCACATGCAAGCTGGATGCGGTCAGCACCGCTCGCACTTCCGATCTAGCGCGGCACCGGTATCTGGCCGATGACTGCGTTAGTTCAAGCGCTGCGCTCAGAACGTCGGTGTGAAGCGCAGACCAAACCAGTACGTGGTGGGCACCGAGTAACTATCCTTGAGCAGGTTCTGCCCTGGCCCAGTCACGCTGGTGATGCGGCTATGGGTGATGTTGCTGACCTGGCCGATCAGGCTGAGTTGTTTATTGATCGCATACGTCGCGGTGAAATCCAGCTGCGAGCGCGGCGACCAATACAGATCCTGCCAGTCGATGTTGCTGACGATGGAACGCAAGGCCTTGCCCTGACGGTTGTAGGCCGCACGCAATTCCAACCCGCCGGTGTTGTAGAACAGTGTGGCATTGGCGGTGTAGTCCGGCTGGCCGACCAGGTTGTCGAGCTTGCGCTCGCGCTGACTCACGTTGCTGCCGCTGCCGACGCTGTAGGGAACATCCAGGCTGCCATCCAGCAGCGCGACATTCGCGCTGAAGCCGACACCGCTCAGCCACGGCGCGATCGGCGCCAAGGTGTTGACGATGCCGTTGAATTCCACGCCGCGGATGCGCGCATTGGCCGCGTTGGCCGGCGTGCTAATGAGTGCATTGGCGTAGGTGGTGCCGTCGAAGGTGAAGCTGTCGGTGCGCGAGAGCGTAAAGATCTCGTCCTGGATGCGCTTGTCGAACACCGCCGCAGATGCGAACGCATCGAAGTCACCGGGCAAACGCCACTCCAGCGACAGATCCAGATTGTTGGACACGCGCGGCTTGATGTCCGGGTTGCCGACGGTGACGGTGACGCCTTGCGCGTTCGGGTTGCCGGCGTCGGCGGTGTTGACGAAGCCGATCGAGGTGCGGGCTGCGTATGCATCGTACGGCGGGCGGCCGAGTGTGCGGCTTGCCCCGGCGCGCAGGTCCAGCGCGTCGGTCAGGTGATAGGTCATTACCGCCGACGGCAGCAGATAGTCGTAATTGGCATTGGTCGGGTTGTCGACGTACACATAGTGATTGGTCGCGGTATCCAGCTGACGCTGGCGCCCCACCGTATCGAGCTTGGTGCTGTCGAAATGCAGACCCGCCTGTACGTTGAAGCGATCGCTGCGATAGCTGACCAGCCCGTAGCTGCCGAAGATCTTTTCGGTATGGGTGAAGTTGTCCTGGTTGCTGAAGGCCTGCTGGTCGGTACTGTTGAACGCACTCAGCGGCGTTGCCGCAAGCACGCGGTTGGCCTTGTTCGGATCGATGCTGAGCAGGTTCAAACCGGCATAACGCATCGGCGCACTGCCGCTGCCCACCACATCGGCCAGGCCCAGGGCGGGCGCGCTGGAATTGGGCTGATACTCGACGCGATAGATATCGTAGGACGGCTTGTCGGTGGTATACGACACGCCCGCCGCAAACCCGATGCCCTGGTCGCTCTCGCCCTGGTTGAACCCGTAATCGAGCCGCCCGGTGAGAATGCGATCGGCCGCCGTGCGTTTGTAGTCCGGCCGCCAGTACGACAGGCTGTAGTTGTCGAGATTGTTATAGGCCTGCGGTGACACCCCGAAGCGCTGGTCGAGATTCGAAGTGTCGTAGTTGAACGCGTAATTGGGCGTGGCATTGACGGTGACGCCACTGCCGGTCTGGCCCACCGGCACCGACGCTGGGCGGGTGATGCCGGTGGCATACTTGACCATGCGGATCGGCTCGTCGTAGGTCGCATCCGACCAGGAACCGCGCGCGGAAAACTGCTGACGATCGGTCGGCCGCCAGATCGTGCCCAGCTGCGCAACCTTGGTGCGCGTGGTGACGATCTGGTTGGAATATCCCACCTCGATGTCGCCTCCCGGATAACTGCCGGAGGTGGCGGTCTGATTGAACACCTGGTTGCGGTTGCGCGGGTCGATGATGACCTCGTTGCGCTCCATGTTGTCCTTGAAATAGTAGTAGCCGGCCATCGCATAGGCTTCGAGCGCGGCGCTGGGCCGCATTTCGAACTTGCCGGTGACACCATAGCGGTCGCGCTGATTCTGCACGTACCAGTACTTGTCCTGCTGCGGCACTGCCCAGCCATTGCCGAGATTGGCGCCGGTCTGCAGCACGCCGTTGTTGTCGTAGAACCCGTAATGCACCGTATCGGTGGTCATATGGGTTTCGGTGTAACTGCTCAGTGTCTGGTAGTTGGCCGACAGCGTGAATCCATATTGCTGCTCGCTACCGAAGGTGCGGCTACCGGTGGCATTCAAGCGATAACCGGGGTCGTCCTGGTCGCGCGGCTTGCCGACATCGTTGGCGTGACCGAGCGCGGCTTCGGCGCTGAAGAACGGCTTGCCGCCGTTTTCGAACGCGCTGCGCGTCTTGAGGTTGATCGCACCGCCAGTGGCGTTGGGATCCAGATCGGGCGTAAAGGTCTTGATGACCTGCAGTTCGCTGACCATCGACGCCGGCAGCAAGTCCAGACGTACGCCGCGCGTGATCGAACCGAGCGTGCCATTCGGCGTCCCGGGCGAGGCAATCGTCAGCCCATCGATGGTGACGTTGTTGTAGGACGGACCCAGGCCACGCAGTACCGGCGTAGCCGCTTCGTCGCGCGGATGTTCGTTGTCGGTGGCCGGCAATACCGACAAGCCAGGCACGCGGCGCAAGGCTTCGACGATGGTGCTGTCGGGCAAGGCGCGCACGTCGGTGGCACTGATGACATCGGTGATATTGGTCGCTGCGCGCTTGCTTTCCACTGCGGCGGCGTTGGCACGCCGCACGCCGGTGACCTGCATGGCATCGAGCGTTTGTACGCCGGCCTTGGCAGGGGTGGCCGGTGTGGCACCGGTGGGTGCGTCATCCGGTGCTGCCGTGGCAGCGACAGCAACGGCCGGCGAGGCTGGAGCGGGTTGCTCTGTGCCGGCGGCAGGATCGATGGTCTGCGCCTGTAGCGCTGGCGAACATGCCGCAATGGCTGCGGCGAGAACAGACACGTGCAAACGATAAGAATCGGAGCGCTGCATGGAATCCCGTGGGTCGCGCAGCAGGATGCCGCGGCTGGTAAGAGCACGCCACCGTATTGGGTAAAAATGACTTTTGCGTGTCGTGCGTATCGCATCGAAAAGACAATGCGCAGCGATGTCGTGGCATGCGAAGCAGGCAGCCGGCGATTGGCAAAAACCTTCCGTGCGGGGCTTCAAACGCCCCCCCCCCATCCGCCCTTCGAGCACCTTCCCCCGCGCGCGGGAGAAGGAAGGTAGAGTGGGTCGCAGTGGGGATGTTGATCGCCGCTGTTAGCCCCTCTCCCGCTTGCGGGAGAGGGGTTGGGGTGAGGGGAGGCTTCGCACACGCCCCGCTCCACCCCTGCGAGGCCTCTTCTCCCCCAGGCGTATGCCCTACGCGAGAAGCGCCAACGCCATCCTACGGCTGCACCACCGTCATCGTTGCCGGCGTACTGCGCCCCACACCGCGCAGCTCCGGGCGATACATGTCCTCCACCATCGACGGCGGCACCGTGTAGGTGCCCGGCGTCACCGCACGCACCAGGTAATACACCTGCGCCACGCTCCCCGAAGACAGCGCAAGCGCGGCCACGTAACGGTCGTCGCGGAACTCTTCGTGCTTGATCTCGGCGGCGCTGGAACGCTCGCTGAGACTGATGCCGTCCACCACCACATCGGCCCATTGCTTGGCATCGCCAAGATTGAAGTTCTCGATCTCCAGACCGGCCGGCAACAGATCGGTCAGCAAGGCGTCCGGCATCTTGGCGTCGGCCACGATGGTGACCCGCACGATCAGCGCTTCGCCCTCTTTCAACGGACGCGGTGTCCACGGCTTGCCGTCGGTGGTGTACCAACTGCGCTCCACCTTGAGGTGACGCGTATCCGGCTCCGGTGCGCTGCGCGGGATGCCGGCCACTTCCAGGCTGGCATACATCGGCGCCTCGCCCCGCGGGTCGAACTGCACACCGCGCGCCAACGCCGCGCTGTCGAAACTGCGCCCGAACAGACGGGCCGGTGCAATTTCCTGTGCCTGGCCGCCCACCGTCAAGGTGCCGGACACCTGCTTGCCCTGCGCGACCATCAACGCCTTGCCCAGGCGCGCAAGCGCCACCTGCTCCTGCGTGCTCAGCCACAGCGGGCCACCGGCACGGCGTGCATCCAGTGCCTGCCCCAGCGCGACCACGCGCGTGTCGTACTCGGGCTTGGACAGCCCACGTTCGTGCAGCAGCGCCATCATCAAGGCGTCGTCGCGGATCGCACTGCCGTAATCGGCGAAATACGGTGGACGCTCGCTGCTGTCCTTGGCAAAGCCGGCCTTGATCGCCGCCTCGCCACGCTTGGTGTCACCCTGCAGCGACAACGCCGCACCCAGATGCACCAGCGACAACCCGGTCAGCGCCTTGCTGCGCTGGTTGTCGTACAGCGCACGCAACGTGCCCAGCGGCGCGCGGTTGACGCGAGCCAGCACGTAACCGGACCAGGCCTGATTGGCGAACTTCAGGTTTTCGCGGCGATCCTGCCCGTAGAACTCGCTGCCACCGGACAACAGATCTTCGCTGAGGCGGTTGAGCGCCTTCTGCAGCACGTTGTCGGGCACCGCAAAACCGGCATCCTTGGCGTCGAGCAGGAACTCGGCGATGTACGGGGTCAGGCCTGCATTGACGTAGCCATCGTCGCCCCACATCGAGAAGTGCCCGCTGGCGATCTGCATCGACGCCAGGCGACCGAACGCGCCTTCCATGCGCTCGCGCCGCGTGGCCGCATCCAGGCCCTTGGTCCCCAGCGCCTTGGCAGTGGCATCGTCGAGCAATAGCGCCGCATAGCCCTTGCTGGTGGTCTGCTCGGCGCAGCCGTACGGGTAGTCCAACGCCCCCTGCAGGGCACTGGCGAACGGGATCGGCGGCAGCGGGCTGACCACCATGCGCGCGGTCACCGAGTCGGCCATCAGGCCATCGGCAAAGCCGCTGTCCAGGGTGATCGGCGCCAGCGGATCGAGCACACGCGTCTGCGCACGCAACACCTGCGGCCAGCCGGCGCGTACCGGCAAGTCGTAGCTGCGATCGGCCTTGAAGCCGTTGCCGTCCACGCGCACGCGCACCTTGGCCACGCTATAGCCTTCGGTGGCCGTCAGCGGGAAGCTCAGCGTCTGCTTGGCATCCACGCCCAGCTTGATGCTGCGCGCCGCCTCGGCAATCGACAGCGGGCCGATGCCGTCCACACGCACGTTGAACTCGCCCGGCTTGCCGGTGAAATTCTGCACGTCCAGCGTCACCGTGCTGCGGTCGCCCGGCGCCATCACGCGCGGCATGCTGGCCTCGGCCAGGATCGGCGCGCGCACCACCGTTTCCATATCGCGGTTGCCGTAGCGCGTGTCCGAATACACCAACGCCGACACCCGCAAGGTTCCGTTGAAATCGGGCACCGGCAGCTGCACGCGTGCGTTGCCCTTGGCATCGAGTTTCACCGAGCCGGAGAACAGATCCACGGTCTGCACGCGCGCGGTCGGGCGCTTGGCCTGCGGCAAGGCTTCCAACGCCATGTCGCCGCCGAACTTGAGCTTGCCGCTGGCGCCTTCGAAACTTTCGATCACGCGACCATAAATGTCATAGGCATCGGTACCCAGGCGCCGCTGCGCGAAGAATTGCGCGTTGGCATCGGGCACCGGGAAGCGGGTGATGTTGAGGATGCCCACGTCCACCGCCGAGATGGTGACGTGCGCCGCCTTGCCGGCCAGTTCCGGCACGCTCACCGTCACCGGCAGCGATTGCTCCGGGCGCATCTGCTTGGGCGCGGACAGGCCCACCGCCACACGCCGCGCCTTGCGATCCATCGGCACATGCGCCACGCCCACCGCACGCGCGGGGGTGATCTTGCTCGGCGCAGTACCGCCACGGAACACCAGTGCGGTGACGTAGACGTCGTGGCGCTCCCAGTCTTCGGTGACCGGAATTTCGAAGGTGCTGCCCGGCTTGACGTCGATGTCCTGCACGTAGAGCAGCTTGTCGCTTTCCACCAGCAGCACGCCCTTGCCGGCATGCGGCGGGGTCAGCGTGACGGTGAGCGTGTCGCCGGCACGGTAGCCGGTCTTGTCCAGCGCCAGCTTGACCTTGTCCGGGCGCGCGTCCAGGCCGCGGTTTTCGTCGTTCCAGCTCCAGCCGGCACGGAACGGGTAGCGCGTGGTCAGCCCGGTGGCCGGGTCGAACACGTCCAGGCGGTACTCGCCCCACTCCACCGGGAAATCGAGCTTGGCGTTGCCGCCGGCCACGTCGAGCGTGCGCGTGTCCTTGTTCTCGAAGCGGCGGGTGAAGTCGTAGTCCCAATGGTCGTCGGTGTAGTTCCAGTGGTAGTCACGAAGCTCGCGCACCAGCGTGGCCTTCAGCCCCTTGGCTGGTTGCGGCTTGCCGTCGGCATCTACGCGGGTGAGTTCGAAGCGTGCGTTGCCATTGGCATCGGCGCCGTCGGTGTCGTCGAACAGCGGACGCACGCCGACCAGCGCCTTGGCCGGCCACAGCACGCGCTTGACCGTGCGCGTGACCGTGCGCCCGCCGGTCTCGTAGACGCTGCCGGAGACCACTGCGGCGATCGTGCTGACCGGCTTGGCTTCGGCGGGCAACGCGATGTCTTCGCGCAGGATGCCGTCGCTGCCGAACTCGGTATCGATCACGTCCTTGGCTTCGCGCGGCAGTTCCAACGTGGGGTCGCCGAAGAACCAGCCCGGCAACGATTCAAGCGGGTGCTGCTCGACGCTGACCGCGAGCTTGGCGGTAAAGCGGTTGCCGTCCGCCGGCGCCCCATACAGATAGGCGGCATTGGCGACCAGCTTGAACGGCTGGCCGGCGCTGAGGGTTTTCTGCGTGCTGTCCAGGTCCAGCTTCATGCGCTCGGGCAGGAATTCTTCCACCCGCACCGTCATGCCCTGCACGGCATCCTTGCTGGCCGGATCGGTGCGGAATTCCACCTGCCAGCGGCCGGTCGGCGCATCGGCCGGAATCTGCTGGGTGAACTCGAAATAGCCCTGCTCGCCGGGCTGCAATTTGGTTTCGCGGAAGGTCTTGCCGTCCGGCTGCTTCAGGCGCAGAAACACCGGTTGCGGCTTGGTCGGCTTGCCATCGTTATCGCGCAGGATCGCCGACACGCGCATGGTTTCGCCGGGGCGATACAGATCGCGGCCGGCCCAGGCGAACACGTCGAACCACGCGCTTTCGCGCCCGGCCACCGCGAATTCGCTCAGATCCAGCGCCGGCTGGTTGAACGGCAGCACCGAGATATCGGTCTTGCTGCGCGCCACCAGCACATGGCCGGCGTCGAGCGTGTAGTTGAGCAACGCATTGCCGTTGCCGTCGGTGGCGCCCTTGAGAAACAGCTCGCCCTTGGCATCGAGGATGCGCACGTCCACGTTCTTGATCGGCGCCCCGCTCTCCAGCGAAGCGGTGTGCACGAACAGCTTGTCCTTGTAGGCGCGCGTATGCAGGCCGATATCGCTGACGGTGAAGAACGCGGTCTCGTGCTCGTTCTCAAAACTGCCGGCGCGCTTCATCACCGCGAAATACAGACCTGGCTCCTGCAGTTCCTTGATGTCCTGCGTGGGGAGATAGGTCAGCACGCGCTCGTTCTGCTTGCCGCCGAGAATGAAACGATTGACGTACACCGGGTCGGCCAGCTTGGACAGCGGCGTCTTGTTGCGGTAGTCGCTCTCCAACTCCCAGCTGCCGCGACGACCGCCGCGCTGGAACTGCTGGAAGAATGCCGGCAGCGATTTTTCGCGCACACGCAGGAATTCGACGTCCACCTCCGGCACGTTCACCGACACCACCGGCAGACCACGGCTCTCGCGCGCCGGCAGCACGCTGCCCTGCGAGGCGAACCCGACCACCGGCTTGAGCGCGCCGGTATAGACCTTCTGCTTGAGCGGCTTGCCCAGGCGGCTGCCATCGGCGGCCAGCAGATTGGCGTCGACCAGCACGGTGTAGTCCTTGGCCGCCTCCACGTACGGGTAGCGCAGCGTCTTGCCGTCGTCTGACAGCGTCCAGCTGCTGTCGCCGGTGCCGACCTTTTCCTCGAAACGCACCAGCGCATCGAAATCCTGCGTGCCGACCAGCG
This sequence comes from Xanthomonas sp. 3058, assembly GCF_014199765.1. Classification (NCBI taxonomy): domain Bacteria; kingdom Pseudomonadati; phylum Pseudomonadota; class Gammaproteobacteria; order Lysobacterales; family Lysobacteraceae; genus Xanthomonas; species Xanthomonas sp. 3058. The sequence continues at coordinate 41,249 of NZ_JACHOF010000015.1, read as the reverse complement.
GCCGCGAGAATTCCAGCGCCAGCGACAGCCCATCGCCGGTCTGGTCGGGATAGGCGCGCGCCAGCGCGAAGCCGGTGACGGCCTGTTTTTCGGCATTGATCGCCTCACCGCTGGCGGCGGGCAATTGGCCGCTTTCGTTGCGCTTGCACGCCACCCCGCCGATCGCCACGGTCAGCAGCAGCACCCACAGCAACATGCGCCGTGTGCCCCACCACGTCATCCTTGATTCCTGACTGTCCATTGCGCTACCCCATGACTGAGGAGGCGAGTATAGCTAGGCGGATCCTACTATCCGCGCTGCGCGGCACCAGAAATGCGCGCCCCCTCATCCGGCGCTGCGCGCCACCTTCTCCCGCAGGCGGGAGAAGGGATTGGTGGTGGGTTGCAGGGACATGAGCGCGGCGCACGCCAACAGCCCGACCACCGCAAAAACAGCTCCCTTCCCCCGCCTGCGGGGGAAGGTGCCCGAAGGGCGGATGTGGGCAGGCTCAAACCTGTCGCGCCACTCACCCTCATCCGGCGCTGCGCGCCACCTTCTCCCGCAGGCGGGAGAAGGGATTGGTGGTGGGTTGCAGGGACATGAGCACGGCGCACGCCAACAGCCCGACCAACGCGAAAACAGCTCCCTTCCCCCGCCTGCGGGGGAAGGTGCCCGAAGGGCGGATGGGGGCAGGCTCAAACCTGTCGCCCCGCTCCCCCCTCATCCGGCGCTGCGCGCTACCTTCTCCCGCAGGCGGGAGAAGGACTACCTGTGCAGCGCGCCTGAGCGAGACAGATTCACCTGCGTATGCGCGCGCCAAGCGCCTTCAACGCAGCAATTGCTGCATGTACAGCCCAATCAACCCCGCTTTGTCCAGACCCAGGCAGGCCTGCACGTTCGGCGTGCCCGGGTGCTCACGGGTATAGCCCTGCGCATCGACCTCCAGATGCAGCGGCGCGGTCGGGCACAACGCAGGCTGCAGCAGCCAGGCCACCGGCACTGCGTCGAACAGCGTCGGCGTGGCGCTGGCCCAGGGCTGGTCGGTATTGCGCCACTGGTAATACAGTTGCGTGAGCGCGTCGGTCAACCCGTCGCCGTGCGCAAACAACGCAATCCGCTCGGGTTCTTCCAGCGTGATCCGGGTCGCGTCCAACGGCAGCAACACGATCGGCACGCCGGCCGCGAACACACGCTGCGCCGCCGGCACGTCGGCAAGGATGTTGTACTCCGGCACTGGCGCGCTGGCGGGGCGGTAAGCCGACTTGCCATAGCCCACCCGTACCGAACCGCCCATCGCCACGATGCGCTTGAGCTTGGCAAAGCCGGCCGGATCGCGCTGTTGCGCAAGCGCAGCGTCGGTCATCGGCCCCAGCACCAACAAGGTGACTTCGCCCGGATGCCGACGTGCCTGCTGCAGGATCATCTGCGCCGCATCCGGCAGCCTGCCTGGCAGTTGCCCCTTGGCGGCCCAACGCGCCTGACTGAAAGGGATCGTGCTGGTGGTGGGTGCGCCCACCGCCAGCGGAATCTCGCTGCGACCGGCCTGCTGCACCAGGCGCTGCAACAATTGCGCACGCAGCGTGGTGTCACCCCACGCCGATGCGATGCCCAGCACCTGCAACTGCGGGCTACGCAGCAACAGACCGAGTGCGAACGCATCGTCGATGTCGTCGCCGATATCGGTGGAGACCACCAGCATCTCGGTGGGCGTGGCCGTTTGCGCAGCCGGCGCTGCGCTCATCGGCGCCTGCGCCCACGCTACTGCAGACACCCACCACATCACCGCCACCCCCCACGCACTTGTCCATCTCCGCTGCATGCACCCACTCCTGCTGCCATAAAAAAACCGCCGGCATGATAGCCGGCGGTTCGATAGTGCTACACCACAGCGCCGATCAGAAATTGGCGCGGAACTGCGCGCCAACGATGCGCGGATCGTTGATGAAGCCGGTGAGGTTGTTGAAGTCGATCGCACCGGTCACGCGGACCTGATTGGTGCAGTTGCGGCAGAACACCGACACCTCGTAGGCACCCGCGTCCCAGGTGTAGCCGATCTTCGCGCCGCCTTCGACCAGCGGCTGGCCAGTGAACTCCTTGGAGTCGTACAGGAAGAAGTTCACTTCGCTGCGGTAGGACCAGTCGGTGTAGAAGAACAGCTCGCCGTCGTCGCCCATCGGGATGCCGTAACGCAGGGTGGCGTTGGCCATCCACTTGGCGGCCTGCGGCAGGTCGTTGCCGTCGATGATGGCATTGCCGGCGGCATTGAGCGGATCGGTCACGGTGCAGGTGCGGCACACGCCCACCGACAGGCTGGGGTCGTCGATACGGGTCCAGTTGTAGGCACCACCGGCCGTCACCCGCAGGTTCTGGGTGAGCAGCGCTTCGAAGTCGAACTCGGCGCCACGCGCCTTGGTCCTGTCGGCATTGAGCAGACGGATATCGTTGGACGCGCCACCGACCGCAGTGAGCTGTTGCTTCTTCACCTGGAAATCGTAGATGTCAAAGCTCAGACGTGCGCGGTTGTCGAACAGGTCGGACTTGATGCCGATCTCGAACGAATCCACCGTCTCCGGCTCGGCCACGGTCAGCGGCGCGGTGCCCGATGGCACGCCGAAGCTGGCGCCACGGAAGCCGCGTGCCGCACGCGCGTAGACGTTGACGTCGTCGTTGATGGCAAACGTCGCCGCCACATCGCCGGTGACCTTGGAATTATCGGTTTCGCCGCTGGACGGCTCGATCAACGTGACACGGTCCAGCGCCAGCACGTCGAAGGTCTTCTTGTCGTAGGTGTAGCGGATGCCGGCGCGCAGGTTCAAACGATCGGTGGCCGCGTAGTTCAACGACCCGAACGCCGCCCACGAGGTGTTGCGCTGACGGGTCAGCTGGTAGCTGCTCAGATCGCCGCCGCCGAACGTGTCGTAGGTGTAGTTCTCGCCCTGCACTTCGTCGTGGAAGTAATACAGGCCGGCCTGCCAGTTGAGCGGGCCTTCGTACTGCGATTCGGCACGCAGTTCCTGGCTGTACTGGTCCAGGCTCTTGATGCCGCCGGCGGTTTCCACCGGGAACGGAATCACGCCCGGGCCGGACGGCGGTGCGAACACCGCGCCGAAGCCACCGTCGATGTCGCCACGGCTGTAGTACTTGCCGATGCCTTCGTAGGCGGTGATCGAGTGCAGCGCGATATCGCCCAGGTCCCAGGTCAGGTTGGCGCTGCCGCCGTAGGTCTGCAGCTCCTGCGCGTTTCCGCCGTCGATGAAGGACTTCTCCGCATCGAAACCGTCCACCAACTGGTTGGTGCCCGGCTGGATGATGTTGGCGCGGAACAACCGCGCGGTGCCGTCCAGGTGACGCGCATGCGCGTTGAACAGCGCGCTGAAATCGTCGCTGGCCTGATACAGCAGCTGCAGACGCACGGCCGAGTCGGTATAGCCTTCCAGGTCGCGACCGTCGCGGTTTTCCACCCAGTCGTCGCGGCGCTGGCCCAGCGTGGACAGACGCGCCGCCCAATGGTCGCCCATCGCGATGCTCAGGCCGCTTTCCAGCGTCATCGTGCCGTAGGTGCCGTAAGACAGGCTGGCATAGCCGTCATTGGCGCCGATGCTCGGCTTGACCGAGTTGAACTTGACCACGCCGGCCGGGGTGTTGCGCCCGAACAGGGTGCCCTGCGGGCCGCGCAGCACTTCCAGACCTTCCAGATCGAAGATCGGGAAGCCCTTCAGAAACGCGTTTTCCTGCACCACGTCGTCATAGATCAACGACACCGGCTGCGAGGCGTAGGTGTTGAAGTCGGTGTTGCCGTAGCCGCGGATATAGACGCGCGGGAACACACGGCCGTTGGACGACTCGATGTTGAGGCTGGGCGCCTTGCCGGCCAGCACGCGGATATCCGAACCGCTGGTGGAGATCGCATCCAGATACTCCGGGCGCAGCACCGAGGCCGACACCGGCACGTCCTTGGAGTCTTCCGAGCGGCGCTCGACGGTGACCTTGACCGCGTCCAGACGGACCACACCGCCGTCGCTGGGCGCTTGCTGGGCAGCGGCATGGAACGGAAGAAGGGAAGCGACGGCGACGGCGAGCGCGCTGATCTTGAGCGACCGGCTGGCGGACATGGGGGAAGACTCCGAATTCTGTTGGCGGGGCGGCCAGGCCTGCATGCCGCGTTGCAACAGAATTAACACGATTTACACAAATATGGCAGAGCTCGTACGAAAAAGTTAGCTAAATTCGCCAAGGCGTTCTAATTAATGCAACACGACAGCGCGATCCGCGTTGCAGGTGGGATCTCCGAGACCGATGCCGCGCGGCGGCCTCGCGTCGTGAGCAGGACCGACCAGGCGCACAGCGGTCAGCGACACCTCCATCGAGTGCTGATGGCAGCGATGGGGACACACACTGCCGTCCCCCGCAAACGCGCGACGTCGATCGACCCGAGCCCAACCTCCGGCGTCGTGCATGAGCCGGCGCACTGCGTGCGACGACTCGTCAGCCATCCGGGAAACCCCACACGCATCCCCGGCTGAGCCAGTCAGTCACTCTCGACGACGTGCGCCGGCACCCGCACCGAGCCGTCCATCAGCACGCGCGCACTGCGGCTCATCAGCGCCTTGGTCACCTGCCACTGCCCGTCGACCAGTGTCGCCTCCGCCCCGACGCGCAAGCTGCCGGACGGATGCCCGAAGCGCACCGCCGAACGCGCCGCGCCGCCAGCGGCCAGGTTCACCAATGTTCCAGGTACGGCAGCGGCGGTACCGATCGCAACTGCCGCAGTGCCCATCATTGCGTGGTGCAATTTGCCCATCGACATCGCACGGACCAGCAGGTCGATCTCGACCGCGTGGACCGGCTTGCCGCTGGACGCGGTGTAATCGGCCGGCGGCGCGACGAAGGCCACCTTCGGCGTGTGCTGCCGCGTGGCAGCGTCTTCCACCTGTGCGATCAATCCCATCCGCACCGCACCGTGCGCACGCAGCGTTTCGAACATCGTCAGCGCACGCGGGTCGCCATTGATCGCGTCCTGCAGTTCGGTGCCGGTGTAACCCAGATCGCGCGCATTGACGAAGATGGTCGGGATACCGGCATTGATCAGCGTCGCCGCGATCGTGCCCAGGCCGGGAATCTCCAGCGGGTCGATCAGATTGCCGGTGGGGAACATTGCCCCGCCCTCGCCTTCGGCGTCATCGGCCGGATCGAGGAATTCCAGCTGCACCTCGGCGGCCGGAAACGTCACCCCATCCAGTTCGAAGTCGCCGGCTTCCTGTACCTGACCATCGCACATCGGCACATGCGCGATGATGGTCTTGCCGATGTTGGCCTGCCAGATCCGCACCGTCGCCACGCCATCGCGCGGCACGCGGGCGGCATCGACCAGGCCATTGGCGATCGCAAACGGCCCTACCGCCGCCGACAGATTGCCGCAATTGCCGCTCCAGTCCACGAACGCACTGTCGATGGAAACCTGGCCGAACAGATAGTCCACATCGTGCCCGGCACGTGCGCTGGCAGACACGATCACGCTCTTGCTGGTGCTCGAGGTCGCACCGCCCATGCCATCGATCTGCTTGCCATACGGATCGGGACTCCCGATCACCCGCAACAGCAGCGCATCGCGCGCAGGCCCGGGCTGCTGCGCGGCAACGGGCAGATCCTGCAGGCGAAAGAACACGCCCTTGCTGGTGCCGCCGCGCATGTAGGTGGCGGGGATGCGGAGCTGGGGGAGATGGGTCATGGGTGAAAGGCCGGCATTGGGGATTAGAGAGTGGGGCGGCGTTACGACGGCAGGCGCCATTGAGGTTAGTGCGCTTGCGGTGCCGCTACTGCTTCTAACGCATCTCGATTCCCGACTCCCGATTCCCGGCTCTCAAGAAAATCCTGCGCAAACCGTTGCAGCACGCCGCCCGCCGCGTAGATGGACACTTCCTCGGCGGTATCCAAACGACAGGTCACCGGTACCTGCAACTGCTCGCCATTCCGGCGATGGATCGATAGCGTCAGCGTGGCACCCGGGGTGCGCTCGCCGACCACATCGAAGGTTTCGCTGCCGTCGATGCCCAGCGCCTTGCGATCGGTGCCGGGCTTGAACTCCAGCGGCAACACGCCCATGCCGATCAGATTGGTGCGGTGAATCCGCTCGAAACCCTCGGCCACGATCACTTCCACGCCCGCCAGGCGCACGCCTTTGGCCGCCCAATCGCGCGAGGACCCCTGCCCGTAATCGGCACCGGCAATGATGATCAGCGGCTGCTTGCGCGTCATGTAGGTCTCGATCGCCTCCCACATGCGCAGCACCTGCCCTTCCGGTTCCAGGCGCGTCAGCGAGCCGGCTTTGACCTGCCCATCGACCACGGCCATTTCGTTGACCAGTTTGGGGTTGGCGAACGTGGCACGCTGCGCGGTGAGGTGATCGCCGCGATGGGTGGCGTAGGAATTGAAGTCCTCTTCCGGCACGCCCATCTGCGCCAGGTATTCGCCGGCCGCGCTGCCGGCCTGGATCGCATTGGACGGCGATAGATGATCGGTGGTGATGTTGTCGCCCAGCACCGCCAACGGCCGCATGCCCTGCAGACTGCGTACGCCGGCAAGCGCACCCTCCCAGTACGGCGGACGGCGAATATAGGTACTGGTCGGGCGCCAGTCGTAGAGCGGGCTGACGCGGATGCCCTGGCCGACGCTGCGCTTGAACATCGGGTCGTAGACGCTGCGGAAATGTTCCGGTTTGACGCTGCGCGCCACCACCGCATCGATCTCCGCATCGGTCGGCCACAGATCCTTGAGCGTCACCGCCACGCCATCGGCATCGATGCCCAGCACGTCTTTTTCGATATCGAAGCGCACCGTGCCGGCGATGGCATAAGCGATCACCAGCGGCGGCGATGCCAGAAACGCCTGTTTGGCATACGGATGGATACGCCCGTCGAAATTGCGATTGCCCGACAACACCGCCGTGGCATACAGATCGCGGTCGATGATCTCTTGCTGGATCACTGGGTCCAGCGCACCGCTCATGCCATTGCAGGTGGTACACGCGAACGCGACGATGCCGAAGCCCAGTTGTTCCAGCTCGCTCAACAAGCCGGCGTCTTCCAGATACAACTGCACCGCCTTGGAGCCGGGCGCCAGCGAACTTTTCACCCACGGCTTGCGCGTCAATCCGCGTGCATTCGCATTGCGCGCCAACAGCCCGGCCGCGATGACGTTGCGTGGATTGGAGGTATTGGTGCACGAGGTGATCGCCGCGATGATTACTGCACCATCGGGCATCTGCCCCGGTACGTCTTCCCACGCAGCGGCGATGCCGCTGTTTGCCAGCTCGGTGGTTGCCACCCGCTTGTGCGGGTTGGACGGGCCGGCCATGTTGCGCACCACACTCGACAGATCGAACTGCAGCACGCGCTCGTACTGTGCGGTGACAAGGTCGTCCGCCCACAGGCCCGTGTGGCGTGCGTAGGTGTCCACCAGCGCAATCTGCGTCTCTTCGCGCCCGGTCAGGCGCAGGTAATCGAGCGTCTGCTGGTCGATATAGAACATCGCCGCAGTGGCACCGAATTCCGGCGTCATATTGGAAATGGTCGCACGGTCGCCGATGGTCAGCGCACTGGCACCGGCGCCATAGAACTCAAGATACGCACCGACCACCCGTTGCTGACGCAGGAACTCGGTCAATGCCAACACGATGTCGGTGGCGGTGATGCCGGGTGCTGGCCGGCCGAGCAATTCCACGCCGATGATGTCGGGCAGACGCATCCACGACGCGCGCCCCAGCATCACGTTCTCTGCTTCCAGACCGCCAACACCCACTGCGATCACTCCCAGCGCGTCCACATGCGGGGTGTGGCTGTCGGTGCCCACGCAGGTATCCGGGAACGCCACGCCGTCGAGCGTGTAGATCACCGGCGACATCTTCTCCAGATTGATCTGATGCATGATCCCGTTGCCCGGCGGAATCACTTCCATGTTCTCGAATGCGCGTTTGGTCCACTCGATGAAATGGAAGCGATCGGCATTGCGACGATCTTCCACGCTGCGGTTCTTGGCAAAGGCCTGCTTGTCGAACCCGGCGTATTCGACCGCCAACGAGTGGTCGACGATCAATTGCACCGGCACCACCGGGTTGACCTGCGCCGGATCGCCCCCTTGCTCAGCGATCGCATCACGCAAGCCGGCCAAGTCAACCAACGCGGTCTGTCCAAGAATGTCGTGGCAGACCACGCGCGCCGGAAACCATGGGAAATCCAGGTCGCGCTTGCGCTCGATCAGCTGGCGCAGGTACGCCTCCAGCATCTGTGGCTGCGCACGCCGCACCAGGTTTTCGGCATGCACGCGCGCGGTATACGGCAGCGTTGCATAGGCACCGGGCTGCAGCGCATCGACGGCGGCGCGTGCATCGAAATACTCCAACGAGGTGCCCGGCAAGGGCTTGCGGTACTGGCTGTTCATGGCGGGCGATATCACGAAGCGGGCGAGGTTTTGTTGCTACTGCGGCACTACTGCTATTGCTTTGCTCTGCTGTTGCTCTGCTGTTGCTCTGCTGTTGCTCTGCTGTTGCTTTGCCCTTCTCCCGCAAGCGGGAGAAGGTGCCCAAAGGGCGGATGAGGGCCAGCACAGCCCCACGCCAACTCAGGGACGCTGATCCAGCGGCACAAACACCTGATCTTCCGGCCCGGTGTAATTGGCAGATGGACGAATGATCTTGCCGTCCACACGTTGCTCGATGATGTGCGCGCTCCACCCGGCAGTGCGCGCCAGCACGAACAGTGGCGTAAACATCGCCGTCGGCACGCCCATCATGTGGTAGCTCACCGCACTGAACCAATCCAGGTTCGGGAACATCTTCTTGATGTCCCACATCACCGTCTCCAGACGCTCGGCAATGTCGTACATCTTGCGGCTGCCCTGCTCGTCGGAGAGGTCGCGCGCCACCTCCTTGATCACCTTGTTGCGCGGATCGGACACGGTATAGACCGGATGCCCGAAGCCGATCACCACTTCCTTGCGCTCCACCCGCGCCTTGATGTCGGCTTCGGCCTCGTCCGGCGTGTCGTAGCGCTTTTGCACTTCGAAAGCCACTTCGTTGGCACCACCATGCTTGGGCCCGCGCAACGCACCGATGCCACCGGCAATGGCACTGTACATATCGCTGCCGGTGCCGGCGATGACACGGCATGCAAACGTGGAGGCATTGAACTCGTGTTCGGCGTACAGGATCAGACTGGTATGCATTGCACGCACCCACGAATCCTTGGGTGCAAACCCGTGCAGCAAATGCAGGAAGTGCCCACCGATCGAATCGTCATCGGTTTCCACCTCGATGCGCTTGCCGTTGTGGCTGTAGTGATACCAGTACAGCAGCATCGAGCCCAACGAGGCCATCAGCTTGTCGGCGATATCGCGCGCACCTGGGTGATTGTGGTCGTCCTTTTCCGGCTGTAGGCAGCCGAGCACCGACACGCCGGTGCGCATCACATCCATCGGATGGGCCGACGGCGGCAGTTGCTCCAGCGCCGCTTTCACTGCGGCCGGCACCCCACGCAACGAGCGCAACTTGGCCTTGTAACCACGCAATTCGCCGCTATTGGGCAGTTTGCCGTGCACCAGCAGATACGCAATTTCCTCGAACTCGCTGGTGGTGGCCAGATCCAGAATGTCGTAACCGCGATAATGCAGGTCGTTGCCGCTGCGCCCCACGGTGCACAGCGCAGTGTTGCCTGCAGCAGTGCCGGACAAGGCAACGGATTTTTTCGGCTTGAAACCGGGAATGGTGGTGTCGTTCATGCGATGAGCTCCCAAGCTGTGGCGTGTTGCGGTGTCACTGAGGATTGACCAGGTGGACGCAGCAAGCGGCGATCATGCGCCTTTGCGCGCAAACAGTGCATCCAGGCGTTGTTCGTAGTCGTGGTAGCCGATGCGTTCGTACAGCTCTTCGCGCGTCTGCATCGTTTCCAGCACCGCTTGTTGGTGGCCATCGCGGCGAATTGCCGTGTAGACGGCTTCGGCCGCCTTGTTCGCCGCACGGAACGCCGACAGCGGAAACAACTGGATCGCCACGCCCGCAGCGGCCAGCTGGTCGCGCGTAAACAGCGGCGTCTTGCCGAACTCGGTGATATTGGCCAGCACCGGCACGCCCACCGCATCGACGAAGCGTTTGTAGGTGTCCAGGTCGTAGGCGGCCTCGGCAAAGATGCCGTCGGCGCCTGCTTCCACGCAGGCGATGGCACGCTCGATCGCCGCATCCACGCCTTCCATCTGGATGGCATCGGTCCGCGCGATCAAGAAGAACGCCGGGTCGGTCTTGGCATCGGCGGCCGCCTTGACCCGGTCCACCATCTCGCCCTGACTGACGATCTCCTTGCCCGGCCGATGCCCGCAGCGCTTGGCGCCGACCTGATCTTCGATATGGCAGCCGGCCGCGCCCGCCTTGATCAACGATTTGATGGTGCGCTCGATGTTGAACGCGCTCGGCCCGAAGCCGGTGTCCACGTCCACCAGCAGCGGCAGCGCGCAGACATCGGTGATGCGGCGCACATCGATCAGCACGTCTTCCAGCGTATTGATCCCCAGGTCCGGCAAGCCCAATGAGCCAGCCGCCACGCCACCACCAGACAGGTAGATCGCCTGATAGCCGGCGCGCTGGGCCAGCAGCGCATGATTGGCGTTGATCGCGCCGATCACCTGCAGCGGCGATTCGGCAGCCAGCGCCGTGCGGAAGCGCGTGCCGGCAGAAGAGGTGGACGAAGACGTCATGGCGATTCCTGCGTTGGGATAACCGAGTAAGCGCAAATGGCATGCCAACGGCAACCCACTGATTTTATTGCACCTACTTACGCCATCACGTTGCAAATGTGCAACATTTGGATCACTATGCAACACCGTTGCAACGTAGCACGCAGATGCGCAGCCCTTCGTTATCCGAGCCGACAGACACGTCCCCGCCGGTGATCTGGACCGTCAGCGTGTCTCGCCTGACCGTGCTGCTTGCCGATGTCATCCCCGAGTTCGACCAGCGCGCGCGCATCGAGCAGATCAACCTCGGCTTTGCGGACGCGGTGGAGGTCATCGGCCAACGCCTGCGCCGCGAGCGTTGCGACGTCCTGGTCGCTGGCGGCTCCAACGCCGCGTATCTACGCAGCCGGCTCGCGCTGCCGCTGGCGCCGATCCAGGCCACCGGATTCGACCTGATGGAAGCGCTGGCGCGCGCACGCCGCATCGCGCCGCGCATCGGCGTGGTCACCCATGCCACCGACGTGCCCTCGTTCAGCGCCTTTCAGCACAGTTTCGACCTGGACATCACACACCGCCGCTTCGTCACCGCCGAAGACGCACGCGACTGCATCGCCGACCTGCGCGCCAGCGGCATCCAGGTCATCGTCGGCACCGGCATGGCGATCGATTTCGCCGAGCAGGCGGGCCTGCCCGGCGTGCTGCTGTACTCGGCCGACTCGGTGCGTCGCGCACTGGACCAGGCCATCACGCTGGGCAGCGCGCCACGCACCGACATGGCGACCGGTCGCACGCCCCCACGTCGCGCGCGCCGCAGCGACATGCTGCTGGGCCAAGACGCCGCACTGCGGCACGTGCGCGAGCTGGTGCAGCTGTACGCGCCGCATCCCGGCACGGTCCTGATCAGCGGCGAAACCGGCACCGGCAAGGAATTGGTCGCGCGCCAACTGCATTCCGGCAGCCGTCGGCGCGGCCGCTTCGTTGCGATCAACTGTGGCGCCATCAGCGAATCGCTGCTGGAAGCTGAATTGTTCGGCTATAGCGACGGCGCATTCACCGGCGCACGCCGTGGCGGCCATACCGGCCTGATCGAAGCCGCGCAGCACGGCACCTTGTTTCTCGACGAAATCGGCGAACTGCCGATGCCGCTGCAGACACGCTTACTGCGCGTACTGGAAGAGCGCGAAGTGCTGCGTGTTGGCGCCACGCTGCCGGTCGCTGTCGATGTGCGCGTCGTCGCCGCAAGCCTGCAGCAGCTGCAGGCGCTGGTCGAGCAAGGGCGCTTCCGGCGCGATCTGTTCTATCGACTGGCCGCGCTGCGCATCGCGCTGCCACCGTTGCGCAATCGACCCAACGAAATCGCCTTGTTGCTAACGCATTACTTCCAGCAACTCGGCAGTATCCCTTCGCCACTGACACCGGCAGCATTGCAGCGGCTGCAACAGCACGCGTGGCCAGGCAACGTGCGCGAGCTACGCAATCTGGTCGAACGCCTGTGCATCCATTGGAAGGCACACCCGCACGACAGCCTGAGCCTGGATCAATTGGAAAGCTGGGCGCCGGAGCTGTTCGACGCACCACCGCTCGACGCACCAGCGCATGATCGCGCAGCCACGCCCACGCACACCGATCTGGCAACCTCACGCCTGCACCTCACCGCAGCAGTCGTGCGCGCCGCGTTGGCGCGCGCCAACGGCAACCGCGCACGCGCTGCACAGGCACTGGGCGTCTCACGCACCACCTTGTGGCGATGGATGCAGGCGCATGCTGTGATACCGCCCCCCTGAGCATCCAGCCACCCCTCGTGCAACACCGTGCGGCAGCCGGCCATTGGCCCGATGGCCGAATCAAGCAATCACGCCCCACCACCGGCGGGTCGCACTCATGGCGCATTGTTCTGCCGGCCCACACCAGCGCTCACTTGACCCGCGTGTACTCGGCATCGCCAGTGCTCAGCCGCCCGGTCGCCTCGTCGATCGCGTAATTGACCGTACCGTCGGCGTTGGACACCTGCAGCACACCTTTGTTCAAGATGGCAGGATGATTCCTGGTCTTGACGCCATTACCCAACAGCTCGGGCGTCGTATCGCGGATGATGAAGCTTTCCCCATTGTGCTCGATGCTCAGCACGTTCTTCTGCGACTTCACGTTGACCCACTTGCCCACGTACTGCTCACCTACATCGCGGGCACAGCCAGCCAGCATCAATATCGCAACCAGGGCACCACCAAGCAGCGTTTTCATCGCCACTCCTTCTTCAACGCGGGGGATTGCAGGATGGCAACTCCAGACGCCACTCGCAAGAAGGCAGGCGCAACCGAGACGATGCGAAGCATATCGCCCCGGCAGCGGAATATTGACCCTGTGGACGCCAAATGATTGACGCTCTTCGGCGTAGATCTATCAGACCATGCCTGTTCAAGACAACACACTGCGAAAGTTGAAAAGCCAGACCTACCGAAAGCAGGTGCTGCAACGGTCGTCGGTGGCGTTGCGCAGATGCTTTCGCCTCAACCGCGAGGGCTATCAGCGAAGGAAAGGCCGGAGAACGCGCACAGCTACTCCATGGACGGAACAGTCATACCCAAGAGGGTGGTGGCCACGATACGAAGGGCATGTTCGTCGGCTCGGCGGTGATTGGCGGCGGCATCTTCGCCGAGGATCAGACTTAGCGGCCGTTTGTGCACCACTCGTTGTCGGGCGCTGCATTGATGATCACCTGCGACGCCTTCCAGCATGGTCAGCGTCGCCTCATTTAATTCCAGCAGCCACAGAGGCTGCGCTTAGAGCCATCTTGTGCTTGATCACTTCCGCGGTGACGCCGCAGACGAGCAGCCCAGACACCATAAGAAAGCTGAACCTAGCCATCCGCTCCAGCTGCTGGCCTCGCGTTTGGCCGTGCGCCGCCATCCGGTGGCGCGAATGAATCACGACGGAGGCAATAACAATCATCAGGCCCACTACCAAGCTGGCCATGGCTCCGAGCAGGCGGAAACCGATCGGCAGACCAGACGTAATTACCGAAAAGCCCGCTGCGATGAAGGCAGTTCCGAGGCCCCAGCACTTCATCATTTCAACGAAGTCTTTCAGGTTGCCGAAGAACACGTCGTCCCTGGCTTGGCGCGCAGTTGCTTTGTCTTGATCGATAATTTGCTCTTGCATGTTTGCTCTCTGTGGTTTGGAAAGGCCTCGACAAATGGTTATCGGCGGGGCGCGCAATCGCCTTGAGTCGTGGCCTCTTGACCCGCCTGACCTTCTTCTGGCCTAGAAAGAACTGGTCGCCGAACGCGCGTGTGCATTGGTCGCGCAAGGCAAGGGCCATCAAGAGCGCGCGCCAGCGTGCGCTCACCGCGTTCCAGGCCGGCTGGAAGGGCATGCAGCTGCCGGCAGGCCTGCTACACCTGTGGATCGACTTCTACCCACCGACGAAGCAGATGCCGGACGACGACAACATGCTCGGCCGCTGCAAGGCATACCGCGACGGCCTGGCCCAGGTTGGGGATCGACGATCAGCGATTCATCTCCCACCCGCTGGTGCGCGCTGAGCCGCGCAAGGGCGGGCAAGTGGTTTTCATCATCACCGGCGCGAGCCAGAACGTGCATCCATGAGCCAACTCACCATTGCGGGCGGCGCGCCGGCAATCACTAGCCGTGATATCTCGGAGCTGGTCGAAAAGCGCCACGACAACGTCAAGCGAACAATCGAAGCGCTTGCACAGGAGCGTGTCATCCAGCTTCCTCAAATTGAGGATACTGAAAAAATCAATGGCTTAGGTCTAAGCCAGGCCACCCGCGTGTTCGTGTTTGCTGGCGAGCAGGGCAAGCGCGACAGCATTGTGGTGGTGGCGCAGCTGTCGCCGGAGTTCACCGCGCGCCTGGTTGACCGCTGGCAGGAGCTTGAGCGCCGCATCGCCGCGCCGGCCGATCAGCTTGTGCTGCTCTCGGATCCGACCGCGCTGCGCGGCGGCCGGCACGTCATCACCTCGCGGTACGTCGGCGGCAGAGGTCTTTGCGGGGCCAACAGTGAGGAGCGGCACGTAGCGCGCAGCCACAGCGCGGAGATCTTCGTCGAGCCGGGCCAGGTGCGCTCCTACCGAATCCACACCAGGACCGAGGGTGAGTCCACGATCGAGCCGATGCTGTAGCCGCCAGCACCAGCCCCCACAAAGCAAAAACCCCGCCGGAGCGGGGTCAGTTGGTAGAGTTTGCCGCTCTTTTACTTGAAAGAAATGCAAAGACGATCGTAGTCAGGGTGCCACCCCCCAATGTGGTCGCGACAACGTCATGACCGGCCATTGCCAAGTGATAGCTTGCATACAAGCATCCGACTGCAAGCACCGCAGCAAAGATCTGCCCGATGATTCTTGTGGCAATCGACCAGTTGAGAGCCTTGGTCTCAATTGTCCGGTTGTGTGCGCCTTCCTCTTCGGCCCACTGAACAATTCGCCCTGCCAGCCCAGGCTGTATCTCGTTAAAGTCTGCGAGGAGCTTAGGCGGAGGTATGGGGCCCTCCCAGCTTGATCTCATGGCGTACTGCTGAGTTATCTGCTGCGTTGTTTGTTGCTGCCCAACACGAAGCTCAGCCGTACGAACCGTTGCGGGCTTGGCTGAGCTTGCTAAGCTGTTAGGCCTTGACTCAGTAGGCTTTTTCTGCGGCTTTCTTCTGCTCATCCTTGGCCCTCTTCATCGCAGTGTCCATATTGCGGCCTACTCGTGCAAAGCTCGCCTGCATCCGGGCTTCAACCGTGGGTCGCTTCATGAACGACTCGACTTGGCCTGACGGGAAGAGTGAAAAAGCGCCACCTATGCCGGCTAAAAACGCGTTTAACGTAGCATTTATTTTGTTCATGGGCTTTCCAGCAACTTCGCTGGTCTCCTTGGTGGGGCACACTGAACGTCGGTGAATGCTAATGAATGCATCGAAACGCTACTGCGTGTAGCCGCGGAGTATACAGATCTGTCTAGTCAATTGACTACATTCTGTTGACTTCACCGTTAGCACGGAGTAGTGCAGCAAATTAGTCTCGAACGTCGGGTCGTCTGCGGTCAGACCCATCCATCATCGGCAAAGTTCCTCCCAGCTTTAGCAACCGCTAGCTGCTGTGGTAAGCGCCCAGTTCAGCCTGCCGCTAGCTAATCGCGCCAGCCGCCCACCCAGTGGACTCGGCCGATGATGGTGATCGGGTGCTTCTTGGAGACCATGGGCTTGGGCTTGCGCCACTGGTGGTCGCCGGCGGGGCACCTGGTCGATCATTGGCAGGAGCTGGAACGCCATGTGGCCGCGCCGGCGCCGTCAATAGTCAACCTCTCCGACCCGGCAGAGCCACGCAGCTTGCTGGCGAGCTACACGTCCCATGACGGTCAAGACAGCCGCTGGATCTGTCACCACCCGCTGAATTCAGCGCGGCTAAATACACCGGCGTGTTAAGCACTCATCAAACGACTTTGTTGGAACGCCACTCAACGGTTGCGGCAGGACGTGGCGCAGCAGCGCCCTCTACTGCAGAGCGCAGGATCACGGGCCGGCCGTAATTATCCAGGTAATGCCTGATGCCGTTCGACCGCAGGAATGCCACTTGGCGCGCGCGCTGCGGCGTGCGACACAGCTCTGTCACTTCATCTCGGAATAGGCAAAGTCCAGCTGACATTCTCGATCCTCTTGCAGGACGACTGCAGGACAACAAAAAAGCCGGCGCATGGCCGGCTTTTCTTCTCGCGCTGAACCCTCGATGCTGCTGGGTTTCGATGGTGGGCGGTACAAGGTTCGAACTTGTGACCCTTGCCGTGTGAAGGCAATGCTCTACCGCTGAGCTAACCGCCCGATGACGCGAGCCGCACATTATAGGGCAGCTGTGGCGATCGTCAACAGGTTCATCCAGCACGGCGACGACGCGGACGAAAGCGCCCCCGTTCCGGCGCCTGGACGGGGCGTTGCCGCCCTGGCACCCAGGGCGTGGCGATCAATCCCGCACCGTTCAAATATCCGATTCGCGCCTCGATCAGCCGCTTTCAACACGACTGCAATCAGACGCGCGACCGCAGCGCACTGGAGCGCTTCACATCGTATGCGTCGGCTTATCCGACGTGGTCAAGCCCGCCAGCAGCGTCTCGATCTTGTTGCGCACGCCCTCGCCCTCCGGGCCATCGGGGAACTGCACGCCGATGCCGGCGGCGCGGTTGCCCTGCGCGCCGGCCGGGGTGGTCCAGACGACCTTGCCGGCCACCGGCAGGCGCTCGCTGGAGTCCGGCAGGGTCAGCAGCAGGAACACTTCGTCGCCCAGCATGTAGCGTTTGGGCGTGGGCACGAAGATGCCGCCACCTTTCACGAACGGCATGTACGCGCTGTAGAGCGCCGGCTTGTCCTTCAACGCCAGCGACAAAATGCCTTGGCGTGCATTCATTGCACTCATCGAGTTCCCCTAGAACGTGCCGGACGCTCTCCCTCGCGCCAGGACAGCAACAATTCCGTCACCGCCAGATCGGCGCGGACGGTGGTGCGCAGCAGATCGCGGGTGCGATTGGCGGCGTCGAACCAGGTCGCCAGCTTGTGCAACCGCGAGGGATCGGTCAAGCCGGCCGAGGCCTGCGCCAACGCCAGGTCGGCGGCGTGGCGCAGCCGTTGGTCGGCCTGGCCATCGTTGGTCCAGCGCTGCGCGACCTCCACCGCACCGGCACGTCCGCTGGCGATCTGTTCCAGGTCCTGCGCCACCGCGCGACGCACCGCCAGGCCATCTTCGCGCAGCCACTGCGCGGCGAGCCCGGGATGGCCGCGTGCGGCGTCCAGCGCTTCCTGCGCAGCCCGCTCGTTGACACCTTGCGACAGCAGCCAGGCCAGCGCTTCGTGCGCGGGCGGCAGCTTGAATTCCAGGCGCTGGCAGCGGCTGCGGATGGTTGCCGGCAGGCGTGCCGGCTGCGCGCTGATCAGCCACAGATAGCGGCCTGGCGAGGGTTCTTCCAGGGTCTTGAGCAAGGCGTTGCAGGCAGCGCGATTGATCGCATCGGCCGGGTCGACGATCACCACCTGGGCGATGCCGTATTGCGGGGTCAACGAGAGCTTTTGCGAAATCTCGCGCACCTGCTCGATCACGATCTCGGTGCGCAACTTGTCGCCTGTGCGATTGGGAATAAACGAGATCAGCTGCAGATCCGGGTGGGTCCCGGCCGCGATCAGTTGCCGGCTGCGCTGCGCCAGTGCCGGGTCTGGCGAGCTGGCCAGCACGTGCTCGGCCAGCGCCAACGCCACCGCACGCTTGCCCAGGCCATCCGGCCCGCAGATCAGCAAGCCATGCCCGAGCCGGCCGGCATCCAGTGCGGCCAGGGTCTGGTCGTAGCCGCGCTGCTGCCAGGGCGAAAATGCAGGGGTCATGGGGCAGGTTCCGATTGCGACTGGCGGCGACGCTGCAGATAACGCGCCACCGCCGCATTGTGCTCGGCCAGCGTGGCCGAGAACACATGCGCGCCGGTGCCATCACCCACCGCGACGAAGTACAAGGCATCCCCCGGCGCGGGACGTACCGCCGCCAGCAAGGCCTCACGGCCCGGCATGGCGATCGGGGTCGGGGTCAGGCCGGTGCGCGTGTAGGTGTTGTAGGGCGTGTCGGTGGTCAGGTCGCGGCGGCGGATGTTGCCGTCGTAGCTGCTGCCGATGCCGTAGATCACGGTGGGGTCGGTCTGCAGCTTCATCCCCAGCTGCAGACGGCGCAGGAACACGCCGGCAATCAGCGGGCGCTCGGACCCCAGCGCAGTTTCCTTCTCGATGATCGAGGCCAGGATCAATGCCTGCTCCGGCGAGCCGAGCGGCAGATCGGGGGCGCGCTGCTCCCAGGCCTGCGCCAACGCTTTGTCCATGGCGACGTGCGCGCGCTTGAGCACATCCAGATCGCTGTCGCCGCGTTGATAGACATAGGTTTCCGGCAGGAAGCGCCCTTCCGGGTGCTGGTTGGCGAATCCCAGCCGCGCCATCAATGCCGCATCGTCCAGGACGCTGATGGAATGCTGCAGCGGCGTGGCAGTGGCGATCGCGGCGCGTAGCTGGCGGAAGTTCCAGCCCTCCACGATGGTGAAGCGGTACTGGATCACCCGACCCTGACGCATGCGCGCGAGCAGTTCGCGCGGCGAAAGGGCCGGCGCCAACGCATATTCGCCCACCTTGAGTTTGCCGGCCGCACCGACCTGGCGCGCGAGCAGCTGCCATTCCAGATCGGTGCCCTGCGCCACGCCGGCGGCGCGCAATTTGCGCAGCGTGGCCCTGAGCGAATCGCCGGGCGCGATGACCACGCTGGGCGCGCTCGCAGTCACCGGCGTATCGGCGAAGTGCAAGTAATGCCGCCACGCCACCAGCCCCGTAATCGCCAATAGCGCTACGAGCAACAGCGCCGTGCCCAGCACGGCCAGACATCCACGTTTGCCAGTCACCGCCACACGCACCTCGTCATTGCCCCAGCGCCGCGCAGGATACCGCGCGCCGGTGATGTCCCGTTGAAGCGCTCATGTCCGGTCGAAAGCGCGCAGCACGCCGCGCGCCTTGGCGCGGGTTTCGTCCAGTTCGCACTGCGGGTCCGAATCCACCACGATGCCGGCGCCGGTGCGGAAGCGCACCTGCTCGCCCGCCACCTCGGCGGTGCGAATCAGGATGTTCAGATCCATGTCGCCGTCGCGATTGAGCCAGCCGAAGGCCCCGGTGTAGGCGCCACGCGCGGTGCGCTCGAGTTCGGCGATGATCTGCATGCAACGCACCTTCGGGCAGCCGGTGATGGTGCCGCCGGGAAACACCGCCGCGATCACCTCGCCCGGGGTGACGCCTTCGCGCAGGCGACCACGCACATTGCTGACGATGTGATGCACGTGCGCGTAGCTTTCCACGCCCATCAGTTCGTCCACCTCCACCGTCCCAGGCGCGCAGATCCGGCCCAGGTCGTTGCGTTCCAGGTCGATCAGCATCACGTGCTCGGCGCGCTCCTTCGGATGCCCGACCAGCTCGCGGATACGTGCGGCATCGTCGTCGCCGGCAAAGCGCGCGCGGGTGCCGGCGATCGGGCGCGTCTGCACCACCTCGCCCTGCACCGATACCAGCCGCTCCGGCGAGGAACTCACCACCGCGCGCCCGGCCGCGACGAACAGGCCGGCAAACGGGGCAGGATTGGCCGCGCGCAGGCGCGCATGCAGCGCAGCCGGATCGACCGCAGCGGCAAACGCGGCCTGCCAGGCGCGCGAGATATTGGCCTGGAACACATCGCCGGCGCGCAGATAATCGAGCACGCGCTCGACCGCATCGGTGAAGCGCTCCGGTGCGTCTTCGTCGATGGCTACCGGCGCAACCCACTCAGGCAACGGCGGCAATGCGCCGCAGGCGGCGATGTCCTCGACGATGCGGGCCAGCAAATCCTCGCGGCCCGGCTCGGCCAGCGCGAGGCAGCGGCCTTGCACCCGATCGCGCAGCACGGCGGCGGGTGCGCGCAAGGCCAGCGCGCTCGGCAAGCCATCGGTACGCGTGGGGAGCTGCAGAATCGGTTCGACCTGCGCGGCCAGTTCGTAATCCAGCAACACTGCCCAGCCACCGCGAAACGGCCACGGACTGGTCGCATCGTGCGGCACGCGCGCGGCCCGCCAGGCGGCATCCAGTGCCTGCAGAAATCCGCCGTCCAGCAGGCATCCATTGCCGTCGCGTGTGCGCCCATCCGGATCAAGCCGCAGGCTGGCGCCTTCGGCCAGCAACAGCACGTCCCAGCGTCCGTGCTCGGTGCCCGAGGCAGTGGATTCGAGCAGTGCCGGATAGCGCTGCGGCGCCAGCCGATGCAGCGCCAGCAGGTCGATGTTCGCGTGCAGGGGTCTGGTAAGCGTCATCGGCCCGGTTTGGCGTGGGGTGCTGAAGCGCGTCGCCCTGCGGTGGATGCAGGGCACGCGTGATGAGGTGGATCAGGGCGCGGCTTGAGGTGTGGCCGTGCGCACGTGTCCCGCGCGGCGGCCAGCGACTGGCGCGCAGTGATGATCGCGAGACATTCTTCGCGGCCACCGGCAATACCCGCGCATCGACCTCAGATGCGCTTGAACACCAGCGTGCCGTTGGTGCCACCGAAGCCGAAGCCGTTGGACATCACCGCGTCCACCTGCACTTCGCGCGCCACGTTGGGCACGTAATCCAGGTCGCAGCCATCGCTGGGCTCTTCCAGATTGATGGTCGGCGGAATGATGCCGGTGTGCAGCGCCATCACCGAGAAGATCGCTTCCACGCCGCCGGCCGCGCCGAGCAGGTGACCGGTCATCGACTTGGTCGAGCTGACCATGGTCTTGTAGGCGTGGTCGCCCAGCGCACGCTTCATCGCCATCGTCTCGGCCAGATCGCCCAGCGGCGTGGAGGTGCCGTGCGCGTTGAGGTAGCCGATCTGCTCGGGATTGAGCTTGGCATCGCGCATCGCCGCGGCCATGCTGCGCGCCGCGCCTTCGCCGTCTTCGCTGGGGGCGGTCATGTGGAAGGCATCGGAGCTGGCGCCGAAGCCGACCAATTCCGCATAGATGCGCGCGCCACGCGCCTTGGCGTGTTCGTATTCTTCCAGCACCAGCACGCCGGCACCGTCGCCCAGCACGAAGCCGTCGCGCTGCTTGTCCCACGGACGCGAAGCGCCGGTCGGGTCGTCGTTGCGGGTGGACATCGCCTTCATCGCGCAGAAGCCGCCCACCGAACTCGGCGAGGAGCCGCGCTCGGCGCCGCCAGCCAGCATCACGTCGGCGTCGCCGTGCTGGATCATGCGCATCGCGGTGCCGATCGAATGGTTGGAGGTGGCGCAGGCCGACACCGCAGAGAAGGTCGGGCCTTTGAGGCCTTTGATCAGGCTTACCTGGCCCGGCAACATGTTGATGATGGTGCTGGGCACATAGAACGGCGAAATCTTGCGCGCGCCGCCCTCATGGAATTTGATGGTCTGCTCTTCGATACCGAGCAGCCCGCCGATGCCGGAGCCGAGAATGGCGCCCACGCGTTCGGCATTGCTGTCGTCGATCTCCAGCCCGGAATCGTCCAGCGCCATGAACGAGGCGCCGACACCGTAGTGGATGAACGAATCCATCTTCTTGACGTCCTTGGCGGACACAAAAAGCGTGGGGTCGAAATTCTTGATCTCACCGGCGATCTTGGTGGTGAACTGCGAGGAATCGATCTGCGTGATCGGGCCGATGCCTGAGCGCCCGTGGATGATTCCATCCCAGCTGGTAGCCAGATCATTGCCCAGCGGCGACACCATGCCCATGCCGGTAACGACAACACGACGACTCATTGCAGATCTCCTCACCGCGCGACGGACGGTGCTTGCGGTTTGCGATTGACGCTGAAAAACACAGGGCCGCATCAGCGGCCCCATGGAATGTCTGACACAGCAGAGGCTTAAGTCACGCCGCCGCCGTCAGGAAAACGCATCAGCTCTTGACGTGAGACTTGACGTAATCGATCGCCTGCTGGACCGAGGTGATCTTCTCGGCCTCTTCGTCCGGGATCTCGCACTCGAACTCTTCTTCCAGCGCCATCACCAGCTCGACGGTGTCCAGCGAGTCGGCACCCAGGTCATCGACAAACGATGCGCTGGTGGTGACTTCCTCTTCCTTGACGCCGAGTTGTTCGACGACGATTTTCTTGACGCGTTCTTCGATGGTGCTCATTTGGGATATCGCTCCAGATGGAGTAGTGGTGGTACGAAAAAAACGCCATCAGGATGCGATGGCCGCGTTGGATAGTGTAGTGGAAGCGACCGGGCGTTGCATTGCATCACAACTCCCCGCCGATCAGCCACTTAGCGCCTCCCGGCGCCGCACGCTCACGGCATGTACATGCCGCCGTTGACGTGCAGGGTCTCACCGGTGATGTAACGGGCGGTCGGGCCGGCCAGGAACGCCACCGCGTTGGCGATGTCTTCCGGCTGGCCCAGGTGGCCCAGCGCGATCTGCTGCAACAAGCCGGTCCTGGCCTCGTCCGGCAGCGCCTTGGTCATGTCGGTATCGATGAAACCGGGCGCCACCACATTCACGGTGACCCCGCGCGAGCCGATTTCCTTGGCCAGCGACTTGGAGAACGCGATGATGCCGGCCTTGGCCGCAGCGTAGTTGGTCTGGCCGGGGTTGCCGGTCACGCCCACCACCGAGGCGATGTTGATGATGCGGCCCTTGCGCGCCTTCATCATGCCGCGCATCACCGCCTTGGAGGTGCGGAACACACTGGTCAGATTGGTGTCGATGATCGCCTGCCAGTCCTCTTCCTTCATCCGCATCAACAGGTTGTCGCGGGTGATGCCGGCATTGTTGACCAGGATCGAGATCGCGCCGAACTCCTTGCCGATCGCATCGATCAGGCCCTCGACCGCCGCAGCGTCGGTGACGTTGAGCTCACGGCCGTGACCGCCGTGGGCGGCCAGACGCTCGCCGATCGCTGCAGCGCCGGACGCCGACGTGGCGGTACCGATCACGGTGGCGCCCTGGGCGGCCAGCGTGTCGGCAATGGACGCGCCGATCCCGCGGCTGGCACCGGTGACGAGGGCGATCTCGCCCTGCAAAGATTTGCTCATGGATGCTGTTCCTCGAAGGGGGACGTCGTGACCGCAGCCGCGGACAGTGAGGGAATCGGGATGACCGGGGTGCGTCGGAATCAGTGCGTCCAGGCCTCGAGCGCGCCAGCGTAATCGGCAGGCGTGGCCAGCGGACGCGCGTCCAGACGCTTGTCGATGCGCTTGGCCAGCCCACTGAGCACCTTGCCGGGGCCGCACTCGGCGATCCGGGTAATGCCCTGGGCGGCCAGCGCCTGCACGCAACCGGTCCACTGCACCGGCAGGTACAGCTGCTCGGCCAGCGCCTGACGAATCGCTTCGCTGCCGGTGTGCACGGACGCATCGACGTTCTGCACCACCGGGATCTGCGGGGTCTGCCAGCTCAGCCCTGCCATCGCTTCGGCGAGCTGGTTGGCCGCATCGCGCATCAGCGGGGTGTGCGAAGGCACGCTCACCGCCAGCTTGACCGCCTTGCGCACGCCGCGCTCGGCCAGCAAGGCCAGCGCACGATCCACGGCGGCCGCGTCGCCGCCAATCACGATCTGGCCGGGCGAATTGAAATTGGCCGGCACCACCACCTGGCTGCCTGCCGCCTCGGCGCAGACCTCCAGCACCAACGCATCTTCGGCGCCCAGCACCGCCGCCATCGCCCCGACTCCGGCCGGCGCAGCGGCCTGCATGAACTGGCCGCGCAGCCGCACCAGGTGCGCACCGTCGTGCAGCGACAAGGCGCCGGCAGCGACCAGCGCGGTGTATTCGCCCAGGCTGTGCCCGGCCAGCAGGGCCGGACGCTGCCCGCGCTGCGCAGTCCACAGCCGCCACACCGCCACGCCCGCAGCCAGCAAGGCCGGCTGGGTGTACTCGGTGCGGTTGAGCATCTCCTCCGGGCCGCCCTGGGACAGCGCCCACAGGTCGACGCCCGCGCCTTCGGAGGCTTCGGCGAATGTGTCGCGGATCTGCGGATGCAGCTCGGCCAGTTCAGCCAGCATGCCCAGGGACTGCGAGCCCTGGCCGGGGAAGACGAAGGCGAGAGTGGATTCGGTCACGCGTTGCTGCCAGCAAAAATCGAGCCGGGATGATACGTGCGAAATCGCCCTGCCGTCTGTACTGCCGCGTATGCAAGGACTGCCTGACAACGCCCGGATTTCCAGCGCACCCTACGGAAGCATTCGCAATGCCGGCATGTCAGCCGCAGCGACGGGCCGCGTCTGGACTCCGGAGACAGTCGCCCCGAATGGCCTGACAGCTGCGGCAGTCGCGGCCAGGGTGCGACTGCCGCGCATCGATGAGGTGCTGATCCGGGCCTCAAACGGCATAAGTGCCATCAGCGGACAGCGGGAAGGCGGCCGCCTGCCCGCGCAGCTCCCCGGCGGCGTCGATGAGTTGCCAGACCACCCCGTCGGCGATCGGGAAACGCGCCCCATCCTTGGCGATACGGATGCCTGCGTAGTCCGTCACGAAACCGTTGCGGGCAACCGCATCGAGCAGTCGCTGACGCTCCGGTCGATCGAGCAATTCCGCCGACAGACGCGAGGGCATGCCGATGAACTCCTCCCAGCCGTAACCGAAAGCCCGCTGGGCCGCCCGATTGGCGTAGACGAACACCGGATCCGGGCGCGTATCGTGGGCGAGCAGCGCAAACGGCGCCTGCGTATAGAGCCAATCCGCTCCAATACCGGGGTCGGCAACGAGCGGGCGGCCGACCACACGAAAGAAACTTCCGGTCAGCAAGGCGAAGAATGCTGGATCATCCTTGTAGCGCATGCGGTGACCTTATCTGCCCGGCGGCATGGCGTCGCGAATCAGTGCGTAGGCCGGGCGCAGCAAACGAACCAGGCGATCATTCGACCGCCGGCGACATCACCGCGCGCTGAAGGGCATCAATGGCGATGCTGCGGCAAATAACAGGGTGCCGCATCCCTGCACCATGCGCACCGAGCAACGATGCGACCCTGGCTTGCACGCACCGGCCTTGTACGCAAACGTCTGCGCACGGACTGCAGTGCGAGGCAGGCAAACGTCAGTAACGCAGCAGCGCCGAGCCCCAGGTAAATCCACCGCCGAACGCTTCCAGCAGCAGCAACTGGCCGCGCTGCACGCGCCCCGAGCGGACCGCTTCGTCCAGCGCGAGCGGCACCGAGGCCGAGGAGGTGTTGCCGTGGCGATCCACGGTGACCACCACCTGCTCCATCGGCAAATCCAGCCGCTTGGCGGTGGCTTCGATGATGCGCAGATTTGCCTGATGCGGGATCAGCCAATCCAGATCGTGCTTGTCATAGCCGTTGGCCGCCAGGGTCTCATCGACTACCGAATCCAGCGCCTTGACTGCATATTTGAAGACGTCGTTGCCCTTCATCAGCAACGCACCGCCGCCATTCTTGCCTTCGCCGAAGCCGACCGACACGCCCACCGGGTCCCACAGCAGCTCTTTCTTGCTGCCGTCGGCATGCAGATGGGTGCTGAGGATGCCGGTCTCTTCGTCGGCCTTGAGGATCACCGCGCCGGCACCGTCGCCGAACAGCACGCAGGTGGTGCGATCGGTCCAGTCGACGATACGGGTCAGCGTTTCCGCCCCTACCACCAGCACGGTCTTGGCATCGCCGCTGCGCACGAACTTGTCGGCCACGCTCAGCGCGTAGACAAAACCCGAGCAGGCGGCGTTGACGTCCATCGCACCGCAACCGACATTGCCCAGCCTCGCCTGCAGCAGGCAGGCCGTGGACGGGAAGATCAGGTCGGGGGTGGTGGTGCCGATGACGATCAGGTCGATCTCGTCGGCGGTGACACCGGCCGCTTCCATCGCCTTCAGCGAGGCGAAATACGCCAGATCGCTGGTGGTCTGGTCGTCGGCGACGATGTGACGCTCACGGATGCCAGTGCGCGAGAAGATCCATTCATCGCTGGTGTCGACGATCTTGGACATATCGTCATTGGTCAACACCTTTTCGGGCAAATAGCTACCCGTGCCCGCGATTCTGGAATAGATCCGCTTGCTCATACTGTTTCCTGTTGCAAGAGCCGCAGTGACCGGCGGCTCCGGAAGAAGCGAGGGTCACCCGGCCGCGCGACGCGCGGCGGGCACCGCGAATCAATCTTCTTGGACGGCCGACGACTTGGTCGCAATCACCTTCTTGCCGCGGTAGTAACCGTCAGCGGTGATGTGGTGGCGCAGATGGATCTCGCCGCTGGTCGGGTCGGTCGACAGCTGCTTGGCGGTGAGGGCATCGTGCGAACGACGCTGGCCGCGACGGGACGGGGTGACTCGGGATTTCTGCACAGCCATGGGATTGCTCCAACTTTATTGTCTGTTGAGTCGAACAGCACGCTCTACGCCCGCGTCGACCTGTCTTTCCGCCCTTAACAGCGGCGGTTACTGTTTCTTCAACGCTGCCAGCGCCGCGAACGGACTGGCCTTGTCTTGCTCTTCCTGGGTCGGAACCCACTCGGCCTCGACGGCCTCGCTGCCCGGGGCCATCGGCACCACCGGTACCGACAACACCAGTTCGTCCTCGACCATATCCACGGCCCGCAGCATGCCATCTTCCGGCACCAACAACGCTTCGTACTCGGCTGGCAATGCAGCTTCGTCGGCTTCGTCACGGATCAAACCAAGACGCTGTCTGATTTGCACCGGATACAGGAAACGTTGCAGGCTGCGCTGGCAGGCCAGCGGAAGCTCCACATCGATACTGAGTTCGACATAAGCGACCTTCAGCAGATCGTCCTGATCGAATTGGAGCGAATAGACACACTCGCCCTCGGTATCGACCAAGCTCCCTTGCAGACGGGTCATCGCAGATAGCGGGATGCGGCCATCGAAGCGCCTGCGCGCTGCGACCATCCGCCAAGCATCCAGCATTTCGGGTACGTTCGCGGACATAAGCCGCAGAATGTTAAAGACCCGCCGACGCCCTGTCAAATCCCCGCATTCACATACCCCGCGCCGCGGCAAGGCTGGCAGACTCCCCTGCCCGCCTTACGCAGCGCCCATGATGCCACGCCTGATTCTTGCCTCCACCTCCGGCTACCGACGCGAGCTGCTCGGCCGCCTGCAATTGGACTTCACCACCGCCCGGCCACAGGTCGATGAGCAAGCCCACCCTGGCGAGATGCCAGCAGCCTTGGCCAGCCGACTTGCCGCCGAAAAAGCAGCGGCGGTGGCCGCTCGGATGCCGGACACCTGGGTGATCGGCTCGGACCAGGTGGCCGACCTGGACGGACAGGCCTTGGGCAAGCCCGGAACGCTGGAGCACGCGCATGCGCAGCTGACCGCGATGTCCGGCCGCAGGGTGCGTTTCCATACGGCGGTGACCCTGGTCGGCCCGGGGCATTCACTGCATGCGCTGGACCTGACCGAAGTGCAGTTGCGAGCGCTGACGCCGACCGACATCGAGCGTTATCTGGCCGCCGAGCCAGCGCTGGACTGCGCCGGCAGCTTCAAGTGCGAAGGCCTGGGGATCGCCTTGTTCGATAGCATTCGCTCGGAAGATCCCACCGCACTGGTCGGCCTGCCACTGATCGCGCTCGCGCGGCTATTGCGGCAGGCGGGGTTTGAACTGCCTTGAGCGCGATTGCCAGTGATCGAGGAGCCAGCAAGACCTCATCCGCGATGCAGCCAGGTGCCGAGACGCGCGCCGGTTACCAGCCACGCCGAGCACGACGACCAAGCTAAAACCGGGCACTGCCGCTTACCCTGAAAGCGCGCAAACAGGACGACGCAACAGTTCGTGGCGACCACCCCACCCACTGCGCCCCCCATCCCAGACGAGTCGCCACTCCCACAGGGGCGTTATCGCACATCAGCACCATGCGCGACGCCGGTGTCTGTGCGTTGAAATCGAATCGCATCGCCGAGCCATCATGCAACAGATTCCGCACCGGTGTTGCAGCGACATTGGCGATCGCAACGGGGTCGGCAGCCATCCGCGCGCCCTCCAGATAACGCGTTTCCGGCCACGTAAAGATGGACGTCTGTGCGGTTTTCAACACAGGCAGTGCGTCCGCGACTTCCGCAAGAACGGTTTCTCCATGCACGGCGTCGGCATCGATCACTCCTGCCGCTGCGGCGGTTGCCGTCATGTTGGCAGCGGTCTGCATGCGCTGGGCAAGCAATGCCATCCAGACCGTACTTGGCAACAGGCAACACGCCAGCGCCATACCAGCCACTGCGACGCGACGCGGGCGCAGCCTGCCGTACCGAACGAACACCCACAACAACAGACCACTCCAGAACAGGACCGGCCACGGCTGATAGCGCCCGGCAAACAATTGCTCGGGAAAAGACTGGAAATAGACAAGGCGCGCCAAGGCGATCACCCCTCCGACAGCAAGGGCGAACCAGGCAATCGAGATCGCGACCCGCTCCGCCACCGATTCCGCGCGCCGACGCCAGGATGCGTAGGTGATGCCCATCAGACACCCCACCCCCAGGAACCCTATCAGCCTGTGCGGCCAAGCCGAGACCATGACCGGGCCGAACACCGATGTGTAGGCACCGGAAATCGCAACCGCAACCGTCCTCAACGATTCGATTGGCAATTGCGCTGCGACATGCACGTCGACCAGCGGCAGACAGGCATAGATAAACGGCGCAGACAGCCAACGCAACACAAGATCCAGCTGCGCAACGGGCGCGATGATGCGCGCCCCCTGTATGTGCGTATCGCCAAAACCAATGACCAGCAGCAACGACACCGCAAAGCCCGATAGCACAATGCACCACCAGGCCCACGACGCCCTGCGTAGCAGCAACATCGCCAGCAACGCGACGAAAGTGGCAATACCGGCACCGAAACAGAAGGTGGCCGCAAACCCACAGAGTGTTGCCAGCACGGCACGCCACACACTGCTGCCATGACCGAGCAACCAACAACCGGCGACCAGAAACATGGTGATCAGATAGACGTGCACCGACTCATTCGCATGTGCCAATGCCCGCTCGCTTCCCAGCCAGAAAATGCCCATCGTACAAACCAGGCCAGCGGCAGCCTGCGCCGAGACACTCAACCGCTCTGCACGCACGAGACGATGCAACATCCACACGGTCAGCAACGCCAGCGCCACACCTGCCGATATCTGCAACCATTGATTGCCATCGAACCATCTGAGTTCGGCCAGACGCAGCAGGTTTGGCAGGACCTCGCGATGTCCGTTATCCACCGTCAATACATTCCAGGGCCAAGGCTGGCTCAGGAGGTTTTTCGCATAGCGCCATGGATCGGCATAAAGCACCTTCGGCGACAGCACCACCATCGCCAACACGCCGATGACAAGGTAGATCCACTTGGCACCGACCAGCAGCACCGCCGGCAGCGTATACCGGGCTTGGCTTTCCCGAGGGCCGTTACAGGTATCGCGCGCTAAATGCTTATGCGTCTGTTGCAATTGCTTGTCCTTTTTTCTGTCGAGCATGACCGGTCGCGCCACGGCGGCGGAAGCAGGCAGACATGGTCCGATCATTGCCTCTCAATCCACTGATCGCGTCGCTGGTCAAGGACGTCCTGGACCAGATACAACGGCCTTTGCTTGGCTTCGTCATACAGACGACCGAGATACTCTCCAATCATGCCTAACGCGGTCAGCTGAATTCCACCCAAAAACAGGATCACCACCATCATCGTTGGCCAGCCGGCTGATCGATGCAATGACCCGAACAAACCACTCCACTCGGCACTCGAACGCCACTGCCCGACATCATTGGACAGTAAGCGGCTGCTCCGACCAATCTTCGACGCTGCCGTCGTGGCCGTGCAGGCGTAGCCCCAACCAATGCGTGCCCGGTGGCAATGCGTGGGTGTCGAGGGTGGCGGTGAAGCCGACGCGCGGATGCTGCGGATCGGTGGATATTTTCCAGTAGGGACGCACATCGAGCGGCGTGCCGTAATCGGCCTGCGCGACCGGACGACCGTCTAGCAGCAGTTCTACGTTCGACAAGCCGACCCCGTCCTTGAACGCCCAGCCGCGTAACTGCACCTGTCCGGACACGCTTACTTTCGGCAGCGGTGTATCGATCCACGCCATCGCCGGCGCGACGCACGGGCCAGGCTGGCGCTGCGCAGGCAACGCAAACAACAGGAAGCGCTGAGAGCCATGATCGGTCGAGACCACGGTCGGTGGCGGCAGCGGCCCGACGATGTCGCAGATTTCGTGGTAACGCTTCAATAGATCGCGATAGCGCTGATCGCTGGGCGAGAGCACCAACAACTGCGGACCGGTACGCGTGCCATCACTGAGCAACCCCCACTGCAGCAGCTGCGCGCTACGCCCGTGCTTGTCGTTCAAGTCGGCCCGCAGCACCTGGATATTGGCGTCGCGCAACTGGAAGCCGAGCTCTGCGCCGACCTTGAAATTTTCTGCCAGCACGCGCGTGCCCGGCGGCATTTGCGCCAGCTTGATCTTGACCGCGCGCGCCAGATCGTTCCAACCGGCGAAGTTGCGCGGATAGTATTTTTCGCCGGCCGCATGCGCGCGAATCGACGGCGCCGACACCGCCAGGTAATAGCCGTATGCGCCCAACGTGCCGAGCAACGCCATCACCCAGGCGGCACGACGCAGGCCATGCGGCCAACGCATCAGGATCACCGGCACCGCGACCAGCAAGGCCAGATAGCCGGGCAACGGCCAGTGGAAGCTGATCCGCTCGGCGTCGCTGTAGAAGCCGAGCACGAAGATCACCACGGTCGAAATGCCACCCAGCAATCCGAAATATCGCCATTGCACACGCGATCCGCCGCCGGCACGCATGCCGGCCAGACCGACCTTGACCATCGCCCAGGCCAGTAAAGGCGTCACCAGCACCGTCTGGATCAGCAGGAACCACAGCCCTGTGACCTGAAAGCGCCACGGGTGCCGATCCACCAACTGGAAGCGCAGCCCCGCATCATCATGGTCGGTATTCCAGAACAGCAGCGGTAGCCAGCTCACCGCGCCCACCGTCAGCGCCATCCAGATCCTCGGGTCGCGCAGCACCGCGCGCCCTTGCGGGATGCACAGCAGCGCAATGCAGCCCATGCCGATCACCCCGACGAAGCGGTAGTGGCTGAGCGCACCGATCACCAACCCGATGGCGAGCTCAAGCGCGCTGGTGGCATCGACCTCGCGCAGCAGCCGCGCGCCGGCATCCATGCACAACACCGCCGCCAGTGCCATCGGCACATCCGGCACCGCCAGGATGCCGAGCGTGGCCGACAACGGCATCAACAGCGTCAGACTGCCCGCCTGCCAGCCCAGCGTGGAGCCGAACCAGCGCGTGGCGATATGCGCGATCAACCACGGAATCAGCGCAGAAATGGCCAAGAACGGCAGGCGCAAGGCCAGCAGATGATGCCCGCCGGCTTCCACGCCCAGCCGCGCCAGCCAGGCAGTCATGCCCGGCAGATCCGAGTACGCCGCAGCCAGGTGCTGACCTTCCTGCCAATAAAACGCCTCGTCCACGAACAGCGGCAGCCGCGCCGCAATCAACAGCTTGACGGCCGTCGCCAGTGTCCACAGGATCACGAAGGTGCGATGTGCCCGTTGGTCCGCTTGCATTGCCCTGTGCACTTTTCTCTTCACCTACGGAATTGTGATGTCGACACCGCTGCGTTCCACGGAAATGCTAACCGATGCGCTGCGCCAATCGCTGCGGCGCGCACAAGACCAGGTCAACTCGCTGCTGCTGGGCAAGGCGCAGGAGGTGCGGCTGGCGTTCGTGGCCCTGCTGTCCGGCGGACATTTGTTGATCGAGGATCTGCCGGGCCTGGGCAAGACCACCCTCGCCCACGCGATGGCGTCCAGCCTGGGGCTTGGCTTTCAACGCGTGCAGTTCACGTCCGACCTGCTGCCGGCCGATGTGTTGGGCGTGTCGGTGTACGACGCCGCCTCGCGTCAATTTCAGTTCCATCCCGGCCCGGTCTTCACCAACGTACTGCTGGCCGACGAAATCAATCGCGCGCCGCCACGGACCCAAAGCTCGCTGCTCGAAGCCATGGCCGAACAGCAGGTCACGCTCGATGGCGTCACCCATGCGTTGCCGGAGCCGTTCTTCGTGATCGCCACGCAGAATCCGGTCGATCTGTCCGGCACCTTTCCGTTGCCGGATTCGCAACTGGACCGCTTCCTGCTAAGGCTCAGCCTGGGCTATCCCAGCGCCGATGCCGAGCGCGCGTTGCTCTCCGGCGTGGACCGCCGCGAATTGATCGCCCAGGCCGCACCGCAACTCAGCGATGCCGATGTGGTCGCGTTGCGCGCAGGGGTCAGCCAGATCCATACCAGCGACGCATTGATCGGCTATGTGCAGGCCTTGCTGCTGCGCAGCCGCCAACATGCCGGGGTGCGCGTCGGCCTGTCGCCGCGCGCCGGCATCGCGTTGCTGCGCGCCGCCAAGGCCTACGCGCTGCTGCTTGGGCGCGAGCACGTGCTACCCGAAGACGTGCAGGCACTGTTCGTGGCGGTGGCTGGTCATCGCCTGGTGCCGGAAGCCGAATCCTCGTCCGGGCCGGCGCTGGCCAAGGCGCTTTTGCACAGCGTGCCGGTGGACTGAGGCCGATGCGGGCGCCGTTGCGCAGCATCGGTCACCGGCTCAGCCTGCTGGCGCGTCCGCGTGGGCCGGAGGCTTTGCCGATCGTGCTGGACCGCCGCCGCATCTACGTGCTGCCAACCCGTTTCGGGCTATTCGTCGCCGCCTTGCTGCTGGCGATGCTGCTGGGCGCGCTGAACTACAACAATAATCCGGCGCTCCTGCTGGCGCTGCTGCTGGCCACCGCCGCAATTGCCAGCAGCATCGTGGCGCACCTGCAGTTGTCGGCGCTGCGCATCGAGGCGGTGTCGGCCGAGCCGGTGGTCGCCGGCGAGCCCCTGCGCATGCGGGTGTCGTTGGCACGTCGCGATGCCCGCCTGCGGCGCGGGTTGCGCCTGGATCACCTGGACAGCCGCAGCTTCTGCTCGTTGATCGCGCACGACAATGCCGACGTCGATCTATGGGTACCCACCCAACAGCGCGGCTGGCAGGACATCGAGCGCATCCGCCTGTCCAGCACCCAGCCGCTCGGCCTGGTCCGCGCCTGGTCCTGGGTGTGGCCGGAGACACCGCTGCTGGCCTATCCCAAGCCCGAAGAACACGGCCCACCGCTGCCGGAAGGCGCCGGCTCACCCAACCAGACCCGTCTGCACGCGCAAGGCGAAGAGCTGCATCAGCTGCGTCCATATCGCGCCGGCGATGCGCCACGCACCATTTCCTGGAAACACTCCGCCCGCCGCGACAGCTTGCTGGTACGCGAATACGAGCAGCCGCTGGGCGTCGACGTCACGCTGGACTGGCGCGCGCTCAACGCGCTGCCCTACGAACGCCGCATCGCGCGGCTGGCGCGCTGGGTCGCGTTGGCCGAGCGCGAGGGGCGCCGCTACCGGCTACTGCTGCCGGGCCAGCCACCGTTGGGACCAGCACAAGGCCCCTCGCACCATCACCTGTGTCTGCGCGCCCTGGCCCTGCTTGCCCATGACTGAGCCGTCCCTCCCGATCAGCCAGGCCAGCCGCGGCTGGGTGCTGGCCACCAGCTGGCTGGCGCTGGCGCCGTTGCTGCTGCAACTGCCGGGCCTGCTTGCCGCAACTGTCGCCTTCGCTGCGGTGCTGGTGGTCGTGCTGAGCTGGCGCGGCACACTGATGGTGCCGGTGCGGCTATTGCTGGTGGTGGCGATGCTGGCGGCGGTGTACTGGCAGATCGGCATGCGCTTCGGCCGCGACACCGGCTGCGCGGTGCTGGCGGCAATGCTGGCGATCAAGGCCTCTGAACTGCGCACCTTGCGCGATGCGCGCAGCCTGCTGGGTTTCGCGTTGTTCGCCCCGTTTGCCGCGTTTCTGCTCGATCAAGGTCCGGCAACGATGGGCCTGGCGCTGCTGGCCGTACTCAGCGCCTTGCTTGCCATGCAGCGGCTGGCCGACGAGGAGCATCGCACCGCCACGCCGGCACTGCGCCTGCAATTACGCGGCATCGGCAAGCTGGTCGCCATCGGCGTGCCGTTGGCCCTGGCCACGTTCTGGTTACTGCCGCGCCTGAGCGCTCCGCTATGGGGCGTGCCCGAACGCGCGCTGTCGCGGCCTGGCTTGTCGGACAACATGGCGCCGGGCGAATGGATCGACCTGATGGCCGACGACAGCCCGGCCCTGCGCGTGCAGTTCACCGGCAAGGCGCCACCGCCGCAGCAACGCTACTGGCGCGGGCCGGTGATGTGGGACTTCGACGGCCGCACCTGGCAGCGCGCGCGCTGGACCGGTCGCGGCCAACCCGCATCGGTCACTGCCGGGCCGCAGAGCTATCGCTACCGCCTGGATTACGAGCCCACCGATCGTCGCCTACTGGTGTCGCTGGATCTCCCCACGCAAGCCGTGGCAAACGCAGAGCTATCGCCCGACTACGAACTGTTCGCGCAGCGGCCGTTGAGTGCGCTGACCCGCTGGGAGCTGCAATCGGCACCGCCGGCACGCTTCGACACCGACCTCCCCGACCAGCTGCGCAAGCGCGCCCTCGCCCTGCCGCCGGGCTTCAATCCACGCACGCTCACGCTGGCACGGCAATGGCGCAGCGAGGCCGGCAGCAACGACGACGCCGTGGTGCAGCGCGCGCTGCAGTGGATCACCCGCGAATTCGCCTACACCCTGGATACGCCACTGCTCGGCCGCAACAGCGTCGACGAATTCCTGTTCCAGCAGAAGGCCGGTTTCTGTGAGCATTTCAGCTCTTCGTTCGTGGTGCTGATGCGCGCGGCCGGCATCCCGGCACGCGTGGTCACCGGCTATGCCGGCGGCACCTACAACGGGCTGGGCAATTACTGGGTGGTGCGGCGCATGGACGCGCACGCCTGGACCGAAGTCTGGCTAGCCGGGCGCGGCTGGGTACGCGTGGACCCCACCGCCGCCGTGGCACCGGAACGCATCTACGACACCCTGGAAGATCGGCTGCAGACCGGTGGCGGCACCAACTTCGCCCAACTCGGCATGTGGGCCAGCCTGGGCCAGGTCAGCGACCTGCTGCGACGCGGCTGGAACGATCTGGTGCTGTCCTTCGATGCCGAGCGCCAGCAACGGCTGTTGCAACCGTTCGGCATCGATCGCCTGGACACCTCGCAACTGGCCGCCATCTTCGGCATTTTCGCGGTCAGCGCCCTGGCATGGATGGGCTGGCTGCTGGCGCGCGGCGAACGCGAGCGCGATCCGCTGCTGCGTGCCTGGCATCGGCTCGGCCGTCGCTACGGCAAGCTTGGCCTCGCTCGCGAGCCGCACGAACCTGCCATTGCCTGGGCGCAACGTGTCGCCCGTTCACACCCCAATACGGCATTGTTGGCACTCAGCCAACGTTTCGCTGACGCGCGCTACGCTGGCGCGGATTCGGACAGCGCCCCTCTCTTGAAAGACTTGCTGCAGCATCGCCCGTGAACCGGAGCTTCTTATGAGTACCCGTTTTCTTGTTCCCATCGTTGCCGTGCTCGGGCTCGCAGCCTGCGCCACGGCGCCCAAGCCGCTGCAGGGCCAGTTCCCTACGGTCAGTCCGAGCGATTCCACCGCCAGCGCCCAGATCGGCACATCCGTGCGCTGGGGCGGCAAGATCATTCAGACCAAACCCGGCCAGGGCCAGACCTGCTTTGAATTGATCTCGCGCCCGCTCAATGCCAGTGGCCGCCCCGACCGCAGTGCTGTCGATGCCAGCGATGGCCGCTTCCTGGCCTGCCGTTCGGGCTTTTACGATCCGGCGGTGTTCGAGCCGGGCCGCGAAGTAACCTTCATCGGCAAGATCGAAGGCTATGAAACCACCAAGATCGGCGAGTACGACTACAAGCTGCCCAAGGTGGCGGCCGACGTGGTCTACCTGTGGCCGGTCGTGCGCGAAGTGGATGTGGTACCGGCCTACCCGTACGGTCCGTGGGGCGACCCGTGGGGTCCGCGCTGGGGCGGCGGCTGGGGCTGGGGTCGCGGCGGCTGGTGGTAACTCGGCACCTGCGTCAGTGACACGCAAAAACGCCGCTCGCAGAGAGCGGCGTTTTTGTATCTGCGATTCGACGACTGGGTCAGCCGCGTCATGCACTCAGGCACCTGGCCGAGCAACGCTCACGGCGTCCCGAAACGTCCCAGCGGCGCGCCGGCCAGCAGGTGCAGATGGATATGAAACACCGTCTGGCCCGCATGCTCGCGGCAATTCATCACGATGCGATAGCCGTCCTGGGCCAGGCCCTGCTCGCGTGCATAAGACGCTGCGGCCAGTGCAAGTTTGCCGACCAGCAGCGCCTGCTCCGGCGGCACATCGTCCAAGGTGGGAATGGCGTGCTGCTTGGGAATAAACAGCACATGCACCGGCGCCTGCGGTGCGATGTCCTGAAAACCCAGTACCTCGTCGTCTTCGTAGACGATGTTGGCCGGGATTTCGCGACGAATGATCTTGCCGAAGATGGTGTCGGTCATGGCTGGGGATTAGGGATTGGTCATTAGGGATTGGCAAGAGCTTACCGCGCATGCCTCCGCTTTTCGCTTCTACGAATCCCAAATCCCGACGCCCCAATCCCCGCTCTAAAGCAGCTCGCTGCGGGTGCCAAAGGCATGCGACAAGGTGCCGCGATCCACGTACTCCAGCTCGCCGCCCAGCGGCATGCCTTGCGCGAGCCGGCTCGGGCGTACCGCGTGCTGGCGGGCAAGCTGTGCCAGATAATGCGCGGTCGCCTCGCCCTCCACGGTGGCATTGGTGGCGATGATCATTTCGGTGACTTCACCGGCGGCCAGACGCTCGCTGAGCCGGTCCAACCCCAGCTCGCGCGGACCGATGCCGTCCAGCGGCGACAGCCGTCCCTGCAGAATGAAATACAGCCCGCGATACCCGGTGGCGTGTTCGATCGCCAGACGGTCGGCCGGCGATTCCACCACGCACAGCTGCTGCCGGTCGCGACTGGCGTTGGCGCAGATCGCACAGATGTCCGACTCGGTGAAGTCGCGGCATTGCGCGCAATGGCCAACCTTCTCCACTGCATCGGCCAACGTCGCGGCCAGGCGACGCCCACCCTCGCGCTCGCGTTCGAGCACGTGGTAGGCCATGCGCTGCGCCGATTTCTGGCCCACGCCCGGCAATACCCGGAAGGCCTCGATCAGTTGTTCGAGAAGAGAGGACATTGGGTGGCCGGGATTCGGAATTGGAGATTCGGGATTCGCAAATGCAGAAGCAAATTTCGCTTCTAGCGAATCTCCAATCCCGACTCCCGAATCCCCTCGCTCAGAACGGCAGCTTCATGCCCGGCGGCAACTGCATGCCGGCGGTGGCCGAGCCCATGCGGTCCTTGGATTCGGCGTCGATCTTGTTGGACGCATCGTTGAAGGCGGCGGCGATCAGGTCCTCGGCCATCTCCTGGTCGGAGAGGATGCTTGGGTCGATCCGCACCTTGCGGCACTCCTTGGCGCCAGTCAGCGTCACGCTGACCATGCCGCCGCCGGCGGTGCCGGTGACTTCCAGCTTGGCCAGTTCTTCCTGGGCGCGCTGCAGGTTTTCCTGCATCTTCTGCGCCTGCTGCATCAATTGGGCAATGTTCCCACGCATGTGTCGTTACTCGTCGTAAGGGCGGATGGAATCGGGGACGACCCGCGCGCCCTGCTGCTGAATCAGCTGCTGCACATTCGGGTCGTTCATAAATGCGGTTTCGGCCGCGCTCTGGCGCTCACCTTTCTGCCGGTTGGCCCGCTCGTGCAAGGTTTCGACATCGGCACTGCCGGTTTCGATGACGATGCGCGGCGTTTCACCCAACACCGGCGCGAGCGCCTGCGCGAGATTGGCGATGGAGCGCTCGGAATTCAGATATTCGAAGCCTGGCGCCAGCGCCAGGCGCAGCACGCCGTCGCGATGGCCGATAAAGGCGGCATTGGCAGCGAGCTGTCGCGACGGGCCGTTCAAGCCGCTACGCGTGACCAGATCCAACCAGTGCTCGGCATCGGCGATATGGCCGTCATCGCGCGCAACCGACGAATCGGTTGTCGATGCAGATGTGGACGGCACGGCCGCAGCGGGGGGCTCCACTGCCGGTTCCGCAGGTGCGGGAGCCATGACAGCTGCGGGAGGGGCCAGCGCTGCGTCGGGTGCAGCCTCGACCAGGGCTGCAGAGTCGCTTGCGGCGGCGGGCGGTGCCATTGCCGCCTCCGGCGCGAGAACAGCGGCCTGTTCGGAGATGGGCGCAGCTTGCGCACGCACCGGCGCGTCATCCATTGCCCACGGCGGCGTCTCGTCGTTGCGCGCAGATGCTGACGACGCGCGGCGATCTGACGCTGCGTCCGAGCTGGGAAGCACAACGACAGGCGATGGCGCCGGCACCGGGACTGCCGCACCGGCAGCAGGCGTCGCTTCCATGACCTCGGCCGGCTTCGCCACCGCTGTGGGCGCAGGCGCGGCGGTCACCGACGCAGCCGCCTGCATGCCAGCTGCCGCAGATCGCGCACCGCCGCCGGTGCTGGCGCCGCGTCCATCGTCACTACCGCCGGCAGGCACCGTCGCCGCAGGACGGAAGGCCAGCATGCGCAGCACCGCCATCTCGAAACCGGCGCGCGGGCTGGGCGCCAGATACAGATCACGACGCCCGTTGAGCGCCATCTGGTACCACAGTTGCACCACTTCCGGCCGCAGCTGCGCGGCATAGGCGGTCGGGTCGATGCCATCGCCGACAAACGCCACCGACGGCACCAACTGCTGTACCTGGATGCGGTGCAAGGCCTCGGCCAGGGCCTCCAGCACGCCGCTCCAGTCGGGCGAAAATTCGGCCAGGGCAGCGACCACCTGCATCAGGCGCGCGCCATCGCCATCGGCCAATGACTGCAGCATCGCCCCGACCTGCGTGCGATCGACCGTGCCGAGCATGGTGCGCACCACGTCCTCGCGCAGCGCGCCGCCGGCATAGGCAATGGCCTGGTCGAGCAGCGACAGGCCATCGCGCAGCGAGCCGTCGGCGGCCTTGGACAGCTGCACGATCGCCGATGGATCCGATTCGATCTGCTCGGCGGCCAGGATCCGGGTCATCTGGCCCTGGATCTGGTCCTCGTCCAGTCGCTTGAGGTTGAACTGCAGGCAGCGCGACAGCACCGTCACCGGCAACTTCTGCGGGTCGGTGGTGGCCAGCAGGAACTTCACGTGCTCGGGCGGTTCTTCCAGCGTCTTCAGCAGCGCATTGAACGCGGCCTTGGACAGCATGTGCACTTCGTCGATCAGGTACACCTTGAACTTGCCGCGCGAGGGCATGTACTGCGCGTTTTCGATCACCTCGCGCACGTCGTCCACGCCGGTATTGGACGCGGCGTCGATCTCCAGCAGGTCGATATAGCGGCCGGCATCGATGTCCAGACAGGCCGGACAGGTGCCGCACGGATCGGCACTGGTGCCGGTCTCGCAGTTCAGCGACTTGGCGAAGATGCGCGCAATGGTGGTCTTGCCCACGCCGCGGGTGCCGGTGAACAGAAACGCGTGATGCACGCGCCCACTGTCGAGCGCATTACTGAGCGCGCGGACCACGTGTTCCTGGCCCACGAGTTCGGCAAAACGCTTCGGGCGCCACTTGCGGGCGAGAACAAGATAAGACATCGGGCAACCAGCTTCCTCTGAACCGATATTGTGCCATGGCGCGCCAGCTTGATCGTTCAGCAGTGGTGCCCGGCCGTCCCCGCTGACCGAGGTCGTCCGGCAAGCGCATTTGCTTAACCTGAGGACCTGCATCGGCGGCAGGCTCCCGACCGCAGAGATCGTTCGCCTTGTTAACCGCGCCCGCGGCGGCTAGAATCCCGCTCCTGCCGCCGACCCAGTCGGACGGCAGGCACGGAGAGGTGTCCGAGTGGTTGAAGGAGCACGCCTGGAAAGTGTGTAAGCGTCTAAACCGCGCTTCGGGGGTTCGAATCCCCCTCTCTCCGCCAGAATACGCAAACCCCTGAGAAATCAGGGGTTTTTTGTTAGCGTAAAAAACTGGCTGCAGCTGCGCAAGTCGGAACACACGACGCCCATGCGCATTCCTCATCATCTCGTTCGAGCCCCCTCCGGACTTTGGTCCTATCGCCAGCGTGTCCCGGTCGATTTGCAGCCCATCGTGGGTCGGCAGACCTTCAAACGCACCCTGCACACCTACGACATGCGCGAGGCAAGGTTGCGCGCGCTGACGATGGCCGCCCGCTATGCTCAGGTCTTCACCGTGTTGAAGGAACGACGCATGCAAACCCGGGACGACGACTTGGACGCGCTCCTGGCGCGCCTGACCGGCACCGAACGTCCGCAGGAGTTGACGCTGAATCGGACGCGCTCGGCGGATGGGTCGATCATCGAGCAATGGCAGATCGACAGCCCAGAGGACGTCACGCTTTACCAGCAACTCATGGCGCTCACGGCCCCACAGCCCAGCGCGCTGGGAGAGCTGATTCATCAGCACGTGCCGCCCCTCCCAACGCCACGGCGGACGACCAAATCCGCCATCGAAACGATCACGCTCGGCAAGGCCCGAGACGCTTGGCTGAACAGCCTCAAGAGCAGCACCTTGCCCAAGACCTGGACCATCAAGCGCACTGCCATTGAACTGCTGACCAGCTTCCTGGGCGAAAAGACCAAGCTGCAGACGGTCACCCGCTCGGACCTGGCGCGTTGGTATCAGGACATGCGCGAGAAGGGAGCCTCTACACCCACGCTCACCAACAAGCAGTCCTACATCGGCGGCAAGGGCGGGTTCTTCGAATGGGCCCAAGCCTCCGGCCACTACCCTCGGGGCGACAATCCTGCGTCCGGGCACGTGAGCTACTCCACCAGGGAGAAGCGAGCCAGGCGGAAGTTTGGCTTCAAGGCTTACGACGCCCACCAGGTCCAGGCCTTGTTTGCGCCTGCGGCCTTTGAGTCCCTGCCCCTGGCCGCGCGATGGGCCTCCCTCATTGGTCTGTATACCGGCGCCCGTGCTTCGGAGGTCGGCGGTAATCCCCCCATTTGTAGCAGTCGCCAAAAGTGGAGTTATGCCGCAAGTGCCAACTTTTGCATTGGGGTAATGCCGCCGAGCGCCATGTTCGG